>DASYXW010000098.1:0-57416 GCA_035934405.1 Terriglobia bacterium
AGAATCTCGGGGACTTTCTGTACCCGATTGAGGACCAGTGCAAGATCGCGCTGGTGGGAGACTGGGGCGCCGACAATCCGTCGGCGGTGAACGTCAGCCATCAGATCCAGAATCTGGGCGCGGATTACGTCATCCACCTTGGTGACATCTATTACGCCGGGCAGGGCAACGAAGCGGAGAGCTTTCTGAAGCTATGGCCAAGAGCGGGCCAGAAACGATCCTTCGCGCTCAACGGCAACCACGAGATGTACAGCGGCGGCCACGCCTACTTCGAGAAGGTGCTCACGGCGCCGGGATTCGGGCAAGCCGCCAGCTACTTTGGGCTTTACAATCAAGCGTGGCAATTCCTCGGTGTGGACACGGCTTATGTGGAGCACCGCCTGCTGAGCGATCAGGACGCGAGGCTCACCAAACAGTTTGACTGGCTGGTGGACAAGCTGAAGGATACGAGTCAAAAAAACATCTTGCTGAGTCATCATCAACCGCTGTCAGCCTTCGCTCTGGAGCACGCTGCCGCCGCCGGCTTGCGCGACGATATCGGCAAGCTGACCTTGGCGGTGGGTGCGGCGGGGGCGTCGAGCATCTACGCCTGGTTTTTTGGGCACGAACATCGCTGCACGATCTACGACGATACGCGCACCGAGTATCGCGCGCGGCTGATCGGGCACGGCGCGATTCCCAATGACATCCCGAATGGCATTCCGGACGTCGGGTGCGTGCCCTTCACGGCCATCAACCAAACGCGCAAGCCGGACGGCAGCGGCTACCTCATCAGTGGATTCGCGCTGCTGGCGCTGGACGGCCCGACGATATCAATTCAGTACGTCAACGAAGACGGCAGCGTGTGGCAGAAGGAACAGTGGCCGTAAGGCGCTTATGCCTTTGATCTTCATTGGAGTGGCGATTTTGGCGCTGCTGGTGGGCGCAAGCTCAGTGGCTTCTTATCTGCGTCTGCTGATGCGGCGGCTTACACCAGGGGCTGTGCGAAAGCTCTTCGAAGCCGGCGGCAAGCACCGGGTTCGCGCCGACCGCGAGCGGGTGGGGATTTCGATTTCGGCGCTGCACGGCGCCGCGATGGCGGCATTTGCGGCGGGCTTGACGGCGCTGCTCTTTATCGCGCGGCCGGCCCATGCCCGACAGAACCTTTTTACGTCGCTTCTGGTGGTGCTGGGAGTGATCGCCATCTGCGACCAGTTGATTCCCTTCGTTCTGGTCGCGCGTCACGATGAGCCGGAAGTCATCCTCGAACGCTGGATGCCTTTTTTGCGCCGCGCGGTTTACCTGGCGTTGCCCCTCACGTTCCCCGTCCTCGTTTCAAGCACCATCTCGCGCCTGCTTGAAGCCGAGACGGTGGATTCCGAGGAGACGAGCGCCCAGGGCAACCTCCAGGAGTTCATCGAGGCCGGCGAAGAGGAGGGACTGATCGAAAAGGGCGAAGGCGAAATGCTGCAATCGGTGGTGGAGTTCGGCGACAAGGTGGTGAGGGAAGTGATGACGCCGCGGCCTGAGATCGCCGCCATCGAAATCCACGCGCCGGTGGAGGAGTTGCGGCGGCTCTTTCGCGAGACGCGCCACTCCCGCTTTCCGGTGTATGCCGGGCAGCTCGACGACATTCGGGGCTTTGTGAGCGTGCGCGACCTGATGGAACTGCCACCGGAAGGGCAGGCCCGCGTCACGCTGCGCTCGCTGGTGCGGCCGGTTCCTTTTGTGCCGGAGACCAAACGCAACGCCGACCTGCTGAAAGAACTGCAACAATCCACGCCGCAACTGGCCATCGTGATTGACGAGCATGGCAGCGTGGCTGGCCTGGTCACCCTTGAAGATCTGGTGGAAGAGATCGTCGGCGAGATCCGGGATGAAGTTGAGACCCACGACCGTGACATCGTGAAGGAGTCGGAAGGCCGCTACCTCGTGAAGGGGCAGACAGAGCTCGCCCAGGTAGTCGACGAACTTCACCTGCCGGTCGGGCCCGGCGAATACTCCACCGTGGCGGGCCTGGTGCTCGCCCGGCTCGGCCACGTGCCCTCGCCGGGCGAGAGGCTGGAAGAGCATGGCGTGTTCTTCGAAGTGCTGGAAGCGAATCCGCGAACCGTCGTGAAACTCCGCGTGACCTTACCGACTGGGCCGGCCGGGCCGGTTGCGTCGGCCGGGCCACCCGGACCCAAGGCTGAGAGTCCAGACTCGAAAATCGAGGCGCTATGAGCGAGAGCGCAACCCTTGCCGAGGCGGCGGCCAAGCCGCAACAGGGGCCCGAACCACGGATCAAGTCCGGCTTTGTGGCCGTGGTGGGCCGTCCGAACGCCGGCAAAAGCACGCTCATCAATGCTCTGGTCGGCGCCAAAGTCTCCATCGTCACGGCCGTGCCGCAAACCACCCGCAACCGCATTTTGGGCATTGTCAACCGCCCGGGGGCGCAGATTGTCCTGATGGACACGCCCGGCATTCACAAACCGCTCTCGCGGTTGAACCGGCAGATGATGGCGTTTGCGCGCCAGGCACTCGAGGAGCGGGACATCGCGCTGCTGATCGTTGACGCGAGCGAAGAGTTTGGCAAAGGAGACGAGTTCACGCTGGGCCTGCTCAAGGAATACGCGCCCAAGACTGTGCTCGTGCTCAACAAAGTCGACTTGGTGAGAAAGCCGCGCCTTTTGCCGCTGATCGAGCGTTATTCCAAGCTCTACGATTTCAAGGAGATTTTTCCGGTCGCGGCACTTTCGGGTGACGGGCTTGAGGATCTGCTGAACGCCGTGATCAAGCTCCTGCCGGAAGGGCCGCAGTATTTCCCGCCCGAGGTTTACACCGACCAGCCGGAGCGGTTTCTGGCAGGTGAAATGGTGCGCGAACAGATCATCCGTCAGACGCGCCAGGAAATGCCATACGTCACGGCGGTCCTGGTGGACGAATTCGAGGAGACGCCATCGCTCACCCGGATTCGCGCCACGATCGTGGTGGAAAAGGACTCGCAAAAACCCATCGTGATCGGGGCCGACGGGGCGCGGATCAAGCAGATTGGGACGGAGGCGCGCGTCGAGCTCGAAAAACTGTTTCCGCCCAAGGTTTTTCTTGACCTTCACGTGAAGGTCGAGCCGCAATGGCGCGACAATCGCGCTGTGATCGCCCAGCTTGACTACCGCGACGACTCACGCCCCTAAGGCCCCCGCACCCGCAAGACTTCAAGCAGGCTCGGCGACCAGCTCCAGCCGGTTCCCGAAGGGATCGTGGAGGTGACATCGCCGCACACCGGGGATGGCGCTGTCTCCAACCGGCTCCACCGGCTCGAAACCGAGAGCGCGCAAGCGGGTGACGAGCGCAGGATAGTCGCGGCAGCGCAACGCGGGATGCGCTTTGCGCGCCGGACGGAAGTCCGATTCCACTCCGAGATGCAGGTTGACCGTGCCGCTCGTGAACCACGCGCCGCCGAGCGCCGCCAAGCCGGCCGGCTTGGCAACTTCGATCATGCCGAGCGCCCCGGCGTAAAACCGCCGAGCCGCGTCCTCGCCACCCGGCGGCATGGCAAGCTGCACGTGGTCGATGGCGGTGAACGGCGCCTCAGGCATGTCCATCACTCCTGTAGCCTACTTCGGTATACGCGGGGCGCCTCAGGCGGCGCCGCCGATTCCGAGCGACTTCATCTTGCGGTACAAGTGACTGCGCTCGAGCCCCAGGACCTCGGCCGTGCGGCTGACGTTACCCTGATTCTCTTCGAGCTTGCGCAGAATGTAATCGCGCTCGTAGGCGGCGCGCGCGTCGTGCAGCGTGCGAAAGCCTCCGGAGGCCGGCCCTGCGCCGTCGTGGGGCACGGCTCGCCGGGCGTCACCCGGAAGGGTGGAATGGGCCTGACGGGCTTGATGGTGCAGGAGGGCGGGCGGCAGGTGGCGGCGCTCGATGCGGTCGCCCGGCACCATGATGACCAGCCGCTCCACCAGGTTTTTCAGCTCCCGCACGTTTCCGGGCCAGCGATAAGCGGCGAGCGCGGCCAGCGCCACCTGGGCTAGTTGCTTGGGCCGACGCCCGTAGGCTCGCGAAAACGTTGTGAGAAAATGAGCGGCGAGCGGGGCAACGTCTTCGGCGTGCTCGCGCAAAGGCGGCACGAAAAATGGAATCACGTTCAGGCGGTAAAAGAGGTCCTCACGGAAGTTGCCCTTCTGAATCTCTTCTTCCAGGTTCTTGTTGGTGGCGGCAATCACCCGGACGTCCACCGTGAGGGTTTCGCTGGAACCGACGGGCGAGAACCGCTGTTCTTCGATGACGCGCAGCACCTTCGACTGCGTCCGCAGGCTCATGTCGCCGACTTCATCGAGAAACAGCGTGCCACCGTCGGCCTGCTCGAACTTACCCACTTTGTCTTCGAGCGCGCCGGTAAACGAGCCTTTGACGTGGCCGAAAAGCTCGCTCTCGATCAGCTCTTCGGGGATGGCGGCGCAGTTGACTTCCACAAAGGGCCGTTCGGCGCGAGGGCTGGAGTGATGCAGGGCATGGGCCACGAGCTCCTTGCCGGCGCCGCTTTCGCCGTAAATGAGCACGCGACCGTTGGTGGGCGCGGCGAGGGCCAGTTGCTGGCGCAAGGCTTTGAGCGGGACGCTCTCGCCAATCAGGCGGTCAGACCCGCGCAGCTCCTGGCGCAACTCGCGATTTTCGTCTGCAAGCTCGGATTGCTCGATGGCGTGACGCAGGGTAAGCAGCGTCTTCTCGAGCGAGAGCGGCTTTTCGATGAAGTCGAAAGCGCCGAGCTTGGTGGAGCGCACGGCCGCCTCGATGGTCCCGTGGCCGGAAATCATGATGACGACGGGTGGATGCTCCAGAGCACGGATTTTCCCGAGGGCTTCGAGGCCGTCCATGCCCGGCAGCCAGATATCGAGCATGACCGCCTGCGGGCGCTTGCGGGCGAGGAACTCCAGGCAGGCCTCGCCGCTCTCGACCGCGTCCACATGGTAACCCTCATCCTGGAGAACACTGGTCAGGGACTGGCGGATACCCAACTCGTCGTCGACGATAAGTACTGAATACCTCATGTGTGCAGTCGTTCTGGCTTTTCGAAACTCGAAAATCGAAATTCGAAACTCGCAGACTGGCGGCGACAGTTTGTAAGAGGCGCGCAGAGGCAGTTCCGGCTCGCCCAGGCCACGGCGAGTTTCGATTTTCGAATTTCGAGCTTCACAAATCCCATTGGCGCCCATCCTACCCTGGGTCCGCTCGTAATCATGGCGCGGCGTCCACTGCCGTCGAGTCCAGCGGCAGCTCAATCGTAAACTTCGCGCCCGAGGGACGGTTTTCCTCCACCCGGATCCAGCCGTGGTGCTCGGAGACGATGCGGCTGACGATGGCAAGCCCCAGGCCGGTTCCCCGGCCCTTGGTGGAGAAGGTGGGGAGAAAAAGCTTCTCCCTGGCGTCGGGCGAAATGCCCGGCCCGCTGTCGGCCACTTCCAGTTCCACCACGTCACGTTCCGCATCGAGCGTGGTGCGGATGCGGATTTCCCTAAGCGGCGAGTGTTCCAGAGCTTCCGCGGCGTTGTCCACCAGGTTCACCACCACCCGCTTCATCTGCGCCGGGTCCGCCTGAACCAGCGGCAGATCGCCGGCAAGTTCGCGATGCACGTGAATACCCGCGAGGCGCCCGTCAAAAACATTCAGCGCGTCCTCCACGATCGCGTTGAGGCTGGAGGGAACAGGCTGCGACACCGGGAAGCGCGCGAAGGCCGAGAACTCATCCACCAGCGCTTTGAGGGTCGCCACTTCGCCACTAACCAGTGAGGCGCTTTCAGCGATGGTTTCGACGAGCGCGGGAGAGACATCTCCCGGTCCGGCCCGATCGATCAAGCGGCGAATCCTTTCCGTCGAGAGCTGGATGGGCGTAAGCGGGTTCTTGATTTCGTGCGCCAGGCGCCGGGCGACTTCCTGCCAGGCGGCCGATTTCTGCGCGCGCAGCAGGTCGGTGAGGTCGTCGAGGATGAGCACCCAACCCACGGCGCCGTGGCGGGCGCGGATGGAGGAAAGGGTGAGAGCCAGCGAAGAGCGGCGTCCGTTGAGGTCCAGTTCCATTTGGCGTGTCACCGTGCCCTGACGTCCGGCGCGGCGAAACATCTGCGCCACTTCACGGGCGTCTTCGGCGGAGAAGAGGTCGGTGAGGCGGCGCGCTGACTTCACTTCCGCGCGGCCGAACGTGCGCTCGACGGTGGAATTGACGCGCGTGATTTCACCCTGCGGGTTAAAGGAAATGACGCCGGCGGGAATGCTTTCGAGGATGGCCTCCAGGGTGTTGCTGCGCTCTTCGAGCGCGCGGTTGGCGCCCTGCAAGTCCTGCGCGGCGCGTTCAAGGGCGTGGCGGCTTTCCTGAAGCTGCAGGGTCATCTGGTTGAAGGACCGGATGAGTGTGGTCAGTTCGCCATCGGCCCGAGCCGAGACCTGAAAGGCAAGGTTCCCTTCGGACACCTGCTGCGTGCCTTCGGCCAGCGCCTGGATGGGGACGGTGACCTGCTTGGAAAGGAACATGGCGAGCCAGGTGGCGGAGAAGAGGATCAGGAGGGTGACGAGCCATAGAATGGAGAGGTCAGCGCGCTTGATCGCCTTGCGCTCGCGCCCGAGCGCATCGTAACGCTCGGCCTCACGCTCGATCTGGTCTGCGATCTGCTGAACGTTGAGCGGCAATTGCCGTACGCTGACCACGGCGCCGAGCCTCCGGCCGGCGTCGTCCTCGACCGCGCGGGCCGAGAGAAAAAGATCTGAGGGCGCCGCGCGCCAGCGGGCCGTCTCTCCCTCGGGCCACGCCTGGCCGGAGGTGAGGGCAGGGAAGAGCTTCGTGATTTCCGCGAGCGGCGGATCCTGGCCGCCAGCGCGAGCCACCACGCGGCCCTGGGAGTCGAACACAACCGCAGCCGCGAGTTGCATGCTCTTGATTTGCCGCGCCATCGTGTTCTCGATGGCGGGGAAATCGTGCTTCAGGAGAGCCTGACGCAGTTGGGGGTTGACGACCAGGTGGGCGGAGTCGTCGAGGGCCCGCTGCTGGGCCTGCACGCTGAGCTCTTCCGAGACTTGGTGCACGTCCTGGCGGAGAACGTCAAAGGGAATGCCAAACCACCGGTCAAGGCTGCGGTTGAGCAGTCCGTAGGCGAAGAGGAAAAGGAAGCAGACCGGAACCAGCGACATGGCCAAGAAGGCCACCACCATTTTCGTCTTGAATCGCGAGCCGAGTTGCTCCTGGCGCCGCTCGACGTAGAGCTTGATCAGAATGCGCAGAAGAATCAGACCGAAGATAAAGAAGGCGACAAAGACGAACGCCGAAAGCGCCAGGAGAAGGATCGTGGTCTGGGCGCTCTGCGGGTCGAGGAAAGAGAGCTTCAGCGACGCTTGGCTCCAGCCGAGGAAAAAGAGAAATAGGACGAGAATCGCCAAGGCGACGAGGAAGGTTCGGCCCGGGGACTTGGGACCTTCGGGAGCGGGGCTTGCGTTGTTCATTTCAGGGCGCTATGTTTGATTAAAGCTAGCATTATCAGATAGTTGACGGCTTTACTAATGTAATAGGCTTATTTTCAACCACTTGACGGCTTTCGGTCTTTCCGAAAACGGCTTTCCTTTATTTTCAATAGTTTGACGGCTTCGTTCGTAATATTTTTAGATTTTTTCCTGCACTGCACCCCTCGCTTTGTCAGCACCCGTTGGCCGCGCCAGGACTGACGGCAGCCGATGGTTATCAATCGCATCGAACATACCGCCAAAGACAAAGTTCCGGACGGTGTCGTTGGCCAGGAAGTCGTGTGGGAACCCGAGTTCGATGCGGCTGATGTTGTCCAAGCGCAAGACGTGCTCGTCCGGCAGCATGAAGTTCAGACAGGCAAGGTTCTCTTTGATCTGGTCCACTCGCCGTCCGCCGATGATGGGAATCGCACCTTTGGAACGGAGCCAATTCAGCGCCACTTGCGAGGAAGTGGCGCCGGTCTCCCGCGCGATCTGGCCCACCTGCTCCGCGATGCGCAGACTGCGCTCGGTGAGCGGCGCGAAGCTGGCCGAGACGGCGTCGTCGAGGCGTTTGGGGAGGACCGCCGAAACTGACGCCGAGGAGGATGGCGTTGAGGCCGGGGCGGAGCCCGCCGGCCGGTTGTATTTTCCTGAAAGCAGGCCAGCCTTGAGCGGCGACCACGCCGCGACTCCTATGTCGAGCGCGCGCGCCATCGGCAGCAGCTCGCGCTCGGGAGTGCGCTCGATGAGATTGTATTCGATCTGGAGGCCCACGAACGGAGTCCAGCCGCGCAACTCGGCGAGAATATTCGCCTGGGAAACGACCCACGCGGGGGTGTCGGAGACTCCGATGTAAAGCACCTTGCCGGCGCGTACCAGGTCGTCAAAGGCGCGCATCACCTCTTCGACGGGCGTGGTGAAATCCCAGGTGTGCAGCCAGAGGAGGTCAATGTAAGTGGTGTTCAGCCGCTTCAGGCTGGCTTCGACGGATTGCACCATGCTCTTGCGATGGTTGCCCGCGACATTCGGGTCGTTATTCGGAATGCCGTCCGTATACTTTGTCGCAAGGACAATCCGGTCGCGATCAGCGGCCATGAATTCGCCCAGGAACTCTTCGCTCGTGCCGTTGGTATAGGTGTTCGCCGTGTCAATGAAGTTGCCGCCGGCTTCAAGGAAGGCGTCGTACTGTCGGCGGCTTTCCTCTTTCGGCGCACCCCAGCCCCAGTCCTCGCCAAAGGTCATGGTGCCGAGGCACAATTCCGAAACCCGCAATCCACTCCTGCCCAGCAGCTTGTATCGCATCACGTGGTCTCCATGTCGCTGACGAGTGACGGGCCGGTGCGGTATCGAGATTGACTGCCTGTGTCTCGGATACCACAACGGGCACTGCGTCAGAATCCAAGTTATGCCGGCGTCAGGGCGAAGTCAAGGCGAGGGCACTGGCTCACCATATTTACTATTGCGTTTACAGTACCCCGTGAGTAAACTATAGAGGACGGGGTTAGGGTTTATGGCAGTTGTTGAGTAACCCGTCGAAAGCTCGGCCCGATGTCTGCCGATAGTCGCTTGGGGAACGTGAGGCCCAAGAAATGGCCGTTCGACTTGATGAAATCGTCTTGAAGGCAAACCTAGTCTCATTCGAGCAGCTCCAGCAGGCGCTTGAGCACCAGAGAGCGCACGGAGGGCGGCTGGGAAACACGCTGGTGAAGCTGGGGTTTGTGGGCGACAGCGACGTGACGGCGGCGCTCTCGCGACAATATGGCCTGCCAGCGGTGAACCTCTCCGAAATCGAAATCGACCCCAGCGTGTTGAAGCTCGTACCGATGGACACCGCGGTGCGGTACCAGGTGCTCCCCATCGCCCGCGTTGGGGCCACGCTGAAGCTGGCCATGACGGATCCCACCAACGTTCTGGCGCTGGACGACGTCAAGTTTGCGACCGGCTACAATGTTGAACCAGTGCTCGCTTCCGAGACCCAGATCGCTCAGGCGATCGAGCGGTACTACGGCACCGTGGAGGCCGACGAGCGCAAGAAGGAAATCGAAGACCTAGTCAGCTTCATTGACGAAGATGGCGCGGAGAGCCTGGAGCTCGAAGCCGAAGATGACGGCACTCTGAACCTGGCGGCGCTCGAAAAGGCGGCGGAAGAGGCGCCCGTGATCCGCCTAGTGAACTACATCCTCACTGACTCACTGAAACGGGGCGCAAGCGACATTCACATGGAGCCGTACGAGAAGGAATACCGCGTGCGCTACCGCGTGGACGGCATCCTGCAGCACATCATGAGCCCGCCGCTGAAGCTGCGGGACGCCATGATCAGCCGCGTGAAGATCATGGCCAAGCTCGACATTGCCGAGAAGCGCCTTCCCCAAGACGGGCGCATTATGCTGAAGATGATGCATAACGGCAAGAGGAAGCAGCTCGACCTTCGCGTTTCCGTGCTGCCCACGCTGCACGGCGAAAAGATCGTGATGCGCCTGCTCGACAAAGAGAATCTGCGTCTCGACATGACGAAGCTGGGCTTCGAGCAGGAGTCGCTGGCGAAGTTCCAGAAGGCCATTTTCAAGCCCTATGGCATGGTACTGGTCACCGGGCCGACGGGCAGCGGCAAAACCAATACCCTTTATTCCTCCATCGCGCAATTGAACAAAGTGGACACCAACATCATGACGGCGGAGGACCCGGTGGAGTTTCAGTTGCCGGGCATCAACCAGGTGCAGATGAAGGAGCAGATTGGATTGAACTTCGCCGCGGCGCTGCGGTCGTTCCTGCGGCAGGACCCGAACGTGATTCTGGTGGGGGAAATCCGCGACTTCGAGACGGCGGAAATCGCCATCAAGGCGGCGCTCACCGGGCACCTGGTGCTTTCGACGCTGCACACCAACGACGCGCCTTCCACCGTGTCGCGGCTCATGAACATGGGCATCGAACCTTTCCTGGTGGCAACCTCGGTGCTGCTGATTTGCGCCCAGCGCTTGGTACGCCGCCTGTGCCCGGAATGTAAAGTGCCTGACGCCTCACCGGCCCAGGTGCTCATCGACTCAGGCTTCACGCCGGAGGAGGCTCGAAACGCCAATCTGTTCAAGGGCAAGGGCTGCCCGGCGTGCAACGATCGAGGCTACCGGGGGCGCGTGGGCCTGTACGAGGTAATGGAGATCACCGACGAGATTCGCGAGTTGATTCTGACCGGGGCATCGGCTTTGGAACTGCGGCGCAAGGCGATGGAGCAGGGCATGATTACGTTGCGTCGCAGCGGCCTCATCAAGGCGTTCGCGGGTATGACGAGCGTGGAGGAAGTGGTGAGGGAGACGGTTCTTTGAATTGGGCGATCGGATCATCGGGCCATTGGGTGATTGAGCCATTGAATCAAGTGGCCCGATGGACCGATGACTCAATTTGCTCCTGAGGCGTAAATCTCGGAGAGAGGAAACAAGAAAATGGCGCTACCCACTCTGACAGAGCTATTGAAGCGCATGGTGGAAGCGGGTGGTTCCGACCTGCACCTCACTGCAAACTCGCCGCCGCGCATCCGGCTGCACGGAGAGCTCAACCCGTGCGAAGACCTGCCGCCGCTCACAGGGGGCGATACGAAGCAACTGGCTTACAGCGTCCTTACCGATTCGCAGAAGCACCGGTTCGAGGAGAGCCTGGAGCTCGATTTCTCATTCGGCGTGAAAGGCGTGGCGCGATTCCGCGGCAATGTGTTCAACCAGCGCGGCGCCGTGGGCTGCGTCTTCCGCATGGTGCCGTTCGAAACCAAGACGTTCGAGCAACTGGGGCTGCCGCCGGTCGTCCGCAAGTTGTGCGAGAAGCCACGTGGCCTGATTCTGGTGACAGGGCCGACCGGCAGCGGCAAGTCCACCACCCTCGCCACCATGCTCGATCTCATCAATCGCACTCGTCACGAGCACATGATTACCGTCGAGGATCCCATCGAGTTCGTGCACGCTCACAACAAATGCCTGGTCAACCAGCGCGAGGTGGGCGCCGACACGCGGTCGTTCGCGGCGGCGTTGCGGGCCGCCTTGCGCGAAGATCCGGATATCGTTCTCATCGGCGAAATGCGCGACCTGGAGACGATTGAATCCGCGCTGCGCATCGCTGAGACCGGCCATTTGACCTTCGGCACGCTACACACGAACTCGGCCGCGTCAACCATCAATCGCATCATCGACGTGTTTCCGGCGCATCAACAGTCGCAGATCCGCACCCAGCTCTCGATGGTGCTCGAAGCCGTGCTCTGCCAGTCGCTACTGCCCAAGGCCGACCTTAAGGGGCGTGTGATGGCGATGGAAATCCTGATTCCCAACGCTGCCATCCGCAATTTGATCCGCGAGGACAAGGTGCACCAAATCTACTCGACCATGCAGTCGGGTCAGGACAAGTTCGGCATGCAGACGTTCAATCAGTCGTTGCTCTGGCTTTACCAGCAGAAGCTCATCGCGCTGGAAACGGCCCTGCAACGGTCGCACAACGCAGATGAATTGCAGTCCATGATCAACCGCAACGTTCCGATGGCAGCGGGGGCGCGCCCGGCGCCGGCTTACGCGCCGGCGAAACATTAGGTAGCGACATCACTCTCAAGCAGGGGCAGAGGAACACCGCTACAAGAACACGCTGGTGAGGAACCGGCGCCGCAAGTGAGGAGGCACAACATGGCTCAACCCTTAACACGAGGAGCGTCGCTGGCCGGCGCGCGAGGAGCAGCGGCTCCCGCGAGGCGCCAAGCTGCGGGTTCCGCGGTGGCCGCGCGTCCGTCCGCCGCCAAGCTCAAGAAAGGCGGCAAGGTCAAAGCCAAGGATCTGGCGATCTTCACCCGCCAGTTCTCGGTGATGATCAACGCCGGCCTCCCGCTGGTTCAAGCCCTGGAGATCCTAGGTGGACAGCAAGAAAACAAAGCCTTTGGCGAAACTCTCAATGGCATAAGGTCCCTTGTGGAGGGCGGCTCGACGCTGTCGGCGGCGATGCGACAATACCCCAAGGCCTTCGATGAGCTTTACAGCAACATGGTGGAGGCAGGGGAAACGGGCGGAATCCTGGACGGGGTGTTGCAGCGCCTCTCTCAGTACATTGAGAAGGCGGTGAAGCTCAGACGGGCGGTGAAATCCGCCATGATCTACCCTATCGCGGTGTTGAGCATCGCCACGGGCGTCATCATCATTCTGCTGTGGAAAGTGGTGCCGATTTTTGCCACGCTGTTTGCCGGCCTGGACGCCACGCTGCCGCTCCCAACCCAGATCGTCATCGCGCTCAGCCACTTCGTCGCCAGTTTTCTCTGGCTGTTCGCCCTGCTGGTGGCCGCAGCGGTGATTGCTTTCAAGCAGTACTACAAGACACCAAAGGGCCGGATGATGATCGACTCGTTGATCCTGCGATTACCGGTTCTGGGCCTCCTGATGCGAAAGATTGCGGTGGCACGTTTCACCCGCACTCTGGGCACCCTGGTCACGAGCGGCGTCCCGATGCTGGAAGCCATGGACATTACCGCCCGTACCGCCGGAAACGCCGTGGTTGAGAAAGCACTCTTTGAGGTGCGGAGGGCGGTGGAAGGCGGCCAGACCATCGTCGAGCCGCTGCGCAAGACGGGAGTGTTCCCCAACATGGTGATTCAGATGGTTGGCGTCGGCGAGCAGACCGGCGCGCTCGACAGCATGCTCCAGAAGGTCGCTGATTTCTACGAGGACGAAGTGGACGCAGCCGTGGCCGACCTGCTGACCGCCATTGAGCCGATTATGATTCTCTTCCTCGGCTTCGTGGTCGGAGGAGTGGTGATTTCGATGTATCTGCCACTGTTCAGCCTTATCGGTAAGCTGGCTGGATAACGCAGCGGTTTCACGACATTCCCGCTGGCGCGGGAATGACTACCCGGGCCCGGACGTCCCATGCCGCGAGACGGGACGCCGCGGGCGACGGCCGTCGTGGACCCCATCCGACTCTTTCAGCGCCCGTGGTAACATGAGAGCAGGGTACGGTACTCACATGGGGTTCACCGGCGACCTGCGGTCATGGCTTCTCTGGGTCATCAAAATCCGGTTTGTTATTATCACCCTGGTTTTCGCAATTGATTACGCAACCCGGCAACTGGTTCCTAACCCGGCCAACCCGGCGTCGATCGAAGGACTGGGTATCGTCGTCATTTTCTGGTACGTTGTCGGCCTCTTTTATCTGATTTACTACCAGCTCGGGCGCGACTATCCTCTCCAGGCTTACCTCCAGATCTACTCCGACATTCTCATCATCACCGCGGTTGTCCACACGACGGGCGATCTGGACAGCAACTATCTCTCGCTCTACCTCGTCGCCATTCTTCTTGCGGCGATCGTGCTGCCTCGCTCGCGGGCGTACCTGGTGGCCGCGGTGAGTTTTGTATGTCTCGGCTCGCTCCTGGAATTGGCCTACCTTCCTGGCCTTTACCCGCATTTGGTCGAACGGCACCCGGCTCTAGGATTCCTCGCCGACTCCTCGGCGGCTCCGGCGGACGTCCGCGCGCTGGGCGTGAAGATTTTCGCCAGTCTGTTCGGGTTCCTGGCGGTCGCCTACCTTTCGAGCTTTCTGGCCGAACGACTGCGCGAGACGGGCGCCGAGCTGCGGCACAAAGCCGGCCAGGTGGCGAGCCTCGCAGCCATTAATGAGAACATTATCCAGAGCATGCGGGGCGGCCTCATCCGCACTGACCTCGACGGCAGTATCCATGAAATCAACCCGGCGGGGGCATCCATCCTGGGCCGCGATCCCGCCGACTTGAAGGGCTGGCCGCTCGGGGATATTCTGCCGGAGCTTCGGAGGCAGCCCCCGGGTGCGGGGAATCTGCCGGCGCGCCGCGAAATCACCCATGATCACCCCGAGACCGGCCGGCGTACCCTGGGAATCTCGGCCTCTCCCCTCACGATGTCGGACGCCGGGGTGGTAGGCTACATCTATACCTTTCAGGACCTCACCGAAGAGAAGCGGCGCGATGCGGAATACCGCGCCAAAGACCGCATGGCGTCATTGGGCCGCATCGCCGCCGGCATCGCCCATGAGATCCGGAATCCGCTGGCTTCAATTGCCGGTGCAGTGAACCTGTTTGAGAGCCCGGCTAATCTGGAAGAAGACCAGGCGAAACTGGTCAGTATCGTCCGGCGCGAGTCGTCGCGGCTTGACAAGCTGGTGACGGACTTTCTCAATTATGCCCGCGAGCAGAAATTCGAGTTCTGCACCGTGAACCTGACGAACCTGTTGCAGGAGACATTGCTGCTGGTGGAACATCACCCGTTGTTCGGCAAGGGTTGCCGAATCGAGCGGAGATTTCCATCCCAACCTGTCACGGCTTGGGTTGACCCGGACAAGATCCGCCAAGTTCTCTGGAACATCTGCGACAATGCTCTCAAGGCCATGCCCCGAGGCGGCGTGCTCGAGGCCATCATCGAAGAGAGTACCGGAGCCGCTCCGGGGGCCCCGGAGCTCATCCGTATCGTCTTGGCGGATGACGGCGTCGGCTTCAATGCCGGGCAGATGGACAGACTCTTCGAACCTTTCCATACCAAGTTCGCGAACGGCACCGGACTCGGCCTGGCGATTACACACCAGATCGTTGCCGGGCATCAAGGCCGCCTGACTGTCCAGTCCGAGGAAGGGAAGGGAGCGAGGTTTGTGATCGAGATTCCCAAGCGGCAGGTGGGGCAACGTTGTTGATCCAAGGCGGCCGTGGTTGGGCGCTAAAGCGGAAAACATTGTCCACTTAGTGGAACTCTGCTGGAATCTCTGGTTGCTTCCCTTTGTCCTTAAGGTACAATAGTATTCCAAGGTATTGGAGGGCCGTTGCTTGAGTTACGTTCAAGGTCATTGTGTCAACAGCCGATAGTGGCAATTGTCGTGCTTTGGTACGAGGGGTGACCTCTTCTCTGGCGTTCTGCTCCACGAGCGACCGGAACATCCAGAAGGGATGATGCAAGGACACATTGATTCGAGCACTCTTGACGAGCATGCGATTGCCCCGGAAGCAATTGATCCTGAGTCGTTTGCCCCGTGGACCAGTCCGGCCATGCGACTCATTGAGTCGGTGGTCGGAGACATTGCCCCGACCGACATTCCGGTCCTGCTGACGGGCGAGCGCGGTACCGGCAAGGAAGTGGTGGCACTTCAGATTCATCGGCGCTCGCGACGCCACGACTGCCAGTTCATCAAGCTGCAGTGCGCGTCGTTGACGCCCGAGGGCTTTGATCGGGCCCTGCAGCCGAATGGTCACCGGGCCGAGAGGACTCAAGCAGCGACACTGCTGCTTGACGAGATTAGTGAGTTGACTCCTCCCTGCCAGGCGAAGATCTTCCAGACGTTGGGGTTCGGCAACGGCTTCTCGAACGGCGCGCGTCCCGGTTTGTGCGTCATCTCCATCACGCGACAGAATCTGGAAGAGGAAGTGCGTTTAGGCCGCTTCTGGGATGAGTTGTACTCCCGCATCAGCGGGGTTTGCTTGCGTCTGCCACCCTTGCGTCATCGCAGGGAAGACATTCCCGTTCTGGTTGAGTTTTTTTTGAGCAAGTACGCGGCCCTCTTTGAACGCCCTCGGCCTTCCTTCAGCGCCAGGACTCTCCGGGCGTTGTTGGACTACACCTGGCCGGGTAATGTGCGGGAACTCGAGAGTGTGGTCAAGCAGATGGTAGCGAGCGGCGACGAGAATGCCGTGTTGCCCGGCCTGCGATTCGCGGTCGGCGGCATCCCCGAAGGCCACTCCCTCAAGGAGGCATCGCGCGCGGCCTCGCGTCAAGCGGAACGAGAGATGATTCTCAAGGTGCTGGCCCGAACGAGGTGGAACCGAAAGCGTGCCGCGCAGGAACTCCGGATTAGTTATAAGGCGCTGCTCTATAAACTTAAGCAGATCGGGCTGGACGATGCCATGGCCCGTCAAGCGATTTCGGAGCCATAAGGGAGAGAGTGATGCTGAGGATTCAGTTTTGTGTCTCGGGAACCCTTCTGCTGCTGTCAGGTCTGGCGCTGGCGCCCCCGTTGCAGGCTCGCCGGAAGCACGATGCCAAAAATCCGGCCCCTGGCAAGCCGTCGGCGTCTGCGCCCGCAAACTATGTGATCAATGCGGGCGACGTGCTCGAGATCCAGGTGTGGAAGGAGCCGGACATCTCGAAGGCGGTGCCGGTGCGGCCGGATGGGAAAATTTCGCTGCCCTTGATTGACGACGTTCAAGCCTCTGGGCTCACGGCCATGGATCTCACCGCCGCCATCACCGAGAAACTCAAGAAGTTTATTACCGATCCTCAGGTGACGGTGATTGTGACCCAGGTCAACAGCCAGCACATCTTTATTACGGGAGAAGTGAACCGCGGTGGCACCTATCCGCTGCTGCCGGGAATGACGGCGCTCGAGGCGCTGGCGAGCGCTGGCGGATTTACGCCTTTCGCAAGCCTGAAGAAGATTTACGTGTTACGGCAAGAAAACGGAAAGCAGGTGCGATACCCGTTCAATTACAAGAAAGTGCTGAAAGGCAAGGACCCAGGAGACAATATCATTCTGAAGCCCGGCGATACTATTGTTGTTCCCTAGTGTGGGATGGACCCATGACCATGCCGAAATCGCTGTTGTTCACGGCCGCTACCTTTTTCGCTTTTGTGGCCGTGAGCCAATCCCGGCCACTTCAAGACCAGCAGCCAAGCGCGGTGCCGGGAGCAACGGCCCAATCCGCTCTGGCCGCTCAGGACGCCGACCAGGATCAACAAGGGCCAAACGCAAGCGCTTCGGCCGCCACGCCGGTCGAAGACACCCGTCCTCTGGCTGGGGCGGAAGTTGGAGTTCAGATTCCGGGAGCACGCCGGGGTTATCTGTTGCCGAGTTTTTCTTTCGCGGAAGTCGGTGATACGAACAACCAGATCGTTCCGGGAGGTTCCACTTTCGCGACCGCCAGCATTCCGGTGGCCCGCATGGAGCTGGATCACGTAGGACGGCGCACTGACTTTGCAGCTGATTACCTAGGAGGCGCACTGCTTTATAACTCGGTTTCGCAAAGCGACACGACATTTCAGCAATTCGGATTCTCGGAAAAGTACACTGGCCGCCAGTGGAATCTGCTTCTGAGTGATCGGTTCAGTTACTTGCCGGAGGCAGAATTCGGTTTCGGCGGTATCAGCGAGCTGGGCAGCTTCGGCATCGGGTCGCAGTTGGGTTTAGGCGGCGGGTTGGGCCAGTTGAACCCGGCATTCGGCCCCGGCCAGAGCATCTTGACGGGGCAAGCGGGACGCTATACGAACGTGGCGGTGGGCCAAGCACAGTACAGGGTAACGGCGCGCACGTCGTTTACCGGAATCGCTGCTGTTGCCAACGTTCAATTCCAGCAAAACAGTTTCATCAGCGGCAACGACCTGACTTTGACCGGAGCGGTCGATCACAGTCTGTCGGCGAGAGACTCCTTGAGCGTTGCCTACACCTTCAGCGCGCTGCGCTTTAATGGACTCGGCGAGGCAATCAACAGCTATGTGATCCAGGCCGGGTATGGCCGGCGGATCACCGGGCGGCTCTCATTTCGTCTTCTGGGCGGGCCTGAAATCACCCAGATAGCATCGGGAGGCGTGACCTTTCCGGCGCGGCTTTACGCCAGCGGGCAAGGGGAATTGAGTTATCACTTGGAGCGATCCGACTTTTCACTGGCCTACCGGCAATTCATCGAACCGGGTTCGGGCGTCCTGGCGGGAGCCTTGACGAGCGCGGTGACCGCGTCGTGGAACCGGCGGCTGACCCAGAGTTGGTCGGGGTATCTCTACGCGGGATATGGGCGCAACGCCGGGCTGCAGCAGTCAATAGTGAACTCTAACGGGCTATTCAACTATGAAAACGGAGGCCTTCGTCTGAGCCGGAATTGGGGAAGGTCCTTCACGTTGTTCGCTCTGTATACCGTGCAGTACCAGAGCTCGAACATAGCTTTCCCGATCTTCAGTGGTAATCCGGGCAGGGTGGTGGTGGTGCACACGTTTGGAGTGGGTCTCGACGTACATTCGCGGCCCTTTGGTATTTGACCGCAGCCGAGGCTGCACGGTTCGGGGAGGTTCTAATGGCAGGCGAGAGAGAGATGAGCTTTGAAGACTATCTGGGCATTCTGCACAGGCGGCGCTGGGTGGTTCTGATTCCGGCCATCGTCGGACCGCTCGTCGGGTACCTGGTCACGCTGTTGCTGACGCCCCAGTACACCTCGACCAGCCTGGTCCTGATCGAGCAGCCGACGGTGCCTTCCAGTTTCGTGCAGTCGGTGTCGGAAGGCGATTTGTTTACGCGCCTGGCGACCATGCAGGAGCAGATCGAGAGCCGGACCCGATTGCAACCGATTATCGAACGGTATGACCTCTACAAGAGTGAGCGTCGCCGATCTATGGAGGATGCTCTGGACCAGATGCGAAAGGACATTCAGATGCTGCCGGTGCAGTTCTCGGGCGACATGGCGAAAGCCGGAGCCAACAAGCAGCAACCCGTGCCGGGATTTAGCATCAGCTTTACGGCGTCCACCGCCAAGTTGGCCCAGCAGGTTTGCACTGAGCTGACCTCCATGTTCATGGAGGAAAATCTTCAGCAGCGGGAGCAGCGCGCTCAAGGAACGACTGACTTTCTCTCGAGCCAGCTCGCCGATGCCAAGCGGGCCTTAGACGAGCAGAACGCCAAGCTGGCCGATTTTAAGCGCAAGAACCTGGGTTCGCTGCCGGAGGACCAGGCAGCGAATCTGCAGGTTCTCACGAGCCTCAATTCCCAGCTTGATGCCAGCACGGAGCAGCTCAGCCGAGCTCAGCAGGAGAAGACCTACCTCGAGTCTTTGCTTTCGCAGCAGGTGGCGGCTTGGCAGTCTGAGACGCCGGTTGATGACCAGGACCCGGACAAACTTAAGGACCAACTTGCCAAGATGAAGGAGGGGCTCGCCGTCATGGAGGGCCGCTACACGAACGACTACCCCGACGTCATCAAGATGAAGAAGGACATCGCGCAACTGGAAGCGCATATTCAGGATCTCGAACAGGCTAAGTCAACGAAGGCATCGACCCCGGCCCAGGCGCCGGTGCCCATCCAGCAGTTGCGCGCCCAGCTCACCCAAGACGAAGAGTTAATCAAGGCCAAAACGGCCGAGCAGGATGATCTGCAGAAGAAAATTCGGGCCTACGAGGCAAGGGTGCAAGTGAGCCCGCTGGTCGAGCAACAGTACAAAGAGTTGTCGCTCGGTCAGGATGGGGCACTGAAGTTCTATAACAGTCTGGCGGCGAACCGGGATCAGTCCCAGATGTCGGCCAGCCTCGAAAGCCGCGGCCAGGGCGAGCAATTTCGCGTGCTGGATTCGGCGGATCTTCCCCAGGATCCGTCCTTCCCGGTATGGTGGCAGTTTGCCCTCGGCGGTTTCGGAGTGGGCCTCGGAGCGGGCGCGGGTCTCGCCATTCTGGCGGAATTTCGCGACAAAGCCATCCGAGATGAGCGTGACGTCACATATTATCTTGATTTACCCACTCTGGCCCTGGTTCCTTCGGTCGAGTCCGCAAACGGCAGGAAAAACGACACCTCCAAGCCATCGGGCAGCCAAGAGGAACTTCAGCCTCGCGAGCCGATGTCGGCTTAAGAGTCGTCCATGTATAAGAAGTTTTTTGGTTTGCGAGAAAACCCGTTCAGCGTCAATCCGGATCCCCGGTATCTTGTCCTGACCCCTCACACCGAGGAGGCTCTCTCGGTGCTGACCTATGGGATTCAGAACCGGCGCGGCTTCATCCTGCTGACCGGTGAAGTCGGCACAGGAAAAACGACCCTGGTGAACAAGCTGTTGGAGTGGCTGCGGCGGCAAGGGGTGGCAACAGCTTTTCTGTTTAACCCGCGACTGAGCGCGCCTCAGTTCTTTGACTTCATGATGGCGGATTTTGGAATACCGTGCGACGGCCGCCAGAAGGGCCAGGTTTTGATCCGACTGAACCACTGGCTGCTGGAACGCTACCGGGCGGGCGAGACCGCCGTGCTGATTGTGGACGAGGCTCAGGACCTCTCGTTTCAAATGCTGGAGGAGATTCGCTTGCTGACCAATCTGGAGACTGCCACGGAAAAGCTGTTGCAGATTGTGCTCTCGGGTCAGCCGGAACTGGACGAGAAGTTACGGCAAGCCGAAGTAAGACAGTTGCGGCAACGAATCACGTTGCGCTGTAAGACGCACCCACTGAGCTTGGAGGAAACGGCGGGTTATGTGTCGCGGCGGTTGAGCATCGCCGGGGCCGACGGCCAGCCCATTCTGACATCCGACGCGATCGAAACCGTGCACTTGTACTCCCGCGGCATACCCCGTGTCATCAACCTCCTCTGTGAGCACGCGCTGATCAGCGCCTTTGCGGACCAGGTTCGGCCCGTGCCGGCTGAGACGATCGAAGTCGTGGCCCGGGAGTTTGAGTTGCACGAGATCGAACCCACGGTTCCCGTCGGTGCTCGAGGAATGAACAAGGACGATGTGCGTTTAATGGAAACTTTGCAAAACCTGGCGGCCCTCATGGACCGGATTCGGAGGCCGGAGTGACCCCAGGAGTCTCAAGAAACGAGTTGAAGCATATATGAGCAGAATTCACGATGCTTTAAAAATCGCCCAGCGGGAACGAGCGGCGAACCCGAACTTGGCCGAGGCGTCTGACGGCGTTCTGGTCCCCGATCTGATGACCACGCTTGAATCGCCGGCAGCGGCACGAGAGGCCCCGACGGTTGCCTACGGCGCGCCGGAGGGGGTTTCTGAACCTCTATCGCTCGAATGGTTGCAGGCGCGCTGTCCGGCGTCGCCGTGGAACCCCACCTCCGACCTGCTGCTCTTTGCCGATGCCAAAGATCAATCGCCGGCGGCCGAGCAGTTCCGCACCCTGCGATCAAGGCTGTATCAGATTCGCGACAAGCAGCCCTTGCAGACGGTGCTGGTGGCGAGCGCCCTCCCTGCTGAAGGCAAGACGTTCGTCAGCGTCAACCTGGCGCAGGCCATCGTTCAACAGCGCAACCGCAGCGTGCTGCTGATGGACGGCGACTTAAGGCGTTCGCGCACTCACGAAATGCTTGGAGCCTCCGCGACGCCGGGTTTATCCGACTATCTTCGCGGCGACGCCGACGCTCTCTCCATCCTTCAGCGTGGTGCAGAGGGCAATCTGTTCTTTATCGGGGGTGGCAGTCCGGTTTCCAACCCGATTGAACTGATCAGCACGGGTCGTTTGAAGACCTTGCTGCACCGTCTGGCGCCGGTCTTTGACTGGATCATTCTAGATTCACCTCCATCGATTCCCTTGTCAGACGCCAGCCTCCTGGCAGAACTGTGCGACGGGGTACTGATGGTGGTGCGATCGGGGGAAACGCCTTTTGATATGGCGCAGAAGACGCGCCAGGAATTCCAACAGCGGCACTTGGTCGGCGTGGTCCTTAACCGTGTGACTCCCGGTTCCACGTACACCTCGTATTACTACGGGTATTCGGGGGGAGAAGCATCGAAAAACGGAAACAAGAAAGACTGAGGAACCGTGGTCCGGGTCTTCAACGTCTACTATCCCGTCCGCACCATAGTCTTGCTGCTTGGCGAGACGTTGATCATCTGCGCCTCCTTTCTGCTCGCCGGTCTCGCGTGGCAGGGTAATGACTTCGTCCTCAGAATGAGGTATGGCGGCGAGTTTCTGAACATCGCGCTGGCCTCGGGCGTCTGCCTGGTGTGCCTCTACTACCACGACCTGTACGACTCCCTGCTGCTCAGCAACCCGCGCGAGACCTTCACGCGGCTGGTTCAGGTGCTGGGCTCGGCCTGCGTGATTCTGGCGATCCTGTACTACATCCTGCCGGTGGTTCGGCTTGAATTCGGGCTTTTCGTGCTCGGGATGGTGCTCGCGGGCGTCCTGCTCAGCTTCTGGAGAAGGTTGTTCTTCGCCGTGAATGCTTCCGAGCGTCTGGCCCGCCGCGGGATTGTTGTGGGCGCAGACGCTCTCGCCGCGTCGCTCCAGGTGGAGATCGAACGCCGCCCCGAGTACGGGGTGCGATTGATTGGTTACGTCGGCACACCGACGGAGCCTGGAAGCATGAACGGTCTGCCGTGCCTGGGAAGCGTGGAAAGCCTGCCGGCCCTGGTCGAGCGGGAGCGGGTGTCTCAGCTCATCATCAGCATGCGCGAGCGGCGTGGAAAGCTGCCCATGGAGTCGCTGCTCCAACTCAAGACCCAGGGCGTGATGGTGGAGGATGGCTCGAACGTCTACGAGAGTTTTACCGGCAAGGTGCCCCTGGACTCGTTGCGCCTGAGCTGGCTGCTCTTTGGCCGGGGCTTTCGCGTCTCCGCGGTTATGCTCATTTATAAGCGGGCAGCGTCCCTGATCGTTTCAGGGCTGGGGCTGCTGGTCGCTTCGCCGTTGATGGCTTTGATCGCCGTCGCCATCCGGCTGGATTCGAAAGGTCCCGCTCTGTTCCTGCAGGACCGGGTGGGCCGCGCCGGAAAGACCTTCCAGCTTTACAAGTTCCGATCGATGCGCGACGGGGCCGACCCGGACGGTCAGTTCAAGCCGGCCGAGGCTGACGACCCTCGCTTTACGCGCGTCGGACGCTGGCTGCGCCGCCTCCGCCTCGATGAGATCCCGCAGCTTTATAACATCCTGCGCGGCGACATGCACTTTGTCGGGCCGCGCCCCTTTGTGCCCAATCAGGAAGAAGAATACGCCGCCAAGATTCCGTTCTACCGCCAGCGCTGGAGCGTCACCCCGGGGGCCACGGGCTGGGCGCAAATCAATCGGGAGTACTGCGCCACCATCGACGACAACGTCGAAAAGCTCTCCTATGACCTGTACTACATCAAGAACATGTCGGTCGGACTTGATCTGCTCATCGCCTTCCGAACCATCAAAATCCTGCTGCTGGGCCGGGGAGGGCGCTGATGAAGTTCCTGTTCTGGATGGCTGCCGTCTGGCTCGGCTATACCTACCTGGGCTATCCCCTGGTGCTCCGGCTGTTGTCGTGGGTACGGCCCGTACATCCTGTCATCCGCGAGGATTACTTGCCTGGCGTCTCGGTTCTCGTCGCGGCGCGCAACGAAGAGAAAGACATCGGCTGGAAGGTAAACGAAACGCTGCAGTGGGATTATCCCAAGGAGCTGCTCTCGGTGCGGGTCGCTTCCGATGCTTCGGAGGATCTCACGGACGAAATCCTGAAGGGTATCAAGGATCCCCGGATGACCTTCGTGCGGATGGAACGAAGGTCCGGCAAGAACGCCGCGCTCAACCGGCTGGCGCAGGCCGCGCCGGGCGAGTTGCTGTTCTTTACCGATGCCAACTCCCACATTCCGCCCCACTGCCTCCGCAAAGTTGTCCGGCACTTCGCCGACCCGCGCGTCGGCTGCGTCACCGGTGACACGCACTCGGCGGAGGACTCCTCGGATTCGGTCATCGAAGAGGGCGCTGGCGCGTATGGGGGATACGAATCCAGGATCCGCGGGCTCGAGAGCCGGATCGGTTCCGTGCTAGTCTGCGATGGCGCCATCTTCTGTGTGCGTCGTTCCCTCTATGCGCCGCTCCTGCCGGAGTTGGCCAACGATCTCGAACTTCCACTGAGGATCGGGGCGGCGGGTTACTGGGTGCGGCACGAGCCGGAAGCTCAGGTATTCGAGAAGGACACCGTCTCGCCGTGGGAATCGTTCGAGCAGCGGCGGCGAATCTCGGCACAGGGCATGCTGGGCATGTGGAAGCTGCGGAGCACGCTCGGCGGACTCCGGGGCTGGCAGTTCGTCTCGCGCAAGTTCCTCCGTTGGCTCACCCTGGTTCCCTTGGCCCTGTTGCTGGTGTCGAGCGCGTCGCTGGCCGCCACGCCGCTCTTCGCGCTCGCTCTCGCCATCCAGTTGGTCTTTTACGGCATGGCGCTCGCCGGACTTCTGATCGCGGCGGCCGGCCGAAGCAGTAATCGGTGGGTGTCGGTCCCATTTTACGTGGTGCTGGGCAGCGCCTCAACCCTGGCCGGGGTTTTCGACGCCTGCCGCGGCCGGCGCTTCGCCGTGTGGGAAATTGCGAGTCTTTCGAGAGGCGCCGGTCCGTAGCGGGGTTTGTAACGCCGGGCTTTAGCCCGCAGTGCCGTAAAAAAGGGGCCCGCTGGTCAAAATTGATTTCTGAAATGCTCAACGAAAGCCTTCATCGCGACACTCTCGTGGCGCCTGCCGCCTCGTCGGCGCTTGGCGACGCGGTAGCGGCGGCGGGCGCAAACGACGGGACCGTCGGCCGACGCCTCCTAACCGCCGCGGACACCTTTTTTTTCTGGAAGGGCAGGGCGGCCCTCTACGCCGTTCTGAAGGCGCTCGGAGTCGGTCCGGGAGATCGCGTGGTCGTGCCCGGCTATACTTGTTTTGCTGTGCCATCCGCCATCCTTCTCGCCGGAGCCGAGCCGCTCTACGCCGACATTCAGCCCGGGACGTTCAACATGGCGTTGGCTGGGATCGAAAACGCCGTGGCACAGAGCGACAACCCGGCACGGGTGAAGGCGATCATCCTCCAGCACACCTACGGTATGCCCGCAGACGTGAATCGCATCGTGCCCTGGGCCCGCCGCCACGAACTTGCCACCATCGAGGACTGCGCCCACGTTTGGGGAAGCCGGTATCAGGATGAGCGTGGAGCTTGGCGCGCAGTCGGAACTGCGGGAGATGCGTCATTCTTCAGTTCGCACTGGACCAAGCCTGTTTCGACCGGCTTGGGGGGATGGGTGACCACTGCCGACCGCGCGCTGAGCAGCCGCCTTCGAAGCTTCCATGACGAGGAGTGCTCGGCCCCTTCGTTTCGGGAAACGGCTCTCCTTGCCGCCCAGGTCGCAGGACGGGAATTGCTGGCCTCGCCTACTTTCTACTGGATGGCGAGAGACGTTTATCGTCGGCTCTACGGCGCAGGGCTGCTGGTGGGTTCTTCAACTCAGGAAGAGCTCAAGGGGATAAAGCCGAAGGTCAAAGACTACACCAAACGAATGTCCGGTTTTCAGAGATGGCTCTTGAATCGGCGCCGATCGGACGAAAGCGTGGTGACTTTCCGAAAGAGACTCAAAATCACCTACGACGGTGTGCTTGCGTCGGCAGGATTCTCGCCGCTCGTGATTCCCGAAGGCACTGACGCCGTCTTGCTCCGCTATCCCGTCCGGGTGTCTGACAAGGGCCGGGTTTTGAAAGAAGCCGAGCGGTGCCGCATCGAGCTGGGTGACTGGTACCGCTACCCGGTCGACCGGCCGGATGGTGTTGATGCCGGTATATTCGGCTATCGCGACGGAATGTGTCCGGAAGGAGAGCGCGCCGCCCGCGAGACGGTTACTCTGCCGATGAATGATCGAGTTACCGAGCGGCAGGTTCTCAAGGCGGTCCAGTTTTTGCGGGACGTGAGGTGACCGACCAGAATGCGGGCTGTGAAGGACAAATCGAATAAGAAAAAACCACAGAATGACCGAACGAAGCCGTCAACCTATTGAAAATAAAGCATCGGCTTTTTTCCGAATCCGGGAAAGCCGTCAGGCCATTGAAAATAAGCACTTTATACGTCTCAAAGCCGTCAAGTTGTTGATAACATTGATTAGTAGAGATACAAGGCAAAACCCTCGGTTTCGCCGGTGCGTGAGAAGGTTTGACGAACAGGCATTGCAGCCAGCCGTCAGGCGATGCGAGGGCAATAAACGCTGAAGACCACGAGCCTCCATGAAGTGCATTTTCTCAGTTGACGTCGAAGACTGGTTTCATATTCTGGACCTGCCGGCCGCTCCGCCGCCGAGCCAGTGGGATTCTTTGCCGTCGCGTGTCGAGCGAAACTTCACCAGGCTCCTGGACATCTTCAGTGAACTGAATGTTCAGGTGACGTGCTTTTTCCTGGGCTGGGTGGCCGAGCGGTTTCCCCGCTTGGTCAAAGAAGCAGCCGGGCGCCGCCACGAAATCGCTTCGCACGGCCATCGTCACCGGTTGATTTACCAGATGACGCGTGCGGAGTTTCTCGACGACGCTACCCGCTCCAAGAAGACGATCGAGGACATCACGGGGCGTGAGGTCATGGGATACCGCGCTTCCGGGTTTTCCGTCACCGAAAAAACGCCGTGGTTCTTCAACGCTCTGGGTGAAGCGGGATACCGGTACGACTCTTCGGTGTTTCCAGCCGCGAGGGCGCACGGTGGGCTCGCGGGAAGTGAGAAATCGCCGCATCACGTCGGAACCGCCGCCGGCGATCTGATCGAGTTTCCGATGACCGTGAGCCGTTTAGCCGGAAGGTCTATTTGCTTTTTTGGTGGCGGTTACTTGCGCTTGTTTCCGCTGTGGGTGATCAAAAAAATGACGCGACAGGTGCTCAGGGAAGGACGGCCGGTGATTTTTTACGTTCACCCCCGGGAGATTGACCCGAATCACCCGCGTTTGCCGATGAGCTTCGCCAGAAGCTTCAAGTGCTACGTCAATCTGAAAACGACAGAGGGCAAAATCAGGGGCCTCTTATCCTCATTCTCCATGACGACCTTCGAGGATTGGCTCGCGAGGTATTTTGATGCGCCGATGGCGAGCAGCACAGGGCATGAGGCTGCCATTGGTGCGCCGGACGGACGGGCACGGACATGAACACCGAACTCAGCGCCGGCGCTGCCGTCAAAGCGGAGCTCTGCGAGGACCCCGCGCGGTGGGATGCCTACGTTGAGTCGTCGGCCGGCGCCACCAATTATCACCGTTGGGTGTGGGGGCAAGTAATTGCCGATACTTTCGGCCACCGGCCCTATCGTCTCGCAGCGACGGCCGAGGGCGCCGTGCAGGGCGTCCTTCCTTTGAGCTTTATCGAGAGCCGTCTGTTTGGGCGTTTCCTGGTTTCCGTACCTTTTTTCAGCTACGGTGGAGTGCTGGCGAGCACGCCCGAGGCTGGCGAGGCGTTACTGAAAACGGCGATCGAGCTCGGGAAAGAACTCGGCGCGCGCCACATCGAGCTGCGGAGTGAGTGCGCGGACGACGCCGGCTGGCACGATGTGTCGTCCAAGGTCGGGATGCTCGTGGACCTGCCTTCGACGGTGGAGGAACTTTGGCAGAGCCTCTCCACGGGCATGCGGAACAAAGTCCGCAGCGCGCGCAAGCGCGGGTTGCGTGCCGAGTGGGGCGGCGCAGAACTGGTAGACGTCTTCTATCGGATTTTTTCGACCAACATGCGAAACCTGGGCACGCCCGTCTATCCGCGCCGGTGGTTCGAGAACATCTGCCACGCTCTTCCGGCGGAAAACCGTGTCGTGGTGCTGTGGGACAATCAAGAACCCGTCGCCGCTGGAATCGTCACCGCCTTTCGCGGCACGGTCGACTGGCCGTGGAGCGCCACGATGCCCGACTCTCACCGCAAGTACTCTGCCATACTCTTGTACTGGAGCCTGCTGGAATGGGCTCTTGAGAAGGGGTACCGTCAAGTTGACCTCGGGCGCTGCACCCCGGGAAGCGGTACCTGGGAGTTCAAGCGGCACTGGCCCTGTGAGGAAAAGGCACTGCACTGGCGATACTGGCTGGCGCCGGGCGTGCCCATCCCCCAAGTCAGGCCGGATAATCCCCGCTACCACTGGGCGATCAAGCTATGGCGGCGCCTGCCGCTTGCTGTGGCGAATCGTCTCGGACCATATATCGCGAGCTCGATTCCGTGAGGATTTCGTGACTGATATAGGTAAGAGCCTGGTCATATTACGTGGCGCCCGGGACACCTCGATCGCGGCGACGGTGCGGGAGTGTATGGAGCTGTGCGGATGGACCGAATGGGTGAAGCCGGAGGCGACCGTCGTCCTCAAACCGAATCTGTGCACCGCCGTGCAGGCTGAAATCGAGAGCGCCAACACGGACCGGGCAGTAACCGAAGCGGTGTGTGAAGTCCTGCTTCGCCGCACGAAACGCATCTATATCGGCGAGGCCGACCATGACCGGCAGACCGCGTGGGACGCTTTTCGGGCCTCAGGCTACGATGAGATGGCCAAGAGACTGGGTATTGAGCTGGTGAATTTTTCGGAAGTCCCGTCGGTGAGCACTCCCTGCCCACCGGTGGGAGAGATGGAACTGCCGCGCATGCTGCTCGAAGCGGACGTCTTGATCACCCTGCCCGTGCTCAAGACGCATGCCCTCACTTATTACACCGGAGTTCTGAAGAATCAGTGGGGTTGTGTGCCGTCTTACCGCGATCGCATGATCCATCACCGGCTCATCCACGAGTTGCTGGGCTCGCTGCACCGGGTACTGAAGCCCGCCTTCGCGCTCATGGATGGGATCGTGGCGATGGAAGGGCGCGGGCCGTCACACGGCAAACCGAAACGGCTGGACGTCATCCTGGCCAGTCGCGACGGGATCGCGCTCGACGCAAGCGCGATGCGGCTCGTCGGCCTGGACCCCTACCGCTGCAAGCACGTCGTGCTGGCGGCCCAACAGGGACTCGGATGCATCGACCCGGCCCAAATCGAAGTGAACGGGGACTGGGAGAAACATCGGGTCCAATTCGAGCCGGCGCCGAAGGACTGGCTGAACGGGGCCGCCTACAACCTGTGCCAGTATCCGTGGTTCGTGAAGTACGTTATGGAGAATAACGCGATCTATTATCCCGCGCGCTCTCTCGTGCAGCTCCTTCGCAAGCTTGGGGTGGTAGGTGGCTAAGCGGCGCACGCCCTGCGTGACTGGACTCCTCGGTCAGAACCGCGCGCTACGGAGCATACCAACTGGCGTTCGCTGCTGCGACCGCGCTCAGGTAGTCTCCATGATTCTGGAGTTCCAGGCCGCAAACGTAGCCGGGCAGGGTGACTTCGGGCGCGCACGGCTGCGATCCACTGAGGTCTTCCGCCCCGTTGTAAGCATTATCCAGAGCCGACCAGAGGCCGAAATTCTGGCGCTCGCTCGACTTGTCGGTCATCTCCCAATAGTCCCAGCCGATGAGAAAACCGAAACCGTCCGTCCCTCGCAGCCCTAGATCAAGAGCCAGTTGCGCGGTGTAGGCTTGGCCGCGGGCCTGCTGAGTCGTCTGGCAGGCAAAGGCGGGATTGTCCGTGCTGTCGCAGGCGTAGGCCGCGAAAGCCGAATCGGGGTTGGCGATGAACCGTTCTTCCAGGAAGGCGGGCTTGTTGGCAATCCCGTAGGCCGTCACCAACTGGGCCGAATCATCCACGTCTTCGAAGATGAGCGCATCGAGATACTGCCCGGCCTGCTGCAGGATGACCGGGCGGTCATACGCGCCCAGGAAATTCTGACTGAAAACCAGATGGTGCGGCAGCTTCGCCTTGACCGCGGCTTGCAGCGTCGAGAAGTACTGATGAGCCAGGTGGCCGGCAAAGTTGTCGAGGTCGAGGTCAACCCGTGGGGGATTCGAGTTCAGCAAGTCCGGCAGGTGAAAGTCGGAGGGAAACCACGGATTAGTGCCGTCCTCGTCCAAAAGGCCCGTGCCTCCAGTCATGCCGTGCGGCCAGCCGCCATAAATGTAGTTCACCGTGATGGCCGTGCCCGAGGCGGGCGCGGTGGAGAAGGTCACCGTCAGCGTTCCGGCGCGGTAATCGATCGTTCCGCCACTCACTCCGCCAATGGCTCCAATCAGCCCGGTGTTGGCGGTGATCTTGTTGCCACAGTCATAATCGAACCACGGGCAGTCTCCCGTATGCGTGCTGGCGCCTTCCAGAACTGCCACCGACCAGGGGTCCACGACCTTGTGCTTCAGCGTGTGGGTGAAGGATTTGGTCTTGCCGTTCCCCGTGCCGATCACTTCTCCTGTGACGCTGATCCCGCTCGAGCCGAAGGTGGAGTAGTTGGCTCCCCAGGCGTCGTTGAGCGCGGTGATGGACGTGTATCCCGGCCCGGAATCCGCGGTCTGTTGGAGCCAGTTCGCCCACTCCTGCTTGCTGTGCATCACCGTGTCGGGATAAACAATCTTCCAGCGGCCGGCGTAGACTTGATTGGGCGTTGTGGCGGCCACCATCCAGCCGGGGTGCGGTCCGACGCCGCTGGCGGGCGGCGTGGCGTTCATAAATCCCCACGTACTGCCTCCATCGTCAAGGCTTACCCCGAGCAACCATGGGGAGGCGTCCAGCGCCGAAAAGCTGGAGAACGGCGGCGAGGCTCCCCACGGACTCTTGCCACTAGTCCCTGTCGGACCGTAATTGGCGTAGCTGGTCCAGTTGGGGTCGAAGAAGTCCCCCAGCGGATCAGCCCGGTAGCCGGTGTAAGCGGCACTGAGCGTGCTGATGACATCCTTAAAGGGATACAGTGAATTGCTGAATCCGTAGGAGGGGTGAATCTGCCAGATGAAGGGCAGCTTGACCGAATTGCCGGCGCCAGCATTGGTTTTCACCGGCAACGCATACCAGTTGGAGTCGTCCCCCACTGTGTTAAAGCCGTAGGTTTGTAGACGATTTAGCAAGCCGGAGAACCCGTCGTAGCCCGTATCCCCATACTTGCTGGTCATGACTTTGGCGTAGCCGGAGGCATCGGCGTAGTCGACCACCTCCACCCCAAGCATGAAAAAGCGGTTGCCGGCAGGGTCGCAGAACCACCAATGCTGGCTGACCGCGTCCTTGGCGGTGTAAAAATAGCCGGTTGCTCCGCCCGAGCAGGGATCGGCAGTATCGCCACCGTACTGGTCAAGCTGAGCTGAAGCGCGGGAGGCCGACAGCAAAGTCAACAGAAATAGCAAAGAAAAACTCAAAATGGCAGGCTTGGTGAAATGGGTCTTATCAGAGGGAACGGACGTTCTCTGGAAACTCGAGCTTCTTTTCATGAATCAGTTTCTCCACGGTCTCCCCTTCGGGAGCTTGAACATGCCCAAGCTCGACCATAACCAAAAGATCTCGACTGACCAAGTAAAGTCTCGGACATCTAATTCACAACTTGAGGTAACTTGTCGCGTGCGCGGCGCACCTGCAACAAATTGCATTGATCCGAGCCTGGCAGGGCATGGAAGAGCCGGAAACTTCCAATTGTGGGATAATAACAGAGAGGCTTGAGGATTCGCATGACATGAGAGGATAGTTCTCGGGTGATTCATCACCGAGCCGACCTGTCTTGATCATCGCGAGTTTCAGCTTGGCAGTGCCAGCCGCGAGAACGGATGACACCGTGATGGCGACACCGTATTTACTTGGCCCAAAGTCACCTGCGAAGAGTTAATTTAAGTTAACGGCAATCTGATACCATAAATCGTCGAGGTGGGAGGGTCATTTCCGATGGGCACTTATCATTCCGATCTGGACTAAGTAACTCGGAAGAGCGAGATCTCTTGGAAATAAATGGTCTGGCACGCATGATGCTCGTCTTGGGAAGGATCGTCACTGGACGCAACGTGTAAGACAATGGGACTGAGGACGTTGTCGGGCCAAACTCACCTGCGTCTGTTCGTCTTGATCGACGCTTTGGGATGGAAGTTTCTTGAGGGGCGTGAATTTCTTTCAGATACCCTGCCCTATCGCAACCCATTGCGTACGGTGCTTGGGTTCAGCTCAGGAGCAATCCCGACGATTCTGACTGGACTGCCGCCCGCTCAAACTGGCCATTGGAATCTCCTTTATTACGATCCAAAAGGGTCGCCGTTCCGTTGGTTCAGCCATTTCGGATTCCTCCCACGCGTCATACTGGATCACCGGGTGACCCGTAAGATCTTGAAGGAGACAGGGCGGCATTTTCTGGGACTGGGAAAGAACTTCGATTGCGGGGTGAGCCCCAGACTGCTCCCATTGTTCAACTGGGTGGAGAGAGCAAACATTTATGAGCGCGGTGGGATCGGCAGCACGCGGTCAATCTTTGACGATCTCGAGGCGGAAGGAATCGCGTACCGCGTTTATTCCTATCATCGCTGGACCGACGCGGAGATTCTCGCACGGGCGGCGAGGGACCTGGCCCAGGGCGCGGCAGATTTCTTTTTTATCTACTTGAGCGAGCTCGACCAACTGCTGCACGATCAGTGGGCTCACCCTGAGCCCGTGGATGAGCGCTTGCGGTGGTACGCGGCACATTTGCAGCGCCTTTTCGAAGGGGCCAGGCAACGAGACCCGGAAGCTACCTTGGCGGTGTTCTCCGATCACGGCATGACGCCGGTCTCCGAGCGCCATGACCTAGTGGCGGAGATCAAGGGATTGGGACTTTCCATGCCCGAGGATTATCTGGCAGTGTACGATTCCACGATGGCTCGATTCTGGTTCTTCAGTGAACACGCCCGCAAGAGCATCGGCGAGTGCCTTCGGGAACTGCCTTACGGGCGCATCCTTCCTGACGAGGAGCTAAGAGGGCTGGGTGTTTTCTTTCCAGACCACCGCTATGGGGAAGTTGTCTTTCTCTTGAACCCCGGCGGCCTGATCGCCAACAGCGACTTCAACGGGCCCCAATGGGTGCCGGCCGGAATGCATGGCTATCATCCGGATGACCGTTACTCAGACGCTGTTTTTCTCAGCAACCGTCGGTTTTGTTTTCCGGCTGGCACCATCGCAGATGTCTTCCGGATCATGCGGGAAGGAACCGGGTAGGGCATGATCCAGTGGCCGGTTTCGGTTCTTCACTTCTCGAACTCGCCGGTTCGCGCCGGCGTGGAAGAACACATCCTTCGGCTGCTGCAGGGGCTGGACCGCAATCGTTTTCATCCGCTGCTCGTGTGCCCTCCCGAACTGACGCAAGCGCTGCGCCGGGACTTGCCCGCGGATGTGGAAGTGTTTTCGCTTTTCCTGGAGTCACCCGCCCAGGGAAGGGCGGTTCGGGAGCTGGCCCGCATTTTGCGGGAGCGCCGAGTCCACATTCTCCATTCACATCAGTTCCGCGCCGCCTTGATCGCTTCACCGATTGGCCGGTGGTGTGGTGTTCCTCTGAACATCGAAACCGCGCACGTCAGAGAAAAGTGGCGCCGGGGCTGGCTGAAGGGCAGCTATGCCATCGACCGCCTGGCGGATCGATTTGTGGATCATTACATTGCCGTCTCCAACGCCATAGCTCGCTACCTGATCGACGAAAAGTGCCTGCCCTCAGACAAGGTTACGGTGATTTATAACGGTTGTGATGTGCGGCGCTTTAGCCCTGAACACAGGCCTCCGCCCGGCCTCAAACGTAGCCTGGGCTTTGAGGAGACCGACCTTGTCCTGCTGGTCTTGGCGCGCCTCGAACCGCAAAAGGGGCATCACATACTCTTCGAAGGTCTGCCTCGAGTGCGGGCGGAGTTTCCTAATGCCCGCCTGGTCTGTGCCGGCGAAGGCGAGCTGCGCAGCAGCCTGGAAGAACAAGTTCGAAATCTGGGACTCGAAGAAGCGGTGCGCTTCGTCGGCTTTCAATCAAATGTTGAGGATTGGCTGGCGCTGGCGGAACTCACCATCCTGCCCTCATTTTATGAAGGGCTCCCGGTGGTGGCGGTGGAGTCTCTGGCGGCGGGGCGACCGGTGGTGGCCACGGCAGTCGACGGCACTCCGGAGATCGTGATCAATGGTGTGACGGGGCTCACCGTTCCAGCCGGGGAGCCCCAGCGCCTGGCCGAGGCCATCTGTAAGTTTCTCCGGGACCCGGAGCTCCGAGCGCGGATCGGTCGCGCCGGCAGAGAGCGCGTTCTGCAAGCGTTCAGCCAGGAGCAGCAGGTGGAAAACACTGAGAAGCTTTACCTGCGCTCGATCGAACAGCGACTCATGAAGAAGCAAGTCATTGAAGCGGCTCCGGCAACAGACGCTGGCGGAGAACACAAAGCGATCTCCCGTGTAACGGCTCGATCGGGTCTGGACGGCGAGCCGAAGAAACAGGCCACGAGATAACTCACCATCATGCTAAGAAGTGTTCTTTCCAACTGGGTGGCTTTAGTCATCCTCGGGCTGCTCTCGTTCTTGATGACGCCGTTCATGATTCACCGCCTGGGTGATTTTCAGTTCGGCGTATACACTCTTGCCTTTTCCGTGGTGGGATATTCAGAGCTTCTCGAGTTGGGTACGCGCAACACCCTCCAGCGCTTTGTAGGACGTCTCAGCGGGAGGCGGGATCGCGTGGAGCTCAACTCCGTCTTCACGACGGCGGTCACCTTGACCCTGATTCTGGGCGCAGTCGTGATCGCGTTGAGCCTTGCGTTGTCCCAGGTGTTACCTTCCTTCTTCAAGCTGCGGTCGATGCAGCGGGGTATGTTCGCCTGGCTGATAATTCTTCTCGGTCTTAACACCGGTTTAGGCCTGCCGGCGACGCTCTTGCAGGCTTATCTTGCTGGGCTGCAGCGCTTCGACCTCCAAAATCTCCTCGCCGTGATTCGCCAGGGCCTGCGATCGCTTCTCATCGTGATCGTGTTATTGCTCGGGCACGGGGTGGTGGCAGTGGGCGCCTGCGCACTGGCAGGCACGCTCGCCATCGTGCCGCTCAACTGGTGGATGATCCGAAGAATCGATCCGGGTGTGAACTTTTCCACGCGGCTGGTCACTCTGGGAACGGGATGCGAGCTGTTGAGCTTCAGCTTCTGGACGTTGCTGAATAACGCCGGTCAGTTCCTGCGGGACTCGACAGATTCGATGGTCATCGGGAGGGTGCTGGGAACGGCGCTGATCACTCCCTTCACAGTCGCTGCGCGTCTGGTGGACTACTTTCGCCCCATCATTATTGGCATGGTCAGCCCCCTCTTGCCGCGGGTCAGCGAACTCGATGGGCAAGGCCGTCATGACGAGATTCGAGGGATCTTCCTGCGCATGACCCGCCTGTCTGCCTTGGCCTCGCTCGCCATCGGTTCCATGCTGCTGTTACACGGGCGAACCTTGATCCTCCTCTGGGTCGGCCAGCGATACGTCTCCAGTTATCCCATCCTCGTGCTGCTGACCATCGGCGGAGTCGCGTCTTTGGCTCAGTTCGGCACGCTTCAAACTCTGATCGCCATGGGTCGCCATCGCGCCTATGGCCTGTGGACCCTGGGCGAGGGTTTGGCCAACCTTGTGCTGAGCATCATTTGGGCGCGCCAATACGGCATTGTTGGAGTGGCGTTGGGCACCGCCGTTCCGCTTCTTGCCGTGAAGCTGACTCTCCAACCCTGGTACGTGGCGCGAGTGTTGGGAATGCCTATCGGCGAGTACGCGAGCAAGGCTCTGACGAGGCCTCTGGGCGTTTGCGTGCTATTTGTGGGGTTTTGCGGACTGCTCTCCGGTTTCCAGGCGAATGGCAGCATCTGGCATCTTTTCTCGTCGATCGCTTGGCAAGGGCTGTTGTTCGTGGGTTTGGCCTTTGCCTTAGGGTTGGACGGGTCGGATCGGAAGCTACTCCGCGGGCGCTTCTCGCGACTTTTCCCGGCTTTTTGATCCGATTTTGCGGCTGGGAAGAAGCATACCACGAGTATGCGGCATCAGCGCTCAGGGCGAGACGGGGCCGCTGATTAACCCGCAACGGCCCTGAGGTGCGCCGTGAGGCGAACGCGATGGACCGAATTGCCCCCATGACGAGTTTACAGGCTGCCATCTGCGAGCACACCGCCGAGGCTTGTTGCCAGGCCTTCGGCCCTCATTTGATTGCCATCGTCTTTACCGGCAGCATGGCGCGCGGCGAAGCCACCCACATCGACGATGACCTGGGCACCAGAGTGTTGGGGGACGCTGAGTTCTTTCTGGTTTTCGAGGCACGCACTTCCCTGCCTTCGAAAACCGCCGTTGACCCGCTGACCGGCGAGATTGAGCGCCGGCTGGCTGACCGTAGGGTATGGTGCAACTTGGAGCTCACCGCCGTTCACCCGGAGTACTTCCGCAGGTTGAATCCGGCGATCTTCGCCTATGAGTTGCGCGCCTGCGGCCAAGTGGTCTGGGGCGAGCCCTCGGTTCTCTCGCTCATCCCCGCCTTCTCGGTCGCCGAGATTCCACGTGAGGATGCCTGGCGTTTGCTCTCGAACCGAATCATCGAATGTCTGGAGGTCGCTCCAGATTTGCTGAAAGCGAAGGGCTCCGAAAAGTTCCTCTACCGCCTGGTGAAACTCTATCTCGATATGGCCACATCCTTCTTAGTGTTTGTCGGCGACTATCGGCCAACCTACCGGGCGCGCGATCAGGCCCTTCGGCAAATAGCTGAACGGAATCAAGGAACAGCGGAGTTCCCCCTGCCACTGCATATGTTTTCCAAGCAAGTAACCGCCTGCACCGAATTCAAGCTTGAGGGTGGAAGGGAGTTCCCATTCATCATTGCCGACCCGGACCATCGCACGGACCGCGTGCTATGGCGCGACGCTGTGGACTACGTGAGGCGGCTGTGGCGTTGGGAATTGACTCAATTGACGGAAGAGCCCTCCACCTCCGCTGATCGCAGACTAATGGAGCGGTGGATGAGCTTTCAGCCGCTCTCCCGCCGTCTGCGAGGCTGGCTCGTGGTGTTGCGTGAATGCGGGTGGTGGCGAAGTTACCGCCATTGGCCTCGATGGGCCGGGTTGGCACGCCGCGCCTCCCCGCGATACTGGGTTTATACAGCGGCAAGCGAGCTTTTTTTCTCCTTGCCCGATGAAGTGGCTCCCTGGCTCCTCGGGCGCCACCCCGCCAAGGGCCAATGGGCACAAAGGACCTCCACTCTGCCGATAATCCTATCGGCCACGGCCCAGGCGGACTCGTCCGAGTGGGTCGCGCTTGCCAGGGGAATCGCGGCGAATTATCATAGGTTTGTGGAGCACACCCGGTCTTAGGCTCGGTTATCTCTTTAGGTTCTCCAAGGTCAGGCTATTTCTAGCCGATCGACGCGTGCAAAGAATTAACGGGAAAGAGACTCGTTTAATGGCTGAACCGGTGACGATTGAACAGCAGGCAAGAACTGCAGGCGCCCAGCCCACAGAACTGCGCCGCCGCGCTCCTCTGCCGCTGTCGGGAATACCGGTCTTCAATTATCACGGTCTGGGAGACGGGCTCTCGTCTGGAATCCCGCGTGATGCGCAAAGGTTCTGGCTTCGTCCCAGCCAGTTTCGCGATCATTTGGCTCACATTCGTGAGGCAGGCTTTCATGTGGCAACGCTGGGGGAGTTGGAAGCGGTCTCTTCCGGTCGCGTCCGCCGCGGGCCCGCCGTAGTGCTTACGTTTGATGACGGGCTTACCTCTGACTACGAATTCGCTTTTCCCTTGCTCGTGGAGTTCGGCATGAGGGGAGTCTTCTTCGTGAATCCTTCGACGGTCGGAGGGGCAGGTTACTTGTCCTGGGCTCAGATCGCGGAGATGAGCAAGGCAGGCATGGCCATTCAGTCCCACAGCCATCATCATCTCGACCTTACGGTACTGCCTCGGAAGGCGCTCGAGAGTGAACTCGCCGATTCCAAACGCTCCCTGGAAGACCATCTGGGCAGAACTGTGGAGTTCTTGGCTGCTCCGCACGGGCTGCTGAACCGGCGAGTGGTGCGTAGCGCGCTGGCCAGCGGGTATCGCGCGGTGTGCAGCACGCGTTGCTGGCCGGCCAACCCGCGTTCCCGGGTCTTTACTCGCATCACTCTTCACCGCGACATCGGCATGGACGAGTTCCATGCCTTCCTTACAGGTGAGGTTTCAATCTACGCCCGACGGCTCTACCGTGGCATGCTTCACCGTCCGCGGCGAATCGCGGGGCACCTTGCGGGAATCATACGGTATCGCTGGCTCAGGCAGGCAGCCCCGGTGAGCAAGTGAAGCGCTCTTTCTGCCGATAGTAACAGAGGGGAAACGTCCGGCCTCATCGAGAGGCAGGAACCACCTGGCGATTCAGATCCGATGCGAGTCAGCGTGATCATTCCGTATTACAAGCGGGGCGAGGTGTTCGAGCGCGGTCTCGACACGGTGTTGGCGCAGGAGTACGAAGACCGCGAAGTAATCGTTGTGGATAACCACTCCGAAGACGGACTGAAGAAGCGCATCGAAGCTCGCCAGGCCGGTATCAAGCTCATCGAGCTCCCGGAGAATCGCGGGGCTTGTGCCGCTCGCAATGCAGGAATCCGCGCGGCTTCCGGTGATGTTTTGGCGATTATCGACGACGATGTTGGCTTCATGTCCCCTTTCGAGCTGACCAAGCTCGTCAAGGTTATTGAGAGCCGACCCGACGTCCACATTGTCGCCTTTCAGATCTGCGATCCCGCCACAGGCGAGCTCCGCCTGCGGGACTGGTGCCACCCTCGGAACTGGAAGGAGTTTGGTCAAGCCGAGTTTGAGACTGACCACTTCGGGGAAGGTGCCTCGGCGTTGCGTCGCGAGGTTTTCGAACGGGCCGGCGTCTATTACGAGCCTCTTTTTTACGGCGCCGAGGGGCTTGACATGGAGCTCCGCGTCTTGGACCACGGCTTCAAGATACTCTACGCTCCCCAAGTCCGGATCTGGCACTGCGTGTCAGAAAGAGCTCGCACGAATCACCGGCAATGTTACTACTTTACGCGAAACTACATCTGGATGGCCTACAAGAACTACCCCTGGTGGGCGGGCGCGCGGTTTCTGGCCTTCAAGCTCGCCATGATGCTCTATTTGACCGTACGGCTTGGTTGCTATGGGTCGTTTCTGCGCGGTGTTTGGGACGGGGTCACGGGTTTGAAGCGAATTCGTGCTGATCGCACGCCGATCAGCTCGTCCACGCTGAGGCGATGGTCGGACTTGGAGAAAGGCCGGCCGGGGCTCATTGTCCGCCTGGCGCGCCACCGAAGTCGCCCACAGCTTTAGATGAAGGGACAGGAATCGAAGCGGCGCAAGACGGACAGCTCTCTGGGTTAAAACCGGGTCGAGAGATAACGATGCTTTTCTTTTACTGGCTCATTTTCATCATGCCCCTGGAGAACCATCCGATTTGGGAGTACCATGTTGGCCCGTTCACCGTAGTCAAGTATGTCGGCCTTGGCTGTGTCGCGTACGCTGTTGCTTATTTACCCTTGCGAAAAGGCTTGCCACCGCTGTTCGGAACCTGGCAGGCGCGGGCCTTCATCCTTTTCTTCATGATCGCCACCTTCTCCTACTTCACCCAGGGGAATCGTCAACAACTGGGAGTCGAGAGCCCTTTCACAACTTACGCCTCCTTTTTCCTGTTGTTTTTCGTCACTTTGGTGACCATCGATTCGCCGAAGCGGCTCAGGCGTGTGTTGCTGGCTGCGATTGGGTCAGTCGGCTTCGCCTCTCTTTACGTCATTCGTGAATGGCAAAAGAGCGGATTCGCTTCCGGCTTCCGGCCAGGATGGGTGGTGGGTGATGCCAATTACTTTACCGTTTCGGCGGCCGCCTGCCTTCCCTTGGCTCTCTACTTGACCATTGTGAGCCGGGACCGGCGTGAGCGGCTTTATTGTCTTGCCTGCGTCGCGACAACTTTGGGAGCCATCATCCTGGGCGCATCGCGCGGTGGGTTAATCGCCTTGGCAGCATCCTGCGTGTGGCTGATTTGGCAGACCCAGCACCGCCGGAAGATGCTGGGAATCCTCGTGTTCATCCTGACCCCGATAATGGTGGTGGTTCCCAACTCCCCGGTGCGCCGGCTTTTTCATCCAAACTGGACCGATGTCGCCTCCACCAACAACCACGAGTTGATTTTCGAAGCCGGCATGCGAATGATCCGAGCCCATCCCTTTGTTGGGGTGGGCCTCGGCAACTTCCGCCTCAGGCTTCTCGATTACGCCGGTCCCAGTCTCAGCCATGCCTTCATCGCCCATGACGCTTACCTGGAAGTGGCTGGCGAGATGGGCATTCCGGCCCTTTTGGTTTACCTAACGATGCTCGGCTTCAGCTTCTACTCACTGTCCCGCGCGCGTCGAGCCGCGGTCATTCGAAATCTAAAATTCCTCGAAGAGGCCGCCATCGGCATCAAGGCTGGGTTGATTGGGTCGTCCACGGCGGTGCTCTTTGTTTCGGGCCAAAACACCAAGCTGTACTGGCTGATGATCTTCCTCTCCATGCTCTTGCCATCGATGGCTCAGGCTCCGAGCAGTGAAGCGAAGGAAGTCTCAGCCGTTTCAGAAGGTCCGCTTCCGGCTCGAGACGAGTGGCCGGGTTGGGCCCAGGGGGTCTCTCGAGCTGGTGGGTGGGTAGCCGGTCAGCGGCGCACCACTGCCGGGAAGGAGCGCGAGTGAGGCACTGGCTCACCGAATATCTCGCGGATGTAAAGAATTCGGTCTTGCTGAATCGACCCGCGGGCCGGGCGGTAACCGTCTATCCCGACGATGTCTTCCTGGTCTCTTACCCGCGCGTCGGGAGCAATTGGACTCGTTTTCTGATTTGCAATCTGCTGCAACCCGAGGAGGGCCTTAGCCTTCCTGCGGCGGAAGCGCGCATCCCCGGCATCTACATCAACTCTGACCGTGCTCTTCGGCGCCTCCCACGTCCGCGCATCTTGAAAAGCCACGAGCCGTACGACGCCCGCTACCCGCGCGTTATTTACATTGTTCGCGATCCTCGTGATGTCGCGGTTTCCCGGTACTATTTCACGCTGAAGTGGCGCGGCATCCCGGATGGCTTCCCCTTTGAGGATTTCGTGAAGCAAAGATTTCTTGTCGCTGGAAACGCCGTCCTGAACACCGGTCCCTGGGGCGATCATGTGATCGGTTGGCTGACGGCCCGGGCTGAACGGGAAGAGTTCTTGCTGGTTAAGTACGAAGACTTGAAAAAGGATACTGCCCAGGAACTCCGGCGAATTGCAACCTTGCTTCGGGTCGATCCCGATTCGCAAAGAATCGCGCGGGCGATTGAATTGAGCTCCTTTGATCGGATGCGCTCCTTGGACCAGACGGAGCCTCTGAAGTGGCTGAAGCGGGGCCGTAGCGACGTGCCGTTTATCCGTGAAGGACGCATGGGTGGTTGGAGGACTGTCCTGCCGGAAGAGGCGGTTGCCGCAATTGAGGCAGCCTGGTGGCCCGCGATGCAGTTGCTGGGCTATGAACTTGCAACGCATTTTTCGAATGGCTTGCCCGAGCCACAAGTGAATGCGCAGGTTTGCGAGGCGTTAGCGAAGAGCCTTAAGCGGGGGCACGGGTACGCCCCCTATCGAGCCGCCGCGCTCGCCGATCAGTTCCCGGGAGCTTACTAAGAGAATGCCGGCACTCGGCGCAGTCCCGAAGCGCACGTTACAGAGAGGCTCGGCCGGCGCCGGCCGTGGCTGCAGGCCGGCCTGCAACGAGGAGAGCGCATGAAGAGTCAGGTCAGGCAATACCTGGCGGGCGTCCGCGACGCCATTCTCCTCAAAGCGACGGCCGGCCGGTCTCACACCGTATTCCCAGACGACCGGTACCTGGTTTCCTATCCGAAGTCTGGAAACACTTGGGTCCGTTTCCTCGTCGCCAACTTGGTGCATTCCGAGTTTCCCACCACATTTCAGAACGTTGACCTTCGGATTCCGGAGGTCTACAACTACTCCGATCGCGAACTGCGCGCCTTTCCCAGACCGCGCGTTTTGAAGACGCATGAACCGTTCGATTTTCGATATCCCAAAGTCATTTACATCGTCCGCGATCCGCGGGATGTGGCCCTTTCCAAATACCACTGGATTCGAAAGTGGCGCGGTATTCCCGATGGTTACCCCGTCGAGGACTTTGTGGGTCGTTGGATTGTGGCCGAGTTTGATCAGTATCTGAAAGCAGGGTCATGGGCGGACAACGTTCTGAGCTGGCTCGCCATGCGGGCGAGTTCAGTGGATTTTCTCCTGGTCCGCTACGAAGACCTTCTGGGCGCCACCCGCGACCAACTGCGACGGATGGCAAGATTTCTCGGAATCGAACCCAGTGAAGAAATCCTCACGCGCGCCATTGACCTCAGCTCCGCGGACCGGATGCGGACCCTCGAGAAGAAGGAGTCTCGCGAGTGGCGCGACACGCGCCCGACACGGCAAGACATCCCCTTTGTTCGGAAAGCCGCGGCCGGAGACTGGAAGACGGCTTGCCCGCCGGGCGCGGTGCGTCAGATCGAAGCAGCTTGGTGGCCCTTGATGAAGCTGCTGTCCTACGAACTCGCAAGCTCCCCGGGAAGCAGGACACCCGAACCCCTCGTTCACAAAGGTGTGTGCGAGTCCCTGGCTGATGTTGTGCGAGTGCGGCTTGAGGCTTCGCGTGAGCCCGCGAAGCCTGATGCGGAGCCCGTGGCGGCTACCAAACCAATCGGAGCGCTTTAGGTGGGATGAGACCCAAGATCCTGACGACCACGATCAAGGATAAGTGTCCGCTCTGGGGGGAGCAAACGGAGGTCTTGCCGGGCTGGAGAGAAGAAGTCAGCCGGACGTGGTTGAAGAGGCAGAAGGCCCCCTGGCTTCGGGACCTAAGCTGGGCCTGGAAGCTCTTCCGCGCGAGCCACAGATACGACGCGGTGGTCACCGGCTACGAGCAACCCTCCGTTCTGTTTGGTCTCATGCAGCGCCTGGCGCGGCGAAAGCGGGTGCCGCACGTTTATCTTTACTTGTATCCTAATCTGCCCTCCGGCCGGATTCGGCGATGGTTAAAGAAGCTCATTTTCCGCGCCATCATGCAGGAAGCGAGAGCCGTGGTCGTCTTCTCGCGTGTACAGATCAGGCTTTACTCACAAGCTTTCGGAATCCCGGAGTCCAGGTTCGTCTGCATCCCCTATTACTCCACGCTCTGGAACGCTCAGTACGAAACCAGCCTCGGCGACTACATCTTCGCCGGCGGCGATTACACCCGGGATTATCGCAGCCTCATCGAGGCGGTCGCGCCCCTGCCTTATCGCCTGGTGATCGCAGCCTTTTACCGGAGCTATTTCGAGGGCATACAGATTCCGCCGAACGTCGAAATTCTCACCACCACCCACGAAGGTTTCCTAAAGCTCACGGCGGGCGCCGGCGTGGTGGTGGTTCCCCTTCGCGGTGGGCTGCTGCATCCGGGCGGCGAACAAACCTACCTGAATGCCATGGCCCTGGGAAAGGCCGTGGTCATCACCGACGACGTCAGCGCCGGGCAATACATCGAGAACGGGGTGAGCGGAGTGGTGCTCCGGCCCGGAGACGTCCAAGGGCTGCGGCGGGAGATTAGCGCCTTCATGGAGAATCGCAGTCTCGCTCAGGCGGTGGGCGATGCTGCAAAAGTTGCGGCTGGGCGCTTTTCACCGGACCAGTTCTTCGCGCAACTGCTGGCGGTGATTGAGGCGTGCGTGAATGGCCAACCAAGCGCCTGAACCAACCCGCGCGAGCCCCGATGGCGCTCCTTTCTTCGTGGTGGGAGCGATGCGTTCCGGCACCACGCTGCTGCGCTTGATGCTGGCCTCGCACCCGCGCCTGGCCATCCCCCCCGAGTCCCATTTTCTGCCCGAGCTGATGGAATTTGAAACATCATCGGGAGGGCTGGACCACAAGCGGGAGAGAGTCATTGAATGGCTCATTGCTCATCGGCGCTTGGCGGATTTCAATTTGGGCGTGGAATGGATGCGCCGAACGATGGCCACTCTGAACCCTTTCACCACCCGCTCCATCGTATCGGTGCTCTTTGCCGAGTATGCCAGGCGGGAAGGCAAGCCTCGTTGGGGAGACAAGACGCCCCGTTACCGTTGCTTCATTCCCCAACTCCACCATGTGTTTCCCGAGGCCAAGTTTATCCATGTCCTGCGTGACGGCCGAGACACAGCCCTTTCTGCCTGGCGCGCCCGGTTCGGGCCTAAGACCTGGGCGGCCGCAGTCTACGACTGGCGCGACTCCATCCGCATCGCCTGGACCGGGCAGCGCTCCCTGCCTCAGGAATTCCTTCTTGAGATCCGCTACGAAGACTTGATTCAGAAGCCGGAGGACGTCTTGCGGAAGGTTTGCAGCTTTTTGCAGGAGGACTATCATCCCGAAATGCTGGGCTTCTCCGGCGCGGCCAAGAAACAGGTCCCTGATTGGGAAGCGGCGTGGCACGCGAAGCTCGAAGGCCCTTTGGATCCGAAGAACACCAACAAATGGAAGACCGAACTCACGCCCGAGCAAGTGTTGCTCTTCGAGCGTATCGCTGGAAAGGAACTGGCGGCAGCGGGCTATCTCCCGGCGAACTTGTCCGCCAACACCCGAATTCGCGTCAAAGCCTCCCTGATGCAGTCTGGCTATCTTCTGAGAACCCCTCTCGTCCGGCTGCTCTCGTTCCTGAACAAGAAAGGTCCGCTCGAACGCGCGGCCTAAGAAGCCTCCCCGGCATCTTTCCGTCCTTCACTTAGACCTGTCCTTGACCCAATAGAGGTTAGCCGCTCGAACTGATCCGATGAAGTCTCCGTAATCTGCTGGCTCGCCATTTTTCGTCGTCGCTTCGACGCCGTCGTACAGGTTGCCGCGCAGGGTTTCGAGACCGTAGTTCTCATTCTCAGTCTTGCTGTCAAACAACCCCCACCACGTCCAGCCGACCATGAACCCATAGCCATCGGACCCTTTTGAATCGAAGTAGGTCGTCCAGCGTTTGTAATACGTCTTGCCTCGGAGGGCTTGCGTGGGCAGACACCCGTTTCCGCGATCGGTTGTCGCGCAAGGCCGGGGGGTGTCGGAATCAGGGTTGCCAAGGATAAACTCGGAGAACATGAACGGCTTCTGCGCCAAATCGTAGGCATGTTGGGGCAACTCAAATTGCTTACTATCTTGCGTCTCGCCCATGATCAACACATCAACATATTGCCCCGCCTGCACCAGCAGGGGCGCAAGGTCATACGGACCCATGAAGTCCGGACCCAGCACCAGGTGATGCGGAACTGCCGCGTGGACGGCGCCCGTCAGCACCGAGAAATACCGTTGCGCCAGGTGATTAAGGAAACCATCGAAATCCTTTTCGAGCCGCGTCTGCTTTTCCGGATGATCGGCCGCCGCGCGGAGCGTGGCGAACGACGGCATCCAGGGGCTGGTGCCGTCCTCATCCAGAAAGCCCGTGCCATGGGCAACGGCCCGGGGCCACCCGTCGTAATAATAGCTCACGGCGATGGTAGTTCCGCCTTTGGGCGGCTTTCGGAAATTGATCGTCACCTTGCCGGACCTGTAATCAATGGCGCCGCTGTTGATGTCGGAACGTTCGGGGAGGCCCTGAATCACACCCGTGCCCGCGGCCAGCCCTTTCCCGCAATCATTCGGATAAACATTCTTGAACTGCCAGGGGGCGTTATCGAACCACGGACAGTCTCCCCCTTCAGCCTTGCCGTTGACGGTGACGACAACCGACCATGCGTCTGCGGGTTTGTGACTCAGTTCATGCGTGAAGCTCGATGTTCGACCGTCGCCTTGCCCCACCACCTCGCCGCTCACGGCCGCGCCGCTCGAGCCGAGCGTGCTGTACTTCGCGCCCCAGGCCATGTTGAGGGTGTCCACCGTGTAACCGGGCCCGGAAGTCACCGTACCTCCCTGGGAGGACAACTCGGGGCCGCGCTGCACATACCGGATGGAATCCGCCGTCTGGCTGACCACCTTAAACCCTTTGCCGTTAAAGCTCGCCTCCCTAACCCCTGAAATGTTCACGACCTCGCTCAGGCCGAAGGGTTGATAGTTCGTGGTGCTGCACGGTCCGGGGGGCACGCCGGCAAAGCCGCATCTTTCGAAAGTCACGGTAACAGTGTTGCCCTTTCGTGAGATCGACTTAACCGATGTTGGATCTGCTTCGCCTTGGAGCCAATCAGCAAACTCCTGCTTCCCGTGCATCACCGGGTCGGAGTAGAGCACGCCGAAGCGTCCTGACCACACTTGCCGCGGCGGATCGACGGCCACGAACCAGGCGTCGTTGGCTGGGTCCGGCTGGACCCCCTTAAAGCCCAGGACTTGGTCGGAATCCTCGATTACGGTCCCCAGATAATATGGGGAGTGGTCCAACTCCTGAAAACTCTTCAGGACGTTGGGGCCGAACCACATGTTCTGCTTGGTCAGATCGGCGAAATAGGCGCGCCGCGCCCAGTTCGGATCCCAGACGTCCGGGAAGCCGGCCGGACGCCATCCATTGAACGCCGGCCCCGTGACCGAAAGCGTGTCGTGGAAGGGACACTCACACCCAATTCCCTTGTACCCCAGGCTCGGATGCACCATGAGGAGTGTAGGAAGCTTGGTGGGATTACCGGGCCCGCTGGATGTCCGGAAGGGCAACGCGAGGACCGAAGGATCTTCTCCCACCGTGTTGAAACCGATCGAGCGAATCCGGTCGAGTTCCCGGCCGATCAGCCGGTAGTCCACCTGCGTGAGCCCGTAGCGTCGAACCGCGTACTTCCACCAGTCGCCCCCGCCCCCGGAGTACGGATCGATATCCTGAACGGCGTTGGTGATGAACCGATTGCCGGCCGGATCGCAAAACCACCAACGGTGGCTGGCTTGGTCCTTGTAAACATAGAAAGCGCCTCTTGCCCCATCCGGGCAACGGTTCAGCTTGTCGCCGCCAAACTCGTCGAGACGCGAGGCAACAGAGGAGGGAAACTGCGGGAAGAAAGCCACGGGCAAACATATCAGCACGAACAGGCTGGAGAAGAGAATCTTATGACCGAGTTGATGTCCCATCCTGAACACCGCAGTCCCGCCGCTTTCAGTTCCCAGCTTATCATGTCCGTCTGCCCTTCCCTTGCGGTGCGTCTTGACGCGCTTTTCGAGCTGGCCTTTTTCTGGCTGCCAGGTGTTACCGAGCTTGTCCCTTCTTCCTCAGCACGAACTGGCTGTCCTCAATAAGGACCACTTCACCTAAGCCCCGAGCCACAAACTCGTCCACGGCTCTGGTAACTCCGCCCTGCCACCACCCGTCGTGGCCATAATCGTCGCCGGCGATAAGGCCATCGCTTTTGACCTTAGGATAGAAGGCTTCGAGATCCTTTCGCACGAATTCATACTGGTGATTACCGTCAATATAAACCCAATCAAAATAATCGTCCGGGAAGGTTGCAACCGCGGCCGTGGAGGGAGACCGATGGACGCAAACAACGCCCGATGCGATATCCCGCTTGAAGCGCTTCAGCGCAAGGCTAAAGATCAAATCCATCCTTGCTTGACCGCAGCCCTTCTCGCCCCCATACTGGCTCTTCTGATAGGCTGGATCTGGCTCATATTTCCACGGGTCGATGAGGTGCAGAGCTTGGGGTTTAACAACCCTCAAAGCCAAGGCCGAGAAGTCGCCCAACCAGACACCAATCTCCGCGCCGACGGAATGCTTCGGCATTCGCTCCATCACAAACTGTCGAGGAAGTTTTCTTCTCACGACGGCCGACGGTATCCACCATCTGAGCCGGCGCAAAGGCTCGGTCACCTTCAGTCGAGCATCAGCAACTGATAAGCCACCCATGACGCATCCTAATCTCCGCCCTTTGGAAACACTACTGCTCTCGAAGCTAATTCCCTCACGCTGGCTCGTCAAGTCCTCGTTAAGTTATCGAATTTTCAGATATAACAGGGAAGTTAGAACCAGGAAAGTTAACGCACTCCACCGCCGGTCACGCCGGCGTTCGAGAGCTTGTTGGGAGTTCCCGTCTGTCCCAGCATCGCGCTATCAATGCTCCACAGATTGTCCCGCCACGGATGCAGGAAATCCCCGTAGCAGTTCGCCGCGTTCGGCGCTTCGGGCACCGCGACGAGCGGGTAGCCCGCGATGTTTTCCGTCGGCGGCTGCACCCCCTGGACGCAAGCCTCCTGGCCGTTGTAGAGATTATCCTGCGTCGTCAGCAGCCCGTAATCGTCAAGCTGGCCCCCGGCGAGCGGGGTATCAATGGGAGCCCACCAGTCGCTGCCCACAAATTGGTAGCTGCCGTTGATCGTCGGCGTCATGAGGATGGTCGAGAGCCAGCGCCGCGCAAACGACGCGCGATCAGCCTGCGACGTGGCTTGATAGAAGCCGTCCGTCTGGTTCGACGACGGGCCCCCGGCGCCGCTCCTGTTGTTCACGCACGGCACTCCCAGGCGGGTGCCAATACCCACGACACATTGCAGCGCGGAATCCTGGTCCGCCGCGAACTCTACGAAGTCATAGAACGGCTTGTCGCCGGTAATCTGGAATTGGTAGTCCAGGCTCCCCAGCGGCGAATCGGCGCACAGCGTCCAACTGCCGCCCGCGAGGCATGGATACTTCGCTGCGGCCGCCGGCCTTGCGCCGTCCCAGCGCTCCAGCATTGACGCCCAGCCGGCATCCTCAAACGGCAGTTGGCCCTGCAGCGTCGAGCGCCGCCCCGGATCGCCTCGCGCTCCGCCGTCCCGGTAGGACTGGATAATCATCGTGTGCGGCATCACGGAGCGCGCCTGCTCCAGATAACCCCGGGCGTAGTAGGCGGCCATCACCTGCGCGAAGCCGTCCATATCGCGCTCGAAGGCCGCGTCGCCGTATATGGCGTGGGTGGCGTTGCAGGCGCCGTCCGCATCCACTCCCTGGTCCACGCACGAGTTGTCGTTTCCGGTCCAGGGATTTCCGGCGCAGTAGGGGCTGATGGATGAAGCGCTCCCGGCGCAGCGCCCGTCCTCGTCCGCGAGGCCCGTGCCGCCGTTCGCCCAGCCGTTGGCGTGGTACTGCGCCGTGAGCGACCATCCGCTCGGCAGAGCGGAGGGAATCGTGAAGCTGATCGAGGCAGCAGACTGGTACTGGAAGGCCGTCGCGGTGAAGTTATAGAACGTCTGCGTAAAAGTCACGCCGGAGCCCGATGCGTAGCCATGATTGAACGGCCCCGCGGTGATGCTCACCACCGACCCGTAGGACGCGCTGTTGTGGGCCATCGATTGCACCTTCACGTAGTCGGTGTTGGCGCCGTCGGTGATGGTGTAGATCTGGCCCGGGAAGACGTTCGCGAACTGATTCAGCGTGAAAGTTTCGGAGGCGCAGGGCGGCGTTGAGCAGGTCACGGCCTGCGTCAAGTAGGTGCTGAGCGGCCCCATCGAATCGAACAACCCGCTCTGGCTGAAGCTGGCGCTCCCGCCCGAGGTATAAGTGCCGTTGCAGCTCCCGCCTGAATCAATGGCCACGCTGTTCGCTCCAAACGGGCCGCCGTTATAACCGCTCGTGCCGTTGATGGTGCTCCATGAGCCGTTGGCCGCCGTGCATCCACCGACGCCTGAAATTGTGATGGTGTCTCCTCCGCCCAGGCACTTACCGGCCGGGGAGCAGATATTGGTAACCGTGAGCACGATGACCGGCTTAGACAGATAAGTGCCGTTCGCCACGTTCGTGATCGTGTAGGCGCCTGACGCCGGCGGGCCGCCCGCCGTGGTTACATAGTCGGCGGCTACGATGCCCGAGATGCTCCCGTTCGAGGCGGTAATCTCAATCGAATAGGGGTCCATGGCCCCGGCGGTGGGAAACGAGCAACTGGTCCCCGCGCAGGTGATGGCGACGCTGGAGTTCAATGTCCCGCTCGACCCCCACGACGTGTAGCTCGACCCCCAGCCGACTGTGCTGCTGTTGAGGTCAGCGAGCGATTGGTATCCCGGACCGAGCGCGATAAGCCCGCTGCTTGCGGTGGCCGCGCCGGGGCACGGGCTGGCTCCCGGATAGGCGAGCGTGACCTGGTGCGACCCCGCGAGGGCCGTCGCCACTGCGGCTGGCAGGCCCGACGCGGTGCTGAATCCTGTCGCCGTCACCGTCACGATGTCGCCCACCGTGAAGGGGTCGAAGTGCGTTCCCAGCCATGCGCCCGAAAGCGTCACCGCCACATTCGAGCCCGAGCAGGAAATCGAGCTGATGTTCGAGCCGCTCGCGGCAGTTGGGAAATTGATGGGATCAAGCTGTCCTTGCAGGAACTGCGGCAGCCCCACCATCTTGCTGATGAACGTGCCGCGCTGGCTCAAGGGCTGAGTGGTCTGCTGGCTCTTGTTGCGGACCACCGCGCTCGGCACCGCCAGGTACGGAGAAGCGTTCAGCACCATCTTCCCGGTCTGGGCAGATTGAAAGCCGTTCTGCGGCCAGGTGGAAAAATGTTCGCCCGGCCCCCAAGTGGGGCAGTCGTCGGTCTGGGTGGGCATCATCACCACGGCCCAGGGAGTTTCCGGCAGAACCGTCATTTGCCCGCCAGCCCAAAGTGACAGGTTGGAATCCAGATAATCCTCCACCTTGCCGCTTTGCGCGTGCCCGGCCTTCGAGTTTCCGTCCAGCACATCGTCTTTTGCATACCCGAAGCGATTGTAAAGGCCGTCCGAACACTCATAGGTGGTGTACTGGAACGGGTCCTTGAACGGACTCGTGGACTCCGGCAAGTCCCAAATCCCCAGGCTGCTCACCGTCGTGGTATCGAACACGCTGTTCGATCCCGCCGGACTGACGCCGTTGAAACCCCACGCCTTGAGCCGGGGGATATTCAAAGTGATCCACTGATTCGATGTGGCGTTGACGGCCGGATACGCCGAGTTTCCATACTTGCCCGCGCCCGTCAGGCTTGGCCCGGTATAGGCGTTGCCTCCGTTGCCGCCGGAGACCAGGGTTGCATTTTGGCAACACTCCACGCTGTCGCCCGAGTTGTGGTTGTTTTTGAAGATTCCCGTAATCGTGCCGGCGCCAACGGCGGTAACAGGCACCCACTCCACCGAAGAGTTGTTCGTGTTCCCGGTCCGGCCGACGTCCACAATCATGCCGGGCCCGGGCGCGATCCCGGCGGTGGAAGCCACCGTTACCGCCTGCGGGCTCGTGGACCCGGTAACGGCCTGCGTAAGCTGCGTGGTGACGCTGTTCTGAAGGTAAGGGACCGTGCCGAGGTCTCCAAAGCTGCCCTGCGTCTGGAACTCTTCAATGGAGATCGGAATAAAGGGGTGGCTCAGGGCATCGCAGAAGTTCCACCGGCTGCCCAGCCTCTTCACCGTGAAGTAGCCGTCCGTGACCGCATAGACCACCGCGTGCGCGTTCCACAATGGGTTGGAGAGGGTCACCGCGCTGCCGTTCACGCTGCTGATTTTGGCGACTTCGGTGGCAAGGTAAGCGTAGTTGAGAGTGATTTGCGCGCCGTTCGAGGGCGCGGTGGCGAACTGGATGCTCACCCAGATGCGCGAGTCTCCATTGTCGGGCGACGCGTGGCCGGTCACTGCGCCCAGCGCGTTCGTGCATGCCGGGCACGCCGCCGGGCCGCTTTCCAGCGCTCCGTAGACCTCGTTGGCCACCACCGTGCCTGAAACCTCGACCACGAGGCTCGATTCCACCCAGGAAGCATGCGCCAGCCATCCGGTAAACGAAGTCGTCGAGCCGTCGCCATACCACTTGCCGCTGGCGTTCGTGCCGCCCTTCACCGCGAACGCGCCCGTTGGTGTCTCGCCGGCCACCGAAATCGGCGTCGTCGAGCCGGGATCGACCGACAGATACTCACCCGGGGAGAGCGTGTGGCCGTTGGTCTCCGTCACCGAGGCAAGCGTGATGGTCTGAGTGGCGCCCGGGGTAACCGGCGTCGAGCTGGTGGTCATGATCTGCGCCGTCTGCACGTCCGTCCCCGTCGAAGCCGCATCCGGGCAGGCGATCCCTACCAGCCCGCCGTAAGTGTCGAATTGCGGCGCCTGCGCCAGCGCCCGGCCGCCGACTGCCAGAAACAGCAGGGATATCAGAAAGCAAGACCGAAAACGCCTCAGCATCGTTCCTTTAACTCCTGTTGAGAATCCCGCCTTCTGGCTTCCTCGTTGCCACCCATCAATAGAGGTTGGGCGAATAAGTCAGCCCGCGGAGCGGGCGCAAGTCCGCAGCCCACAGCGTGCGCCGTGGGTTGGCGGACTCCAACAGCGTCCGTGCCAGCCCGCGGAGCGGGCCCCTCGTCGGTCACGATGTCCAGACCCTGAATAGCTAATCCGCTGTGTTCCAACGCTTCGACAACTAGCATCTCCGGCCTTTCACACAACGTGCTGGCCGTCAAGTTCACTTGAATCATGCATGTCTTCATCTTTCTTGCCTCCTCGAAATAGACTCTTGCTCGTCACTTGTCACTCGCCACTTGTCACTGGTCTTGTCAGTTATGCAGCGTCAAAATCGGGCCGCCAATTGCATAGACATCCGCCGGGGGCGTAAAGCTCACAAGCTGGCCGCCCACGGTGGCTTGATTCACGTTGACGTTCACCAGCGGGCTGATAATGGCTGAGTTTGTAGCCGTCACCGCCGCCGCCGTTCCCGTGCCGGTGAGCGCAAAGTAGTACTTGCCCGGCAGCAAGGTCTGCGAGGCAATAGCGAAGTCGTTGATCCCCGTCGCATTGAACTGGTGGGGGCCGATGTCCCCGAGGAGCGCGCCGGAGCTTGAAAAGATGCCCACGTCATAGCACTGCACGTTGGTCTGGCTGGCGCCCGCCAGGTTCGGACAGCTCGTGGTCCCGGCCGTGGCGTCCGCGGTTCCGACGTTAAATACCAGATGGCTGATGGTAATCGGGACGCTCACGATAAAGGCCCAGGCGCGAGTGATGCCCGCCGTGCCTTCGCTCACACTGGCCGCGCCTCCCGAGCCGACTTGGAGAAAATTCCGTACGGTTTCCTGGCTAAAGGCCAACGGGCCGCTGATGTCGCTAAAGGCCGGCTGGCTGGCGGCGGGAACGCCGCTGGTGGAAATCGAGTTGACCCATTGATGCGAGACCGGCGCGAAGGATTGGACGCCGCCGAGCGCCGTGGGCGACGGACTGGGCAGCATTGGCCCCGTCAGCGTGCAGAAGCCCGGCGCCCCCGCCACGGTCGTACAATTCCCGAATACGGTGTTGGCGCCGGCGGTGGCTTGGCCGGTGCCGCCATTCGTCACCGGAACGGCTCCGGAAAGGTTGAAGGCGACGTTGCCCGCGCTCGGATTGGAGACGGTGATATTGCTGCCATTCTGGAAGTTGATCGTAGACTGGCTGGTAGTGTTGGTCCCATTCACCTGGAAGACTCCGCCGCTCGACGCCCTGAGTTCCGCGTTGAAAAGGTCAATCGGGTAGGCGCCTGCCGCCGCATTGGTTGAAAGGCCGCGCCCGATGACCTGGCCCGACGTCGGGTACGATGAGCCAGAATCGTGGCAATCGCCGGCTGTCGTGCTCGAAATTTGGACGTAGTCCCCCGCCGTCGTCGCGCCGTCAAACAGGCAACTTACCTGGCCGGCCGTCGTGATCACGGCTGTCCCGGAGTTTCCGGCTCCGGCCGTGGTGATGCCTACCGCGCCGCCCGTGTCGGTTGTCGCTGCGATGACCGCGGTCGTGGGCGCTCCCGTCAGCTTGGTCAAGGTGTTCAGCGTGGTTCCGGTGGTCGCGGCGTTGGAGACCGAAATGAATGGATTCACATTCGTCCAGCCGAGCGCGCCGCTGCCATTCGTTTCGAGCACCTGGCTTGAAGCGCCGTCCGCCGCCGGCAGGGTCCAGGTAACGTTGGCCCCGAGCGAGCTCGGAGCGCACAGTTGGTCGTAGCTCGCGCCGTTCGCCTGCGCTTCATTGAGCTGAACACACCCGGCCGTGGTTCCTGACCCCAGGAAGCTCGAGGCCGTAATGGCGCCTGCCACGGTGAGCGCATGGGTACTGGTGTTGTAGAAGAAGTTCGCCGCATCGCCTCCAAAACTCGACGAACTGTTGAATTGCACGGCGGTATTTGCGCCGCCCGGCGCTCCGCCACCGGTCCCGCATGCGCCCGGGGCCCACTGCGCGCCGTTGTAGCTTAGGCACTGGCCGGAAGTAGGCGCGGTCGTGGCGATGGGGATGGTTTGCAGTCCAACTACCTTTTGGTGGGTCGAATCGATGGAGGTAATGTCGGTGCCGAAGGTGGCGCCGCTGCTGCATCCGACGACGCAGTTCACCCGTACGGCGTTGTTCACGGAGTCGAAGATTGAGGTAAACACCTGGTCGGCGTCGGCGGGCGTGTGCGTGCCCCCGGGGGTCAGGTTGGCATTGATTCGCAAGGCGTTGTTGACGGAATCGAATGTTGCCAGACTCACCGGAGTTAATCCCTGAGGGCCCTGGTTCGAAGGCGCGGGGTCGGCTAGAGGCGCCGGGAGAATCCGAAAAGGCGGGTGACCGGCAAGGTTGTACACAATCCTGTAGCGCGGCGGCCCCGGCGACAGCAATCCGGCGGCGAAACCGGCCGAGGTCGCCAAGCAAGCCGAAGATAATACAGCACATAGCCTGGCAATCCAAGCCCACCCCAGGGCAGGGAGGCGGTTCCTCGGCAAGGCCACGCGGTGCGTCAAACGTCCTTCACGATTTGCAGTCATGGTTGGGTTACTCTCGAGAGTCAATAGTTCACCCGGCGCGCCTCGGAGGCACGTCCATTGGCGGATCGGTTAACTCAAGGTTCAATTATTGCAGGTCAAAATGAGACGATGGAGACGATTGAGAAAAGTGAGACACTTTTTGTTGAGGTTTAGAATCAGCAGCTTGTCATGTGCAAAAGGGTCCTCGCGCGCCGTAGCAATAAAAGGTGTGGAGTTTCTCCACACTTTCCTTGAGGACGGAACCGAGTAGGCGTCAGACTACCAGCAGATGCCATCATAGGACGACTCGGTCGGCCGCCGGGCCTTCTCGATGTTCACCAAGTCAACCACGACTTGCTGTGGACGCAGGTACCTGCCGAGTTCCTCTCTGTCGACCGCGCGCGTGCCGATCACGATGACCTCCGCCGCAGCAACTACAGACTCCAGGCTGTTGGAAAGCAGCGATCCGATGTGGGGGATGACCTCCTCGATGAACTGCCGGTTTGACCCCGCCAGCCGGCCCAGCGATACATCCCGGTCCCAGATCTGGATTTCGCACCCCTCGCCCAAGAGCCGCTTTACAAGTTTCACCTGGGGGCTCTCGCGAAGGTCGTCGGTTCCAGCCTTGAAGCTGAGGCCTAGCACTCCCACCCGTTTCTTCTTGGTGCGGAGCACGGCCTCGACGGCCCGCTCGATGTGTTCGCCGTTGCTGGGCAGGATGGCTTCGAGCAACGGCAGCCGCAGGTCCAATTCTCTGGCACGATAGGCGAGCGCCCGCACGTCCTTAGGCAGGCACGATCCGCCGAACGCGAACCCGGGGCGCAGGTAAGCTGAGGAGATGTTCAGGCGCGCATCCGCCGTGAAGATCTCCGCTAGCATCTCGGTGTCCACCCCGAACTGCTTGGCAAGACACGCCACTTCGTTTGCAAAGGTCACCTTCAACGCGTGGAAGGCATTCGAGGCGTACTTGATCATTTCCGCCACTTCCAGCGGAGTTTCGTAGACGCGGCCCGGCGCCCAATCGTAAAGCTCGCGCACGAGCGCCAGGTCGCGACAGTCTTCGGCGCCGAGCACGGTGTAAGCGGGATCGAAGAAATCCGCCACGGCGGTTCCTTCCCGGGTGAACTCGGGGTTGCAGATAACCGTGAAATCGGCTCCGGCGCGCCGGCCGCTTGCAGCTTCGAGGGCCGGGATTACGACGCGCCGCGTCGTCCCGGGCAGCACCGTGCTGCGCACGACCACAGCGTGGCCGCCCCGCTTCGCCGCGACGCCCTCGCCGATCTCCCGGCACACGCGCTTCAGATGACTCAAATCCGGCTGGCCATTCGGCCGGCTGGGCGTTCCCACGCAGGTGAATGAAAGTTCGGATTCCCTCACCGCCTCCTTGAAGTCCGTGGTGGCGCGCAAGCGAGAGCTCTCGCGGCCCTCGGCAACGAGCGCGTCCATTTGCGCCTCCAGAATCGGGCTTCGGCCGGAGTTGACCATTTCGACCTTGGCCGGATTCACGTCAACCCCGATCACTCGTGCGCCCTTGTGCGCCAGACACGCAGCCGTGACCGAGCCCACGTATCCGAGGCCGAACACGCTGACTGACCGGCCCGACTGGCTTAACCGGCTCGACTTCTCCACAGTGTGTCTCCTTCTTTGTGGTAGTGCGCGGAACAGTCACAATAGCACTGAATGATGGTCGCATCGGCACTTAACGCTCCACCGGATACTGGTGTCATTCCCGCGAAAGCGGGAATCCAAATGACACCGTACCGCTTCGCAACGCGTCGTTGCGTTTCCATTCCAGCCTATCTAGAATGGCCTTCCATCTATGTCCAAGATATTGGTCACGGGGTGCGCTGGATTTATCGGCCTTCACGTCTCGCGGCATCTCGTCGAGCAGGGGCAGGACGTCGTCGGGTTGGACAATCTGAGCCCCTACTATGATGTTGCCCTGAAGCAAGCGCGCCTCGGGCAGCTCGCCGGGCGGCGGAATTTCAGCTTCGTCAAGATCGACCTGGCAGACCGCGACCCCATGGCCGCGCTGTTCCGCGAGCAACACTTCGACCGCGTGGTGCACCTGGCGGCGCAGGCCGGCGTCCGGCATTCCGTCACCCACCCGCACGCTTACGCCGGTGCGAACCTGGTTGGGTTTCTCAATCTTCTCGAAGGCTGCCGTCACGCGCAGGTGGAGCATCTGGTTTTCGCGTCCTCCAGCTCGGTTTACGGCGCCAACACCCGCCTGCCGTTCTCGGTCGAAGACAACGTGGATCACCCCGTCAGCCTATACGCGGCCACCAAAAAAGCCAACGAATTGATGGCGCATGCTTACGCGCACCTCTACCGCCTGCCGTGTACGGGCCTGCGTTTCTTCACGGTTTACGGCCCCTGGAGCCGCCCGGACATGGCGCCCTTTCTCTTCACCCGCGCCATTCTGGAGGACCGGCCGATCGAGGTTTTCCACGACGGCAAAATGCGCCGCGACTTTACCTACATTGACGACGTTGTTGAAGCCGTCGTGCGAGTGATGGAGAAGATTCCGCAGCCTGACCCGGCGTGGAACGGCGAACACCCGAACCCCGCCACGAGTTCGGCGCCCTATCGTCTGTACAACGTCGGCAACCACGATCCGGTGGAGATTACCGCTTTCATCGAAGCGCTGGAGAAAAAACTGGGCAAGACGGCGCAGAAACAGTTCATGCCTTTGCAGCCCGGCGATGTTCCCGCGACTTACGCCGACGTGGATGACCTCGAACGTGATATCGGCTTCAAGCCGCAAACCTCCATCGCGCGAGGCATCAGCCGATTCGTAGACTGGTACCGGGAGTATTACCAGGTTTAGCGCGCCGGATTGCTGCCGGATTGATGCCGAATTGGTGAAGACCGCCCCGGAGACTGGCTGTGGTCAAGCTGGAGATTCTACTTTCGCGGCGATGAGTCGATCCTGCCGATGGACCGGCTTGCCTGATGAGGCCCCTCGGGTCGCAGACCTCAGAAGGGCTGATGCTATGAAGGGGGCGGCTGGATTCGAGTAGGATTGGGTTGTTGGAAAACTCAATCTGAATCGAAAGGAGCACCCCCTGAAATGTTATACCTCGGAGTGGATGTTCATAAGAAGAATTGTTGGGTGACCGTCC
>DASYXW010000046.1:0-27211 GCA_035934405.1 Terriglobia bacterium
CCAGCGAGCTGCCGAGAAAGAGTCCGGTGCCGATGGCGCCGCCGAGGGCGATCATGGCGAGCTGGCGGGAGGTGAGTTCGCGGGAGAGGCCGTGCTCTCGATCTACGACTGGCGAGGGATTTTGGATTTTAGATTTTGGATTTTGGATTGGAGCGACCCCCGCACCCGTCCCGACAAGCCCGGACACCCTCTCCCCCAAAGGGGGCGAGGGTCGTATGCGTTCGGTGCTTCCCGATGTATTCCACCAGGCGGCGCTGGTATGACGCCTCGGTGTCGAAGTCCTGCCAAATGGCGGGCGTCCACACACCAACAAACTTCACCCGTCGCGGGTGGTGGTAAACTACTTCTCTTGCGGTTTGCGCCCGCGCCAATTCGCCGCGCATTTCGGGCGCGAAGATGACCGGATGCCCGGAGCGGCCCCGGAAACGCGGGGCGACGATCGTGTGGCGAGGGAGTCTGCTTTCGAATCCCTCGGCCAGCCGGCGGACGACGGCGGGAAAGAGCAGCGGGTAATCCACCGGGTAAAGCATGAAGGCTGCGTCCGGAGGCAGGCGGCGAAGCGCGGCGAGCAGGGAACTGAGCTGTCCGGAACCGTTCGAGCGGTGGATCAAGATTTCGCAATCGTTGAGCGCATCGGCCACGGAGCGATCCGATCGGGCATCGGCGCGGCGGCCGAGCACGACGATGGGGGCGGCGAGCGTCCGGCAGTTATCGATGGCAATCTGCAAGGCAGTCCTGTTGCCAAACAGCGCAAAAGGTCTCAGGAATCCGCCAGGCGCCGGAGCGTCCGCTGCCAGGATGATCGGGACAATCGTTGCGCGCATCATAGCCGTCAACCTTTTTGAACCCTCTAAACTATAAGGGCAATGTCAAGCCAAGTGTCATTGTGGAGCTTGACATTTTCTGTCGAGCTGATAATCTGACCACATGTCCATCAGAACTATACGCAGTGCTCGCGAACAGATCGGCCTGAGCCGCATCGGGCAACGCCGCCAAGTCGTAATCCCCAAGCGGATCTTCGATTCTCTCGGCCTCGCGGAAGGCGACTTCATGGAGATTAGCGTCGCCCGCCGGGGAGTCGTGATGAAGCCGAAAAGGCTCGTTGATGCCTCGGACGTCCTGACTTCTGAAGAAGCCTCAATTGTGCGGAAAGGCGAGGCGCAAATCCGGCGTGGACAGTCGAAAGCCTGGGGGGCCGTGAAACGTGGACTGGGCGGTTGAACTCTCCCGGGGTGCCGAGAAGGACTTGAAGCGGTTGCCGCGCGACATCCGTGAGCGGCTCATCCGTGCTGTTGACGAACTACAGGAAGACCCGTTTCGCGGCGACGTAAGACCGTTAAAGGGCCCGGAATGGAAGGGCAGGTATCGCAAGCGGGTAGGCTCGTACCGGATCATTTTCACGCCGAACCATCAAGCCAAAGCACTTTTCATCTCTGCAGTTCTTATTCGTTCGGAAAAGACCTACCGATAGCTCCCAGTTTTGTGTGAGCCTGTCAGATTCGACGCTTGAAAAATTCGGTTGCTCTGATAAGCTAAGCGGCCCGCAGTTGTAAGGGCTCACCGACCTGGGCAGTTCGAAAGGGTGAGCCGCGGGAGAGGGATATGTATCCGGCTGCGTTCCGTTACCACCGAGCGAGTTCGCTCGAAGAGGCCGTCACCATGCTTTCGGAGCTGGGCGAAGAGGCCCGGTTGCTGGCGGGTGGCCAAAGCCTGATCCCGCTGATGAAGCTGCGGCTGGCGCGGCCGAGCGATCTGGTGGATTTGAGCTTCGCGCCCGGCCTTTCCTACATCCGGAAGGAAGGGCGGCAGATTTGTTTCGGTGCCATGACGCGGCACGCGGAGATTGAAACGTCGGACGCGGCAAGCCACCTGCCGATTCTGCACGACTGCGCGGCGGGGATTGCCGACGTCCAGGTGAGAAATCGGGGAACGATTGGCGGGTCGCTGGCGGAGGCCGACCCGAGCGGTGACTGGGGTCCGGTGCTGCTGACGCATCCCGCGGAGGTTCGCTGCGTCGGTCCGAACGGCACGCGCACCATCCCGCTTAACGAATTCTTTCGAGACGCTTATACCTCGGCGCTCGCTCCCGGCGAGCTAATTCGTGAGATCGCCGTCCACATGCTGCCGCATCCGACCGGAGGGGCATATCTCGCCGTCAAGCGCTGCGCCCAGGTGTACGCCACGGCGAGCGTCGCAGTGCGCCTGACGCTCGGAGACAAGGACACCTGCCGGGAAGCCGGTATCGCGCTCGGCTGCGTTGGGCTGACGCCGATCAAAGCCGTGGCGGCGGAAAAGGCGCTGGCCGGACAGAAGCTGACGAAGAAAACCATCGAAGCAGCGGAGGAGGCGGCGATGGCGGCGGCCGATCCGCAGCCCGACATGCGCGGGTCGGCAGAGTACAAGCGCGCGGTGATCGGCGCGCTCGTCAAGCGCGCCATCGAGATCGCAAGGCGCCGCGCCGGCGGGGAGCGCGTGGAGGTGAGCCACTACTATGCCTGAAGCGGCGCAGCAACTGGCGATTCAAGTAACCGTCAACGGCAAGGTTTACGCGCGCGAGGTGGAATCCCGATTGCTTCTAGTTGATTTTATCCGCGAAAAACTCGGCCTGACCGGAACGCACGTGGGCTGCGACACCACATACTGCGGCGCCTGCACGGTGCTCTTGAACGGCGCCAGCGTGAAATCGTGCACCGTGCTGGCCGTGCAGGCCGACGGTGGCGAATTGATGACCGTCGAGGGACTAGCCCAGGATGGTAGCCTCCATCCGATTCAGAAGGCGTTCGCGGAGAACTGCGGACTCCAGTGCGGTTACTGCACGCCGGGCCTGCTGATGTCCGTCTGCCAGTTGCTTGCGAGGAATCCGTGCCCGACGGCGAAAGAGATTCGCAAGGGAATCGCCGGGAATTGCTGCCGGTGCACCGGGTACCAGGGTATTTTCAGGGCGGTGGAATCGGCGGCGAAAGAAATGGCGAAGCAAGCAGGACGCTGAGAGAGGGCTAGCTGTCATGCTGAGCGAAGCGAAGCATCCCGGTATTTTCTTTTCTGCTTGCAAGACAATACAGGGATTCTTCACTTCGCTGCGCTTCGCTCAGAATGACATGTGGGTAGGGTTGCGCACTTAAGGAGAATGGTTAGTGGCGATCGCGTTCGGCGGGGAATTCGAAGTACGGCGCGCGATCGACGACGTCTATGGCTTTCTCGCCGATCCCAACCGCTTCGGTCCGATTCTTCCGGATTTCCAGGGCCTCACTCTCATTAACGAACGAAACTTCGCGGTGAAGGTGAAAGTAGGCATCTCCCATATTCGAGGAACGGCGGACGTGAAGCTAACGCTGGCGGAAGCGGAACGCCCGCGCCGCCTGGTTTATCAGGGCAAGGGGAGCCTGGCAGGGGGCTCCGTGAACTTCACCGCCGGCTTCGATCTCGCGGAGAATGCGGGCGGTACCCGGGTCGCGTGGAAGGGCGAGGCACAGGTGTTTGGCATCCTGACCTCGGTGGCAGGCGGGCTGCTGAAACCGCTGGCGCAGAAGAACGCTCAGAAGGCGATTGATGGATTGCAGGCGGCGTTGAGCCAGTAGTTAATGGCTAGTGGTTAGTGGCCAGTTCTCAGTTGTCAGTCAGGCGACAGTGACGAAGAAGATGGCGGGTAAGAATCGAAACCGAAAAGCCTCGAAGGCGAAGCTGCGCGCTAACGGCGCGGGCGACCGTTGGGTTGGCCAGTCGATCGGCCGCAAGGAGGAAGCGCGGCTGCTGCGCGGCCAGGGCAAGTTCGTGGACGATTACAAGATGCAGGGGATGCTGCACGTGGCGTTCGTGCGGTCTCCCTACGGGCACGCTCGAATCGAGAGCATCGACACGACAGAAGCGAAAGCCGCGCCCGGCGTGGTTCTGGTGATGACCGGCGCGGAGGTTGCCGCGCAAGTCAAACCTTTCATCGAAATCGGCCCGGAGCCTGGCGGCAAGATCGTGGACTATCCGATGGCGGTGGGCAAAACGCGCTTCCAGGGCGAACCGGTGGCGGCGGTGGTGGCGGACTCGGTAATGGCGGCGGAGGACGCCGCCGAGCGGTGCCGAGTGGATTACGAGATGCTCGATGCCGTGGTGGACGCGGAGCAGGCGCTCGAGAACAAGACGATCCTGCACGAGTCGGCGGGCACGAACGTGGTGTGGCACGGCGAGTTCGAATATGGCGACGTGGATGGGGCGTTCAAGAAGGCGACGCACATTGTGCACATCGACCGCCTCCACTTCCATCGGTTTTCAAGCACGCCGCTCGAAAACAACGTGGTGATCGCGCAATGGGACTTGGCGGACAACCGGATTGATTTCTGGACCAACAATTCTTTTCCAGCCTTCGCGATCCAGTTCCTGTCGCCGGCGCTCGGGGTGGGCATCGACCAGATTCGGGTCCAGACGCACGACATCGGCGGTAGCTTCGGAATCAAAATCACGAATTATCCTTACATGGCGGTGTGCGCGCTCGCGTCGCGGGCCTGCGGGGGGCGTCCGGTGAAGTGGGTGGAGACGCGCACGGAGCACATGCTGGCGAGCGCGCACGGCAACGAGCGAACGTTTCTGGGGACGCGCGTGGCTCTCGATAAGAGCGGCGTCATCACCGCCATCGAGTCACGCCATCTCGACGATTGCGGCGCTTTCCCGCGCTACGAGCCGCTCGGCTGCATCATCTGGGCGCAGGTGCTGCCAGGGGCATATCGCTTCAAGAACGCGCGCTTCGACTTCACCCAGGCTTGCACGAACAAGTGTCCGGTGGGGCCGAATCGCGGCTACTCGCGGATGCAGCACCTTTGGTTCATCGAGCGGGTGATGGACCTTTGCGGCCACGAGCTCGGCATTCCGGCCGACGAGATGCGGTTGCGGAATTACATCAGGACGTCCGAGATGCCTTACACCACGCCCAACGGCTGCGTTTACGATTCGGGCGACTACGCCAAGATGCAGAAGGTGGCGAAGGAATTGATCGGCTGGGGCGCGTGGCGGGAGAAAATCTCTGAGGCGCGCAAGCAAGGGCGGATTATCGGCATCGGCATCGGCACCACGCTTGATTCCGGCACGAACAATTTCGGCCAAGCGCAGATTATCAACGCCGGCGCGCCTTATTCCGGGCAGTCGGAAGGCGCGAACGTCAAGCTCGACATTTACGGCGAGATCGTGGTGAGCATCGGCTCGGTGCCGCAGGGGCAGGGCCACGAGACGACGGCGGCGCAGGTGGTGGCGGACGCGCTGAACGTCCACCCTGATCTGGTGAAGGTGCGCGTGGGGTTCGACACCGATCGCAACGTGCATACGGGCCACTCGGGGACTTACGCCAGCCAATTTGCCGTCACCGGACTCTCCGCGGTGCACGGCGCGGCGGAGAAACTGAAAGAGGAAATGAAGCGCCTGGCGGCCTTCGCTCTCAAGGCCAAGGAGAAGGATCTGGAATTCGGCGTGGGCGGCCAGGGTCCGGAGATACGCGACCGGAAGAGCAAGAGGTCGATCAATTATTGGGCTCTGTCAAACCTGGTCAACGTCAACAACGCCGGACTGCCGCGCGACCTCGATGTGACGCTGAACTGCCGTTACATCTATCGCGCGCCTTTCACCGTTCCCGATATCAAGCGGAAGTACGGCAATCTGACCTTAACTTATGCCGCCCAGCTCCACATCGCGGTCATCGAGGTGGACCGCGACACCTACCAACCCAAGATTCTCGATTACGTTTGCGTGGACGACTGCGGGCGAGTGATCAATCCGGCGATTGTGAAAGGCCAGGTGTTCGGGGCGACGGCGCACGGCATCGGCGCGGCTTTGCATGAAAGCTGTGTTTACGATGAGAGCGGTAACATGCTCACCAGCACGTTCAGCGATTACATTCCCATTACGGCGCTGAACATGCCGGACCTGCGCTACGGCCACGTGGAAAGTCCGTCGCCGTTTTCGTATAACGGTGCCAAAGGCATGGGCGAGGGCGGGGCGGCACCGGTGCACACGATCTGCGCGGCGCTGCAGGATGCTTTGTATGCGAGCGGCATCATCATCGCGGACTCGCACAATACGCCGGACAGTATCTTTCGGGCGCTCAAAGACGCCGGGCCGCGGCGGCAGAGTTCAGGACTTCGGGTTGAGACCCGGGGAGGGAAGCCCGCGAACAGAACTCCTGCCCGGACAGTTTGACGTGGCGCTCCCGCCGAGTGCTCTATTTCATGTTCAAGCGCATCGGCATCATCGGCTGCGGTTCCATTGGGAGCCTCTACGCCGCGCACCTGGCGCGCGTTGTGGAGACTTACGCTTTCGTGCGGCGCCCGGAGCACGCGCAGGCGTTGAATGAACGGGGGCTGCGGGTTTCGGGCACACACAATTTCACGGCAACGCTGAAGGCAAGCTCCGATGCGCTCGGGCTTCCCAACTTCGACCTCGGGATCGTCTGCACCAAGGCGACTCAAACCGCTGAAGCCTTCGGACCCGTGGCGCATCTCTTCGACGCGGGCGCCGTGGTTTCCGCCCAGAACGGGCTCGGCAGCGAGGAGGTCATCGCGGGGCTGACGCGCGGACGCGTGATCCGCGGCACCACCTTTATGAGCGGGACTCGATACAGCGACGCACACGTGCAGTACGAACTGGACGCCCCCACGTGGCTCGGCCCGTTCGAGCCCACGAACACGCCTTTCGCGGTTGTGCAGGAGGCTGCCTCGCTACTTATCGCCGCGGGCCTGAAGGCGGAGGCGTTGGAGGACGCGCGTCCGGCGCAATGGTCCAAGTTGATTTTCAACGCTTCGGTCAACAGCGTCGCCGCCTTGACCGAGCTTCCCCATTGCCCTTTGTTCTCGAAGGAAGACAACTCCGCCGACCTGGGCCGTCTGCTGCACGACCTGATCGATGAAGGCAAAGCGGTGGCAGCCAGTCTGGGCATCGCGCTCCACGAGGATCCCTGGGAGATGAACAGGGTGGGCGCGCAGACGAATCATCCGCCTTCGATGCTCTATGACATTCAACATCGTTTAAGAACCGAAGTTGATTTCCTGGGTGGCGCCATCGCCCGCGAAGCCGAGCGCGCCGGCCTCAAAGCGCCGCTGCACACGGCGCTCTACCGGTTGATTCGAGGGAAGGAAGCGTCCTGGACATTGAGTGATTGAGTCATCGCAAAGTCGCCTGGAATAGGAAGTGGCATGACCCATCCTGTCGATCATGAGAAGCTTGATCGTGTCCGCTGCCTGATGGACGAGCAGGATCTCGACGCCCTCGTCGTCCGCGCGCCCGACAACGTTCTCTACCTCACGAACTACTGGTGCATGAAGGGTTACGCCATGGCGATTTTTCCGCGCCAGGGCGAGCCGACACTGATCGTGCTTGATCCGCAGATCAAGGACGCGCGGCGCAACAGTTGGACTGATGATATTCGCACCTTCGCAGGCTACCATCCCGCCGATCCACGGCCACCGGTGGCGCGGTCGCTTGACGTTTGCCTCAGGGTGCTGCGGGAACGCGGTTTCACCGGCAGGATCGGAATCGAGCTTTCGAATATCTCGCAGGCTTGCGACCGCATGGTGGGCGAGCCGACTGTCTACACCCAAGGCTACTTCGACGCGTTTCGCGGCTTGGCGAAAGAAGTCGCAGACGCCGTCCCGCTGCTTTCGGAAGCCCGCGCCATCAAGACGGCGCAGGAAATCGGGCGCCTGCGCATGGCCAATGAGCTCGCAACCCTCGGCATGAACTACGCCCGCGACCACATCCGGACCGGGATGAAGGAAAGCGAAGTCGGCGCAATGATCGAAGGCCATATTCACGCCGTCGGCGTCGGCTACAAAGGTACGGTGGATATGGCGAGAGCGTTCACGCTGGTCTGGTCCGGCCCCGGAATCGCCACTTTCACGGCGACGGGATGCCGGCCCGTGCAGGAGCACGAGCCGACGCTGGTCGAGCTCTGGGTGTGCGCCGACGGATACTGGACCGATTTAACCAAGAACCTCTGCCCGGGGGAATTAAGCCCGAGATACAGCAAGCTTCTTGACCTACTTCTTGAAACGATGCGTGCGGCCGGCCATTACGCGCGCGATGGCGCCAGCCTGCCCGATCTCGACCGCTTGATTCGGACCCGCATCGCGGCGGGAGGATATCCCGGCCAGCCTTCGCATCCTGTGGCTCACGGCGTGGGCGCGCGCGCGCACGAGCCGCCCTACGCGCATCAGGCGGGCTCGGGCACAATTCGCAAGGGCATGGTGCTGTCAATCGAGCCGGCGGCGTACTGGGAAGGCGGCGGCGGCTTGCGGGTGGAGGACGATTTTCTGATTACCGAGGGCGAAAGCGAAAAGCTCTGCGCTTATCCGGACGACTTCCGGAAAGCCGGTGTATAATCTCGGATGATGCCAACCGAGGTCAGTACTAGGATTAGCTACGAGGAGTTCCGTGAGCTTCCGGATGACGGCAAGCGCTACGAACTCATCTGCGGAGATGTCCACGTGTCACCGTCACCCAGCACATGGCACCAGATCGCCCTATGGGTTTTGTCGACCAGCCTCGGCACGTTTACGGCGAAGAACCGCTTAGGCAGAGTGCTCTTTGCTCCGCTCGACGTGCGCCTCGGGCTTGAGACGGCCGTCCAGCCGGACCTTATTTTCATCTCGAACGCGCGCGCCCATCTCATTCAGGAAAACTTCATCGCCGGCGCGCCGGATCTTGTGGTTGAGGTCCTCTCCCCCTCAACCGCCGCTTACGACCGCGCCGCCAAGCTTGCCCTGTACGTGGAATCCGGCGTTCCGGAGGTATGGTTTATTGATCCGCAGGCGGCAACGGCGGAAGTTCTGAGGCTTCAGGGCAGGAAATACTTCGTGGAGGCGGCGCTCGGGGGCGATCAGGTTCTGGCCTCCACTCTGTTTCCCGGATGGGAGCTTCCCCTCAACGAGCTCTTCGATTTTCGAACGTCGTGAGGCGAACGGTTCGAGCCGTTGTCTGCGACGCACTCATCCTCAACCGGGAGTAAATCACCTACCATTATGGACTCTGTCTTGACGGAGAAGATTCTTGCCCAGGTGCGCGAGGAGGAAATTGTCGCACTGGCGCGCGAACTGATTAACATCCCCAGTCCTACTGGCGAAGAGCTCGCGATGGCCGAACACCTGCGAGTTGTCATGGAATCGGCCGGACTCGCCGTGACTTGGCAGGAGGTTGAGCCGGGCCGGGCCAACGTGGTGGGACGCCTTGCGGGCGGCGGGCAAGGCAAGAGCCTGATGTTCAACGGCCACATGGACACCTCGAACTCCGGCCGCGAATCCCATCTCACGGGGCTCGGGTACAAGCCGAACGCCGTGGTGCGCGATGGATTGATTTATGGCCTCGGGATTTACAACATGAAGGGCGCGCTGGTTTGTTACGTCCAGGCCGCGAAAGCCCTCCAGGCGGCTGGGGTGAAGCTGCGCGGCGACGTACTCATCGCGGCAGTCGTGGGCGAGATCGAGAAGACCCAGTGGGGCGAGTTCACCGGCCGCGAATACCGCGGCTATGGCGCCGGCAGTCACTATCTGGTGTGCCACGGCGTCGTGCCCGACATGTGCATCCTCGGCGAGCCGACCGATATGCAAGTAGTTCTGGGACATTATGGCTCGCTTTGGGCGCGACTCTCCACCCACGGCCCCTATATGCACACCGGATTCAGCGCTGCGCGCCAGGGTGAGAACTCCATCCGGCGCATGCGCGACGTGATGGGCGCGGTGATGGACTGGATGCCGTTCTGGAACGACCGCGCCGCTTATGGAAACAAGAAGGGTATCGTGAACCTGGGGGGCATCCACGGCGGCCACGCCTGGCGAGCCAGTCGCACCCCCGAACGCACCGACCTTTTCCTCGACGTGCGCGTTCCGCCCACCATCTCCATGCCGGAGGCTCGCAGGGAGCTGGAGAGCCTGGTGGCGCAATTGCGCGGCCTTTATCCCGACTACGGGATTGAGTTTGAAACCTACGTTTCGGTGCCAGGCGCCGAAATCAGCGCTGACCACGAAATGGTGAAAGCGATTGAGGCAAGCCATCTCCGTGTCACCGGCGAACCCGCCCGGCGCGATACCGTGCTCTGGTCGTCCGATGCCTCGGTCCTGACGCGCTTTGGCATTGAGACCGTCAACTATGGGCCATCCAGCGGACCGCGCGACGCCGAGGGCGAGAAGGTGAAGATCAAGACCTTGGTTGATATCACGAAGATTTACGCCCTCACGGCCGCAGAGATTTGCGGGGTGATGTAAGGGACGAATGACGAGTCCGGAGGAAATCGAACGGCGTTACCGCAACATCCGCTCGCGCATGGAGGCCGAGCGCGTGGATGCCCTCATCGTCTGCGGCAATCAATATGCCGGATTCGAGGGCGCGGTCCGCTACGTCTCCGGCTTCGAGATCGTTCACCGCTATGTTCTGGTCCTTCTGCCGCTCGAAGGCGATCCTACCTTGCTGTTTCCGCGTGAAGCCCGTTGGATCGGCGACAAGAGCAAGCCTTGGGTGAAGGATCACGTCTGGGCGGATGTCCCCGGCCAGTGGCTCCGCCGGCGAGCGGAGGAGAGCGGCTGGAAACGCGTGGCGATTTATGGACTCGATTATATTCTGCCGGTCCGCGACTACCGCGCGCTTGCGCCAGGGCCCTTCGAGCTTGTCCCTTTCGACTTTCAATTTGACATGGCGCGCGCCGTCAAGAGCGAGGAGGAACTCGCGCACGTCCGCGACAGCATGGAGATCATCGTCGCCGGCTTCTGGAAGCTTGTCGAAGCTTATGAGCCGGGTAAGACGGAAGCGGAAATCATGGCCCCTGCCGTTGAGCTTTTCTTTGCGCGCGGCGCCGGCCCGCGCATGATGAACATCGTGCTCTCGGGAACGAAGGGTGAAGCCGGGGCCCACTTCAAGGTTCCTGCCGGCCGCGTCGTGGGCGCCGACGACCTGATGCTCTATTCGCTCGAGATTACCGGCGAGGCAGGCTACTGGGTGGAGTTCTCGCGGCCGCTGATTCAAGGACGAGCGAGCGCCCGCACCGCCCTCATGATAGAGCTCTATCCGGAGGCGCTCGAAGCTGCCCGCCGGCTGATGCGCGAAGGCGAGCTGGCCTCGAACGTTCACCACACCGCCGCCGCCGTGTTCGCCCGCGGAGGATTCGGCTTCGGCCACCTCACCGGCCATTCCATCGGCATGAGCATGATCGAGCACCCGGCCATTGGCGCCGAGAGCGATGTGGAACTACGGGAGAACATGGTTTTTTCGCTGCACCCGCAGGTGGTGAATCACGACGGTGAAGTGTGCCTCTACACGCAGGACACGTACCGTGTGGGCAAGACCGAAGGCGAGTGCCTGGCGCAGGTGCCTTGGAGAATCTACGGGCAGTAGAACAGTGGTCAGTTTTCAGTTGTCGGTTGTACCTCAGACCTGTTTGAGCCTTGCCAGGGGAGAGACCTATGAAAGTGCTCGCGGGTGGTGCGCGCGTCTTTGGACCCAGTGACGAAGTCCCGGTAACCGAGGGCAGCCGCACCTATCGTGCCCCCATTTCGAAAAAGAATGGCGCGAAGCTCTTGGCGCAGACGGTGAGCGACTACGCGCCGGGGCGCGCGCCCGCGCGCGTGAATCCCGCCGCCGAGGAAGTGCTCTACGTGGTCGCCGGTCGCGGAGCCTGCACCGTCTGCGGGTTCAGTTATCCGCTCGACGCGGGCGTGGGCGTCTACATTCCGGCAGGCGCGGTGTATCAAGTGGAGAGCGCGGAGCATCTGACGGTGGTGAGCGTCTGCTGCCCGCAGGACGATCAGGCACGCGTGGAGCCTGAGCCTCCGCCCAAGGCTTCAGGAAGCCCTCCGCCTCGAACCGTGCGCGAGCAGGATCGCGCGCCGATTCCCGTCGCCGACCGCTCTTTTAAGCTGATGGTGGACAAAGACCTCGGCTGCCGCCAGGTGACGCAGTTCGTCGGCTTCATCCCTCCCAGTAAGGCGCCGTTTCATTACCACACTTACGAAGAAGCCATCTACATCGTGGAAGGCGCGGGCATCATTCACACCGAAGGCGAAAGCGCGCAGATTGGCGCCGGGGCCAGCATCTACTTACCGGTTGGCGTCCGTCATTGCATTGAGAACCCGGGTACGGAGCCCATCCGGCTGCTCGGCGTCTTCTACCCGTCGGGCAGTCCGGCAGCGGCGTATGAGAAATAGTCGTCGGTCGTCAGTTGTCAGTGGCCCAACGGTCTGTCATTCTGAGCGAAGCGAAGAATCCCTGTATTGGCCTCTCAGCGAAGGCAACTACCGAGATCCTTCGCTGGCGCTCAGAGCTTGCCCTGAGCTTCACGAAGGGGTGACAGGCTTCGGGCTTCGCAACCACTTTCGACGTTGTGTATAAGAACTGACAACTACTGACAACTGGCCCATGATCACTGTCCTAACCGGAGGGACCGGCGGCGCGAAACTGATACAAGGCCTGGCGCAGATCGCGCCGCCCGAGGAAATCACGGCGGTTGTGAACACCGGCGACGATCTCGCGTGGTGGGGTCTGCGCGTTTCGCCCGATCTCGATTCGATCACTTACGCGCTCGCCGGGATGCTCAGCGCCGACCGCGGTTGGGGCGTCGAGGGCGATACGTTCCAGTGTCTCGATGCCATGCGCCGGCTGGGCGCGCCGGCGTGGTTTCAACTCGGCGACCGAGACCTCTCGACGCACTTGGTTCGCTCCGAGCTTCTGGCAGCGGGAAAGACCCTGAGTGAGGCGACAGAGGAAATCACCAGCCGGCTGGGAATTGCCTCGCGCGTTCTTCCCATGACCGATTCCCGCGTCGAGACTCGCGTCCTGACGGCGCAGGGCGAGTTGAGTTTTCAGGAGTACTTTGTCCGGGAGCGTTTCGCTCCCGCGGTGCAAGCGGTGCGATTTGCCGGCGCGGCGGAATCAAGACCAGCGCCCGGCGTGGTCGAAGCGATTGAGAAAGCGGAGGTCGTGCTGCTGGCGCCGAGTAATCCCATCACGAGCGTCGGCCCGATTCTGGCCGTGCCCGGCATCCGCGAGGCGCTCAAGCGTACTCCGGCCCCGGTTGGCGCCGTCAGTCCGATCGTGGGTGGAGCGGCCGTTTCCGGACCCGCCGGCCATCTCATGCAGGCGCAGGGACTGCCGGTCTCGGCCGAAGGCGTGGCGTGCGCCTACGCCGATTTTCTGGACGTTCTGTTTGCCGACCCCCGCGACGCGGCGCAGGCCGGCGCGGTGCAGAGCCTCGGCGTCCGATTGCACCCGACTTGTGTCATCATGAAATCGTCGGGTGATCGCACCAGCCTTGCCCGAATCGCGCTGGAGATCGCTCGCCGGCTTTAGCAGGATGCGGGACAATGCTGGAGCGATGTCATTCCGAGCCCCTTGCTGTCATTCCGAGCGCAGCGAGGAATCTCGCTCTGTTCGCTCAGAGTAAACTGCGCGAAGAAATCTCGTTCTGAATGGAATCAATGCAGTGCTTCGCGAAAGGGAAACGGCCGTTGTTTCAAGCCCAGGATGATACTGATTCCCGTCAAGAGTTTTCGCGGCGCTAAGCAGCGCCTTTCCTCCGTGCTCGACGCGCAAGAGCGCGCGGCCCTGGCGCGTGCCATGTTCGAGGACGTGCTGGTTGCCCTTGCCGGCTGGATCCTCAGGCCTCCCATTGCTGTCGTCACCGCCGATGCCGAAGCGCGGCGGATTGCCTGCCAGTTCGGGTGCGGCATTATCGAAGACTCGGCGAGAGCTGGCGAGACCGAGGCGATCGCGTCAGCGACCCGGTGGTGCGAGGCGCGGAAGGTTTGGAGAACGCTGGTGATTCCCGCTGATATTCCGCTGCTCGCCGCGGGCGAAGTGGAGTCGATTTTTCAAGCTGCGGATGTGCTGGGCAGGTCTGCGCGGCGCGCCACCGGATACTCCGTGCTCTCGCCCGCCGCCGACGGCCGCGGCACCAACGCCGCACTGCGCTCGCCTCCCGGCTTGTTTCCGCTGCGTTTCGGCAACGACAGCTTCGAGCCTCACCTCCGCGCCGCGCGAGCCACCGGCCTGCCTTCGTGCCTGCTGAGGTTCCCCGGAATCGGCCTGGACATCGACCGTCCGGCCGATCTCGCCGCGCTGCTGGCGGCGGAGAATCGCACCCGGTCGCAGGAGTTGCTGAGAACGTGGCGTGTCCCGGAACGGCTTGCGCGACTGCAAGGCGGACGCCTGCTCCATGCGGCGCGCGCAGCACGCGGGAGCGCCGGCGTGAATCAGTCGCACCAGCGCGTATGAAGGGCGAGTTGCGGGCCATTCCGCTCGGCGGCATCGGTGAGGTGAAACCGGGTGACTCCTTGCCGGCGATGATCATCGCGGCGTTGAAGCGCCAGAGGCTCAAGCTCGAACGCGGCGACATTCTGGTGGTGACGCACAAGGTCGTCTCCAAGAGCGAGGGGCGGCTCATCCCGCTCGTGAGCGTCAAGCCCTCGGCGCGGGCGCGGCGCTGGGCCGCTCCCTATGGTCGGGATCCGCGCCTGCTGGAACTGGCGCTCCGCGAAAGCCGGCGCGTGGTGCGCCGCGGGCGTGGCCTGCTGATTACCGAAACGCGTCACGGTGAGCGCGAGGGCCGCGAAGAGAGGCCTGGATTCGTCTGTGCTCAGAGCGGCGTCGACGTTTCGAACGTCGATGGCGGCCGCAGCGCGGCGTTGCTGCCCCGTGACCCTGACCTCTCGGCGAGGCGGCTGCGCCAGGCCATCAAGAAGGCCGCGGGGCTCGCCGTCGCGATCATCATCACCGACAGCTTTGGCCGTCCCTGGCGCGAGGGCTTGACCGAGGTCGCGATTGGCGCCTCCGGCCTGCGCGTCCTGCGTGACGAGCGCGGCCGGCGCGATGCTTACGGCTACCGCCTGCACGCAACTCAAGAGGCGGTTGCCGATGAACTTGCCGGTATGGCGGGCCTCGCTTGCGGCAAGCTTTCGCGCCAGCCGGTCTGCCTGATCCGCGGCCTTCGGTACCAGCCGGGCCGCGGCCGGGCGCGGGACCTTATTCGCCGGCCGGAGCAGGACCTATTCCGGTAGGCGGCATACGGTATACGGTAGAGAGGGTCAGACTGACAACCTTATCTCGTATCCCGTCTACCGTGTGCCGTCTACCGTATATCGTATGCCATCTACGGCCTACCACATGCCGTCTACCGAGATCGCCATCGTGGGTGGCACTGGACCGCTAGGTTCAGGACTCGCGCTGCGATGGGCAAGGAGTGGCGAGCGCATCGTCATCGGTTCGCGTGACGCCGCGCGGGCCACGGCCGCCGCCGCCGCGATTGAAAAGCAAACCGGCGCCGCGGCGGGCAACGTGCGCGGCGCAGAGAATCGGGAAGCCCTGGCCGCCGCCGGCGTGGTCGTGCTCGCCGTGCCCTTCGAGGGCCACGCAACTCTGCTCAAAGAGCTCAAGCCGGCGTTTCGGCCGGACACCATCCTGATTGACACCACCGTGCCGCTCGCGTCCAGCGTCGGCGGCAGGGCCACGCGCACGCTTGGCGTTTGGCAAGGGTCGGCGGCCGAGCAGGCGGCGGAACTGGTGCCCGAGGGTATTGCGGTGGCGGCGGCGTTTCAAAACCTTTCCGCCGGGCTTCTTCAGGGCGACGCGGCGCTCGACTGCGACGTCATCATCTGCACTGACGATACCCGCGCGCGCCAGGCCGCCACCGAACTTGCCGGGAAGCTGCCGGGCGTGCGAGCTCTCGACGGCGGCGGGCTTGACCACGCTCGCATTCTGGAGCAAATCACGGCGCTGCTCATCGGCTTCAACCTCAAGTACCGCGTTCACGGCGCCGGAGTCCGCATCACCGGTTTGCCGCTGGAAAACAGTCGGCAGTAGGCAGAAAGCGGTAGGCTAGGCTTGCCCAGCCGTCCCCGGTCGTTTATGATAAGAGTGTTCTCGCGCGAAGAACTTTCGCCTTGCCCTGAATGAGCGTCTCGATCCTCACCGCCGATCGTGTTGCGCCTGTGCCGGACGCCTTCGGCCGGCCCTTGCGCAGCCTGCGCATCTCCGTCACCGACCGGTGCAACCTACGCTGCCAATACTGCATGCCGGAAGAGGAATACCTCTGGCTCGAGCGCTGCGAGATTCTGAGCTTTGAGGAGATTACGGAACTGGCAGGAGTCTTTGCCTCGCTCGGCGTTGACCAGTTCCGGCTGACCGGCGGCGAGCCGCTGTTGCGTCATGGCCTCGACGGGCTAGTCCGAATGCTGAAGGCAGCCAACAGAGTCCGTGACCTGGCGGTGACCACCAACGGTATCCTGCTTGCCTCGTCAGCCCGCGTCCTGCGCGAGGCGGGTCTTGACCGCGTCACCGTTAGCCTCGACACGCTGCAGCCCGAGCGCTTCCGCTCGCTCACGCGGCGCAACACCCACGCCGACGTGCTGCGCGGCATCACCTCGGCGCGAGAGGCCGGCTTCGGCAGGCTCAAAATCAACACGGTTGTGATTCGCGGCTTCAACGACGATGAGCTCGGCGCGCTCGTCCGCTTCGGGCGCGACGCGGGTGCCGAAGTCCGCTTCATCGAATACATGGACGTCGGCGGCGCGCAGCGCTGGTCAATGAACCAAGTCGTTACGCGCGAAGAAATCCTGGCGCGGCTCGAACAGCAGTTCGGGCCTATCCGGCCGGTGGAGAAAGCCAGCGCCGAAGCGGTTGCGGCTCCCGCCGACCGCTTCCTGCTGAGCGATGGGACGGTTTTCGGGATCATCGCCTCCACCACGGCACCCTTCTGCGGCAGTTGCGATCGCGCGCGCTTGACGCCGGACGGGATGTTCCTGCTGTGCCTTTACGCCCGAGCGGGCGTTGACCTGAAGGCGGCGCTGCGACGAGGCGCATCCCACCAGGAGTTGGCCGCAACGATTGCGGACTCGTGGCGGGCGAGGACCGACCGCGGCGCGGAAGAGCGCAAGGCGCTTGGAGCGCGCGGTGTGCTCTTCCAGATTGCCGATCTGCGCCAGGACCCGCACCTCGAAATGCACACGCGCGGAGGGTGAAATCAGGGGTCAGGGGCCAGGGGTCAGGATTCAGGGTTACCGGGGTCCGAGTTCTATGAGCGGCATCGGGGGACCGGGAATCCTGACTCCTGGCTTTTCTCCTGACCGCTGGCCCCTGACCCCTGACCCCTGCTATCACATGGCCGAAAAATACTTCAATCGTCGCGAAGCCGAGGCGCTCCTGCCCATGATCGAGCACCACCTCGAACAGGCGCGGGAGCAAAAGGAAACAATCGATCACCTGGACATGGAGCTGGCGCGGGCGGGAGCGCGAATCATGATGCTCGGTGGGTCGATTCCACCCTATAAGGAGCTCAGGGCCAAGCGGTCCCAGCGCGAAAGTGTTGTGGCTGCGGTCGAAGAGTCGGTGAACAAGATCCAAGCCACCGGCTGCGTCGTCAAGGACCTTGATGAGGGTTTGGTTGACTTTCCCAGCCTCATTCAGGGTCAGGAAGCGTTCCTCTGTTGGAAGCTGGGTGAGGAACGCATCACCTACTGGCATGGGCTTGAAGAAGGTTTTGCCGGGCGCAAACCTTTGGACAACTCGCCCCCCGAAGTACCTCCCAGTCCTACGCGGTTTCAGTAGAGCCCTCTAATCCTCAAAGTCGATCGAGAACTGGACGTGCCACACGTCGAACGCCTCGGCGGGTTCTCCGAAGCCAAATCGTAGCCTCCGGCCGGACGAAGAAGTCGGCGAGCTGTAATCAAAAATTAATCCGGCGGTAATCCCCGAACAACTTCCGCGGCTCAAACTTCACCCCTTATCCAGACGGCAAGGGCAAGGCGGCCTCCGTTCGGACAACTCAGTGTGAGGAGGTTTTTCGTGGCTCAAAGACTGGTCCGACTCTGCGTAATCGTAGCAAGTAGCGCGCTCCTGGCGTGGGGTGCGCCGCAGGGCAGTATTCGCGGGCAAGCGGTGGATGCGTCGGGCGGCTCCGTTGCCGGGGCCAGCGTAACCGCAACCAACACAACCACCGGCATCGTCACCGGCGCCACAACAGATTCCCAGGGCCAGTTTCAGTTGAATGGCTTGGCCGCCGGCCGTTATCTGGTGGCGGTGACGAAAATCGGCTTCACGACTTTCACCAAACAAGTTGTGGTGCAGGCCGGACAGCAAGCTACCGCCGATGCCAAACTGTCTGTCCAAGCCGCTGCGCAATCCGTGGAAGTGCGGGCCAGTGCCGTACCGGGCGCCACACTTGAGCCATCGCCGGAAGAAGTGCTCAAGTCAAACCAGACCGTTCGGGTGCTTGGCCGGAAGGAGATGGACGCCGTGGGCCCGCTCGCCGGCGCCTCGCAGATCATCTCCATGGCGCCCGGCGCCAACGTCACCGGCTACGGCGCCACCGGACAAACCAAGGCCACGATAGCCATTAACGGGATTAACCAGGGCTGGGGCGGCTACGGCGGCTACACCTACCCCGGGTCACTCGGCGTCACGCTCGACGGCATCCCGATCGTGGATGCGGGCAGTGGGCTGTGGCCGTCAGCCTCACTTCCCCAGACCGGGATGTTCCAAAACACCAACGTCACTTACGGTCCGGGCGATCCAGTGGACCGCTATTACACCAGCGTGGGCGGCTCCATCGAGTTCACTCCCGTACAGCCCGCCTCCAAAGCGCACATCGATGGCAATTTCAGCTTCGGCAGTTACAGCCAGAAGAACCTGGAGCTCAACATGCTCACCGGCCTCTACCACGGCTGGTCCACCGTGGTTTCCGGCGGCCTGGGGAAAGGCGACAGCTTCCGCACCGGGCAGGATGGATTCGCCAACCCCGGCCGGGACGGCGCCATCTTCGTCAAGACGACAAAATCTTTCCAGACCGGCATCTTTTCCGTCGGCGGCTATTACGCCAGGGCCGGCGGCTACCGTGCCCAGGTCATCCCGACCACGGCTGTGCCAGGCCTCACCGTGGATGGCCTTAACGTGACCGGCGCCCAGATATACAGCCAGCCGACCTCGGGCTTTTACAGCACCTTGCCCTTTGCGAGCTACAACAAGTACGACGTCAACGAGCTGGCTACGGTTTACGCGAAGGAAACGTTCCTGCTCAGCAGCACGACGGGCGTTGAGAACGACACCTGGTACACTTACGAATTCCGTCTGCACCGGCGGCTCAACGATGTCTATGTCCCCATTCAGCAGGAGAGAGAATATAACAACCCGCACCACAATACGGTCGGTGACCGGCTCGTGGTGAGCGAAGACCTTCCCTTCAACAAGGTTTCGGAAGGCGGTTATTTCCTTCACGACATCTACAACAGCCGCAACAACTTCTACAATCCCGCCCTGGGCGGTGATGGCGTCACCCAAATTGTGAATATCGGAGGCAAAGTCCGTTCCTCCTACTTCATCCAGGACAATTACGCGGGTTTCGTTCAGGATGACTTCCACCCGGTGCCCTGGCTGCACATCACCCCGGGCGTCCGATTCGACCGCTACGGCACCAGCTATTACTCCGGCACCCTCCAGGACTTCACCTTCGCTCCCGGCGTGTTGGACACCCTCACCAGCCACTGCGACCTTAACGGCGTTTCAATCACTCCGAACGTCCCGGTGGTTACCGTGGACCAGGGCTCTTCCTGCGGCGCCAAGGAGGCGCGCACGGCCGTCGAGCCCTCAGTCAACGCGGCGGTCCAGCCGCGGCCGTGGCTCACGCTCTATGGTGGCTATGTGAAAACCTACCGCTCGCCCTCCCTCGGCGGTGGTGGCGGCATTTTCCAGAACCTAAATCCCGACACCAACTACATTCTCGCCAGCGGAGCCTACTACCAGGGAGGGTTCAAGTTTCATGTCGCGCAGTTCGCCCATGCCAAAGGCGTGCAGTTCGGCGCCGCTTACTATCACCTGCGTTACGCCAATGAGCAGTTGTCCGTGGAACTGGGAAACGGCAATGTGATCAATACGGCAGGCAGCTCGAACTATCGCGGCGTCAACGCCTACTTTGACGTCGACCCCGTCTCCGGCCTGCACCTCTTCACCAACCTGAACGGGGAAGGAGCCAGCTACGACCAGTTCTTTAGCGGCAACGTCTCGTTCGTCGGGTTGCCGGTGCCTTATGTGCCCACCGCAACCTGGAATACCGGCGCCTATTACAGTATTCAACGCAACGACAAAACCATCGTCGAACCCCGATTCTGGTTCCAGTATGTCGGCTCGCAGCACATCTTCGACAATTGTGGCTTGGTGAATGGGGCATGTACAACAGCCAAGCCGAGCACCCTCTCCGAGCCCTCTTACCAGACCACCAACCTTTCGGTCAGTGTCCCCTTCAAGTTCCTCAACTTCAGCGTCAACATGCTTAACCTGTTCGACCAGCGATACAACATTTACCAGTACATTTCCGCCGGCGGATACTACGGCACCTCGACCGCCGGCTATACCTTCGCTTATCCGGGCGCCCCGTTCACGGTTTACGCCAATATCGGCTTCCACTTCTGACGGGGCAGTAGGGCGCTGAACGACTCTGCGCCTCATGCGATCTCAATTCGAGTCGCGCAATTCGGGTCACTGGTTCAGCGCCAGTGACCCCGAACCCAGTACCACCCCCGCCCGGTGTGAACCCAATGCCCCGGCACCCAGCCGTGACGTCTTGGGGGCCGGCGCTCCCAACGTCCGGGAACCCAAACGTAAGCGCTGCCGTTCCATGATTGATACCCGGCGATCCAAACGAACCCCGGCCCCGGCGCCACCCCGACCCTCTCCACCACAGCGGGCGGCGGCGGCGTTCCCACATACACTACCGCTCGCGGGCGGCCGCCGCATGATGCGAGCGTCGCCATCCCGGCAAGAGTCAAGCTAGCCAGCAAACCAGCAGTTACACGCTCTGCCATAGAAGTCCTCCTGAAGTAGAGTTGATTTTGATTCGCCTGCCGAATAGCATCTCCCGGCCAGCCGATAACATATACCCGACCGTCCGTGCATGCAACAGCCCAGTGGGAGTGGTAGTGGGTGTTTGCAGTGCCACGTCCAGCCCAGCGTCCCTTCGCGGGTGCCGGCGACATTGCTTCTTATATCGCCGACCCTTGAGTGCCCTATCCGGCGCTTGCCGACAACGGGGATACCTCGGCCTGAGTCTGCGAAATCGGCAGGCGATCGAAGGGCCCTTGGTGGGTCCCGGCAGGAGACCGGCGCGAATGCCCCGGGAGTGCCGGCCTGCGGGGCGTAAGATAATTCTTGACAAGATTAAATTAACATGTATTATATTTTGAGTACAATGTTGAACGTTTCTCTGAATACCGATCGGCCGGGGCAGGCCTCCCTTGACGCCTGCCGCAGCCGTGGAACGCCCCTTCGGAGCCACCTGGGAGGGCCGGCCGGCCCTCGCACCTCAAGCGCCCAGAGGGGCTGCGCCTTAAAGCCGGAATCTTATAGAAAACAAAGCCAGAACCTCGGCCGTCATCCCCGAATGCGGATCGGCTGGCCCGACCGGGAAGCCGGTGACTGTTGGGAAATCTGGGGGGTCAGGCGACTCGATGTTGCCGATCGGAGACGCCCCAGGGCGGGGCGTCTCCACACGTCTCGCTACCGTCCGAAAACCAGCAACGTGAATGAACCCGGCACGATCGGTGGAAAGTGGCGCTCGCCGGGCTTGGCGGGCGGCATCGGTCCGAACTCCGCCGTCACTAAAAAGACCTTATGCGTTTCCGGGTCGAGCTCCATCGTCCGGGCGCCGCGCTGGGTCTGGACGTTGTCCACCACGGTGTATTTGTCGGGGGAGTCCTCGTGAACCACGGTCAGAGTGCCGTCGCCGTTAGAACTGAAGGCAAACTGGGTGCCGGGGTCAAAGCGGTTGGCGTCCACGCCCTTGCCGATGGGCACGGTCGCGACCACCTTACCGGTGTCGGCGTTCATGATGGCCATCATCTGGTTGTGGCAGCCGATGAAAAGGCGGCGATGCGCGGCGTCGATGGCCATGCCGGAAGGACTCTCGCCCGGCGCCAGCGGCCAGCGGTTAAGGATCTTGAGGCTCTTCGAGTCAATTTGCAGCACGATGCTTTTGTCCTCAAGGTTGTTGTACACATGACCCTCGCCGTCGGCGGCGGCAAACTCGGGACGGCCTCCCAGGTCGAAGGTTCCGACCACGGCGCCGGTCGCGGCGTCGATAGCGGTGGAGCTGTTCCCCTCGCCGTTGAAGGTGAAGACGCGCTTGGAGGCCGGGTCATAAATGATCCCGTCCGGACCCTCGCCGGTCTTCGCCGTGCCGATCGTCTTCAAGGTTTTCAGGTCGAAGATGGTCACCTGATTGGCGCGGCCGTCGCTGATGTAGCCGCGGCCGGCGTCAGGCGCGATGGCGATGCCGTGGACTCCCGGCGTGTCGGGAATATCGCCTACCACGGCGTAGGTGCCGGCGTTGAGCACCATGACGTGCGTGCCGTGCGAAACGAAAAGGTGGCGGTTGGCAGGGTCAATGCCAAGGTAGTCCCAGAAGCCTTCCCCGCCCAGCACCACCTTCTTGATCAGGTGATAGCTCTCCGCGGGCGGAGGCGGAGTGGCAGCGAAAGCCGCGCGAGGAGCCCTGGTGGCGAGAGCCGCCAGAATCACAAACAATGAGACAAGCAATCGGCGCAAAGAGTAGATCTTCATCAATTCCTCCTTTTGGACGGGCCGGACCTAACGGGCCTCGTGGGGCGAGCAAGTCTGAAGCGGGCGGCCATCAAGCACGCCACCCTATCATAACTTAACGACGCTCGAAGGGATTTGGTTACGGAAGAGCGGCAGATCGTAGACGGCATACGGAATACGGGCAAGAGACCCGATTAGTGCCTGCAGCCGGAAAGCTAACCTCCGCAGATGCCGTATGCCGTCTCTGTCTACCGTATGCCGTTGTCTACGGTCTACCGTCTACCGCTTTACCCGTCCCCCCATTTGGGATGCCATACATACCAGTTCGTGCAAAACGGGCTGGCCGCAATGGGCGAGAACAAGCGGTGAGTGACCGCGCATCATATTGATAGTACAGCCCTTAACACACATGCCAGGCAAACCTGGGGTTTGGCAATAGCGGTGCTGCTGGATAAGGCGTAGTTTAATCTCGAGGAGGTTCGAACCTATGAAGAAGTTGCTTGCAGTAGTTTTCACGTTGGCGTTGGCTCTGTCGATCGCGGCTCCAGTGTTCGCGCAGGATTCGTCTGCGCCGGCCCAGACTGACAGCAGCATGAAGAAAGAAAAGAAGATGAAGAAGCATCACATGATGAAGAAAGCGAAGAAAGAGAAGAAAATGAAGAAGGACAAGATGGCGAAGCCGGCCGACACCACCACGCCGCCCCAGCAGTAACCTTCTTCACGTTCGGGCCTGTGGCTTCGAGTTTCAGGCCAGCTTCGGAGAGTATCTGACGCCCCGGGGGAGCTTCCCCGGGGCGTTTTTTTCAGACGCTGATGTAATTCGTGATTCTGACAACTAAGGAGAAGAAGCCATGAAGAAATTGCTTGCATTGCTCAGCGGTTCAGTTTTTGCCCTGTCCCTCGCTTTGCCGGTCTTTGCACAACGCCCCGCTCCACCGCAGGAGTCGCCCAGGGTTGCAAGACACGAGCGGCGGGAAGCTCGCAAGGATCGAAGGCAGGAGCGCCGGCGTGATCGGCGTCAGCGGAAAGAAGCGCGGAAGGACCGGCGTCAGGCACGCCGGGACGCGCGGAAGGACCAGACTCCTCCCACGCCCCAGCCGTAAGCTTCTGTCTTGCGATTGCACTTTCGAGACCTCGGGTCTCGTCTGAATAACCTCCGGAGCTTGATTGCCTCCGGGGGCTTTTCGTTTTCGGTCAGCCAGTTTGCCGGTCACCTGAGGTAGAATCAGCGGTCGCTCTTGGCGCCGCGGAATCTATCGGAGGTGATGCGATGGTAAGAAAGTTTCTTCTGCTCGGTTTCTGCCTGATCCTGTTTTGTTCGCCGCTCCATGCCCAACAGCCGCAGGACTCGACCGTTCAACTCATGGAACAATTCACGAACGCCTTTGGCCCTCCCGGCTTTGAAGACGACGTGCGGCAACTCTTCGAGCGGGAGATGCGCACCCGCGGCGCCGAGGTCTCCACCGACGGCTTGGGTTCGGTCATCGCCCGCGTCGCCGGTTCGGCCGACCGTCCCAGAATCATGGTGGACGCCCACCTCGACGAGCTCGGTCTGATGGTCCGCTACATCACTCCCGATGGTTTCGTCAAAGTTCAGACCCTCGGCTGGTGGTTGGTGCCGTCACTGTTCAACCAGCACTGGACTATCAAGACCGAAAAAGGACTCGTTCCAGCCGTCAGCGGCTTCCTCGATGCCCACATTGCGAGCGCCGATGATGCCAAGGCATTCGCCGCCGAGTTGAAGAACGTGTCTCTGGATGTGGGCGCGCGGTCAAGGGAAGACGCCGAGGCGATGGGCATCCGGCCGGGCGATCCCATCGTGCCCTCCACCGCGTTTACGACTTTGGCCAATAATCGCTATGCTGCCAAGGCTTGGGACGACCGTATCGGACTGATGATCCTGGTCGAGGCTCTGAACCGCTTGAAGAAAGAGGGCGCGACCACTCCCAACGCGCTCTACCTCACCGGCACCGTCCAGGAAGAGATCGGTCTGAGGGGCGCGACCACCACGGCCAACACGATCAAACCCGATCTCGGCATCGCGCTCGAAGTGGGCATTGCGGCCGATTACCCCGGCTCGACGCCCGACCAGGCCGAGGAGCGCCTGGGCCTGGGTCCGGCCGTCTTCGCCTACGACAATTCCGTGCTACCGAACGTGAAGCTGCGGGAGTTCTTTCGCCTCGTGGCACGGGAGAAGAACATCCCGCTGCAAACCGATCTCGTGGTCGGGTACGGCGAGGATGCCGCGGTGATGCAGCGATACGGCACGGGCACGCCGGTTATCAACTTTGTTGTGCCCACTCGTTACACGCATACCGCGACGGGCGTCATCGACCGGCGCGATTTCGACCAGGCGGTGGACCTGTTGGTGGAAGTCCTCAAGCGGCTCGATGCGAAGACCGTCGCCGAGATTGCGCACTTCGATTAGCGAGTAGCGCCGGATACACCGGGGCGGCCGGTCCGTGCGGACTGCCAAGAGGCCGCGGACGCGATGGAGGTGGACATGCGACCGACTCATTATTTCAAAGTAGCCGCTGGAGCCATCGCGCTGCTGGCCCTGCAGCCGATGGGAAGTTTCTCCGCGCCGGCAGCCCGCGCCAAACATCGAGAAGCCGTGATGGAGCGCGCACTTCCTCCCCTCGAGGAGCCTCCGATGGCGCCGGAAGACATTCTCAAGCAGGTTCGGCAAAAAATTAAATACGTCTTTGTGATCTACCAGGAAAATCGATCTTTTGACTCGTACTTTGGCACCTTTCCGGGCGCTGAGGGAATCTATAGCCACCGCAGCTCCCCAGGCTTTACCCAGTTTCTGACGGACACGCGGGGCCACAAGATGAAGATTCAACCCTTCCGCATTGGTCCCAAGCAATTCGCCGCCGACACCGACGACGTGGATCATTCCCATGCCGGCATCATCGCCAAGATGGACATTCAGAGTGGCCAGGCGCGAATGGATCGTTTCGCCCAGGCCCAGGAAGATATACAAACCGAGAAGGAGAAAGGCGGCAAGACGCCCTCGCTCAAGGCCATGCAGTTTGGGGAGCTGACGATGGCATACGAAGACTGCGACACGGTGCCTTTGCTTTGGGCTTACGCCCATAAGTTCGTGCTGTTCGACCACATCTTTCAGTTGATGGCTGGACCCTCCACGCCCGGGAATCTCTCCATTATCGGCGCGCAAACCGGCGTCACTCAGTGGGCGCTGCATCCGGACCAGGCTTACAAGGGCAACGCGGACACTGCGCCGGGAGTGCCGGTGTTGAATGACAACGACCCGTTCTGGGGATCACAACTTGACACCACGCCGGCGGACAAAAGGATGCCGGTCAAGTCGAGCCAAGGCCACAGTTCAGCGGCCCTCAATCTCACGTACGCCACGCTGCCGCTGACCCTCCTGGGAGGAAGCCTGGGACAGGTGGCGCAATCGGACTGGGATCCTGCCGGCGACCTAAAGGATGTGAAGGACGATGTGAGCTTTATTTCCCGCCTGAACTCTCCCGTCGTGACTTTTGGCTGGTATGAAGAAGGCTATGACAAGGAATCTACCGACGCCGACGATGCCGTGGATGCGGACGGGACTCATGCTTCCTACGTCACGCATCACAATGGCCCGCAATACTTCGGCTACATCTCGAACAATCCGAAAATGCGTAGCCAACTCCACGGGCTTGACGATTTCCTCGCCGCCATAAAGACGAACACCCTGACCGCGAGCGGCGGCGTTTTCTATCTCAAGGGCGGCTACCGGAATCAGTTGAAGCTGGTTTCCACCGATCCAGACCCCAAGGTGCGGATGCGTTTCGTCGGCGATGACGATCATCCTGGGTATTCGGACTCTCAAATCAGCGAGGCGATGGTCGCCGAGGCGATCAACCAAATTGCCGTCAGCCGTTACTGGCCTGAGAGCGCCATCATCATCACCTGGGACGACTCCGAAGGCGACTACGACCACGTTCCTCCTCCCCTTCGAGTCAAGGGGCCGGACGGCTCCTTCATCAGCGACGGGCCGCGTGTCCCCCTGATCTTTATCTCGCCGTACGCCCGCACGCGCTACGTCGCTCATGCCGTGGGGAATCATGCGTCCGTGGTCAAGTTCATTGATGCCGTGTTTAGTCTTCCGCCGCTTGCGCTCCTGCCGGATGAGTATCTCGGCCGCAAGCTGGGTGAGCGGGAATTTGGGCAGTCGGGCCTCGGCCCCCAGGACGCCTTGACGCCGGACGTGACAGATCTCCTGGGCGCCTTCAGTCCTTCGCGGCTGATGGGAAACTCATCTCCCCTGCCGCCGTCCTATGCCATGGTCCCTGAAAGGCTGATCCGCCGGCTGCCACAAGCGACCGGATATGGCTGCAAGGGTGTCGGCATTATCCCCATCGCTCCGCCGGCGGGAATCAAGAACAAGCCTCCCCTGGGTTTCAATCCGAGGCCGAACGAATCCAGCAAGTGAGACGGCGCCGAGCTTAAGGTAGCGTAGAGCCTCGGTTCTCAGAGATTCTGCGGCTTGCGAACGCTTCCCGACGAAAAGCCGCAGACTTCGAACAGCGCGAAGTCTGATGCTATGAAGGGGGCGGCTGGATTCGAGTAGGATTGGGTTGTTGGAAAACTCAATCTGAATCGAAAGGAGCACCCCCTGAAATGTTATACCTCGGAGTGGATGTTCATAAGAAGAATTGTTGGGTGA
>DASYXW010000062.1:0-2218 GCA_035934405.1 Terriglobia bacterium
ATGCGGCAGCGGATGCTGGAAGACGCGCGCTGGCTGGCCCAGACGCCCTGCCCGCCGGAGGAGCGCGAGCGCTGGCGCACGGGCCGCGGCGACGGCCGGCGCTGGGCCAAGCCCATGCCGTGGTGGAGGAGGTAGGGAAGGCCAGGGGTCAGGGGCCAGGGGCCAGGGGTCAGGGCGCGGAGCATCGGAGATTTCAAATTACAGATTTCAAACAATGACCCGATAGCTCAATGGCTCAATCGGTCTCAAATGGGGTTGAAACCGCGGGACGGAAGCCATAGTATGCTGGAGATATGAAAAATTTCATCCCGTTCAAATCCATCATTGTTCTTGCTCTGGTTCTTCTCGCGGTGGCGTGCCATAAGAAGACGCCCGTCAATCCTCCCACCAACCAGGTTCCGGCGGCGGAATCGGCTCCTGCTCCCGGACCGCCGGCGTGCAACCTCACCGCGGACCCGGCGACGCTCGCGCAGGGACGATCCGTCACGTTGAGCTGGACCTCGAAGGACGCGACGGACGTGCGCATCGACCCGGGCCTGGACAAGCAACTGGCCGAGGGGTCGGCGACGGTCACGCCGCAGGGCTCGACCACTTACATTCTCACCGCCACCGGCCCGGGCGGCTCCACCTCCTGCACGGCGCGTGTCACGGTGACGGCCGCTGCCCAATCGCCTTCGGTGAGCGAGGAGAACCTCCCCGGCGGCGCGGCATCGCTCGCGGCCGAGCTTCAGGACATTTTCTTCGATTACGACGCGGCGGATCTGCGGCCCGACGCCCAGACAACCTTGACCGCTGACGCTGCCGCGCTCAAGGCACACGGCGACGCCAAGGTGACGGTGGAAGGCCACTGCGACCAGCGCGGCAGCGAAGAATACAACCTGGGATTGGGGCAGCGGCGGGCGGACGCCGCCAAGAACTTTCTGGTCACCCTCGGCGTGGCCGAGGACCGCATCAACACGATCTCCTACGGCAAAGACCGGCTGTCCTGCACCGAGGACGACGAGAGTTGCTGGGCGAAAAACCGGCGCGACCATTTTGTGCTGAAGTAGGGTGGAGATGCGGCGTTTAGTTAGGAGCCGGCAAAATGGCTGAAATTCAATTCCTCCGCAAGCTCTTCGACTACGATTACTGGGCCAATCTCACCGCGCTCGACAGCCTGACGCCGCTCGAAGCCGGGAAGCCGCTCGATTACTTCGCTCACGTGCTCGGCGCATCGCGCATCTGGCTGGCGCGTTTCTCGACCGCCGACCCCAAGGGCATCGATGTATGGCCCAAGCCCACGCTCGCCCAGTGTCGCGACGCGGTGGACGAGCTTCGCCAGGGTTGGACGGCGGTGCTCGACCGGCTCACGCCCGAGGGCCTGGCGCAGAACCTGGTCTATCGCAACACCAAGGGCGTGGAGTTTTCGACGCCGATTGTGGATGTCCTGATGCATCTCGTGATGCACTCAGCTTATCACCGCGGCCAGGTGGCCTCCGCCGTGCGCGCGGCCGGAGGCAAACCCGCGCTCACGGATTACGTCGCGTGGGTGCGGCAGGTAGGAGCTAGTGGCTAGTGGTTAGTGGTTAGTGGATAGTGGTGGGTGGCTGGTGTTGTGGTGACTTATGGAAGCGCAGACGAAGATCAGGAGCTATCGCGACTTGGTCGTTTGGCAGAAGGGCATCGCGCTGGCGAGAGCGGTCTATCGGTTGACCGCGGCGTTTCCCGACAGCGAAAAGTTCGGACTGGTGTCTCAAATGCGGCGTGCCGCCGTTTCTGTGCCTTCGAATATCGCTGAAGGACAGGCACGACGAGGCAAGCGCGAGTTCCTTCAGTTCCTGTCCCATGCCGGGGGCTCGCTGGCGGAAGTGGATACTCAACTGATCCTGTCTGCGGAACTCGGTTTCTTAGCAGGCAACGGAACCGAGGAGGCGTCTGGTTTGGTCCCAGAGCTACAAAAGATGCTTTTTTCTTTACGACAAAAACTGGCTGGCTACTAGCCACTAGCCACTAGTACTTGGTGACAGAAAACCGCGTTATATCCTGGCCACCAGGAAAGGACCCCTCACCCGTCCCGGCAAGCCGGGACACCCTCTCGCCAGGGGAGAGGGGGAACAAAAACGAGGGAAATAGCCCTCTCCGAGGGGAGAGGGTGGCCGGTAGGCCGGGTGAGGGGTCACGTTTATAGGTCCCCTCCTTAGGCTTCTTTCTAACGCGCATTAATGTCACCAAGTACTAG
>DASYXW010000064.1:0-8503 GCA_035934405.1 Terriglobia bacterium
ACCAGCAGCCAGCGCAGCATGGCGTTGCCTTGCTTGCTGATGTGCCCCAGCCGCTGATGCCCGCCGCTGGAGTGCTCGCTCGGATTCAGCCCCAAGTAACTCACCACCTGGCGGCTGCGGGAAAATCGCTCCACCGGTCCCCGTATCCAGCAGGGCAATTTGCTGGTAGCGCGAATGCAAATCACATCCCATAATCAACATGTTCGGCTCCTTTCCCGGCTATCCTTGGTCAGGACAACAAACCAAGTTTACCGGCCCTAAGGAGCCGACGCCGTTATGGAATCAACAAGACAGGGCCGCGCTACGCTTGCTTTTTAAATCCTCGGGCGTCATGTGCGATTTGCTCGGAGAAAGAGTTTTTCAGGAACAACGCAAACTCGCGGGCTGCGGCCTCCGCTGAAGCACGGCTGAGACAAACTTCGGCCGGGCCAGGATTTGAGTTTTGGAACAAATTGGAACAGATTTTTGGATTTTGAGGTTTGTAAGTGGTTGATTTTATGGTGCCGCGGGACGGAGTTGAACCGCCGACGCCAGCCTTTTCAGGGCTGCGCTCTACCACCTGAGCTACCGCGGCACTGGATTGCCATATTGTCAGGTGAAATCTCGTTGGTGTCAAGGTGCCTCAGCGCCGCCTCGGTGAATGAACCAAGGTTCCTTCGCTGGCCGGGGGGCCAGCCTCCCGCTCGAGCAGCATGCGCTTGCGCTCGAGACCCCAGCGGTAACCGCCGAGCGAGCCATCCCCGCGCACCACGCGATGGCATGGAATGACCACGGCGACAGGATTGGTGGCGCAGGCCCGCGCTACGGCACGCACCGCTGCGGGTTGCCCCATGGCGCGCGCCACTTCACTATAGGACCGCGTGCTGCCGTAGGGGATCGTCTGGAGCTCGCGCCAAACGCGCCACTGGAAGGCGGTGGCCCGCACATCGACCGGCAGATCGAGGCTAGGCAGCTTGCCTTCGAGATGACGAACGAGCGCCGGAGCCCATCGGCCCAAGCCGTCGGGCGCCGAATCGGATTGGGACCCCCCGCCCGATTTCCTGATTCGGCTGATTCGGGTGATTCGGCTGATTCGGGCCTCCGGATACTCGGCGCGCAGAACCGTTTCGAGCGCGGCGCCGGAATCCCCCAGGCAGACCGAGCAAATGCCGCGATCGGTCGCCGCCACCAGCAGCCGGCCGAGTGGGCACTCCACCACCGTGTAGCGAATGTCCATGCCCCGCCCGCCTTTGCGGTACGTCGCTGGAGTCATGCCGAGCTGCGAAGGCGCCCGCTCGTAGAGGCCGCGGCTCGATCCGTAGCCGGCTTCGTAAAGCGCCCCGGCAACGTCCCGCCCTTTCTTGAGCTGCGCTTTCAGCCGCCCCAGGCGCCGCGCGTCCAGATACCCGCGCGGGGTGATGCCCAGCACGCGCTGGAAACTGCGCTGCAGGTGTTGCGGGCTTGCGCCGGCTCGCGTGGCGAGCGCGGCGAGCGTGAAGGCGCCGTCCGCGCCGGCAAATTCTTCAGCGCCTCCGAGTGCGGCATCAATTTCGCGGCAGACGCGCTTCACCAGCTCCGTCTGGGGGCTCGGGTCCGGCGAGCCCTGGCGGCGCGGCCGGCAGCGACGGCAGGCGCGGAATCCAGCGCGCTCCGCCGCCTCGGGTGAAGGATAAAACTCCGCCTGGGCGCGTCCCGGCCGCCGGCTCGGACACGACGGCCGGCAGTAGATGCCGGTGGAGCGCACGGCGTAAACGAACCGGCCGTCAAACGCGCCGTCGCGAGCGAGCACCGCCTGCCAATAGGTCGGGGCGCCCGCAAGCCGGTTCTTGCCACGTTCAATCTGTTCTCTCCTCATCGCCTTTACCTCCCGTAGTGTTTTTTCGAGCCGTGAATTGTTGCGGCCCGAGTTGAGAGTACGGGAAGGGCGCTTGCGGATTCTATCCGATTGTGACGTTCAAACTCTTCGGGCCCAAGCTGCTCAATGCTTCGACCGGCCGGCGGGAAAGAGCGCCGTCAATACCTCGGCGTGAGTCTGGTTAACTTCCTGCATCACCTTGTCGAGCGGCCCGCGATCCATAAACGGAACGCGGCGCCGAAGATCGTCGAGGCGCCGGGCATCCTCCCGCAGCGCGATATCGAGCTCCTTGAAGCCGGCGGGCTTGCGAACGGCGTCGCGGCCGGAGCCTTTCAGAAGCTTCCACGCATCCTTCATCTCGTCAAGGTAGCTGCCGAGCAGTTTCTCTCCCGGCCCGGTCTCGTCGCGATCGTAGGCGTCGGTCGCTTGCTGCAGCTTGAGCTCTCCCAACCGAATCTCATACTTTGCTTTCTTCACGGGATCGTGCTCGCGCGCGATCCGCGCCGTGAGATCGGCTTCGGTGTCGGTGTGGCGAGGGCCGAAGGACTCGGCCGCCGGCGCGCCCACGGTGAGCGAGAGCAGACTGAGGGCCGCGACCTTGCGAGCGTTCAACATGGCGGATCACAAGCATTATAGCTACTTTCCCAGCACGCGCCGCAGCAGCTTGGCGCGCTGCGCGGCCTGCCACTCCTGGTCCGGACTCTCGCCGTGCGAGAGGCTGAGAAAGCGCTCATAGGCGGCGAGCGCCTGGGGACGATCCCGCAAGTGGTCGTAGCAGGTAGCCAGGAGAAAATAGAGGCCCGGGGAAGCGCGCGGTTGCCGGACGAGCACAGCGATGAGCGGCGCCGCCTCGGCGTACCGCTTCTCGATGTATAGGCTTGAGGCCAGACCCTTGGCCGCCTCCTCGTTGTGCGGGTCAAGCTTGAGCGCGGTGCGGAACTCCGCCTCGGCGTCGGCCGGCTTCTGCTCGTCCAACAGCGTCTGGCCGAGGGCGCGGTGCAGGTCGGCCGAGCCAGTCGCGGCGGCGCCAGTCGCAGCAAGAGCCTGGCGGTAATACTTCTCAGATTCCGGGAACTTCTTGAGCAGGGCATAGACATCGCCGAGCGCCGCGGCGAGGCCGGGCAGATTCGGATTCGCTTGGCGCACGAATTCGAGCGCCGCCTGCGCCTGCTCGGGCTTCGCTTGATCGAGATAAACCTTCGCCAAGTGAAAGCGTGTTTCGGCGTCATCGGGCTTGGCGGCGAGATACTGCTCGAAGTGGGGAATGGCTTCCGGCTCCTGTTTCAGGCACTCGAAGCCGAGCGCCATGCCAAGCTGCGCCTGCGCGAGATGCGGGTCAAGCCCGGCCGACTTCTGAAACTCCCCGACCGCCTCCGCGCATCGCTTTTGATCGAGCTCGAGCTGGGCGAGATCGAAATGGGCGATAGCCAAACCCGGACTGAGGCGGAGCGCTTCCTGAAACTGTTTCTCCGCCTCCGCCGCGTGGCCGGTTTGCGCGAGCGCGCGGCCGTCGTAGAGATGCGCCTTGGCGTTCTGCGGTTCGAGTTCAACCGCCTTGGCAAGGTGCTCCGTCGCCGCGGCCGGCTGATTCATTTCCACCAAAAGGATCCCCAGGTTGAGCCGGGCCGCGAACAAGCTGGGCTTGAGTTGGATTGCTCTCTGATAAGCCTTCACGGCGTCATCGTTCTGACGCAGGCCGGAATCAGCAAATCCCAGGTCGAACCAGGCGGCGTAGGAATCCGGCTGCGCCTGAACCACCGCCTGCAAGATTTTCGCGGCGGCCGCGAAATCCTTGCGGTTCAAAGCGTCCTCGGCGGAACCGAGCAGGGCGGGAATATCAGTTTTGGATGGAGATCCTTGCGGCCGTGGAAGAGGAAGCGCAAGACTGAAAGCGAGAATGATGAAGCGGGCGCAGGCGGTCATGCCTGCGCTCCCAGGTACGGCGCCAGATACTTCCCGGTGTGCGACAGCGGATTCTTCACGATCTCCTCGGGCGGCCCGGCCGCCACCACGTATCCGCCCGCCTCGCCGCCTTCCGGGCCGAGGTCGATGATCCAGTCGGCGGTCTTCAGCACGTCGAGGTTGTGCTCGATGACAAGAACGCTTGACCCGGCTTGAATGAGCTTGCGAAACGCGGCCAGCAGTTTTTGGATGTCGTCAAAGTGCAAGCCCGTGGTGGGCTCGTCAAAGATGAAAAAGGCATTCTTCCCGGATTCGTCGCGTTCTTCAAAGGAGTGAGACCGCTGGGCAATGTGCGCCGCCAAACGGACGCGCTGCGCTTCGCCACCGGAAAGCGTGGTGGCCGATTGTCCCAGACGCAGATATCCCAGTCCTACCTCGTCGAGAACCCGCAGCTTGTCTGTGACCCTGCGAAGGTTGGAGAAATAGCCCAGCGCTTCTCTCACCGTCATCTGCAGCACGTCGTAAATGTTCCTGCCTTTGTACCGCACCTCGAGCACGGCCGGCTTGAAGCGCCGGCCGCGGCATTCCTCGCAGACCAGTTCCACGTCAGCCAGGAACTGCATCTCGACCGTCACCGTGCCGTCACCCTGACAGGTCTCGCAGCGCCCGCCCGGAATGTTAAAGGAAAAGTGCCCGGGCGTGTAGCCTCGCTTCCGAGCCTCGGGTGTGGAGGCAAAGAGTTCGCGAATGGCGTCAAAAGCCTTGAGATACGTCACCGGATTCGAGCGCGGCGTGCGGCCGAGTGGCGACTGGTCAGCCAGGATGATCTCGCCGAGCGCGGCGTCGCCTTCCAGACGCTCGTATTCCGCGTGGGGCGCCGCCACACCGCGCCGCCCCAGCAGCGCGTTGTAGAGAACGTCGTGCACCAGCGTCGATTTTCCCGAACCCGAGACGCCGCTGATGCACACCATCAGCCCCAGCGGAATCTCCACGTTGATGGACTTCAAATTGTGCTGGCGGGCGCCGCGCACCTTCAACCATCCGCGGCCGTGTTTTCGCCGCTGCGCCGGCACGGGAATGCGGAGGTTGCCCGAGAGATAACGCCCGGTCAGCGAATCGGGGTCGGCCACGAGGCCCGCCATGCCGCCCTGGTAAACCAGGCGGCCGCCGTGTTCTCCGGCGCCCGGACCCAGATCCAGAATCTTGTCCGCTTCGCGCATCATCGCCGGGTCGTGTTCCACCACCAGGATCGTATTGCCGATGTCGCGCAGGCTCTTCAGAATGTCCATCAGGCGTCCTGTGTCGCGAGCGTGCAGGCCGATGGAGGGCTCGTCGAGCACGTACAGCGCCCCGACCAGGTTCGAGCCCAGCGACGTGGCGAGCTGGATGCGCTGCGACTCGCCGCCTGAAAGCGTCGAAGCCAGCCGGTCGAGCGTCAGGTATTCAAGGCCTGCCTGAGAGAGAAACTTCAGGCGCGACCGGACCTCTTCGAGCACCTTATCGGCCACCGCCTGCGCCTCGGGCGACAACCGCAACTGGTTGACGAAGCGATAAGCCTCCTGAATGGAAAGGCGGCAGACCTCGACCAGCGTTTTCCCGCCCACGCGGACGTTCAAAGCCTCGCGCCGCAGTCTCGCGCCCCGGCACTCGGGGCAGAGCGCGTAACCCCGGTAGCGACTGAGAAAGACGCGCACGTGCAGCTTGTATTTCTTGCGCTCCAGGTAGTCGAAGAAGCCTGTGATGCCCTCGAAGTCGCCTGCTCCGTCAGGGTCGCCTTCGATCAGCCATCGGCGCTGCTCCGCCGTCAGCCGATGGTAAGGCACATCAAGCGGGACGCCGGCCGCGCGGGCCCGAGCCCTCATCTCGTTCTGCCAGGCACGGTATCGCGGCTTGGTCCACGGCTCCACGGCGCCCTCGGCGAGCGTCTTGTTCTTGTCGGGAATCACCAGGTCGAGATCGAAATCAATCGTATTACCGAAGCCCTGGCAGCGCGGGCAGGCGCCAAAAGGATTGTTGAACGAAAATAGCCGTGGCTCCGGCTCCGGATAAGCAATGCCGCACCGCTTGCACTCGAAGCGTTCGTTGAAGACGAGCCGGGAGCCAGGGGTCAGGGGTCGGGGGTCGGGGGTCGGGGTTTCGACTTTCGATTCTCGACTTTCGACTCCGCTGTTTCCCGTCTCCACGAATTCGAGGATCGCCTCACCCCCTTCCCGGTAGCAGAGCTCCACCGAATCGATCAGCCTCTGCCGGATATCGGGCGCGACCGCCAGCCGGTCAACCAGCACGTAGACGGGTCGCGCGAAATCAACATCCAGCAGCGATTCCGGCGTCGAGAATTCGAACACCTTGCCGTCCTGATAGAGTCGGTTGAACCCTTGCTGGCGGAGCGAGACGAGGCGCGGCTTGAGGGCGTCATCGGGCGGGGCGGCGCGGGAGGTTGCGGAGACCTTCGCATCCCGGCGTTTTCGCTCCGGGCGGCGCGGATGTTCGCTAGCCGCTCCTGCATTCGACACTCCCGGATTGAGCTGGAACAACACATAGAAGCGCCGGCCCGGCTCGAGCGCGAGCACGCGGCCGGCAATCTCATCCACGGTGTCTTTGCGCACCACGTCGCCGCACACCCCGCAGGTGGTAATGCCGGCGCGGGCGTAAAGCAGCCGCAGGTAGTCGTAAATCTCCGTCGCCGTTCCCACGGTCGAGCGCGGATTCCGTGTGGAGTTTTTTTGCCGGATGGCCACCGACGGCGCGATGCCGTCCACCTCGTCCACGTCCGGCTTTTCCATGCGCTCCAAGAACTGCCGGGCGTACGCCGAGAGCGACTCGATGTAGCGCCGCTGGCCCTCGGCATAAACGGTGTCGAACGCCAGGCTCGATTTCCCCGAGCCGGAAACGCCGGTGACCACGGTCAGCTTGTTGTGCGGAATATCGCAATCAATGTTCTTAAGGTTGTGAACCCGCGCGCCGCGCACGCGGATGGCGTCCGGCCCGGCGTGGCCGTTGCCCGCGCTGAAAGCTGCCCGCGAAGACGATGCCGGCTTGACCGGTGGAGCATCGGCCAAGCCCACGCCGGTGGCCCCGGCATTGGATTCGGCGCCGGCGTCACTTAGTGCGCGAAGTAGGTGGTTTCTTTCCGGCAAGACTGCTCCTCGGGGTTCAGGCGGCACGATGGCCGTGCCCACCATTGCATTGGATGGTCCAACGTGGGCTGGGGACACTCAGCACAGGTTAGCATTATAAACTGAGGCTAACCCGGTCGCCAAGCGGCCACGGGCGGCGTTCTGGAATTCGGCTTCGCGGCGGTAGTAGACTGGCCGCCGTCTCGAAGAGGCCGAAAGGAGAGGAACGGTGAGAATCAGCACAGCGAGAGCGCGATGGATTCTGTTGGCGCTGGTGATCGGAGTGGGCGTGTTCGCCAGGCGGGGCTTTGCCCAGGATGTTGCCCGGACGCCGCCGATGGGTTGGAACAGTTGGAATCATTTCGCCTGCAAGGTTACCGACGCCGACGTGCGTGGGGCCGCCGACGCCATCGTCGCAAACGGCATGAAGGCTGCCGGCTACCTCTACGTCAACGTGGATGACTGCTGGCAGGGCGCGCGCGACTCGACGGGCGTGATCCATCCCAATGCGAAGTTTCCGGGCATGAAGGCGCTCGCCAGCTACGTTCACAGCAAGGGACTGAAGTTTGGGATTTACTCCTCGCCCGGGCCCAAGACCTGCGCCGGGTTCGAGGGCAGCTTCGGCCACGAAGAGCAGGATGCCGAGACCTACGCGGCGTGGGGTGTGGATTACTTGAAATACGACTGGTGCAGCGCCTCGCGCGTCTACAAGCCTGATGAGATGGAAGCGGTCTACAAGAAAATGCGCGACGCCCTTGCGCGCACGGGACGGCCGATTGTCTACAGCCTGTGCCAGTACGGCCTGGAGGGTGTGTGGCGTTGGGGCGCATCGGTTGGGGGCAACCTGTGGCGCACCACCGACGACATCAACGACAGCTACGACCGCATGAGCGTGATCGGTTTTGACCAGAACGGGCTCGAGCCCTACGCCGGGCCCGGCCACTGGAACGATCCCGACATGCTCGAAGTGGGCAACGGCCACATGACTCACGACGAGTACCTGACCCACATGAGCCTGTGGTGCCTGCTCGCCGCGCCGCTGCTCGCGGGCAACGACCTGTCGAAAATGACGCCGCAAACGCTGGCCATCCTTACCAATCCGGAAGTGATCGCCGTGGACCAGGACCCCAAGGGCGCGCAAGGCCGCCGGGTGACGCAGGAGGGTCCGTATGAAGTGTGGGCTAAGCCGCTCACCGACGGTTCGACCGCGGTGGGATTGTTCAACCGTGGCGAGGATGCAGAGAAAATCACGGTGCAGTTTAGTGACATCGGGGTCTCAGGCGCGGCGAGGGTCCGCGACTTGTGGGCGCGGAAGGATGTAGGTAGCTTCACCGGCAGCTTTACCGCCGACGTGCCCAAGCACGGGGTTGCGCTCGTTAAAATGAAGAAGTAGCGAGTACAAGATCTACGGGGCATGGGAGGGCGAGCGGCCCTCCCGCTTACCCCGCCGGCCTTGGGCTAGGGAGCGTAAGTTTCGGCGCTCGACAGCGTCACTCCACCGTTCAGTCCGCCGGCGGCAAGAACTTGGCCGCTGGGGAGCAGGGTTGCCGTGAATTCGGTGCGCGGGGTCGTCATGGCACCCGTGAGGGACCAGACCCCGGTCGTTGGATTGTAAAGTTCGGCGTCGGCAAGAGAGCTTCCACCAGCCGTG
>DASYXW010000051.1:0-19028 GCA_035934405.1 Terriglobia bacterium
AGGGAATCGATCATGGCCAGTAGGGAAGCTTCCTCTCGAACAGTCTCAAAGGAGATCGTCCCTTCGGGAAATCGCAGACATCACAAGACGATGTCTGCGCCACCCGCGGCGCCGCGTCCAATCAGCCTGCCCGCTTGAGGCGCTTGAAGCCGTCGATAATGAACATCCTCATGAGGACCTGATAAGGGACGCCACGGGCCTCAGCCTCAGCCTTGAGCTCGGCAATTAACTCCGCGTCGAGCGCGACAGACGTGGGCCGTTTGCGGCGCGCCGTGGCGCGCCGAGCGGCAGCCTTGATCCTGGCGGCCTCAAAATCCACTTTGCGGTACGCCGATTCATTCCTGACGAAGCGTTGCGGCATAGAATTGCCTCTCTTTCTTATTCATCCGCCTGGCTGAGATCACTCGGATGCTCCGGCCACGGGCGGGGTTTTAACCCCGCCGCACACGCCCTCACCCACCGCTTCGCGGTCCCCCCTCTCCCGTTGGGAGAGGGGCAGGGGGTGAGGGCGCACCTCCGTACGGCGGGACTGAAGTCCCGCCCTTCCGGGCGTTATGACGCGGAACTCCGTCACGAAGTACTTGTGACTTTCGACCTTCGACTGTTCCGCACGTAGACGAGCACTCCGGCGCCGAGCAGCGCCGCCGTCAAACTCAACACCTTGACCACCGCAAGCGTCCTGTGGGTGGCGTCCGGACCGGGCACGCACGCCAGCAGGATGGCGCCGCTGGTGGTCGCGAACCCGACGCACGCGAGGGTGACTGCGGCGGGCTTGCCGCCCGGGACGCGAATGACACCGGGGCCGGCCGGTTCGCGCTGCAGCTTGATCATGGAGGCGAAGACGAACAGATAGGGAATGAAATAAGCAATCACGCCCATGCTCACGAGCACGTCGTACGCCTCCCGGACGCTCGAGCCCGCCTGCCCGAGAAAAACAAAGATCATGCCGCAGAGGGACTGCGCCCAGATGGCGACGTACGGCGTGCGCCACTTCGGGTGCAGGCGAGCGAAGGCGGGCGGAAGGTAGCGGTCGATGCCGGCGACGAACGGCAGGCGGGCGGTGGCGGCCAGGAACGCCCCCGAGGCGCCCACGTTGCTCAGCGTAATCAGGAACGCCGCGATGGGGACGAGCGGCAACAGTCCGAGACGTTGCGCGCTCGCGCCGATGGCTTGAATCAGGCCCTGCAAGTCGTTCACTTGGCGGCTGGGCACCGCCAGGAGCACGAAGAACGTCCCCAGCATGTACACCAAAGTGATGCAGATTCCGCCCACGATGAGGGCGCGAGGGATGGTGCGGCGCGCGTCGTGGATTTCCTCGCCCATGAAGGACGCAGCTTCGCAGCCGCCGAAGGCGTACCAGATGGTGGACCAGAAGATGACGTCCTTCAGGCGGAAGCTCGGCACCAAGCTCGATGCGGTGAAACGCGTCGCCGACCCGAAGTGGGCCCAGGCGACGACTCCAATGACGATCACCATCAGGACGGGTAGCCACATGCCGACGGCGCCAGCGTTGTTCAGCCACTTGCCGAGATTCAGCCCGATGACGTTGAGCACGGTGGGCAAAGCCAGACCGGCCAGGGCAAACAGAATGAAGTAGAGACGGTTGTCGGCGAGGCGCTGCCAGCGATCGCCGCCGATGAAGAGCGCGTTCGAGGCGGCAAAGTACAGCACGGCAGGAAAGTAAGGCAGGTTGCTGGTCCAGTAGGTCCAAGCGGCCATGAAACCGGAGAAGTCGCCGAAAGCGCGCTTACTCCAGGCGTAGAGTCCGCCCTCGTCCGGATGGCGCGAAGAAAGCTCGAGGACACACAGGGCCAGCGGAACGAAGAACGTGGCCCAGGCCAGGATCCAGACCACGAGCGAGCTGGGTCCGGCGGCGGCGGCGGTCGCAATCCAGCGCAGGCTGACGCCCGTCACCAGGTAGAACAACACCAGGTCGCGGAACCCCAGAACGCGGGGGGGACGGTTTTCCGCCTCAGGCATGCTTCAATTTCTTCCAGTCTTTCAGGAATTCGCGCGCGGCGTTTGCGCCCGAGAGTCCGGTGAGGCCGGAACCGGGATGAGTGCCCGAGCCGCAAAGGTAGAGGCCTCGAATCGGGGTCCGGTAGCGCGCCCAGCCGAGCAGCGGCCGCATGGTGAACAGTTGATCGAGCGCCAGCTCGCCGTGAAAGATGTGGCCGCCGGTCAGGCCGTAAGTCTCTTCGAGGTCGAGCGGCGTGATGACCTGGCGATGCAGTATGAGCGAGGGCAGGTCCGGCGCATACTCCGCGAGTGTCTTCACGACCGCGTCGCCGAGCGCTGCGCGCTGCTCGCTCGGCCAGCCGCCCTTCAGCTTGTACGGAGCGAACTGCGCGTAAATAGACATCACGTGCTTCCCCGCCGGGGCGAGCGAGGGATCGGTGACGGAAGGGATGGCAATGTCCAGATAGGGCCGGCGCGAGAAGCCGCCGTACTTGGCGTCGTCGAAGGCGTGTTCGAGATAGTCGATGTCGGGCCCGATGTGAATTCGGCCCGCCAGCTCCGGCTGCGGCGCCGCTGCGGCAGACCCGAGCGCTGTGAAGGAGGGCAGCGCGGCGAGCGCCAGGTTCACTTTGGAGACCGCCCCAGTCGAGCGGTAGTTTTGCGTTCGCGCCAGGAACTCCGGGGCGAGATGGGCAGGATCAATCAGGCCGAGAAACGTGCGGCGCGGGTCGGCATTCGAAATAACGGTTCTGGCAGCGATCTCTTCGCCGCTCGTAAGCACGACCCCGGTGGCAGCGCCGTCCTTGACCTTGATGCGTGCGACCTCCGCGCCCGTCCTGATTTCAGCGCCGGCCTCGATGGCGGCGCGCGCCATCGCCTGCGTCAGCGACCCCATGCCGCCCCTGGCGAACCACGGGGCGCCGGCTGGATGCGGGTCGGCGGCGGCCCGAATCAGCAGGAGCGCAGTCGAGCCGGCAGACCATGGTCCCAGGAACGCGCCGAAAATCCCACGCGCGGCGACAACGGCTCGCAGGAGCTCCGTCTCGAACCACTCGGCGGCGAAGTCCGCCACCGCCATCGGTCCCCAGCGCAGCAGGCGAAACATGTCTTGCTTGCCGAGGCCGCGGAATTTCCGGCCGGCCTGCAGCAGGTTCCACAGGTCTTCTTTCGTCGGCCGATCAATCGCGGGCGGCGCCTGCGACATCACCTGGCTGAGCATGGCGGCCATGCGTCCGAGGGCGCGTGCCAGTTCGAGATACTTCCCGGCATCCTTCTTTGAGAACGGAGCAATCTCGCCGGCGGACTTCGCCGCGTCGTTGTAAAGGACGAGCGCGCGACCATCCGGGTGGGGAGCGAAGACGGCAGGGTCAGGTTGAATCATCTCGAGGCCGTGACGCTCGAGTTGCATGTCGCGCGCGACCGCCGCCGAGAGTGGTCCGCTCATGTGGGCGAGCGTGGAACACTTGAACCCGGGATGGAACTCGCCGGTAATCGCCGCGCCTCCGGCGACCGGACGGCGTTCAAGAATGAGCGGCTTCAGTCCGGCCTTGGCAAGGTAAAAGGCAGTGATCAGGCCGTTGTGGCCGCCTCCGATGACGACGGCGTCGCGCGTGGCAGACATGGCCGTTCATCATACTGGAGACGGGCCGGCTTGGGAAGCCGGCCGTCCGGCCGGGGCGGGCGCACGTGAAGCTGCCTGCATTCTGTTAGAATGCGCACGAGGGCAGGTGCGAAGGCATGGACTACGACCAGCTCGCAAGTTTCCTCGAAGTCGCCAAGCTGCAAAGCTTTTCGCGCGCCGCCGAGAAAATCTATCGCACCCAGCCCGCCATCAGCGCGCAGGTGCGGCTGCTCGAACAGGAGTGCGGCGAGCGGCTGTTTGACCGCAGCGGCAAGAAAGTGCTGCTGACGCCGGCGGGGGAGATTCTGCATCGCTACGCGCAGCAGATCATCGGCCTGCACCGGGAAGCGTTGCAGGCGATCGCGGAGCTGAACCAGACGCCGCGTGGCAAGCTTTTTATCGGCGCCAACGAGGCCACCTGCCTCTACGTGCTGCCCAAGACTTTTGCGCGCTTCAAACAGCTCTACCCGCTCGTGCAGATCAGCATCTATCGCAACTTCAGCCACAAGATCGTGCAGAAACTTCAGGAAGGCGCCGTCGAGCTCGGCATCGTGACCCTGCCGCAAAACTCCAACAACATGGAAGTGATTCCCGTCTTTCGCGACGACATGCAGGTGGTGCTGCCGGCGAACCATCCCCTGGCCCGCAAGCGCAGCGTCACGGTGGAAGAGGTGGCCAACTACCCCCTGATTCTGCCCAAGACGGGCAATACGCGCGTGGTGCTCGACCGGCTGCTGCGCGACCACCGCAACCACGTGCAGATTTCCATGGAGCTCGCGAGCGTGGAGACCATCAAGAAGTTCGTCGGCGCCGGACTGGGGATTTCTTTCATCAGCCGGGCCTACGCGCAGCCCGAGGTGGCGGCGGGTATCCTGCGGCTGGTCCCGATCGATGGCCAGAAGCTGCAACGCGAGCTGGGACTCATCTTTCGCCGCGACCGTCACCTCTCGCTTCCGGCCAAGGTCTTCATCGAGGTCGTTCGCGAATCCACCAAATCGGCCGCATGACGAAAAGCGAAAAGCCTCTGCTGGTGATGAAATTCGGCGGCACTTCGGTCGGCTCGGCCGAGCGGATCGAGCACGTCGCTGCGCTTATCGCCGCGGAACTTCCCCGCGCTGAGGTGGCCGTCGTAGTCTCCGCCATGGGCGGCGTCACCGACATGCTGATCCGCGCCGCGCGCGAGGCCAGCCGCGGCGACCGCGAGCACTGGAAGAGCGTCCGCCAGGAACTGGCGCGGCGGCATCGCGAGGTCGCCGACCAACTTCTGTCGGCGAGTGAGCAGGCCGTTGTCCTGCCGCGCCTCGCCGAAGACGTGGGCGACTTCGAGAATCTGTGCTCGGGATTCTCGCTGGTTCGCGAGATTACGCCTCGCGCGATGGACATGCTTTCCAGCCTGGGCGAGAAAATGTCGGCGGCGCTCGTGGCCGCCGTGCTGCGCACGAGGGGCGTGGCGGCCGAGGCGGTGGACTCGACCGAGCTGATCGTGACCGACGATCACTTCGGCAGCGCCTCGCCGGTCGCCGACGAGACGCAAGCGAAGGCCCGCCAGCGCCTGGCCCCGCTGCGACGCCGGGGCGCGACGCCCGTCATCACCGGGTTCCGCGGCGCGACGCCGGAAGGGGTTTGCACCACGCTCGGGCGGGGGGGTTCGGACTACAGCGCCACCATCCTGGGCGCGGCGCTCGAGGCCCGCGAGATTGTCATCTGGACCGACGTGGACGGCGTCATGACCGCCGACCCGCGCCTCGTGCCCGGCGCACGCATCATTCCCGAATGCTCCTACCGCGAGGCCATCGAGCTCTCGTTTTTTGGCGCCAGGGTGCTTCACCCCAAAGCCATCCTGCCGGTGATGAAGAAGAGGATTCCGGTCTGGATCAGGAACACCTTCAATTCCGCTTCGCCCGGCACCCGGATCGGTCCGTCGGCGGCGGGCGGCGAGCCTGGCGTCAAGACCATCACCTCGGTCAGCAAGACGGCCCTCGTCACCGTGAGCGGCCGCGACACGCTCACTTTTTCGCACCTCGCCGCCCGCGTCTTCGCGGCGCTCGCCTCGGAGGACGTCTCCACGCTGATGGTCACGCAGTCTTCCGCCGACAACGTGCTCTCGTTCGCCGTGCACGACGCCGACCTGCAGCGGGTCCGCGTGAAGTTGCAAAGGGCTTTTGAGCTTGAGATGCTGCACGATTACATGGCGGCTCTCGAAGTCATCCCCAACGTCGCCATCGTCGTGGCGATTGGCGAGAACATGAAGGGCACGCCGGGAATCTCCGGCCGCACCTTCGGGGCGCTCGGACGCCGCGGCATCAACATCATCGCCATCGCGCAAGGGTCGTCGGAATTGAGCATCTCGTTCGCGGTGAAGTCGGCGGACATGCAGGAGGCCGTGAAGGCAATTCACGAGGAGTTTGCATTGTAGCGGCGAGCAGCTAATTCACCCTCTTCTCCGTGGTTCGTTGTCCTCCCGCTGGCAGCAACCGCAACGACAGGCGCCAGTGTTATAATTCGTCTGCGGGCATCGGCGCTGAGTTTTGCGCACTCGCCACGCTGCCCGGGTTCAAGCTTCCCGTCAGGCGGGTGTTGCGTGAGGATTGAGAGACCACACCTCGCATGAAAACCCATCGCATCCTGGTGACCAACGACGACGGCATCCGCGCTCCGGGCCTGAAGGCGCTCGAAGACGGCATGGCGCCGCTCGGCGAAGTCACGGTTGTCGCGCCCGACTACGAGCGGAGCGCCACCGGCCAGTCCATCACCATTCACTCGCCGCTGCGCGTCCAGGCCATCGACGAGCGCCACTACGCTGTTTCGGGCACACCGGCGGACGCCGTGATCCTCGCGCTCCATCAGCTCCTCGATGCCAAGCCTTCGCTCGTGGTTTCGGGGATCAATCCGGGCGCCAACCTGGGCGAAAATGTCATCTATTCCGGCACCGTGGCGGCCGCGCTCGAAGCCACGTTGCACGGAGTCCCTGCCGTCGCGGTGTCGCTTGCCTCGCGCACGAATCTCGATTTCTCGGCGGCGGCGGCGTTCGCGGCTGAGATTGGCGCCAAGATTCTCGACGAGGGCTTGCCCCCGGGCGTGATGCTGAACGTCAACGTGCCTCGCGGCTCGCCGGCGGAAATCCGCGGTGTGCGCCTGACCCGCCAGAGCCAGAAGATCACTCAGAACATCATCTACGAAAAGCACGACCCGCGGGGGCGGCCCTATTACTGGCAGGACGAGACCGTGAGTTTCGACAGCGTCGAGCCCGACTCGGACTACGCGGCCATCATCGCCCACGAGATTTCCATCACGCCGCTGCAGGTGGACCGGACGGATTACGCCAGCCTCAATCACCTGTCGAAGTGGCTGGCGTCTTTTCAGACGCTGGCGGCCAAGTAGGCAGCGGTTCCCCGGCTATGTCCGAAGTTCGAGTTCGATTCGCGCCCTCGCCCACCGGCTACCTCCACGTCGGCAACGCCCGCACGGCTCTCTTCAACTGGCTGTTCGCCCGGCACAAGCAGGGAGCATTCGTCCTGCGCATTGAAGATACCGACGTGGAGCGCTCGAAAACCGAGCACGAGGCGCAGTTGCTCGAAGACCTCCGCTGGTTCGGACTCGATTGGGACGAGGGGCCGGATAGGCCGGGTCCGTTCGGTCCCTATCGGCAATCCGAGCGCAAGGAGCTTTACGCGCAGCACGCCACCCACCTGATCGACGCGGGTCATGCCTATTTCTGCTTCTGCACCGCCGAGCAGCTCGAAGCCGAGCGTCAGGAAGCCGTCAAGGCCGGACGCCAGCCCATGTACTCGGGCCGCTGCCGCCAGCGTCCGCGCGAGGAGTCAGCGCGCAAGGTGGCGGAGGGCCAGCCGGCTTCGATTCGCCTCAAAATCGAAGGCGGCAGTTTCGCCTGGAACGATCTCGTCCACGGCCTCACCACATTTTCAAGCGACGTCATCGGCGACTTCATCCTGGTGCGTTCCGACGGCAATCCCGCGTACAACTACGCCGTGGTGATTGATGACCGCCTGATGGAAATCTCGCACGTGATCCGGGGCGACGACCACATTTCGAACACGCCGCGCCAGCTTGCCTTGTACCAGGCCTTCGGTTGGGAGCCGCCGCAGTTCGCGCACCTTTCCACGATTCTCGGGCCTGACCGCGCGCGGCTCTCGAAGCGCCACGGCGCGACGTCGCTCCAGAACTTCCGCGACATGGGAATCCTGCCGGAGGCGCTCGGCAACTACCTGGCGCTGCTCGGCTGGTCGCCGCACGACGGCGTGACCGAAATCCTGACGGTGGCTGACCTCGTCGCGCAGTTTTCACTCGACCGCATCACCAAGAGTCCCGCCGTGTTCGATCAGGAAAAGCTGAACTGGATGAACCGGCACTACCTGAAGGAGTCGCCGCTGCGGCGGCTCGCCCAAATGGCCGTTCCGTTTCTTGCGGGGGTTGGATACTTACCCATCGAGGCTGGGGCATCAGACCCTTCAGGTCTGCGAGGCGGGGCCACCGAGCCTTTGCTCCAGTGGCTGGAGCGCATAGTGGACGCAGTGCTCAAGAATCTCGACCGTCTCGATCAGTTGCCGGAAGCCGCGCGTTTGATCTTTGAATACGACGCACGGCGCACGGCGGATGAAGTGATGACCCCGGACGATCGGGCAGCTTCGGCGGACGTGCTGGCCGCATTCATCCCACCCGTGCTGGCTGAGCCCGGCCTCACCTACACGCGCTTCCGCGAAATCGCGAAAGGCGTCCAGAAGCAAACCGGCAAGAAGGGCAGAGAGCTGTTTCATCCTATCCGGGTGGCGGTGACAGGCGCCGTGTCGGGCCCAGAGCTCGAAAAGCTGATACCCATCTTCGAAGAAGGAGCCAAACTCTCGCTCGCTCCTCCGATAAAAAGCACAGCGCGACGGCTGCGCGAGTTCGCAGAGGCGGCGAAACTTTTTTGAATCACCGGGGCGCGAGCGCCGTATGTCGAAACGAGGAATAGGGCCGGCGGTGGACGCGCTCTACGGCATCAACGCCGTCAAGGAAGCCCTGCAGGCGCGTCCGGTTGAGTACGTTCTGGTGGCCGAGGGACATCATGGCCCGCGGGTGCAGGAGATCATTGACGCCTGTCGCGCGGCGGGAATCTCGCTGCGGTTCGCGCCGCTGCCGGCGCTCGAGCGCCTGGCGGGAACCCCGCAGCATCAGAATGTGGTCGCCGTCTGCTCCGCCAAGGCCTACGACGATCTCGAGACGCTCGTTCGCTCGTCCGACCGGCCGCTGCTGGTGGTTCTCGATGGCGTGGAAGACCCGGCGAACCTCGGCGCCGTGGTGCGCACGGCGGTCGCGGCTGGGGCCGACGGGATCGTGATCCCGGAGCGTCGCGCGGCAGGGCTTTCGCCGGCGGTCGCTCGCGCGGCGGCCGGCGCGCTCGAACACGCCAGAATCGCGCGCGTCACCAATCTGGTGCGGGCCCTCGAAGATCTCAAGCAACAGAATGTGTGGGTGTACGGGTTCGAGGCGCAAGCGGAGAAGTCCTATCTGGACCTCGACTACTCCGGTTCATGTGCGCTCGTCTTCGGCGGCGAAGGGCACGGTCTGCACCGGCTGGTGCGCGAGACCTGTGACGATCGGGCGCGGATTCCGCTGCACGGACCGGTCGAATCGCTGAACGTCTCCGTGGCCACCGCCGTCGTTCTTTACGAGGCGGCGCGCCAACGGCACAAGACCACCCCAGCGAGCTTGGCGAGGTGATGTGAGAACGGCAACGCCAATGGTGTCCCACTCATCCAAGCAAGCAGGCGGGCTTCTGCCGCCAGCGAGGTGTGCCATGAGTTCCAGGCGCGCGCCCGGCAACGGGCCCAACGTGAAGCTGATCCTAATCAGTGTCGCCGCACTCATCACGGCTCTTTCCCCAGCGCTTGCGCAGGACGGAGTCGACGGCTCGGCCCCGGTCATCACGCGGCCAAGAAGAGAACCGCCTCCCGAGACGAACCTTCCCAAGACGGCCAAGATTCGCGTCGAGTCCACGTTGGTGACTGCGCCCGTCACCGTGCTTGACTCGTCCGGGGACTTTGTCTCGAACCTCGACGAGAAAGACTTCGAGATCACGGACAATGGCGCGCCACAGCGGATCGTCCGCTTTGACACCACGCTCGCTCCGATTGCGCTGGTCGTGGTCGTCGAGACGAGCGATCGGGTGTCGGCGCTCCTCGATCAAATTCGCCCCCTGGGCACGGTGTTCTCAGGCTTGATGCTCGGCCCGAAGGGCGAGGCCGCGGTGCTCACCTACGCCGACCAGGTGAATTTGGCGCAGGACTTTTCGAGCGACAGCGGCGATCTCGCGCGGGCGCTCGGCGGCGTCAAAGCCTGGGGCGACAAAGCCCGCTTGAACGACGCGCTGTCGCAGGCGATCTCTCTGCTGGAGAAAGAACCGGATACCGACCGCCGCGTGATCGTGGCGTTTTCGGACGGATTCGACAAGGGGAGTGAAACGGAGAAAGCCGAAGTGATCCGCCGCGCGGTGAACGCCGGCGTGACCATCTATGGCCTGGGTTTCAGTCCGGCCGAGGCCCTGCTGAAGAAGAAGCCGGACGACGCTCCGCTCGGCCCGCTCGACAACAACGTAACGCGTCCGGGGCCGCCGGGCGAGGCCAACACACCCACGATTCAGGCACAGGTGTACGACACGCCGATCCAGTCCGTGCCCATTCTGACGGCCGCCGGCGAAACCATCAAGTCCGAGCTCGCCTCCAGCCTGCTCGAAGCCTACGCCGGCTACACCGGCGGCGTTTACTACTCGCACTGGAAGAAGAACGCGTTACAGAACCAGCTCAACCGCATCTCGAGCGAGGTCCGCAGCCAGTACGAGATCGCTTATGTTCCCGACACGCTCGGCCAACCGGGCTTCCACCGGCTCGAGGTTCGCGTCAACTCGCCGGGATTGAAAGTGCGGACGCGGGCGGGCTATTTCAACGGCGGTAAGAATCCGTGAATCATGTGGCAACTGGGCTAGATACCGAGGCTCGAAACTAAGGATAATCTTCGTGGTTCTGCACGTCGACCCGCCGGCCAGCTTTCAAGTCAATCTCGGCGAGGTAAGGTTGCATTTCATCGGGGGCCACCTCGAGAACAACCACGTGAGTAGCGCCTCCCTCCCGGTAAACGATGGTGAAGTAGCGGTTCTTCTTTCCTCCTCCCTCGGGCGGCTTCAGCTTCCACTTCAGTTTCAGCTTGCGAACCGAACGGCTGACGCCGGAGCGATACTCCATCCGGCTGATCGCCGCGTACGGCGCGTGAAGGGAGTATTGAGCGCAGAGGAACGAAAGCTGTTGCGATGTCAGTTCGATGGTCCCTTCGCAACCCGCCAACACATCCTCAGTGCCGGCGACGTAGGCGAACTGTGGCTGCTTGGCCTTCTGAGCGCTGGCGGCGGCCGGCGCCAACAGAAGCAGCGCGGCCAGGCCGGAAACTTTGAGCGCAGCCCGGCGGCCCGAAGCTCTAAGAAGTTCGTCGTTATTCGGCATTTCGTGTCCTCAAACTCCCGATCACTTCGGCCGCGTGGCGCAACCGCTCGCCTATTGACGATGGGGTACGGCGGCGCTCGCCGGGGCCGTTGGGGAATGCGCGGCGGCGGCGACGGGCACTTCCACCTCAAGGTACCACGGCACAGCGAGGTTACCACAGCGCGCCGGGCGGAATCTCCACCCTTCGACGCTCTGTCGCGCCGCATCGAACAGCGCAGGAGGGCCGGCCAACGGGGTAGAGTCGATAACCTCGCCCTGATCGTCCACCAGCACCCGGAGTCGGACAGGCTCCGCGCCGGCGGCCAAGTCGGGTTGGTGAAGCACCTGGGGCGGCTTTACCTGGCGTTCGAGGTCGCTTTCGGCCTGGGGCGGAATGTGTTGCAGGTCGACGTGCTCAAGAGTGAAGCGCACATTCACGTCGGTCGAGAACGGCGACGGCCCCGACCGGGTGATGAACGGGCGGTAGATCCAGCGGCGAATCGTCTCGAGCGCTGAGGCGGCCAGGAACGGGTGCCCGCGAAGCACGTGAACGCGGCTCACCCGGCCCTCTCGCGTCACGCTCACCTCCACCTCGACGCGCCCCTGGATATAGTTGAGCCGCGCCAGCGCCGGATAGTCCGGCTTGGGCTGGCTCAACAACAGCTTGGTGGCCGCCTTGCGCTTGAGCTGGACCGGCGCGGAACGCAGATCCGATTGGACGCCCGCCGCCTCCACCGCCGCAATGCCACTGGCGCCGCTGAGGAGCAGAGCACCGAACAAGAGGTTGCAGGCTCCCTCAGTCATCCGACTCGAAGATGACTTGCGCCACCGCATAGTGGTCAGCGTGCGAAATCGAAAGTTCGGCGCGCCTCACGCCAAGTTGAGCGGCGAGTTCCTGCGCGCGTCCGCTGAGCGCCAGTTGCGGCTTGCCGCTCGGCAGGTGAGTCACCTCAACGTCCAGCCACCGCACGCCTTCCCGCCAGCCCGTTCCCAGCGCTTTGAACGTCGCCTCCTTGGCGGCAAACCGCGCCGCGTACCGCTCCGCCTGATTCTTGAACCTCTCGCAGTAAGCGATTTCCTGAGGTGTGTAAAGCCGCCTCACAAAATGCTCGCGATGCCGCTCCAGGACGTCTCGAATGCGCGACGTCTCCACCAGGTCAATGCCGGTTCCCACAATCATGTAATCGCCTTCTGCCGGCCAGACCTCGCAGACTCCTCCAAACTCCGGCGCAGCTCTCCTCTTCGAGTTTCGCCGGTATGTTCTTACCCTAACAGAATTGAGCGGACCATTTCAAATCTCGGCCAAGACCACCTTCACACGCGAAGTTGTCCTGATCCGACGACCTGATATTTCACCGACGTCAATTCCGTCAGCGCAAACGGACCCCGACAGTGCAGCTTCTGGGTGCTGATTCCCATCTCGGCGCCGAAGCCGAACTCGCCGCCGTCGGTGAAGCGTGTGGAGGCGTTCCAATAGACGGCGGCGGAATCCACCTCGTGCAGGAACCGGCGGGCGCGGGCTTCGTCGCTGGTGACGATGGCGTCAGAGTGCGCGGTGGAATAGCGATTGATGTGGGCGATGGCCTCGTCGAGGCTGCCGACGACCGCAACGGCCATGGTCAGCGCCGAGTACTCCGTCGCCCAGTCCTCCGGCGTGGCGGCACCGACCTTGAGCGAAGCGGGGAGCAGGGCGACGAGACGCCGCGCTTCTTCATCGCCGCGCACCTCCACCCCGGCGTCGAGCAGCTCCTTCACGATGCGCGGCACGTACTGTGCGGCGATGGCTTTGTGCACCAGCAGTTTTTCGGCGGCGTTGCACACGGACGGGCGCGACGTCTTGGCGTTGATGACGACGCGGTCCGCCATGACGAAGTCGGCTGCCCTGTCCACATACACGTGACAGTTTCCAGCCCCGGTCTCGATCACCGGCACGCGCGCTTTCTCGACAACCCGATTGATGAGCTCCGGGCCGCCGCGCGGCACGAGCACGTCCACTAGGCCGCGCGCTTGCATGAGCTCGTCCACGGAGTCGCGCGAGCTCGAATCCAGCAGCTCCACGGAGCCTGCCGGAAGGCCTTCGGCTTGCGCCAGAAGCTCCACCAAAAGCTCGTTGGTGTGCATGGCCTCGCGGCCGCCTCGCAGCACGACGGCGTTGCCGGCCTTGAAGGCGAGCACAGCGGCGTCCACGGTGACGTTGGGGCGCGACTCGTAAATCACCCCGACCACGCCCAACGGCACGCGCACCTTGCGGATCACGAGGCCGTTCGGTCGCGTCCATTCGTCCAGAACCGTGCCCACGGGGTCGGGCAGACTGATGACGGCGGCGATGCCATCGAGCATCTCGGCGATGCGCTTGGGGTTCAGCAGCAGACGGTCGCGGCTCGACGGGCGAAGCGTGTTCGACTCGAGGTCGCGACGGTTGGCCTTCAGAATACGATCCTCGTTCGCGTCAATCTGCGACGCGCAGGCGCGCAGGACGTCGTTCTTCTCCTCGGTGGAGAGCAGAGCGACACGTGGAGCTGCCGTGCGCGCGCGGCGTAGCTTGTCGCGAGTGGAGATGGCAAGGTCAGTTGTTACGGGCATCATGGTGAGTTTAATCCTTCACTTTCAACGGCGGAAAATACGTCCCCGTCTTGCGCTCGAGCGCGAGGGGAATCACTCTGGGATGCCTACCGTTGGCGATGCCGACGTGGATGCCCGATGCCGTGGCGCGCAGGGCGGCTCGGAGCTTGGAACGCATCCCGCCGCGCCCCAGCGCGCTCTTGCCGTCGCAGGCGGCCTCAAGAGCGGGCGTCACACGCTTGATAACACGCATCACCTCGGGCCTGCCTTGGCCGTTGCGGCGGTAAAAGCCGTCCACGTTGGTGAGCAGCACCAGCCAGTCCGCCCGCACTGCAGCTGCCACCAGCGCGCTCAACTCGTCGTTGTCGCCAAAGGCGCCTTCGAGCTCGCGCACCGAGACGCTGTCATTCTCATTCACGACTGGCAGCACCTTGAGGCGCAGTAATTGGTCGAGCGTGTTGCACAGGTTGCGGTAGCGAAGCGAAGAAGAAAAGTCGTCGCTGGAGAGCAGGAGCTGGGCCACAAGTTTCTTGCCGAAAAAAAGCCGCTCGTAAGTGTGCATAAGCTGGCTTTGGCCCACGGCCGCTGAAGCCTGCATCAGGTCGAGCTTGCGCGGCTGCTGCCCGATCGCGAGCGACGACATGCCGCAGGCGATGGCGCCCGAGCTCACCAGGACGTACTCGTGCGCCGCCAGGTCGAGTTGGTCCACCAGCGAGCGCATCCAGCGGGTGTCGATGCGACCGCCGGGGGCGATGAGGCTGGTTCCTATCTTGACGACAACGCGCATCGGTTCGACCGTATGCTCCCTTCCTCTTACCTTTCAATGACTTCCGTATTATACCAGCGCCAGCAGTGATGAGACATGGTGGATTCCCGCTTGCTCGGGAACGACCCCTCGCGCCGGACCCTCTGGGCAAAGCTGTTGCTTTTTGCCCGGCTTACCTTTCTGATAGTCTTGCGTCCAATGTAGCGGGACGGAAAGAGCTCGAGCTTCGATGGATGGCGCCTGTTTGGAGCTGGCCGGCAAAATTCCCGCCGATGGCCCGCCGTTGGCGGAAGGGGACGAAGGTGTCCTTATTCGCCGCGCCCAGGGCGGTGACCGCACGGCATTTGATTCGCTGGTCCGGCGCTATGACCAGGAGGTGCTCCGCCTTGCCCTGCGGGTGGTCCGTTCCGAGGACGAGGCGGCGGATCTCTTCCAAGATGCCTTCCTGAAGGTTTACCGTTCGCTCGACCGCTTCCGTTTCGAATCGCGCTTCTCCACCTGGCTGTATCGCGTGGTGATGAACGTCTGCTTCGACCATTTGCGGCGCCAGAAGACGCGCAACGAAGTGCAAGCACCGGAGGGCGACCCCGGTGAGCCGGAATACTTTCACCGTGTGGCAGACGACCGTCCGGCGCAGGATCCGGAGCAGACGTTGCGGGCGAAGGAGATCGGACGGCGGCTGAAGGGGGCGCTGACGCGACTGACGCCGCGCGAACGGATGGTGTTTGAACTGAAACACTACGAGGGTTTGAGGCTGCGGGCGATTGGCGAGTTGTGCGGAACGAGCGAAGAGACGGCGAAGAATTGCTTGTTCCGCGCCACACAAAAACTGCGGCTGGAGTTGGGAGACCTGGTCTAGGGGCTGCGGCAAGATGCCGCTCGAGTTTCACGTTCTGAGAGGAATTATGGATTGCGACGCAGTTAAGGAAAATCTGGCACTGTACGTATACGATGAACTGCCGCGCAGTGAGCGTGACGCGGCGGACGAGCACTTGGCCGGCTGCGAACGCTGTCGCCTGGCGCTTGGCGAGGCCCGCCGGATGCAGGAGTTGATGAGCGCGGGGCCGGCGCTCGGTCCCACGCCGGAGTTGCTGGTCCGCTGCCGGCAACATCTGGAAGACTCTCTCGACCGAGAGCAGCTCGGCTGGACGGGACTGATTCGCAAGTGGCTGCCTGGGTTCGCCCTAACGCAGCCTTTCCGCGCGGCCGCCGCCCTGACGCTGGTGGCTCTGGGTTTCAGCCTGGGGTGGATCGTTCGCCCGCGCACCATCAAGGATGGAATCGGGCCCCGGAACATCGTGGGTTCCTCGGTCGCAGGGACGGATCTCGGCGGGGCGCAGATCAGTGACATCACCCAGGTGTCCCCTGACCCTCAGACCGGGCAGGTCAAGATCACTTTGAACGCGGCACGCCAGGTGACCCTAGAAGGCTCGCTCGACGACCCGCACATTCAGCAGGTGCTGCTTTACGCGGTGAGGAGCTACGACAACCCCGGCATTCGTTTGGACACGCTCGACGCCTTGCGCTCCGGCAGCAGCAACCCCACGGTTCAAGCCGCGCTGCTGTACGCCATGCGGCACGACCAGAACGCCGGCGTGCGGGTGGCAGCGCTGAACTCGGTGCCGCGGATGCCATGGTGCGAGGAAGTTCGGGGCGCCCTGGTTGATGCCGCCCAGCACGATGACAACTTGGGCGTCCGTGACGAGGCGATTGACCAGCTTGTGGCGCACGCTGTCGCGGCCGGGGACCAGAGTCTCGTTCCCGTGCTCGAGAATCTGGCGGCGAACGATTCGGACCGCTACGTTCGGATGAAGTCGGCCCGAGCGCTGCGGAGGCTGGGCCAGGAACCTTAGAAAGCAGTAGGCAGTCGGGGTGGGATGGGAGAGAACGGAGTGAGACTGAAGGTCTGGTTGGGTATGGGATTCATGGCGGCGGCTCTGCCGCTGCAAGCGGGGCCGGTTCCAGCGGCGCGGACAAGTGGCGACAAGTATGTCACGCGCGGCGCGATCACGCACCAGGGGCGCGCTTGGGTGCAGTTCCTCACCTGTCAGGCGCCGGCGAGAGAAGGGGGGCGGCTGATCCTGCGCGCTGACTCGGGCTCGGTGGTCGTAAGATCTGATTCCGCCGCCCAAGTGGGATGCATCGTGCGACTGGCTGTTTATGGGACTGATGAGGCGGTGGCGAAAGAGGTCCTCAGCCGTTACCAGCTTTCGGTCCGGAACCTTGGAGCAGCCGGGGTCTACATCGGCGGCCGTTTCCCCTACGAGCGGCGTCACAACCTCTCCCTTGACGCCGGGTTCGGCATCCACGCGCCCGAGCGCTACAACCTGGATATTGAGACGCAGGGCGGCGGCATTGACGTGGCCAAGCTCGACGGCGACTTGCGCGCCTCGACCGCGGGGGGCGACATACGCACCGGCGACGTCACCGGCTTGGTGTGGGTTAAGACGGCGGGCGGCGATATCAACCTCGGTAACATCGGCCAGCGCGTGGACGCCGAGACGGCGGGCGGGCACATCCGCGTCGGTGACGTGAAGGGCGACGCAAGCCTTACGACGAGCGGCGGCGACATTGTGGCCGGCCGGCTCGAAGGCTCTCTGCGGGCTGAAACTGCGGGCGGCAGCATTTACCTTCGCGCCGCCTCGGGCCCGGTCATGGCGCAGACCGCAGGAGGGCAAATCCAGCTCGGCGAGTGCGGGAACACCGTTGATGCCACGACCGCGGCGGGCAGCATTCGCCTCGACGGTGCGCGCGGCATGGTTCGGGCGCAGACGGCGGGAGGCAGCCTTGATCTGTTGCAGCTCCAGGGTGCCGTCCGGGCGGAAACTGCGGCGGGGCGCATCATGGCGCAGCTTGCCGCCAGCCGTGACTCCTTCGCGGCGTCGGAGCTCGAAAGCACCGTCGGCGACGTGATGGTTTACATCCCCATGGACCTTCCGATGAACATTGACGCCCACATTGACGAGTCGGCCGGCCACAAGATTTTTTCCGACTTTCCGCTGAATGTTCAGGGCATGGCGCAAGGCTTCGGCAGCGGCAACGTTCGCGCCCGCGGCGCGCTCCTCGGCGGCGGGCAGTTACTCCGGCTGCACACGACGATGGGAAATATCGAAATCAAGAAACTGGATCAGAAGGCGCTCAACCAATTCAAGGAGTATGAAAAGACATTCTTGCAGCGCTGGCAGGTGCAATGGAACGAGCACGGCGTCGTGGTTCAGCCGGCGCCGGCGGATGATGACGACAACCATCAGTAAGGCGGCGCGGAAACCGTTGGCGACGACGAGTAAGAAGAGAGACCCAATCAAGGCTCGGGGGAGGAGGCAGTGATGGTAAAGAAGATTGCAGGGTGGGCGGCATTTGGAGTGGTCGCGGTGCTGGTAGGGCGCAGTATCGTGCTGGCCCAGATAACCGAGCGGCGCGAGCGCCGGGCCGTTGTGATGAACGATGACGGCGGTCAGACCTTCTTTCTCAGCGACGATGGACGTGCCTGGATGGGCGTGGAGCTGAAAGACGTCACCTCCGACGAGGCGAAGGCGATGAAATTGCCCGGCGACTACGGCGCCATCGTCGCCAGTGTGGAAAAAGACAGCCCGGCGGCAAAGGCGGGCATCGAGAAGAATGATGTGATTATTCAGTTCGCCGGAGAGCGGGTGTGGAGCGTCTCGCAACTGCGCCGCGCGGTCGGGGACACTCCGCCGGGCCGCGCCGTTGAGGTCGAAGTGAGCCGCGACGGCCAAACACGGACGGTGAGCGTGACGCTGGAGGGACACGAGCGGTCGTTCGGTGCCATGACTCCACCGATGCCGCCGGTCGAGATTCCTGAGGTGAAGATTCCCGACATGCACTTCTACTTCGGCATGGGCGCGCCGCGCCTGGGCATCTCAGCCGCCGAACTGACGCCGCAACTCGCCGGCTATTTCGGCGTCAAGGAAGGCAAGGGCGTGCTGATTCGCGAGGTCACGGCAGGGAGCGCGGCGGAGAAGGCGGGACTCAAGGCGGGCGATTGCATTGTACGGTTGAACTCGACCGCCGTCGATTCGGTGGAGAGTCTACAGCGTGCTCTGGGGGATCTCTTCAAGGGAAGCAAGGAAAGCGAGAAGCGGCAGGCGACCCTGACGTTCGTTCGAGACCGCCGCGAGCAGACAGTGAACGTGGAGATCGCGAGCCCGCGTGAGCGCTGGCCGGGATTCTCCGAGGAAGCCCAGAGCGCCGCCATGAGCGCCGGTGAATATGCACGGACGGCCCGCGAGCTGCAGAACGAGGCGATGGCCCAAGCCAGAGCAGTACAGCAGCAGAGCAAGGAGCTCCAGAAAATGCGGGCTGACATCCTGAAACAGACTCAGTCACTCAGGAACGACGCGGAGCAGCGGCGCGCGCTCCAAGAGCTCGAGCAGCAGCTCCGCGTCGGAGGTATTATCTAGTATCCTGGCATCACAAATTCGCTGCGGCACACAGTGTCAGCTTCGACCTGCTGCTTCATTAGGGTAGCAAGGTCCGCCGCCTTCATATCTGAGATGTAGTTGCAGTGGCAATTTGGCTCGCTCGCCCGCCGAGGGTGTCCCGAGATTCGTTGGAGGTGAGCGGGGGCCCGGGTCATTTTACGCCACCCTTTGCTGCGATGAAGCTGGATTTTCCTCCCAGACTGCTT
>DASYXW010000067.1:0-18055 GCA_035934405.1 Terriglobia bacterium
AGGAAGTAGTGCGCCTGGGCGAAGTTCGGGTCCAGTTCAATGGCTTGGCGAATGACTTGTATCCCCTGGTCGTGCTGGCCGGTGTTGTACATCAGCATTCCAAGATAGGCGTTAATAATGAGGGAGAAGGGCTCAAGGTCCCGCGCCCTCTGATTCTCGGCGATGGCCTCCGTGTGCCGGTCCATGGCGCCCAAGTAAACGCCATACCAGTAGTGACCCACCGCATAGTCCGGGTTGAGCTCGACCGCGCGCTTGAATTCTCTGTCGGCCGCCGGCCAATCCCAGTCAAACCAAAACTTGGCCATACCCAGCGAAGTGTGGACTTCGGCGAGCGTGGGATCAATCTCCAGGGCCTTCGTGGCCGTCCACTTGACCTGAGTTGCCGCCTCCCCGGGCGGAAGGATGCCGTGGTAACTGCACAAGTCGTAGCAGTCGGCCAAGCCCGCATAGGCGAGAGCATAATTCGGGTCGAGGGCGGCGGCCTGATTGAAGCACTCGATCGCCTTCTCAAACGCTTCCGAGGTTCTCTGGTTCCAGTGATGGCGGCCTTTCAGATAGAGCCGGTAGGCTTCAGCGTTCTCCGTGTATCGCTTGACGAGCTCTTCCTTTTGGTCGCCGGTCAGCTTGAGCTGCAACTTCTCCGTGATTTCTCGGGCGATCTCTTCCTCGATGGCGAAGATATCCGCCAGGGGGCGATCGTAGCGCTCGCCCCAGAGCTGCCACCCCTTGGCCACGTCCACCAGCTCCGTCCCAATCCTCAAAGTGTCCCCTCGGTGCAGAACCCTCCCGGTGAGCACGGCGCGGACCTTCAGCTCGCGCCCCACCTCCTGCGGGCCCGCGGCTCGGCCTTTGTAACGCATCACCGCGCTGCGCGCCATCACGCGCAGTTCCCGGATCTTCGACAGGTTGTAGATCAGCGTCTCGGCAATGCCCTCGCCGAGGTACTCCGCCTCCGGGTCGCGGCTGGCGTTCTCAAAGGGCAGGACGGCGATGGAATCGATGAAGGGCCTGGACTGACCCGATGAACGGGTGGAGATGCGCCCGGATTCGCTGACGTGCTTCAGCGCCTTCAGATCCGTGTGGAGCTCGGCGGCCGCCTGGTAGCGCGCCGCGCGGCTCTTCTCCAGCGCCTTCGAGATGATGAGTTCCAGTTCAAACGGCAACTCCGGATTCACGGCGGTGGGCGGCAGCGGCTCATCGCGCAAGATCGCCGCGAAGAACGCCGCCGTGCTCGCGCCGCTGAACGCCTGCCGCCCCGTCGCCATCTCATAGAGCACGGCGCCGAAACTGAATAGGTCGCTGCGCGCGTCCAGTTCTTCGCCCTGAGTCTGCTCCGGCGACATGTAGGCCACCGTGCCCACGGTGGCGCCGTCGCTCGTGAGGTGCTCGGGGTCGATGGAGAGGGTCGGCGCGTCGGGAGCCGGGGCGTGGGGGGCAGGGGTCAGCTCGTCCTTCCCCAGCCCCTGACGCTTGACCCCGGACCCCTGCAACTTCGCCAGGCCGAAATCCAGCAGCTTGGCGTGACCGCGCTCGGTCACGAAGATGTTGCCAGGCTTGATGTCGCGATGGATGATCCCTTTCTCGTGCGCCGCGTCCAGCGCGTCGGCGATCTCGATCCCCAGTTCCAGGACGCGGTCAAGAGGCAAAGCCGTTCCCGCCAGCACGTGCTTGAGCGTCTGCCCTTCCAGCAGCTCCATCACGATGAAGAACTCGGCATCCTGCTCGGCGATTTCGTGGATGACGCAGATGTTGGGATGGTTCAGGGCGGAAGCGGCGCGCGCCTCGCGCTGGAAGCGTGCCAGAGCCTGCGCGTCCGCCGCCAGATGCTCGGGGAGAAACTTCAGGGCCACGTGACGGCCGAGCGTGAGGTCCTCGGCCTCATAGACCACACCCATGCCGCCGCCCCCTAACTTGCCCAGGAGCCGATAGTGGGAAACAGTTCTACCAGTTAACGGAGGGGCCTGCTCAACATCCATCCGCAGGATGGTAACCTGAAGATGCCGGGAAAAGCAAGCGGAGCAAGTGTAGGGTAGTGACTCACTTTGGCGATTCTTTGTCGGCCTATTCCCTTACTGTCATTCCCGCGAAAGCGGGAATCCATTGCGCAAGGCGCAGTGCACGCTCAGTTTGTCGCGACATGGATCCGCTAGGTTCACGCTGCAAGTGCAACACCTTGTATAAGAGGTGTTGCGATGGACAAACAATATGCACAACTGACGGTGGAAGAGAGAATCGAGATTTACCGTCTGCATGCAGACGGTAAATCTCGACGCGCGATCAGCGTTGCCCTAGGTCGCTCGGCAGCAACCATTTCCCGTGAACTCCGGCGCAACAGTCTGGCCACCAAGTCCTGGGCAGGCGGTTATGCCCCCTGGCGCGCCCAGGCCCTCACCCACCGGCGCCGCCAGCGAGGCAGACCCCACAAGCTCACCTCCTCGCCGGAACTGCGCGCCGCAGTCCGGGGTTACCTGGAACAGGGTTGGTTCCCCGAGCAGATCGCCGGCCGCCAGGCCCAAGCCGAAGGCAGCAGCAAAAGGCAAGGCCAAACCGGCAGCGAACGAATAGAGACCTGACCACGAATTCTCGGGAAGCCGCAGACCCACCGCGACGGGTCTGTGCTACCGCTGGAGCTTCCACCGAGTGGCGGTATTGAGCGTCTTCTTCTCGTCCAATCCAAACACCGCCCGCGGACGAACCCCGTAGACCGGCTCTTTGAGATTCAGCATGTCTTTTTCGAACCCCGACATGTCGAACTTGTATTTGCGCTCGTAAATCCTGATGAACTTGCGGCGAAAGGCCACGTCCAGGACCTCCTCGGTAACGCCCTCCACAATCACCGCTGCCTCCGCGTGCTCGGTAGCAATAACGCAATGCGGGTTCTCCGTCAGGTTCTTGGCTTTTCGCGATTGCCGTCCGCTGCTGAAGTAGAAGACTCCATCCAGCCACAGCCCCCACACGATCATCACGTGCGGCCTGCCATCCGGACGCGCCGTCGCCACCCAGTAGTTGTGACTCTCCTTCAGCCGCTCCTCCGCCCACTTCCAGGGCAGCAAACCCTTGATGCCTTCCGGAAGGCCGTACCCCGGCATGTGCGGGCGGCTGGCTTTCGGAGACGATCTTGCGGCTGGTTTCTTCTTCGCTGGCATGGCGCGGAACCTCATCGGAAATTTTTGATCAACACCGCGTCGGTCGTGTCTGTGCCGCGGGAGAGGGCCAGGCGGCCATCGTGGGACCAGTCGAACCAGCCAATCTCGTCCGAAGTGAAATGCGTCACCGGCCTCGGCGGGCCGCCCGCCAGCGGTTGCTCCCAGATGTTATCCACCCCATCCACGCGGTTGCGGAAAGAGATGGCGCGGCCATCGGGGCTCCATTGAAACAGACGCCCATCCCAAGGAACGTGAATCGGGAAAACCTTGGCCGGTCGGCCGCCCGCGAAAGGAATTATCGCCAGGCTCAATGGCTGATTCTGGTCGGGAACGTACGCGCAAGCGATCCACTTGCCATCGGGAGAGATGGATGGCGCAAACGAGTCATAGTCCGTCAACTGAGAGGCTGGGCCGCCTCCGCTCGGAACCTTCATCAGAACATTTTTGTCGGTTTGGCTCTGCGTGAAAACGACCCACCGGCCATCCGGCGATATGGCGGGAAGCTCGTCATCCTTCCCTTGGGTAAGCTGTTTCAGGTTGGTTCCGTCCAGGTCGATGCGCCAGATGCTCAGGTCGCCATTTCGGTCCTCCTGGGTGAAAGCAATGAAGCCGCCACGGAGAGAGACAGCGGGCTGGACGGATTGCGAGGATGCGTCGTTGCTGGTGAGCCGCTGCGGATTCGAGCCGTCTGCACCCATCTCCCAAAGGTCGTAGCGTCCGTTGTGAACCGAGGTATATACGATTTTCCCGTCCGGCGTCCACGCCAGACCATTCCAGCCATCGCGGTTCTGGTTTCCGGCGCTCAAGGTCCTTGTTTCAGGCTCCTTGGCTGGCATGGCCACTTGGATCGTGAAAAGAAATTGCTCCTGCAGGGCCAGCAGTGTCTTTCCGTCCGCGCTCGCGCGGATTCCCGTGTACCTGGAAAGGTCATGAGTGATCTGTCGGGTTTCTTCTCCCTCCACTGAGACTTCGTAAAGCTGAGCTGACCCCGACTGAAAGGCCGCCACCAACAGGTCACGGCTTCGAGGGAGCCAGGTGAAATCCTTGATGTCCGCCCAATGTGCACCCGGTACCGCCTGGGCTGGCCCGCCTCCCACCCCGATGGTGGCCAAAATCTGCTCCGGAGTTACTTGAACGAAGGCCAGGGTCTTGCCGTCCGGAGACCATGCGACCCGGGGGTGAATCCCGTCGGGTGCCTTATAGGATGCCAGCACCCGCTCGCCAGAGCCATCGAGCGATGTGGTCACTAAGTTTGTCTCCCCGGAGGCATACCGCACAAAGGCGACCCGCTGGCCATCGGGCGAAAATGTCGGCGGGCCGCCGATGCCCGCCAGCACCTTTCTTGGAGTTCCACCGAGGGCCGGCACTTGATAGAGGTCGCCGTTAGGCTTCACAGGCTCCTGGCGGACGAAGTAAACGTAGTTGGCATCGGGTGAGAATGCGACGCCAGTGCAAACATCGTCGCCCAGAGTGGCAATCTGCACGTCACTGTCCGTGGCCAGTTGCTTCAGCCAGAGGCTCTGCTTGCCTCCCCTCGACTGCAGGTAGGCCACTCCTCCCCTCGACCGCACGTAGGCCACATACTTACCATCCGGTGAGATGTCCGCCTGCTGGAGGTCGCCGCTGCCCGTCACGCGCGTAAATGCCCACGGGGCTGGCGAACCGGGTGCACGGCTGGCGGCGCGATAGAGAATGTAGATGAGCACGGCGACCACCACCGTCCCCGCCGCCAGCAATGTGATAACGGATTTCTTGTGGCGCCTCACCAGGCCCGCGATCACCTGTGAATCAGAGCTTTCGCCCGTAGCGCCGGCATCTTGCCGGCTCCTGCTGTCGCGACCAGCCGCCGGAGCCTGCCCTGAGCGGACCGAAGGGACGGCGGCTCTACGCCCCGAGCTCGTGTCTCGCTGCAGGCGCTTCAAATCACCACGCATTTCGGCGGCGGTCTGGTAGCGTAAGTCGCGGTCCTTTTCCAAGGCTTTCAGAATGATCTCTTCGAGCTTGGGCGGTAAGTCCGGGTTGAGCCGCGATGGCGGCAGCGGATCTTCCTTGAGGATGGCGCTGAAGATTACGGCCGTCGTCGATCCGGTGAACGGCTGCTCGCCCGTGGCCATCTCATACAGCACGGCGCCGAAGCTGAACAGGTCCGTGCGCGCGTCGAGTTCCTCACCCCGCGCTTGCTCCGGCGACATGTAAGCGATCGTCCCCACGGTGGCGCCCGGGCTGGTGAGGTGGTCGGGGTCAATCGAGAGCGTTGGCGACTCGGAGGTCTCGGGTCGGGGGTCAGGGGCCATTTCGTCCTTCCCCGGCCCCTGATCCCTGACCCCTGACACCTGTAGTTTCGCCAATCCAAAATCCAGAATCTTGGCGTGACCTCGCTCGGTCACAAAAATATTGGCGGGCTTGATGTCGCGATGGGTGATGCCTTTCTGATGCGCCGCGTCCAGCGCATCCGCGATCTCGATCCCCAGATCGAGCGCGCGTTGTAGGGGCACCCCTTGGGGTGCCCTGGGCGGGGCAAGGCCCGCCCCTACGGGCGTCTCAGCGATCAAATGTTTCAGCGTCTTACCTTCCAGCAGCTCCATGACGATGAAGAACTCGGCATCCTGCTGCGCGATTTCGTGGATGACGCAGATGTTGGGATGGTTCAGGGCTGAAGCGGCGCGCGCCTCGCGCTGAAAGCGTGTCAGCGCCTGCGCGTCCGCCGCCAGAGGGTCGGGCAGAAACTTGAGGGCCACGTGGCGGCCGAGCGTGAGGTCTTCGGCCTCATACACCACCCCCATGCCGCCGCCGCCCAGCTTCTGGAGGACACGGTAGTGCGAGAGCGTCCTGCCCAGCAGGACGTCAGCCTGTCCCACCGCGTCAGCCAGGCGGGCCTCATCGTGAGCCAAGCCCTTGGCCGCCACCTCCAGCGCTGGCGCTTCCAGGAAGTTGTCGTCTTTTTCGTCTTGCGCCAGCAGCGATTCCACCGCTCGCCGCAGCGCTCCATCCCCAGCGCAGGCTCGCTCCAGGAAAGCCACTCTGCGGCTTGGTTCCTCCTCGAGCACGGCCTGGTACAAGTCGGCGATTTTCTGCCAGCGCTCAGGATCCATCCAGCTTGTCTCCGCTCAGCTCGCAACGCAGCCAACTCTTGGCCAGCTTCCAGTCGCGCAGCACGGTGTCACTCGAAACCTCGAGGGCTTCGGCCGTTTCCTCCAGGTTGAGGCCGCCGAAGAAGTGCAGCTCCACCACCTGGCTCTTCCGTGGATCGACGGCAGCCAAAGCCGTCAAGGCCTCATCCAAAGCGACCAAGTCCACGTCCTGCGCCTCTGACACGGCCAACGCATCGTCCGGCTGGAGCGGCCGCATTTCGCCCCCCCCGCTTCATGGCCTGGCGAGACCGCGCCCAATCCACCAGAATCCGCCGCATCGCCTGGGCGCAAACCGCAAAAAAATGAATTCGGTTTTGCCAATTGGCATGTGCAGAATCCACCAGGCGCAGATAAGCCTCATTCACCAGCGCACTGGTCTGAAGCGTGTGATCGGGGGACTCGTAAGCCATGTACTGCCGCGCCATCCGATGCAGCTCGTCGTACACGATGGGCATGAGCTTTTCGAGCGCGCTCTCGTCGCCCTCGTTCCAGGCCCGCAGCAGTTGCGTGACTTGGCTTGCGGACGACTCCGTCACGGAGCCTTTCTGCCCTGCTTTAAAACTTTTCAAACGGTGGGTCTCCCCCTGGGCATTCCCTCGCGCCTTCATTATCACACTTTCTTTAGCTGGTTCCATCGATTTTCCAACCGATAACTGTGGGGTATTAACTCCTTCTCTCCTTCCTGGCCAAGAATTTTCTTTTCGCCCCTGCGGTTTTTTGTCCTCCGTTTCCGCTTAAGGAAGTTAGGGCAACTAGATTTCAAAACCGAATCAGGGGGGCCAACCAGGCAAGAACCAATGGCCGGCCACCGAAAAAGTGAGGGTGACATGAAGAAGATGGCTGCTATGGCGTCAAAAAGGTTACGGCTCGTTCTGGTCTGGTCGGCGGTTTGTCTGATGTTGCTGCCGGCGAGCAACCTCTCGGCTACAACGTTCATACCCGTCATTGACAGCGTTTCCGTCAACAGCGGGTTGACCCAAATTACGATTTCGGGACAAGGCTTCGACCCCTCCGGAAAGGCTCCCACGGTAACGTTCAACGCCAGCACGCTGACGCTGGTTTCGTTCTCCAATAGTTCCATTGTCGCCACTCTGCCCGCCGGAACAACGGCGGGAAGCTATCAGTTAACGGTTACTAACAGTTTCGGGATTCCAGGGTTCTTCGATGTCACTGCGGGCGCAGTGGGGCCACAAGGTCCCGCTGGACCGCAAGGGCCACAGGGCTTGACAGGTGCGCAAGGCCCGGCGGGAATTCCGGGGCCGCAAGGGGCAACAGGCGCGACTGGTGCAACGGGTAACACAGGTGCGCAAGGCCCGGCGGGAATTCCCGGGCCGCAAGGGACAACAGGCGCGACCGGTGCGACGGGTAACACAGGTGCGCAAGGCCCGGCCGGCCCTGCGGGACCACAAGGGACAACAGGTGCGACCGGCGCGACGGGTAACACAGGTGCGCAAGGACCGGCTGGCACTGCCGGACCACAAGGGACAACAGGCGCGACCGGTGCGACGGGCGCCACAGGGTCGGCTGGACCGCAGGGCCCAATCGGACCAACGGGACCCGCTGGCGCAGGCGTGACCGTGGATAGCAACGACCTGACCGTCTACGTGGGCGCGCCGGAGCCCGCTGGCCTGACGGGCTTCGGGAACACCGCCACCGGCTCTCGGGCACTCCAAGGCAATACAGGATCAGACAGCGAAAACACCGCGCTCGGCTATGGCGCCCTCGAATTCGCTAACAACTCTCAAAACACCGCCGTCGGGGCGGAGGCGCTGATCAACGATACCTCGGGCTTCGGGAACACCGCGATCGGGAGGCAAGCCCTGCCGTACAACTCGGGCGGCTCCCAAAACACGGCCGTGGGCGAGTACACTCTTTACAACACCCCTGGCGGCGGTTTAAACGTGGCACTCGGGTGGTCAGCCGGGACTAATCCACAGTACACTACCGGTGTTCAGACCGGGTCCTACAATATCCTCCTCGGTCCTTACGCTGGGGGAAACTTCACCAGCAGCGAAAGCAACAACGTCACTATCGCCAACCTGGGCGTCGCGGGAGACTCAGGCGTGGTCCGCATCGGCCTCGATGCCAACCAGGATCCCACCTGCGCCACAGACTTGGCATGCCAAACGACAACCTACATCGCGGGAATCAGTGGTGTAACGATCTCGGGAGGGTCCCAGGTGCTCATCAACAGTAGCGGCCAGCTTGGCACAATCTTGTCTTCACGGCGCTACAAGGAAGATATCCGTGACATGGGCGGGGCGAGCGACGGCCTGCTGCGCCTCCGTCCCGTGACCTTCCGCTACAAGAAGCCCTTGGACGACGGCTCGAAGCCCATCCAGTACGGGCTGATCGCCGAAGAAGTGGCCGAGGTCTACCCGGACCTGGTGGTTCGCAACAAGGCCGGCCAAGTGGAAACCGTGCAGTACTACAAGCTGGACGCGATGCTCCTCAACGAAGTGCAGAAGCTGTCCAAGGCGCACGCTGCCGACCAGGCCGAGATCGCCAGGCTGCAATCGCAGGTGGCCGAGCAGGGGAAGCAGGGGCAGGAGCAGCAAGCGGCGATGACCCAACTTCTGGCCCAGGTGCGCGGTATCCGGGTAATGCTGGCCAGCAGCCGGTCGATCCACTCCGGGAGTGCGCACTCGCGGGTCACGCGGACTGCGGCGCGTCACGCAAACACGCAGGCAACCCAAGCGGCGACCCAAACCGAGGTCAAGCAGCCTTCGGGCCAACCCGCCCCGTTGTTAGTAGCCAGGGTCCGCTTCTGAAGGGACAGCCGGACGCCGGGCCCGCAAGCCTTCGCAAAATGCGAGTCCGGCGTTGCGGCATTCACCGCTTCTTCGCTTACCAAGGGTTACCTCTACCGGCCGAGCACGAACGGTCAGCCCGTCGTCCACGTCTTTCGCAAGGACTGCCGGCAAATGAGCGCACAGCCAAGCGAGAGAAACGCCTCGTGGATGTCCGCCCGTTTTTCATACCGCACGCGCAAGCAGCGAAACTGGTTCAGCCAGGCAAAGGTGCGCTCCACCACCCAGCGCCACCGGCCCAGGCCACTCCCATGCCCGGTGCGGCGCATGGCAAGCCACGGCACGATATGCCGCGCCCGCAGCCCACACCGAATGGCGGCGGCGGCGTAGCCGCGATCCCCGAGTACACAGTCCGGCTGCTGCCGGGGTCGCCCGCGTGCGCCGTGGAGCGGGGGAATCGCTTCGCGGGGATGACAGCGGCGGACAATGTCAGGAAATATCAAACTAAGTCACTACCATGGCCCTTCGCTGATCTTTCCCCTGACGCTAGAGCGCAGTTGAAGGACGAGATAAATGCTGCCGACAGGGCCCCGTTCCAGGGATACCAGGACACCACCCCGCGCGCTGAACTATATCGGGAAAGGATCGAAAGCGCGTTCACCGGAAGCCTGCGCCCGGGTAAAGGCAGTTGACCCCGGCCAGGAAGATCGGCTGGAAGATGTAACCGAAGGCCACCCAGCTCAGCAGCAGGCCGGCAAAGGCGAACGAGCGGTTATGGCTGATTTCGGCAAACCGGCGCGCCGCGTTTTCGGGCATGAGGAGGCCGATGGCCGAGTTGCCGTCGAGCGGTGGAACGGGCAAAAGGTTGAACACGCCGAGGAGCAGGTTGAGGGAAAAAAGAATGCTGAGGAACACCGCCGCACCTGCGGTGAGGCTGCCAGGGAATGCCGACGCGGCAGACCCGGAAGTAACGGCGACCACCTGGGTGAAGCCGACGCGCGTCGGCACTGCGAACGTCCTGAGCCGGATGCCGATATGAATCCCTGTCGCCGCAACCAGCACCAGCGCGAAATTGGCGAGCGGACCGCACAAGGCCATCCACGCCGCGCGGCGCGGATACCGGCGCTGCCATTCAGGATCGTAGGGGGCGCTGGCCCAGCCGATCATCCATCCGCTGAGAAAGTATGAGGCGATGGGCACGAAGATGGTGCCAAAAGGCTCGCGGCGCATGTGGGGAAGCGGGTTAAGTGTCACCTGGCCGCCGTGCGCGGCCGTGGGGTCGCCGCCGAGCCAGGCAGCGAGCGCGTGCGAGGCCTCGTGGCAGGTGAGCGACAGCAGGAAGGCGACGTACCACAGCGCGCCCAGCGCCAGCATGTCAGGTTGCATAGGAAAATGGGTTCAGAGTCGAAGCCTGATCCGAGGGGATCCGCCTCAGTCGGCAGCCGCCGCGGGACGCTTTCGCGACTTGGGCGCCTTGGCGGTTTCGCGCGCCTCCGGTGCCGCGTTCAGTTTCGCGAGCGCCTTCCCCTCGTCGGCGGCCATCTCGAAGAACTGCGCCAGCTTGACGCCGTCCAGAATCCGCAGCACGTGTTCGTTCACGCCGGCCAGCACGATCCGCGCCCCAGCCTCCTTGGCGGATTCGCGGCTCCCGGCCAGAAACCCGAGGCCGGTGGAGTCAATGTAGGGGACGTCGGAAAAATCGAAAAGCAGTTTACGGGCACCCGCTTGAAGCAGGTCGTTGACCTTTTGGCGCAGGAAGGGACCGTCGCTGCCGGCCACAAACTTGCCGCTCAGGCTCACGATTCCGACGTCGTCTTTGAAGCGAACCGAGATTCTCACAGGTCGGCCTTAAGGTGGAGTGCGCGCTCGAATGCTCCATACTATGAGACGGCACGGCGGGTGTCAAGGGGCCTTGCGTGGCGCGCAGGGGCATTCTATACTGGTTACCCCGCAGCGAGAGTGACTTGGCTTGCGGGGGTTCCTGTGGGCCTGTAGCTCAGTTGGCTAGAGCGCACCCCTGATAAGGGTGAGGTCGGTAGTTCAATTCTACCCAGGCCCACCAGATGGGTCGAGATGTGCGGTCGCTGGATTGAGGAGCTGCCGGGAGCGTCTCGATGAAGTGCCGGGCCCGCCCATTGCTGGATTGAAGAGTTGCCTGGAGTATCCCGATGAAAGGGCCTGTAGCTCAATTGGGAGAGCGCCTGCCTTGCACGCAGGAGGTCAGGGGTTCGAACCCCCTCAGGTCCACCACTTCCTCCGCCGCAACGGAGCGAAAACCTTGACCGCGCGCCTTCTGGACGGCCACAAGATACGAGATGAAATCCTGGCGGAGCTCGCCCGCGAAATCGCCGCGTTGGAGGCCGAGGGCGTCACACCGGGCTTGGCGGCCGTGCTGGTAGGTGAGAACCCGGCGTCCGAGATTTATGTCCGCAGCAAGGTGAGGACCTGCGAGTCGCTCGGACTGCATAGTGAGACAGTCAAGCGCGGCGCCGACACCACAACCGGCGATCTGCTGGCGCTCGTCGCCGATCTTAACCGGCGTGACGATATTGATGGAATCCTGATTCAGCTTCCCTTGCCACCTCAGGTGGACTCGAAGAGCGTCCTTGAAGCGGTGGATCCGGCCAAGGACGTTGATGGGTTTCACCCGATGAACGCCGGCCATCTGCTCGCCGGACGCGCCGGCCTTGTACCTTGCACGCCTGCCGGCATTCTCGAGATCCTGCGCCGCAGCCGGATTCCCATCGCCAGTGCGCGTGCTGTCGTCATCGGCCGCAGCGACATTGTCGGTAAGCCGGTGGCTCTCCTGCTGCTGCGCGAGAACGCTACCGTGACGATCTGTCATTCGAAGACGCGCGAGCTCCCTGCCATCGCGCGCGGAGGCGATATTCTCATCGCCGCGATGGGCCACGCCGCCTTCGTGACCGGCGAGTTCATCAAACCTGGCGCCACGGTGATTGACGTCGGCGTGAATCGCCTGACCACTGCGGATGAAGTCCGGCGGGCCTTTCGCGATCCCGCCGTGCCGCTCGCCCAGCTTGTTGCCAAGGGTTCAGTGATCGTGGGCGACGTCCAACCGGAGGATGCGCGCGAGAGGGCTGGCGCCTACACACCGGTGCCCGGCGGCGTCGGCCCGCTGACCATCGCGATGCTGATGTCGAACACGGTGCAGGCAGCAAGGCTGCGCCGGGGCGGGCGGACGCGGGCAAGCTTATGAGCTACTTCGGACTCACCGGCGGCATCGCCTCCGGCAAGAGCACCGTGGCCGGCATGCTCGAAGGGCTGGGCGCCAAGACCATTGACGCGGACCGGGTTGGACACGAACTGCTGCGGCCCCCCGAACCTGCTTTCCGTGAGATCGTGCAGCGCTTCGGAGCAGCCGTCCTTAATTCGGCGGGTGAGATCGACCGAAGGCTTCTGGGCGCGAACGTCTTTGCCGACCCCCAAAAGCTTCGTGAACTGAACGCCATCGTGCATCCGAGGATTATCGCGCGCACCGAGGAATTGGCGGCCCGGTTTCAAGCTGAAGACCCTCGCGCCGTGGTCGTCATCGACGCGGCGCTGATTTTCGAAGCCGGGATCGGCAGCCGCTTTCGCAAAGTCATCGTGGCCTGGTGCCGCCCCGAACAGCAGGTCGCGCGGCTGATGGCTAAAATGGGTGTGAGCCGCGAAGAAGCCGAGAGCAGGATCGCGGCGCAAATGCCGGTGGACGAGAAGCGCAGCCGCGCCGATTACCTGATCGACTGTTCAGGAAGCAAAGAAGAGACTCGCGCGCAAGTGGAGGCGTTGTACCCGCAGCTCCAGCGGCTGATGATGGCCGCGCCGTGAACGCTGGTTTTGGATTTCAAGCAGCTTCTCTCTTCCACTCTTTTCCACGCTGCACCAACTCATCCAGCGTTGCCTGCACCTCGGCGAGTTTCTGCGTCTGCTCCGCTTCGCCGGCGTCCGACCGCACGGTGATCGGCCGGGCGATGAAGATCGCGGTGCGGCTGAAAGGACGGGGAATCTCGGTCTGGTCCCAGCTCCGGCGCAGCACCCAGGACTTCCGCGGTGTGATATGGAAGCAGAGAATCGCGGCGCCGGTGTGCTGGGCGAGTTGCACGACGCCGGCTTTGGCGACAAACCGAGGCCCGCGCGGGCCGTCCGGAGTGATGGCGGCTTCCCAGCCCCGGCGCACCGCGCGGATCATTTCGACCAGCACCCGCGATCCACGGCGCGAACTTGACCCGCGCGCCGTCGCGTAGCCGTGCCGGTGAAGGGTGCGCGCCGTATATTCACCGTCGAAGTTCTGGCTGACCATCACCATCATCCGGTGTCCGCGCCAATACCAGACAGCGGGGAAAATCTGACAGTGCCAGAACGTGACGACAACACTCTTCCCCAGTCTTCGAGCCTCCTGATAGTTTTCCTCCCCGATAATTTCCCAGCGCAGGCTGCGCCCGATCAGCAGGACCGCGAAGTAACCGATCCAGGCGATGAGCGAGATCTGAGCCCGCTTCCAAAAACCGAACTCGTGGCAGCCGTCGTCATTTCGGAACGCCGGGCTGGGAGAGAGACGGCTCTCCTTGTCCACCATTCCAGGCGTGCCCGCCATCGCGTCTACGGGTTCCAGTCTCCCCTCCTCTCACATGCCGTCGTAATGCGGTCCCCCGCCGCCTTCGGGGCACACCCAGGTGATAATCTGGTAGGGGTCGGCGATGTCGCACGTCTTGCAATGCACGCAATTCGACGGATTCAATTTCAGACGCTTGCCGCCGCCGTTTTCTTCCATCTCGTAAACCTGCGCCGGGCAGAAATACTGGCAGGGGTTGCCGTACTCCGTGACGCAGCGCCCATTGCAAATGTCAAAGTCGGCGATCTTCAGATGCGACGGCTGATCTTCTTCATGGTGTGTGGCCGAGTGGTAGACATCTTGCAGCTTGTCAAAGGTGAGTTTACCGTCCGGCCTGACCCGCGTGAACGGCCGCGCGGCGACTTCCACCAGATGTTTCATGTGCTCGTGGTCGGGCCGCGCGCCGTAGCGGGCGCGCAAGCCGCGGCCGCCGGTCACAAACTGGAGGGCACCATTGACCATTCCTGGGAAAAATCCGTGCTCGAAGCCCTGATGGAAGTTGCGCACCTTCCAGAGTTCGTCTTTGACCCAGCTTGAGCGCCAGCGGTGCTCGAACTCGGCGAGCGCCGCGCTCGAATAGTCGCCATGACGCAGGGCATCAAAGATCGTCTCGGCGGCCAACATTCCGGTCTTGATTGCGAGGTGAATGCCCTTCAGGCGCTGCGAATTCAAGAAGCCTGCCGAGTCGCCGACGATGAGCGCGCCGTTCATGGCCGTGGAGGGTATGGCGAAGTAGCCTCCTTCGGGGATCGTCTTCGCGCCATACCGCACCATCTGGCCGCCGTCGAGCAGGCGGCGCATCCAGGGATGCGTTTTCCACTGCTGAAAGGCGTTGTGCCCGTCGAACCGCGGATCTTCGGCGTCCAGCCCGGCCACAAGACCAATCGAGACGCGCGTGTCCGAGAGGGCGTAGATGAATCCGCCGCCGAACTGCCGCGCCGAGAGCGGCCAGCCCGCCGTGTGAGTGACGTGCCCCGCCTTGACGCGGTCGGCGGGGATATCCCACAGTTCCTTGACACCGATCGAGTATTGCTGCGGGTTCCGCCCACGATCCAGCCCAAGCTGCTTCACCAATTGCTTCGTGAGCGAGCCGCGCGGCCCTTCGGCAAACACGGTGACCTTCGCTTTCAGGTCGTAGCCCGGCTGGAAGTTCGGCTTCTCTTTGCCGTTCTTGTCGATGCCCTTGTCGTCGGTGCGCACGCCCAGCACGCGGTTGCCGTCATACAGCACTTCCATTCCCGCGAATCCGGGGAAGAGGCTCACGCCCGCCTGCTCCACATGCTCGCCGAGCCACTTCACGAGCTTGTTGAGTGAGATGATGTAGTTGCCGTGGTTCCGCAGAAATGGCGGATTGATGGGAGTTTTAAGCTGCCCTCCCGGCGTGAAGTAGTACACCGAATCGCCCGTCACCGGTGATTCGAGCGGCGCGCCCTGTGCTTCGAAATCGGGTACCAGCTCGCGCAGCGCGCGGGGATCGAGAACGGCGCCGGAGAGGCAGTGGGCGCCGATCTCGTTGGCCTTCTCGAGCACGTAAATATTCTCCGTGCTCAACGCCGGCCCTGACGGCGCGCCTCCCTTCCCGTTATGCGCCTCGATCAGCCCCGCGAGGCGGAGCGCGCAGGCAAGCCCGGCCGGGCCCGCGCCTACGATCAGGACGTCGGGTTCAAGCGTCTCACGCATGGCTGGCGTCGAATGTCATCGGCCCTCTTGCACCTTACTGGGCCATACGGGGCACTACTGAGGGAGGCTGGCCATCTGCTGCTGCACGGTCGAAATCAGATACCGGTCCGTGCTGAACTCCTTTGCCATCTGCTGGTAGATGGCCCGGGCCTGGGCGGGCTGGGTGGCCCGGTAGGCGTCGGCCTCCGCCAGCAAGGCCGTGGCGCGAGGGACGGTGGTCGTGGGATGGCCCGCGAGGTCCCGATAGATCTTCGCCGCGTCCGCCACCTTGCCGCCCTTTACGAGTTCTGCTGCCAGGGCAAGCTGCGCCAGCGACGCAATCTCCTTGTTGGAGGTCTTAGCGGCTTCCTGCAGGGATTTCATTGCGTTCGCTTCGTCGCCAAGCTCCGCCTGGCAGAGCCCGGCGTGGTAGCGGGCAATCGCTGCCGCCTCCTGGCGCGGATACTTCTGCACAACATCGAGGAACTGCCCCAAAGCCTTCTTGTATTTATCCGACGCGGTGGCAAAGGTGTTGGGGTCGGGTGGAGGCTGATTGGGATTGAGCCCGTTCGCCGGCGGACCGACGGTCGCATGAAACGTCGCGAGCGCCGTGCCCAGCGCGATGTTCGCCTCGGCCTCCTGTTTCTGGCTGTACCAGCGATAGCCGAGCGTCGCCGCGGCCACTGCCAGGATCGCCATCGTGACGACAATGATGGTCTGGTAGTTCTCCCTGGCAAAATGTTCGAACTCCTCGACCGTGGTCTGGAATTCGTGCGTCTTCATTTCATGACGGCTGAGCCGTGCCACAGAGGCGCTCCTTGGGATTGGGCTAATCTAGGATTGTAGCCGGTTGCGCCGGGGGCGTCAATTGTACCTTGGGAGCGGAATCGGCCGCCCACGAGTCTTTACCTCCATTTTCGATCCAATCAACGACGCCCGCCTGCAGAGTGTGGAGAATTTCCACACTTCTTGGTAACTATTATATACATATTACCCTTTTGTACAGAACTAAAGCACGGGTTCTAAAGCTCACAAATAAACTGTCTCGCTTTTCTCAGTGGTCTCCATCGTCTCATTTTGGCCTGCAATAATTGAATGTTAGAGAGGCTAAGTTGAGAGCGCCTCGGAGGAGAAATGAATTGGGCCATGCATGAGTTTGCGAACGTTAGCGGACTGATCGCCATCTGCGGCCTTTGTTACGCCTCCCTCAGGGCGCTCATGCCGGCCCTACGCGCGGCCCGGTCCGTGTTCCGAGAGTTCGTTCTCGCTCAGCATACGCGAGAACGCGTGGACACCCATGACAAGCTTATTCGAGGGATCGGTGAACGACTCGCGCGCGTCGAGGGTAAGTCTGAGGCGACAAGGCCGTTTTGCAATCGTGGAAAGCCCTGCAGCAGCGGCCCAAAGCAACAGTAGCGCAGCCCACTCCTTGGGTCTGCAACTTCTCCCTTTCAAACCCTCGCAGCTTCAGCGGCGGCTTCATATTTGGGCGGGCACTTCAGGCCGGCAGCTCGCGGCGTCTACGGTAGAAGATCACCGCCAGGATAATCCCCATGAGCGCCAGGCCGGCTCCGAATTCCGTGGTCCAGAGGTCAGTGATTCGGGCGTGGCGCGTCTGCGGGTCAAAGAAGGCCTGGATAAAAAGATTATGGCTGGCGTGCAGGAACATACCCGTCCAGACGCTGCCGGACTTGAGTCGCATCCAGGCAAAAAAAGCTGATCCCCATCACGAGGACGGTAAAACACGCTACTGAGTACCACAACGGTCCGGTGCCGCGGTAAGAACCAAACAGGATGATGGGATAGTGCCACAGCGCCCAGACGATGCCGCTTGTGAACGCGACCCGCGAAAACGGCATGACCTTGGCGAGTTGCGGGACGAGGAAGCCACGCCATCCCAGCTCTTCACCCAGCGCCGAGAGGCAGGAACTGAGCACACCGACGGTGGCCAGCACAACGAAGAATGCGGGAAGAATGGCCGCGTGAGGCAGCCCGGGGATTCGCTCGGCGAACCGGGTGAGCGCCGCGCTATGCGGATCGAAATAGCCGGCGAACCACACCGGAAGATAGACCACGCTGGCGTAGGCAAGCGGAATCCAGTAGCTCGCGAACTGATACTTCGTCTTGCCCCACCCGAAGCCGTGCCCGCGCAGATTGCCCTGGAAGATCAGCCGCGTGAGCAGCCCGGAGACTCCCGGGCACCACATGAGTCCCAGGACGTAGAGGCCGCCGAGGGGAGCGGCCGGCGATTGGCGAATGATCAGGCGGTAAAAAATCGAGCTCAGCGCGAAGGTGAGGAGCAGATAGATGAGGATAGACAGCTTGGTGCGGCCGGTTTCCTCTTGGGTCATGTGCTTCTCCTCGCCTGGGCAGCGGAGTATAGCGCAATTTCGGCGGGCGGTGTCAAAAGAGAACGCGCAGCAAGGGTAGAGCAGGCCCCGCTCGTGAATCACCCGAGGCCACATGAAAGTGGATCGCTTGGGTGCTGGCCCGGCTCAAACGGTGGCCTGGACGTTGGCGGCGACTGGCTTTGCCACGTACCGCTTCACCTTGATGTTTGCCTGCCTGTCGCGGGCCTGGGCAACCTCGAAGGCGGTCTGCATCCGAAGCAGAGCGAGGTAGCGCATCTATGAAGGGGGCGGCGGAGTCAAGCGTTTTTGTTCTTGCTTTGTTTTCTGCGCCCAGCCAACCCCGCGGGTGGACTTGAGGTGAAAACACCTGAACCGAGCCACACTCCACCTCTCGGAAGGCCGGCGG
>DASYXW010000001.1:0-38766 GCA_035934405.1 Terriglobia bacterium
CGGCAGCACGACAGCCGAGGCCGCGGCGCGGGCGGAGTTGAGGTTGCCCGTCAGCGCCCAGGCGCCGGTGCTCGGGTTATAGAGCTCGCTTTGGGCCACATTGCCCGTGGCGTTCTCGCCGCCGGCTACCAGGACCATCCCACTCAACAGGAGGTTTGCGGTCTGTCCCGAACGGGCGAAATTCATGCTGTTGGTTGATGTCCACTTGCCTTGAGCCTGCAGGCCGGCTGCTGTAAAAAGCAGGCTGGCGAGCAGCGCCAAGGCGAGTCGCGAATCGTGAATCTTGCGTGTCATAAGAAGGTTCTCCTTTTCTCTGTTGTTAGACTGTTTCCGCAGCGCTCAAATCATGCCATCAGTTAACCGAGCGCGGGCGGCCGCGCCGCCGAACCTGCCTCACTCTAGCTCCTCGATCCCCAGCAGGAACCAACGGAACAGCCCATCCCTGAACGGCGTGACTTCATACGTCAGTCGACACAGAACTTCCTTTTGCCGCGAACAACGAAAAACCCTGGCTTCACTGGTTTCGATTCTTCGGCTTACACAAGACTGATTCATAGAAACCTCTCGGGCTGATTCCTTGTGGTTTCAGCTTCGCGGTTCATCCAAGAGGAAGGCATTTCGGGTGCCAAAAATCATGTGCGTTAAGTGGCTGAGACTTGTACCCTTTGAAGGTGGGAACGTTACGAGAGCTGGGTCTGTGATAAACAGGGTGGGTCCAGTTTAGACTCAGGGATGGCGTGATGGCGATAGGGACGGCTTGGTTCGTTGCTCGAAGGATCCTGCCATGCGCCACGACGTCGAGGCCGAAGGCAGGGAGCGCGCGGGGGCCCTACTGCGGTGGCTGAGGTTTGCCCTGACCTGTTTCGTCTGAGTCCTTGATCGTTTCCTGGATATCATCTTCCAGTTCGTTGACCTCAGAATCTGGACGCTCGGTCATTTCATCTTCTGCGGCGCCAAGCGATTCGATGTGCTTCTCGCGGGCGAATTCTGCTCCGACCAACAGGTCCGGAGCCATAACGTCAGGGCGGATTTCGTCGGTGGGAACCGGGGTTTCGGGAGGCGTACCCATGCCGACGCGGGTGGAATATCCGGGTCTGACCAAGACCGAAGATCCTGGAATACCTGCGGCCGAAACTTCCACAAGACCGTCAAACACGTCGACCTCGGTGACGTTGTGCAGGTTGACCTCCACGTCGAACCGCGTTCCGCGGACCGCGATGACGGCGCTGGGCGTGCCCAGCTGGAAGGGCGGCGCTCCGCCGGTCCGCTTCTTGATGTACGCCCGAATCCGCCCCAGCATAAGCTCGAAGTAGTTCCAGTCGCCGGGGCCGGGTTGCCTCAGCAGAAGGCGTGTGTGGGGTCGGAGTAAGATCTGGCTTTCGTCTTCGAGGAGCAGCACCAGTACTCCATCTTGCGTATCCAGCACCGTGCCGGCTGGGAGCACCTGTCCTCGCGACGGAGCAGAAAGGGGCTTTCCCGGCAACTGCAGGTTAATCTTGCCTGTCCATGTGGAGACGATGGATTCGGCCAAGGGAGCGGGATTTGCCGAGGCAGGCTTAGGATTCTGAGAGGCCGTTGCGGCGAGCGTCCAACCGATAACCACGGCGGTCGCCATCGCGTAACGATGAGCAAGTCGAGTCATAACCTTACCTCGCAGCCAAGAGCCGGCGTGCTGGGCAAGGCGATGCGGAAACAGGTGCCGACTGCGGCATCACTGCGTGCTTCAACTTTGCCGCCGTGCCCCTCGGCGATTCGCTTCACAAAAGCCAGCCCCAGTCCCCAGCCGGCAGCGGATGCCTCGTGCTCGGCCTGGCGGTAAAAGGGCTCGAAGAGGTGCGCCAGGTCTTCCGGCGAGATCGCCGGACCGTGGTTCCAGACCTCAAACACCACTGTGTCCGCCTCAGCCAGCGCCCTCAGCCTGACCTCGCTACCGCGCGAGCCGTACTTGACCGCGTTACTCAGCAGATTCAGCAACGCGCCCGCAATCAGATGGGGATCCCCGCGTAGCAGCGGCAGGGCTGGGTCTGCCTCCACTTTCACGTTCATATCTGCAGCCTCAGCTAAGGGCTGCATCAGCCGCTCGAGCTGGGTTAGGGTTCCTTGAATGTCGATCACGTCGTCCCTCAATGGGTATGCCCCTGATTCCAGCCTCAGCACGTCCAAGTACGTGTTGATCATCGCGACCAGCCGTTTGGACTCACGAAAGATCGTCTCCGCAGCCTCCGTCGATCCGGACGTATCCGGATAACGCAGTAGGAATTCGGCAAAGCCCTGGATCGAGACCAATGGGGTGCGCAGCTCGTGCGTCACGAACCCCAGCGCCTCGGCGCGCGCACGGTCGCGTTCCAGGCGGGCAGTCAGGTCAGCCGCCACCACCATCAATGCTCCTGTGCCAGCGGCCGCCGATGAAGGCAAGGTCAGGGCCCGAACCTGCCAAAGCCAATTGTTTACGAGCAATTCGGTTTCCAAACGAGTCCCAGGCTGAGCCAGCTTCGCCCGCCAGCCAGGCTGGCCGAGCGCGGTAAGGAATTCTTCCAGACTCGCCGCCGGCTGCCAGTGAAGCGTTTCACAGAACCGCTCCCAGCGTGGGTTTTGAAACAGCAGCCTCCCGTTGGGCGCAAAGACCGCCAGACCTTCTTGCATGGACTCCAGCAACGTCTGGTCAAAGGCGTAAAGGGAGCTCAATTCGGTTTGCAACTGATTGAGGGTCGCCACCTTCCAGTGCACGTCCCCGGCGGGTGCCGGAGCCTCGGAACTCAGCGCGGCACGCAGACCGACGGTCATCTTAGGAGTAGCCTTCCGCAAGGTACCTTGGAGCTGGCGAAGGTTGCGAGTGAGGCCTCGATCGACCACCACCAGGCTCTCTAACTCGGCCAGTGGCGCGGCGAGGACACCCAAGCACAAGAAAGGACCGAACGCGATCAGCCGCCGGGCGTGCGCAAACAGTACGTAACCGGCAGCATAGCCAGCAACGGTCAGCACGCCGAGCAGCAGCAGACCAGCCAGCCCAGGCCAGCGCAGGAGCACCCACGTCAGGAGCAGGCTGGCTCCTACGAGCAACAGAACCTGAGTGCCTCCCCCTAAGGGCTGCAAGTCGCGCCCTGCCAGCAGCTCATCAACTAGGTTGGCGTGGATTTCAACGCCCGGCATGGGCAGACGGTCGCTCACTGGCGTCGGGAATCCATCACTGATCTCCGTCGCTCCAAAACCGAGCAAGACGGCCTTGTTGCGCAGGTCCTTTCCGGCGCTTCCCCGCAAGAGATCTGCTGCCGAAACCACTGAGAAAGGGGGAGTAAACTGGCCCAGCAGAACCTGACTGTGGAAATCAACCAGCAGCGGCCGGGGTGACAATTGTTCTATCGGCGCCTCGCCCTGCGGCCAAGTGCGGGCAGCGGACAGTTCTTCAGCAACAGGCTCAGTCCGCGTGGAACCTCTGGCCACGCTGGCGACTGCCACTGCGAGCGCTGGGAGCAGGCCGTCCGGGCTCATTTCGCTGGCCGGAACGCTGCGGCAGATTCCATCAGGCCCTAGCACCGCCTGCACGTGTCCCACGCCCGCCGCGACGCGAGCAAAGACGGGAAGAGGCTCCTCCCACATCTGGCCCTCAGGTGAGCCGCTGATCTTGGCCGCTAGGACCACGTTGCCGGCCTCCTTGAACGCCTCAGCAAGGTCGCGGTCGTCTTTCTCGTCGCCAGGCTCGGAGAGAAGGATATCAACACCCAGGGCGCGCGGGCGCTGGGCGCTCGCGGCGCGTATCAGCCGGGCCAGCAGAGAGCGTGGCCACGGCCAGCGGCCATACTGGCTGAGGCTGTTATCGTCGATCAGCACTAGCCCCACATTCCGGGAAGTGGCTCGTGTTCCACGCAGCCGGAAATATTCGTCGCCCAGCCGCCGGCTTAGTTCGTCAACGGGATACGTAAGGCTGAGCAAGCCGACCAGACCCAGCAACAACAGGTTCAGACCAGCCCAGCGCCGAAGCCGTCTGTGACGCCCGCCATCCATCGGCCTCTCCAGAGCTGTCATTTCTCACCAGAATCTAAATTGATACCCAGCCGCCGTGCCTTTTTATAAAGCGTCTTGCGCTCAATGCCCAGCCGCCGCGCGGCCAGTGACCGGTTGCCTTGTGCTTCGCTCAAGGCTCGCAGAATATGATCCTTTTCCATTTCACGCAAAGAAGCCGGCGCAGACGCTGCCTGCTCCTTTGCTGAGATGTTCACGTCTCCGCGAGCGCGCAGCCCGTCCACGTCTGCCGCGGTGATCTGGCCCGTGGGTGAGAAGATAGCCAGCCTCTCAACAACGTTTTGAATCTCGCGGACGTTGCCCGGCCACGGCATGGCCACGAGGCGTGAGACAGCTTCTTCCCGCATGGTTACGTGGCGGTCGTTGCGTTGGTTAACGCCCTCCAGGAAGCGACGCACGAGCAGTGGAATGTCCTCCCGGCGTTCCTCCACAGAGGGTAAGCGGATGGTGACCGGGCTCAGCCGGTAGTACAGGTCTTCGCGGAAATTGCCGGAGGCGATGCGCTCGTTCAGGTCCTGGTTGGTGGCAGCCAGAACGCGGACATCCACCGCAACCTGTGTGTTTGAACCCAGGTGCCGCACCTGGTGTTCCTGCAGCACTCGCAGCAGATTCACTTGAAAACTGAGGCTGGTCTCGGAGACTTCGTCCAGGAACAGCGTGCCGCCGGTTGTGGCCTCAAACAGTCCCCGGCGGCTGGAGACGGCTCCGGTGAAAGCGCCTTTTTCGTGCCCGAAGAGTTCGCTTTCGAGCAGCGTTTCGGAAAGCGAGCCGCAGTTGATGGGCGTGAAAGGCTTCTGGGCACGGCGGCTATGGGCGTGGATCGCCCTCGCCACCAGTTCCTTGCCGGTGCCGCTGGCTCCGGTGATGAGAACAGTCGCCTCGGTGGGCGCGACCCTCGCAATCGCGCGATAGACTTCCAGCATCTTGGGACTGCGGCCCACGATCGCCGACTCTGGACCCGGCTCTTCCCCAGCGACCGCGGCTTCTTGTGGCGGCGAGCGGCGCCTGCTTTCCAACCGGCGCACGAGGGCGAGCAGCTCGTCAATCAGCAAGGGCTTGCCCAAGTACTCCACCGCGCCCTCCACGACCGAGCGCGCGACTGTCTCAATGGTGGCCTGAGCCGTCATCATCACGCAATCGGAGTCCGGTTGAAGGGCATGGGCACGTTCCACAAAGTCGAGGCCGTTCGCGTCGCCCAAATAGATGTCAACCAGCAGCAGATGGACCAGCTTTTGGCGCAAGACGGCTTCCGCCTCGGTGGTGTTGTGCGCCACATCGCAGCTATAGCCCTCAGTGGTCAGCACGGAATGGAGCCACCGACTCGTCGCTCGGTCATCATCCACAACCAGGATTTGGTACGGTTCGGGCACTTGCCACAACCTCCAAAGGACCGGCGTTACCCCTTGGATTGCGGGGAGCTACCGCCGGAGCCAGACCGCGCTTGCCGTCAGAACCGGTAGCGGACGTCCAGACTGCCCGCCTGGGCTTGGAAGGCGCCGGTGTTTTGCACCAGGTGAAAGTACAAATAGTCAGCCCCCACCTCCCAGTTTCCCAGAGTTACCCAGTTTCGCAGGAAAGCTTCCCAAGCAGCCTTGTACGGCGCGTCCCCTGAAATCTGCTCTGCCCCCACCCACGCCAAATATTCCGCATGAAACGACTTCCCCGCGTGGAAGCGGATCCCGGCCAGTCCCAGGTCGCTGTGGTACTCATCGGGGCTGAAATATCCGTGACGGGGGTCCTGCTTGAAGTCGTATTGGGTGTAGCGATATCCGGTCGCAAAAGCCAACCGGGGACCACCGAACCAGCGGCGCACTTCCGCGCCTCCACGCTTGCTTGCATTGCCGTCGGAATAGTGTTCCTTTGACCACCAGGCATGCACTCGCCACGGACCGGGCTGCCAGTCCGCCATGGTCTGCCATCCCTCAGTGGTCAAGTCAAAGTCCGCTGCCTTGGCGTCCGGGTAGAAAGGCGCGCGCGAGAAGCCGGCTTCCAGCCACAGCCGTTTGGCGGGATGGATCTGAAAGCCCCCTTGATAGAGCGTCCGACTGGCACCGTCGGCAAAGCGCGCCCCGCCGGCGCCCAAGTTCATCAGCACCGAGTCAGTCAGTCGCAACTCGGCTTCATCGGTGACTGACTCCACGGTTCTCGTCGCCTCCTCGTTGCTGCGCAACCACCTTTCTTCGACCGCGAGCTGATTTGATACACCGCGTCCGAACTGGTAATCAAACTGCTGCAAAGTTCGCCACGAACGGTGTCCCGAGGAGTCCCCCACGTATTCTCCCGCCACTTCCACGCCATTCGCACTCGCGACGGGTTCCTGCTCCCCGCCGCTCAACTCGCCCTTTTCCAGCCGGTCTCGGTACTCTTGGAGCAGCAAACTGTTGGCGTGACGGGCCAGGCCTTGGTTTGCGACGCGGAGGGCTTCGGCCGTCTGTTTCTGGTGCATCAAGTTGCTTACCAGTCCGATCAACGCGGCCTCATCGTCCACGTTCACCGCGAGCAGTTCCCGGTAGAGTGAGTTTGAATTCTTGTAATCCCCTTCATACGCCATCGCACGGGCAAGGTCAAGTTTGGCGAGCCGGTTTGCAGGCTCACGCTGCAACACCTCTCTGAACAGTCTTTCGGCGCGGCGGCCCTCGCCCTTATAGAGGTACACCCTGCCTAGTTCCACTCGCACGCTGTCATCCTGAGGGAATTGCTTCAGGGCTTTTCGCAGAAGGTGGATCGCCTCCGAGTAATGCCGTTCAAGGATGGCTGCCTGCGCTTCCGCCAGGGCGTGGTTAGCGGGCTCGTCGGTCTTTCCACGACTCGCCGCAGCGACCCCAGCCAGACACAGACCGGCCAGCAATAATCCTACCAAGATGATCCACCCTGCCAAGATGATTCTGGGCATCGAAGTTCTCGCCGTATTTTCTTTGGGTTTCCACATCCGATCAGCCGTTTATTGCACTCTTACGCATTATAGGGCAACCATGAGCCTTCCGAGCGGCAAAGGTCCGACAGAAGGTACTCATTGGTAATACATGCTTCTCGCGAGACCAAGGGAAAAATCAGCGGTAGCCGCCTATCGAACGGCCCTGCAAATGCACCCACCCCGCGGCCGCTTTTCCATGGCTTTTTCCGAGAGGAAAGCGCGGAAAGCAGTTAATCTTGATGCAGGTCACCCCTGTTCGCCGGGCGAGAGTGAGTAGCATGCCGTCGTTGAGGGACACCCACACGGCATCACCGAATATATACGAAAAGCACTACTAAACCTACCTCAATCCAGCCGGATGTGCGCACTCGTGCGCAGCGTGCAGCACAAAAGTTAGGATTGCGGTTTTGTGTTCTCTTTGGTGGCCTCTATTTACGTAATACGATCAAATACGGCGTCTAGCCCGCATCGGCTGGACTCTGGGCTTCAGGGATGTTTTGGACGAAGACACAACTGAGCTTGACATCGACGGTGAAAAAAACCGAGCCGATTCTCCCTTCTCGCGTCGTGCACCCCCAGGCTGTTTTCTAGCCGAACAAAGTGGTGCGATTTTCCTCATTAACTTGGATGGGCAGTTTTGACCAGAGGTGTGAGCGGGGGTGAACTGACACCAAATTTCCGCCAGGTATAAGCTAAGGCGCCTCCAGTTGGCCGCCAGAGATCTGGTGATTGCGAGAGGTAAATCGAGAGGTCACACAGAAACGGGAGGCAGGTCACGAGCATACCAGCATTAAGTACAACAGAATAGCCTTAACAGGTGTGTCTCCGATAGACCCACAGCGTCCCTTATGGACCCGGCCCCTCGGGACAAAGAACAGCTTCGGCACACAGCGGCAAGCAGTTACAACCCATTCTCTCTGGCATGCAAACTGCTTTGCTCCTCGGTGGAAGGAGAAAAGAGGGACGAGAGATGAAGGAGCCAGCGCGAGCCAACAGAATTTGAGAGGGTCATATGCTTCCGAGAGCCGAGCTGAAAGTTCTTCCAGGGGTCGTTACAGGGCACCTCGAAACGAAGCGCACCGAAAGAGAAGAGTTAAGGGTGATGACGTACTCTCACGATGGGTATGGCATGGGCCACCTCCGCCGCAACGTGAACCTAGCCACACGCCTAGTCCGGGATCTGCGGGGAGCGAGCGTCCTGATGCTCGGCAGTTGCTCATCGGGCCCATACTTCGAGCTGGCACCTGGAATCGACTTCATCAAAATACCGTCAATCATCAAGGTCGGGGGCGGCGCTTACGAACCGTCCAGCCTGAAGATCAGCCGCGACAGAGTCAAGGCCCTTCGCAGCGTCTTGATTCAAAAGGCCGCGGAGGTATTTCAACCCCACTTGCTCCTGGTAGATCACGTACCGGGCGGCGTGTGGGACGAGTTGATTCCCACGCTGCAGATGCTTCGGAGACGAGCTGCACCGCCCGTGGTTGTGCTCGGCATGCGGGACATCACCGATACCCCCGAGGTGGTGCGTCAGCAATGGCAGCGGGAAGGCACTTATGAGCTGCTGGACCGCTACTACGACGAAGTGCTCGTTTACGGCTGTCGCCGCCTGTTCGATTCGGCGGCCGAGTATGGGCTGGGCGAACGACTCAGCGCTGGCGTTACCTATTGCGGGTATGTAGCGTCGCAGGAGCCGCCCGAGAGTGCACCTCTAAGGGCTGAATTGGGCATCAGCGATTTCGAGAAGCTGATCCTGGTCACTGGCGGCGGGGGTGGCGATGCCTACCCCATGATGAGTCTGTTTCTCGAGGCGCTGCCACTGGTGAAAACGAGACATGCGTTGGCTCCTCTCGTGATCGCGGGACCTTTGATGGCCCCCGATCAAAAGGGAATGCTGCGCAAGCAGGCACGCTCACTTGGTGTGCGGGTGTTGAGCCACACGCCGGACTCGCTCAGCTACTTGCATGCCGCTGACTTGGTAATCACAATGGGAGGCTATAACTCCCTGGCGGAAATCGTCAGCCTCCGCAAGAAAGCTATCGTGCTGCCGCGGGTTGGGCCCCGGGCGGAACAAACGATGCGGGCCAGGATTTTCGCCGAAGAGCGGCTGGTGAACGCACTTCAACCGCGTGACTGGTCCGCACCGGCGCTCGCCGCCCACATCGCCACGGACCTCGACCGAACGGACTACCCGCGGCGTCATCTCGATGTCCATACCCAGGGAGCGACGGTTGCTGTCGCACGCCTGCGCGAGTTGATGGCAATGCGGCGCGGTAACCTGCAGAATGTCGAGGAGGTCCGCAGCTCGCACCTTGGACTAGGTCGTGGCGATGCTAGGGCGCAGGCCGTCTCGGTTGGAGCGTAGCGGAATAAGGGGACCCTCATGGTGAATCGTCCGAGTTTGATGTTCTACTGCCAGCATTTACTGGGTATCGGACACCTCGTTCGCAGCGTGCAGATTGTGGGTTCACTGGCAAAAAAGTTTCGAGTACTCCTCGCGCTGGGCGGGGCGCCGGTAGAAGAGATCGCAATCCCGGCCGGTGTCCAGCTACTGCAGCTGCCGCCTCTGGAAAGCGATCTCGACTTCACCAGCTTGGACGTCTGCGGCGCCACGGCTGCCCTTGATGACGTGAGGGCACGCCGGCGCGACATGCTGCTGCGCGCCTGCGACGCTGTTTCACCGGACATTCTAGTCACCGAACTGTTCCCCTTCGGAAGAAGACAGTTTGGCTTCGAGCTCTTGCCCCTTCTCGAGCACTTCCGCTCTCGGAAGCCTGCCGGCATCACGGTTTCCAGCGTCCGGGACGTTCTGGTGACCAAGGCTGACCAGGCAAAGTATGAACGGCGCGTGCGCGACCTAGTCAACCGGTACTACGACTTGGTGCTGGTTCACGGAGACGAGCGCTTGGTGAAGCTGGACGAGACCTTTTCACGTCTCGGAGACCTGCAATGTGAAGTCCGCTACACCGGTTATGTCGCGCCGAAGGAATGTGCTGCGTTCGCGCCTGACGCCGAATCGGACGGTCGCGGAGATCCCCTCATTGTGGTCAGCAACGGAGGAGGCCGCTGCGAGAGTGGTAGTCGCCTCCTGGAATCCGTTATTCAAGCTGCGATGCGGCTCCAACGGAGATTGCCGCACACCTTCGAGATTTACACAGGACCGTTGGTGCCGGCTGATCTTTACGGTCGATGGTCTGCCTTGGCAAGAACGTCGCAAAACATCCGGGTCGCGACATTCACACCTCACCTTGCCCAGCGGATGAAGCGAGCGAATCTCTCCATCAGCATGGGTGGCTACAACACCGTGATGGATGTGCTGTCGGCCGGCGTGCGGGCGCTGCTGTATCCAGTCACCGCGAACAGCGACCAGGAGCAGGCGGTACGCGCAAGAAAGCTTCAGGCGCTCGGCGTGGTAGGCATACTGTCTGAGGAAGATCTCGCACCTCGCCGCATGGAAGCAGCCATTCAGGGCGCCTTAGCGACTGAGCCGCGAGGCCTGGTTCTGAACCTGGAAGGCGCGAAAGGTACGCTCATTGCCCTGATGGATTTTCTCCTCCGGCGTCAGATGGAAGGATCCGGCGCTAAGGGCGGAGCCGAATTATACGGGGCATCGGAGGTCGGTGCTGGGTGTTTCCTTGGCGGCGCTCTATGCGCCCCGAAAGACGGCCGTCACAGACTACCGACTTCTGCGTTTGGATTTTAGTGTATTTCACAGGTTAAGCCTGACTCTTGACCCGTGAGCCGCATGCAACAGAAGCGAGCAACTGCAGCTCGGAGTATTCGTGGCTTATGAGACCTGACCCTGATAAGAAGAAAATCGCTTACGTGGTAAAGACTTTTCCCCGGCTCTCCGAAACCTTTATCCTCAATGAGATTCTGGGGGTCGAAAAGCTGGGTGTCAGTCTTGAGATTTTCGCCGTGCGTCGGCCAACGGAAGAGACTGCCCACCCCGCGGTTTCCCGGGTCAGGGCGCCGATCCACTACCTGCTGGGACTTGGCCTCCGTTCGCCCCTTCGTGGGGCCTTGAGCGTGATCGGTGCCCATATGTTTCTTCTATATACCCGGCGGAAACAATATCTCGCGGCGTTCCGGTTCTTTGCCAAGGAGCGGGCGGGCGTCAAATGGGTAGATTTCATCAAGGCGGGATACTTGGCTCGTATTTTGCTGAGGGCTGGCTTCTCGCACATCCATGCGCATTTCGCGAACTTGCCAACTTCAACGGCCGAGGTCACTTCGAAACTCACGGGGATTCCTTACAGTTTCACCGCGCACGCCAAAGACATATACTTAGCGCCTGTGGACGAGTTGCGACGTAAGATGAGCGGCGCGACTTGCGTCATAACCTGCACAGCAGCCAATCAGGAGTATCTCCGTTCCATAGCGCGGGCAGGGACACCTGTCCATCTCGCCCATCATGGCGTCGACGTCGTCCGGTTTGAGCCAAAGGGAAGAACTGCGACGGCACCGCAGGGCGGCAAGCCGTTGATTTTGTCCGTCGGCCGCTTTTGCGAGAAGAAGGGATTCCCCTACCTCATCGAAGCCTGCCGGAAGCTCAAGGATCGGGGGCACGACTTCGATTGCCGGATCGTGGGTTACGGTCCCCTAGAAGCCGAACTCCAGACCTTGATCGACCACCTGGGGGTTGGTGACTGTGTGTCTCTGCGGGGAAAAATGACTCAGGACGAACTGGTGCCGGTTTACGAGCAGGCGAGATTGTTCGTTCTGCCTTGCATTATTACAGAGGCGGGAGACCGCGACGGCATTCCAAACGTCTTCCTAGAGGCGATGGCCTCCGAGCTGCCGGTGGTTTCAACAAGTATCTCAGGTATTACGGAACTGGTGGATTCAGGCCAGAATGGATTTCTTGTGGACCCACGAGACCCCGTGGCCCTGGCAGATGCCGTCGAGAAGCTGTTAAGGGACCCGGCGCTGTGCCGGCGATTCGGGGCGAGGGGAAGGGCCAAGGTTCTTGAAAATTTCACTCTGGAGGCCAGCGCCCGGCGGGTGCGTACTCTGCTCCTCGCGGCGGCTGGCGAGGCGCTGGAAGCCGAACCCTTGCCAACACGGGAGGCAGTGTATGTTTAACGGCAAGAGGCGCAGCGCCGAGATTCTACCGGATTTCATTCGGTTAACCCGGTCTTTCCGCCCCGAAATCATCAGAGAAAGGAAACTGCTCGCTCTGGGCGGAGTCACGGTATTTCTATCGGTTTGTTTCCAACTGCTGTCGCCGTGGCCTTTGAAGTTTATCTATGACCGCATATTCGAGGTGCTGAAACACAGCCATGCCCAGTCGGGTTTGTTCACCGGGTACCGCCCGGATACCGTCATCGGCGCAGCCGCCCTTATCTTGGTGGCTCTTGCCGGACTGACCGCGGCGGCAGAATTCGCGAACGAGGTTATTCTCTCGTTGGCAGCCACGCGCATCCTGGCGGAAGTCCGCGCAAGGCTGTTTGCTCACGTCGCCGGACTGTCGGTTTCATTTCACGACCGGAGTAAGACCGGCGACCTCATTTCACGCCTCGCCTATGACACGGACCGGATTCGCGAGGTCATGGCAACGGCTGTGGTACCGTTTTTGTCCAACCTCTTAGCGGTCGGCGCCATGCTTGGAGTCATGTTTTGGATGAACTGGCGGCTGGCCCTCATTGCCTGCGCTGCGTTTCCGGCTTTTGCCCTTGTGGTCCACTGGCTGATGAGCCGCATTAAGGAAACGGCCCGCTTGCAGCGAGTACATGAGGGCTCACTCGCCGCAACCACAGCCGAGGCCATGGGATCGATCCGCATTGTGCAAGCTCTCTCCTTACAGGGCCTTTTCGGCAGCATGTTTTCGGCCGCCAACACAAAGAGTCTTAAGGCCGGGGTCCGAGTGCAAAAGCTTTCGGCGGGGCTGGAGCGGGCCGCCGAGATGTTGATTGTTTCCACAACGGCATTTGTCCTCTGGGAGGGATCGCGGTATGTCTTGAGCCGCCAGCTTACACCGGGAGACTTAATTGTCTTTGTGAGTTACCTGCGAGCTTCCTTCAAGCCTCTGCGGCAGGCAGCGAAGCAGTTGGGACAGATGGCAAAGGCGCTGGCCTCGGGAGACCGCATCCTGGATCTCCTTAACACCGCGCCTGAAATCCATGACTGTCCCGGAGCGATTACAGCGCCGCCCCTCACCGGTCAAATCCAGTTCGAAAATGTCGCCTTCGAATACCAACCTGGCCGGCCGGTGCTTTCGGGCATTAATTGCGAGATTTCGCCAGGGTGCCTAGTGGCATTGGTGGGGCCGTCCGGCAGCGGCAAATCGACGCTGGCCGGCCTGCTATTGCGGTTTCACGATCCCTGCCAGGGAAGAATTCTAATTGACGGCGTCGACATTCGGAACTTCAAGCTTGACTCGTTACGCGGTCAGATCGGTTTCGTGATGCAAGACAGCGTGCTATTCGGAGTGAGTGTGCGCGAAAACATTGCCTTTGGCACCGCCAGCGCCACCCAGGAGCAGATTGAACGTGCCGCGCGGCTGGCCGGTGCGCACGACGTCATCATGCGCCTTCCCCGGCAGTACGAAACCGTCCTCGGCGAGCGTGGGGTGACGCTTTCGGGCGGCCAGCGCCAGCGGCTTGCCATCGCCCGCGCCGCCGTCCGGGACGCTCCTATTCTCATCCTCGACGAGCCCACAACGGGTTTGGATAACCATTCTTCCCTCGAGGTCATGGCGGCGTTGGGGCGGCTGGGCAGCGGCCGGACGACCTTGATGATCACTCACGATCTGGTAGCCGCCGCGCACGCCGACTACGTGATTTATCTTGCCCATGGCAAGATCGTCGAAAGTGGAACCCCGGAGGAGTTGCTGATGCGCCGGGGTGAGTACGCGGCTGCGTACCGAAGCCGCAGCAAGGCTCCATCCGGGGTGCTCCTGATGCCCAGCCCGTTCTGAGCTGTTAAAAGGAGGCGATCCATGTTTGGCCACCACCGGCATAGCCGAGCTCAGGTTGCTTCCGCGGGTTTGGGTTACGGGCAAGGTTAGGGAAACGAGGGATAAGATGACAGGTGTTACTCAAACGGTGCGACGAGTGGTGGTTATTCTTAACGCGGACGATTTTGGGCTGACCGAAGGAGTGTGTGAAGGGATCGTCCAGGGCAATCCAGCGCGGAGCGCTGACGACGACTTCAGCCATGGCCTGCGTTGCCGGAGCGGCCGCAAGACTGGAACGCTGGACCAAAGAAATTCCCGGCTGCGTGGGCGCTCATCTCCAGCTCACCACCGGGCCGCCCTGTGCTGGGTGACGTCAGCGTTCCCTCGCTGATCCGGGCGAACGGCTGCTTTGCGGATTCTCGCAAGAAGGTTGCATCTCCCAATGCCGACGACGTGCTGCGCGAATGGCACGCCCAAATTCAAATGCTGAGGAGCTTGGACATCCAAATCACATACCTCGAATCCCATCATCACGTTCATGACCTCCCCGGCGTTTTTCCGGTCTTTTGCGAGATTGCCCAGCATTACAGCCTGCCGGCCCGGCCGCTGGATGCAGCGATGACTGCTCACTTTTGCAAGCTGGGGATTCCCTGCGCGGATCAGTCTCTGCTGGATTGGTACGGCGGAGACCGCTCGGTTCAGAGCCTCCTTTCAATGATTGAGCAAGGGGCCGCCCGTCATGCGGGTTCCTGCCTGTTGGAGGTGATGTGCCATCCGGGTCTGCTGGATGACCACCTTCCCACCGTTTCCCGCTACGTGGCAGACCGTTCGCGAGAGCTGGAAGTCCTGCAGAATCCCGACTTGCTGGAAGCCCATGCACAGCGGGCCTGCTATCCTGTGCGCTTCAGCAGCGTGGAATGGCGCGTGCACGGCCCGGAGCCGCTGCATGTTTAGCGGGAATCAGACCGAGATTTGGGTGATCAGGCACGGGCTGAGCACCTCCAACGTCAGAAAACGATGCCAGGGATCTTCTGATGCCTCTCTTCTGACAGAAGAAGGCCGCCAAGCCGCGCGGCTGACTGGGGAAGCACTGCGGGACGTGAAGTTTGCAGCAGTTTTCACCAGCCCTCTGCGACGTGCTCTGGAAACAGCGCAAAACCTCAGCCTGGCGTGGCCCCACCCCAGTCCCGGCATTTCGGTCGATTCGCGCCTGAAGGAAATCTCTCTACAAGACTGGGAAGGCCTATCCTTCGAGAGCATCGCAGATCACTTCCCTTGGCAGTACGGCATCTGGAAATCAGCCCCGCATTTGTTCTGTCAGCGTTCGGCGGCGGGTGCCGTGCGTTTTCCAGTGACTGAGCTTTTCGAGTGTGCCCGATCTTTCCTGAGCGAAGTTGCCACCGCGCTTGCCGGCAAGAGAGCGCTGGTTGTAACTCACGGCGGAACGGGAAGGGCACTCATCCTGAGCGCATTGGGTGTGGGCCCCGAGTGGTTCAATTCCATTCAGCAGAGTAACCTTGGTCTCACCGTGATCGGTCTCCCGAATGCTGTGAGCCGCCAAGCATCTCTGGAAGTGCTCAATGCCACACCGCATCTTGGATCGGCACCTCCAAAGTTGAAGGCCGGCCGGTCGGGTCTGCGGCTCGTGCTCCAGGCCGTGGAAGAGGGGGACGGCTCGGAGCCAGCCAGATTGCACCGCATCAGCAGGGGATGCCGTCTCGACCCCGGGAACATGACGGGCGGGCCCGAACTTCTTGTGAGCGGATCGGAGTCTGTTCTCGCCTGGATCCTGCGAGCAATCGATGATCGCGAAGACACTTCGCTTGAGACGCTATTGGCTCAGGCTGCGCCGGCCCTTCTGACGCCGATTCTGTCGCGAGTTTTCCGTGTGGATCAACGGTTCCTAGCGGGCCTGCGGCTCAGGGCCGGTACGTTCACGGTGCTCCATTATCCAGGGTCAAGCGGGGCACCGATCCTTCAGACCGCGAACGTCTGGCTATCAGATTCCGGCGCGGACCGGCGCGGACCGGCGTCCGCATGTGTCCCGAAAGGTTCGGAGCTCTGCTGATGGGCCGAGGCATCTCGGCCGCGCTTATGAGGCGCCACATTCCACCGGTCCGGAGTCTGCAAGGACGATGCGACTCTGCCGTGGGCGCTTGCGGATGGCAGTTCGAGATTACCCAGAAAGGTTGTTTATTGTGAAAAGACTGGCAGGCGCCTTTTGGCTGATCGCGATATGTGGGTTCGCCCTCCGTGCGGCCAATGGCCCGCGCGTCATCGAGGGCATTGTGCAAGACCCCTTGGGCGCCATCGTGGCCGACGCGGAGGTTACCCTGCGCAGTGGCGCCGAACAGAAGGTCATGGCGACAACCACCACGGACGAATACGGTCATTTTGAGTTTCTCAGCCTGCTGGCTGGGGACTATGTTGTCGAGGTTACCGCCCCTGGTCTCCAGGCCCAGCAGGCAGCAGTCAACATCGGGAGCGTCCCTGTTGCCCCGTTGCGCATCAGCCTTCGGCTCGCAGGTACCAAGCAAGAGATCACAGTCCGTGCCACAGCTGGAGTCGGCGTTGCTCCTTCCGTGACTGAAAACGCGGCTGCTTTGTCTATAGACCAAGGCGCGCTTCAGGGCTTGCCCGCAGAAGGCGACGATCCCCTCGCTATCCCTTCCCTCTTCGTTGAACCCGCGGCCACCGGGGCTCAAGGTCCTTCCATTGTCGTGGATGGAGTGGAAACCAACTCTTTGGACGTTCCCGTTGCCAGCATCCTGGAGGTTCGTGTTAACCAGAATCCCTATGCGGCGGAGTTCCAAAGGCCGGGCACGGGGCGGATTGAGGTGACAACGCGCAAGGGTTCCTATCATCACTATCGGGGCCTGCTGTCTGAACTGTTTCGCAACTCCGCCCTGGATGCCCGGAACCCTTTCGCCACGGTCACGCCACCTTTGCAGCGTTCGGTCACCGAGGGCCAGCTTAGCGGCCCGCTGGCCAAGCATGTTTCTTTGTTCCTAGCCGGCCGCTACTACTACGATAAGGAGACAGCGGTGATCAATGCTCAGACCCCGACGGGCCTCCTGGTTGAAAATTTTGGTACTCCCGAACGCAACAACTACGCGTACGGTCGCCTCGACTTTGCGCTATCTCCCACCCAAGATCTGACCGTGGCCTACAAGTTCAAAGACAAATCAAAGCAGAATCGCAACGTGGGAGGGTTCGATTTGCCGGATCGCGCCGTCAACCTGTTTGACCGCGAGAATGAGCTCAAAGTTTTCGAAAACGCCATCCTGTCGAGCCGGCTGCTGAATGACTTCCGCTTTACCTACCTGGAAGAGCGCCAGGGTACGGACAGCCTTGTCAACCAGCCGGCCATCCTCGTTCCGGGAGCGTTCAAGAGCGGCGGTGCCCAGACCATACTGCATCAGACCGAGCGGGCGGCTAGCCTTCAGGACATCATGAGCTTCGTCACCGAACGCCATACGATTCGCTTCGGCGGGGGAATCCGTCCGCGATTGTTTGACACGTATGACGCCTCAAACTTCGGCGGCACTTACAGCTTTGCTAGCCTATCGACTTACGCGGCTGGGGCGCCTTATCTGTTCACGATCAACCAGGGAAATCCTGCCGTTTCCTACAGCCAGAAGGAGTATTTTTCATTCTTTGATGACGATTTCAAGGTGAACCGGCGCCTCTCGCTGTCGGCCGGCGTTCGCTACGAGGGGCAGAGCAATCTGCACGACTATAATAACGTTGCGCCCCGCTTGGCCCTGGCTTATGCGCTGGGCCAAAAGACCGTGCTTCGTGCGGGCGCCGGTGTCTTCTACGATCATCAACCGGACATCTTTCAGCAGCAGGCCCTGTTGTACAACGGGCAGCAAGTCCGTCAGATTGTTCTGGAGAATCCCCCTTTCCCGGTGCCGTTACCAGGCTCTTCCGGTCTCTCCTTGGCCCCTCCGAGTATCGTGACGATCGCGCCCGGCATTCAAACACCCTACCTCATTCAAGGCAGCGTGACGGTCGAGCGAAAACTCAACGAAAGGAGCTACCTGACGTTCGATTTCACCACCCTGCGCGGCCTGAAGCTGTACCTCACGAGAAACATCAATGCGCCCCTCCCGGCGACTGGCCAGCGCCCGAATCCTAACTACGTCAACATCGACCAGTTTGAATCATCCGGTCGCTCGCGCTCCAACATTCTCACGGTCACCTATCGAACCGCCTTGCGTTCACATTTTGACCTTTTCGCCCAGTATGCTTTTTCGCGGTCGACCGACAACACCAGCGGGTTCCTATTCCTGCCCGCGAACAATTATGATCTAACGAGTGAGTATGGGCGTTCCGATTTCGACCGCCGTCACCGCTTCAAGGTATTCGGCACATACGAGATGCCATGGGGTTTTGATGCCGGAGCCATCCTCAACCTCAGCTCAGGGATTCCGTTCAATATCACGACGGGCTTTGACAACAACCACGATACGGTAGCCAACGATCGCCCACCCGGTGTGGGCCGCAATACTGGCCTGGGGCCGGGCTATGCCGACTTGGACCTCCATCTCTCGAAGAATTTCAGGCTGCGGCGAGAGTATGCCAAACCGAAACTGGAAATTGGTGTGGACGCCTTTAATCTCCTCAATGCAACAAACGACAAGAGTTTCGTCGGGGTTCTGACGTCGCCTTACTTTGGCCGCGCCGAGGCGGCGAATCCTGCGCGGGAGCTGCAGATCTCCTTGCGATTCAAGTTCTGAATCGCCGGGAGAGCGTGATTCCTTGACGGCCTGCCCCGGCGCATCAACACGCAGGCCCCAGAGACTGGCGTTTTGGTGAAGCGCAAGGGTTAAGAGAGCCGCGCCGACGGACTGAAGAGGGTGTATGGAAGGCAAGGAGATTTTGGTGACGGGAAGCGCCGGCTTCATTGGCTTTCATGTAGCCTTGCGTCTGCTCCGGGAGGGAGTCCAGGTCGCGGGACTGGACAACTTAAACCCCTACTATGACGTCAGTCTGAAAGAAGCACGTCTTGGCCTGCTGTTGAAAGAGCCGGCCTTCCGGTTTGTCCACCTTGATTTGGCCGACCGCCAGGGGATGGAGAAGACATTCCAGGAAGGGCAGTTTGAGCAGGTGATCCATCTGGCCGCGCAAGCGGGAGTGCGGTATTCCCTGACTCATCCTCACGTCTATGCGGAGTCGAACCTCATCGGGTTCACCAACATTCTCGAGGGCTGCCGCCACAGCCGAGCTGAGCACCTGGTCTTTGCCTCCTCCAGCTCGGTTTATGGCGCGAACACCAAGCTGCCTTACTCGGTTCAGGACAAGACGGATCGCCCGGTCAGCATTTACGCGGCCACCAAGAAGGCTAACGAAGTGATGGCCTATGCCTACGCCCACCTGTACGGCTTGCCGTGCACGGGTTTGCGGTTTTTCACCGTCTACGGGCCCTGGGGCCGGCCCGACATGGCCATTTTCCTTTTCACTCGCGCCATTCTCGAAGGCCGGAGCATTGACGTCTACAACTACGGCAACATGCGCCGCGATTTCACCTACATCGACGACATCGTCGAGGGCGTGGTCCGCACCGCGAGGAAGATCCCGGGGCGCGATGGGGAGTCGGGGTTGGCACCCGGGCAGGCCGGCCAGGATCGCTGGGGCGGTGCCCCCTACCGCCTTTACAATATCGGTAACCATCGGCCCGTCGAGGTCGGCCAACTGATCGACATTCTCGAGCGCAAGCTGGGCCGGAAGGCGGAGCGGAACCTTCTGCCTATTCAGCCTGGAGATGTCCCTGCCACATTTGCGAACATTGACGACCTGGCCGCAAGTGTCGGTTTCAGCCCCAACACCCCGCTCGAGGTTGGAGTGGGCCGGTTTGTGGAATGGTATCGGAACTACTATCAGGTGTGAGGAGCTGGCCCTTTTGGCCACTACCGGAGCGACCGCGCCTGTGCTTGGGAAGAACACGTTGCTGCTATGATTCGCACAACCCCGCCGACGGCGGGCACGATCATCGAATTTCACTAAGTCAGAGGTTTCCAACCCAGATAATCAAGGGGAGTGCTCTGGACCCCGAAGCCCAGGTAGGCGCCCCAGCCGGGAGGAATCTTCTGCCGTGGTCATGCGTGCTTCGATGCCGGCGGGGAAGAGCGAGGATGTAATCGTTGAATCACCGCCGTTCCGTTCATTGGTCTGTCAGGCCTGTCGGGCCGATGCCGTTTTGATATAATGCTCGGCGTTGCCAAAAGACCGCTTCCGCCACGATGCTCTTCAAGACCTTCAGCGCCGCCGTTTTTGGAATTGACGCCTACCTCGTGGAGGTCGAGGTAGACGTGTCGGCCGGCAACCCCAATTTCACCACCGTCGGGCTGCCCGACGCCGCAGTACGCGAGAGCCGCGAGCGCATCAAATCGGCCATCAAGAATTGCGGCCTGGAATTTCCCTTTCAGGTCATCACCGTGAACCTGGCGCCGGCGGACGTGAAGAAAGAAGGCTCAGGCTTCGATCTGGCCATCGCGTTGGGAATCCTGGGGACCACCGGCGTGTATCAGGGCAAGCCCGATCTCCGCAATTATCTCTTCCTCGGCGAACTCTCACTCGACGGCGGACTGCGGCCCATGAAAGGAGCGCTTTCCATCGCCGGTATGGCGCGGCAAAAGCGCATCCGCAAGCTCGTAGTGCCGGCAGAGAACGCGCGCGAGGCTGCGGTGGTGCAGGAAGTGGAAGTCTACGGGCTGCGGTCGCTTCCTGAGGTGCTCGACTTCATCAACGAGACGCGCGAGTTCAAGCCGGTCAAAGTGAGCGCGGCGGAAATGCTGGCAGCGGCCAGCCAGTACAACGCCGACTTCCGGGACGTGAAGGGCCAACTTCACGCCAAGCGCGCCATCGAGGTGGCGACCGCCGGTGGCCACAACATTCTGATGATCGGCCCGCCGGGCGCGGGCAAAACGATGCTCGCCAAGCGCATCCCGACCATCCTGCCGCCGCTGACGTTTGATGAAGCTATTCAGACGACCAAAATCCACAGCGTCGCCGGAGTCCTCGAACCCGGCGCCGGACTGGTCGGCGTGCGGCCCTTTCGTTCGCCCCACCACACCATTTCCGACGCCGGCCTTATCGGCGGCGGCATCATTCCGCGCCCTGGCGAGGTGAGCCTAGCGCACAACGGCTTGCTCTTCCTCGACGAACTGCCGGAGTTTCAGCGCAACGTTCTGGAAGTCTTGCGCCAGCCGCTCGAAGACGGCACCGTAACTATCGCGCGCGCCGCGATGTCGCTTACGTTTCCTGCGCGCTTCATGCTGGCCGCGGCGATGAACCCCTGTCCGTGCGGGTTCTTCAACGATCCTTCCCGCGAGTGCACGTGCACGCCGCCGCTCATCCAGCGCTACGTCTCGAAGATTTCGGGGCCGCTGCTCGACCGCATTGACATCCACATTGACATGCCGGCGGTCAAGTACCGCGAGCTGCGCGAAGATTCGGGCGGCGAGACGTCGGACGTTATCCGCGGGCGCGTCATCACCGCCCGCGAGCGGCAGCTCGTCCGCTACCAGGGCGAGAAGATCTACTGCAACGCGCAGATGAGTCCGCGGCAGCTTCGCAAATATTGCAACATCTCGGCCGAGTGCGAGACGCTGCTCGAAAACGCCATGACGCGCCTCGGGCTCTCCGCCCGCGCTCACGATCGCATCCTGAAAGTGGCCCGCACGATTGCCGACCTCGAAAGCGCGGAGGACATCGGGACCGGGCACATCTCCGAGGCGATTCAGTACCGGTCGCTGGACCGCAATTATTGGGCGTGAAGAACTTCGTCCGGGGAGATGACCCGTAGTCAGCAAGATGCGAGCGCGGTGTTTGTTTGAATGAAACTTCAATTCGCGGCCGCTGATCATGAATTACGGCAGGGTATTTCGTGGAACTGATCGCGTGCCGGCTTGGATCTTGTGGACGCTTTCAGGCCAGGCTCGAGGCCATCTTGGCTGCAGCTTTAGGCTGATAAGCACAGCATGGCTCTGAGGCGAATGGACAGCCAGTCACAGCATAAGCGCGCGAGCGCGAGCCTCCGCAAATCTCGCGGAACTCGCACACCCCGCACTTTCCCTTGAGGTTTGAAGTATCCCGGAGGGAAACGAAGAGGTGAGAGCGCCGGTAAATTTCGTCGAGCGATTGGCGGCGAACGTTGCCCGCCGAGAGAGGCAGGAAGCCGCTCGGGTAAACCTCGCCGACGTGCGAGACAAAGACAAAGCCCTTGGCGTCGCTGATGCCGAGCGGCCCCCGTCCTATCCCGTCCGGGATAGTTGCCCGAAGGTGAGGCGAAGGGGCCGTCCCCGTTTGTCTTCGCGCCGCCGCGCGCCGCTGCGCAACGTAGCGCCGAAAGTGCATGGCCTCCGTCGTTTTCACGTCGAAGGAGCTGCGGCAGGAAATCTCGTAGAGCTTCCCAAACACCTGCTCGAACTGCTCCGCCGAGACGAGGTCGGACGATTGCGCGCGGCCCGTGGGAACCAGGAAGAAGGCACTCCACAATGCGATGTCCAGAGTTTCGAGAAGCTGCGCCAGGGCATCGAGGTCGTCGAAGTTGCGGGGCGTGACCGTAGTGTTGACCTGGACGGTGACGCCAAGCTCGCGAGCCTGGCGGATAGCATCGATGGCCCGCGCATACGTCCCGGCGACGCCGCGAAAGGCGTCATGAAGGGCGGGCGTTGAGCCATCAAGGCTGATGGCCAGGCGGACCATGCCTCGGCGCTTAAGTTCGGCGATAGCCTCGCGTGTGAGCAAGGGTGTGGCGCTGGGAGATATGGACGGCCGCAGACCAATGCCACGCGCATACTCGACCAAGTCGTAGATGTCGTGACGCTTGAGCGGATCGCCCCCGGTAAAGACGAAAATCGGGGCTTGCATCTCGCGAATCTCATCCAACAACCGCTTGGCCTCGGCGGTTGAAAGCTCGAACTGCGACCGCAAAGGTTGCGCGCAGGCGCGGCAATGGACGCAGGCCAGATCACAAGCCTGCGTCACTTCCCAGATCACAATGAAGGGCCGGTCGTTAAAATCCGGACGCGCCCGGGGTACCAGTGTCGTCAGCGGACTTTCCATGATGTCCATGATGGCTTTGTAACCTCCCCCGGTGCTCAATGTCTGTGACCGCGGTCACAACACGACATCGGTGGAAAGAAGAATTCGCTCATCAGGATCACTTCTGGGGCGTAAGAAGTTCCGATGCGTCAATATCTTTTGGCTGCATCTTCCACCAGAAATAGGGTTGTGCCATCCCCTTCATCACTTTCATTTTCAGGTCGTACCACGCAGAGGGCCAGCCACCGGGCGCCAGGTAACGAGTGTCTCCGGGTTGGACAACCAAGCTGACCTCGATTCCCGGCGTCACATCGATCGGGATGTTATTCCTCCGGCAAGCCTCATAAACGTGCGCGAAAACAGTTCGCATTTCTTCGTAACGAGGCGGTGGCCAACCTTCCATGTCGGAGCCTTTCGTCGGGCGGAAGATGCACACCGTAGGAAAGGCCCCAACCCCGGTGATGTAGTCAATCGCCCTCACGGTGTCTTCAAGGGGTTCGACGCCAGCGATAATTTCGCCGGAGCAGGCTCCTTTCCCCATCTTTTTCGATGTGTATTCAAGCGCCCGAAAAAAGGTTTTCTGACCCACCAGCTTTGCCTTTCCGGGACACAATTTTCGAAAATACTCGGGGTTGTGGAACTCGTAGCAGAAACTGAAATGGTCCGCACCGAGATCCCTCAAGCGGTCATATTTCGAGAAGTCAAGAGTGGGGATAACCTGGACGCCGACCAAAGCGCCGACGCGTGACTTAACGGCTTTTACAAAAGGAGCAGCGATATCCAAGTCCCTGTCGGTGTGATAGCCGGAGTTAAAATGGACAAACGTTATACTCGATTCGTCCTTCGCCGCACGCGCCACCTCCACGACATCCTCAAGCTGCTTTTCGGCGGCCTCGTTGACGCCGACGTTGAGCCCCGTGGTGCAGAACTTGCAGTTCAGGCTGGGCGAGTGGTACCAGAACCCGCAGGTATTGGAGAGGTAGATTCCCAGATACGTTCCCTGGAGCACGCCCACCTTGTGCATCGGCGTACCGAGCGAGGTGAAATGCTGGTACCACTCGGGTTCAGGCGGAATCCGCACTTCGTATCGAATCCTCTGATGATCATCGATAAGCCAGTAGGCCGGCCCTTTGCGGATCAGACGATAGCAGGACTCGTGCGCGAACGATTCTTCGACCGGAACGTTAACCCAGATGTCCTTGAGCGGGCCCGGGATGACAATTTCCAAACCGCTGCCCAATCCGGCCCGGGTGCGGGTTATCAGCCGCGCGTCGTGGCTCAAGTCACAGGAAGGATCGACTCGGATACCTTTACAAAACAGATCGATCTCAAGCTCACACGGATTGAGCGGGCACTGAGGAATTTCCGCTCGTGGCAAGGTACTTCCAAGAGAGACCGGGCCCGTCGTTGTAAGAGAAGCCATTTGTTCACCCTCAATCGCGCGGCCGAACAGCCCTTAGGCTGGTCGTGAATCGCCAGGAGCCTCAGCCCACGTCCCAGTTAGCGCATTTGTTAGCCATTGTCTGTGCGTTAAGTCACAGCAGCCGGTGATGCCGATTACAGACGTGAATCCGGGCTGGACGAAATCTCCCTGCGGAAAAACCGGCCGTAAGGGCAGGACGGTCTCCGGGTCGAATCGAGACTTTGCCGCTGAGTTTAATTTAAGTCGGCTTTGCGGGTCGGCGCGCTGCTCAACAGCGAGAGTGGGCGCGAGGGCGGATGCGACGTTCGGCGGGGGAGCGGGTCCGCCCGGCTCTACAAGGTTAGTTACTCTCCGCCGGTACCAGCCAAAACGCTGTTAGAATCAGTACGGCGGGCAGGTTGCCTGACACGACAGGACACGCGGCGCATGGAGCCGATGAGCGAAAATGCGGAAGGCATTCTGCGAAGAACACCGCTTTTTGCGAGTCTTACGGAAACAGAGACGCACGCGCTGGCTGCGCGGGTGATGAAACGACGCTATCATCGAGGCCAGCTCCTGTTTGGCGAAGGCGACCCCTGCACGGGCCTTTTCCTCGTGGCCGTGGGCAGGGTTCGCATTTTCAAGTTGTCGCCCGCAGGCCGCGAGCAGGTGCTGGCCGTCGAAGGCCCGGGCAGTTCATTTGCAGAGCTGCCGGTGTTTGACGGCGGCAACTATCCCGCCGCCGCGTCGGCCCTGGAAGACACCGAGGTTCTGTTCATATCGCGTAAGGAGTTCCAGGACTTTTGTCGCGAGCATCCGGATGTGGCGCTGAAAGTCATTGCGGTGGTCGGCTCGCGGCTGCGCCGCCTGGTCGGAATCATCGAAGAACTGTCGTTCGCGACAGTTCGCCAGCGGCTGATTGCTCTCCTGCTGCGCCTGGCCGAAGCGGGCGGCACACCCTCCAAGGAAGGAATACGCTTGGAATTGACCATGAGCCATCAGGATCTTGCGGGGGAGCTGGGCACTGTCCGGGAGTTGGTTTCGCGGAACTTGAGCCGTCTCCAAGCCGAAGGATTCCTGGAAGTGGACGGTCGTAAGATCATCGTGAAAGACCTGGCGGGACTGAAGCGCGAGCAGAGCGGCGCCGAATAAGATCCCCAAAACTGAGGGACATCTCTTGAGCGGGTAGTGACTTTGGTCACTGCGCCAGCGCCCACCCTCGTCCAAAATCGGGGTGTATGGCGGAGGTGACCATGAATATCAATAGCGAAACCGCAGTGAAAGAGATTGCTCTCTCGAATCCCGCCGCCAAGCGGATTTTGGAGCAGGCTGGCGTGGATTACTGTTGCGGGGGAAGCAAGTCGCTGCACGACGCGTGCGCGCAATCGAGTGTATCGGCAGAGGAGATTCTCAATCGACTGCGCGAGAACGTGGAGAAGGTGGGACCCGCTGACGAGAACTGGGCTTCGGCGCCGCTCGGTGAACTGACACGGCATATCGTCGAAAAACACCACCGTTTCGTTCGCGAAGCGATCCCGCGGATGCGAGCCCTGCTGGCGAAAGTGAAAGGAAGGCACGGAGCCAGCCATCCGGAAATCGGGGAGATCGAAAGGCACTTTCTCGATCTCGGCCACGAAATGACCATGCACATGCAGAAAGAGGAAATGATCCTCTTTCCTTATATCGATGCCCTGGAGCGCTCGACCGCAGGAAACGAAACCCTCGAACCTCCCTTTTTTCAGACAGTGCGAAATCCGATCCAAGCGATGATGAAGGAGCACGATGCCGCTGGTGACTTGTTGCGCGCCATGCGCGATGCGAGCCGTGGCTACCTCTTGCCGGCCGATGCCTGCATGAGTTATCGCGAACTTTATGAAGGGCTGGAAGCGTTCGAAGCCGACTTGCACACGCACGTGCACCTTGAAAATAACATTCTTTTCCCTCGCGCCGTGGAAATGGAAAGCGCCGCGGCGTGAGCTCAGGAGAGGTGCTATGGCGGTTCCAATACCCGCACCCGTAGCATCCCCAGAAAGCAAGGGGGTGGCTGTCGTTTCCCCTAACGACTTCATCGAAAGCGCCCGCCGCCGCGAGGCCTCGCTGACGCGTCTGGTCATGGCTTACGTCAGCTCGGGCCTTGTGTTCATGCTGCTCCCCGGCACGTTTCTGGGCGTGTGGAATCTCCTCCAGATCAGCGGGCGCGAGAGCGTGGCCTCGGTTTCACCGGCCTGGTTGCAGGCCCACGGCCATGCCCAGGTGTTCGGGTGGATCGGCAGCTTCATTTTCGGCATTGGCTTCTACTCGATTCCGAAGCTGCGCGGCACGGCGAAACCGGCTTTGGGCGCAGCCTGGGCGTGCTGGGTGATGTGGACGGTTGGGGTCGCAGCGCGCTGGGCCGCCAATGTGTCCGGGTGGCAGTGGCGGGCGCTGCTGCCGGTTTCCGGTGTTTTAGAGTTGACGGCCCTTCTTGTTTTCTTTTACGCGGTCTCGCGGCACCGGCCGCAGACGTCGGGTAACGGGCGCTTGGACGCGTGGATTGGGGTGGTGATCACCGCGAGTTTGGGTTTCTTGCTGGTTCTCATCGCGAACCTCGCAGCAACGGTTTATCTTGCCATGCGAGGAGCGGGTCCGGCGTTGCCGCACATCCTCGATCAGCGCTACCTGGCGCTGATGACGTGGGGATTCCTGGTTCCGTTTATTTGGGGATTCAATGCGAAATGGATGCCGGTGTTCCTCGGTCTGAAGCCGCTTCGCTCCAGGCTGCTCTTCAGCGGGCTGGCTGTGAACCTTGGCGGCGTTGCGCTTACGCTTGCCGGATGGGGCGCTGAAGCGACGGTGCTTTTCGTTGGCGGCGCGGCACTGGCGATTGCAGCGCTGCGGATGTTCGAAGCGCCGCGCCAGGAAGCCAAGACGCGCGGCGTGCATGCGAGCTTTCCATTTTTCGTTCGCCTCGCCTACGGTTGGCTGCTGGTGGCGGCGCTCCTTGGAGTGGCTGCGGCACGGTGGGACTCGTCCGGCGGCATCTGGGGCGCGTCGCGGCACGCCTTGACGGTGGGATTTATTGCGGTGATGGTGATCTCGGTGAGCCAGCGTATCCTGCCGGCGTTTGCAGGAATGCGGCTATTGTGGAGCACGGGGCTGATGTTTGAAGCGCTCGCGCTGCTCACCACCGGTTGTGCCTTGCGCGTTTTGTGCGAAGTTCTCGCCTATCAGGGTTATGCCGCCTGGGCGTGGTCCGTGCTGCCGCTTTCGGCAGTCCTCGAGTTGGCCGGGATCACTTGCTTTGCGATCAATATTTTCGGCACATTTATTTTCGAGCCGAGCCACGCGTATAAACAGGCGCTGGTTATGGGGATGCCTCAATAAATTTCGTGGCGGCGCTCCGGCCGCCTACTACCTTTTGCGAACATCAATAGGCTCCTCCTGAAACGTCCAGGTTAGTCATCCCGAGGATTCGAGTTAGGGCATTTGTCAGCCCAGTCTGTGAGCTAAGTCACACGAGGTCGTGATGGGGATCACAGAACCGAATCCGAGGCGGTGCCGATATAAAGGGGCTCTTTGTACGGTCGGGAGGTCTTTGGTATGGACTCATCGCCGAACCATTTGAATGGTTCTGCGCCGTCCGCGTGTCATAACTATATCAAGGCACACGGAATCCTGGGGTTCGGGTGGATGGGCGGGGTGTTGTTGTTTGCCGCTCTCACCGGCCTGGGAATCTGGCTCCTTCCCTTCAGCGTCGGCGCACAGATGGCGGTGTTGATGCACACGGCGCTGGGTCTGGCGATCGTCGTTCCTTTCACTCTCTGGCAACTTGAGCACTGGCTGGCCACGCGCAACGCGCCCTGGCGTTTTCGAAAGTTTTGCGCCTACGCGGGCTTCTGGACTTTAGCCGTCACAACAATTTCAGGCATTGTCCTCACTTGGGAAGCGATGTTCTCGCTCCTTAGCAGTCACTTCTGGGACCGCGTTCACTTATGGAGCGGACTGCTGTCGCTGCCCTTCATCGCCTATCACGTGTGGCCCCACAAAGGGAAGCAAGCCGTCAATGGCCCGGCCACCGCGCTCCCCATCGGCAAGCCGGACTATTCCGCAGCGCGCCGGCGGATGTGGGCCGTCTCCGGAGGAACCGTAGCGGCCCTGCTGCTCGTGCTCGGCGTGGGGACGATCGCCTATCGCTCTCCCGGCTACCGTCATTACAAACTGGCCTCAAACTACAATTGGACTTACGGGAAGAACCCGTTTGCTCCCAGTCTGGCAACCACCGAGGACGGCCTGCCGGTGGCGCCCCAGATTATGGCGGGGTCCAAATCTTGCGGCGCGTCCGGCTGCCACACCGAAATCTACCAGGAATGGCAAGCCAGCGCACACCATTGGGCGGCCCAAGACACGTTCTTCCAGGCCGTCCAGTCCGCCATGATTAAAGAGGCCGGAGCGCCGGCGACGCGATATTGCGGAGGCTGTCACGATCCTGTCTCCTTGCTCTCCGGTTACAAGGACGCGAGCACCGGAATCTCTGCCCCCGGATTCAAGCAAGGGGACTCCTGCGTGATCTGTCACTCCATGCGCCGCGTGGACGTGCAAGGCAACGGCAACTACGTTTTCGGCGCTCCGAAACCCTATCTCTTCGAATACAGCGAGGGTCGATACACCACTGCTGTCGCCCATTTCCTCATCCGCGCCTACCCGCGCCAGCACGATCGGGATTATGACATCACGCTCTCCCAGAAGCCGGAATCCTGCGCCTCTTGCCACAAGCAGTTCATTGACAAGGAGATCAACCACGTGGGGTGGGTCCAACTCCAAAATCAATACGATGACTGGAAACACGGCAAGTGGAACGCTGACCCGGACCCCGCGTACCGCTTGCGCTGCCAGCAGTGCCACATGTATTACCGAGCGGCCCCAAGCCTCGCCACCGCGGACCCCTATGACCTCAAGATCGGGCTGGGGTTGAAGCACCGTAGCCACTGGTTCGCCGGCGGCAACCAGACAATGCCAGAGATGATTTCGTCACCCGACGCGGCCGGCCAGACACGTCGAGTTGAGGAGTGGCTGCACGGCCAGCGCGTGATTCCCGAGATCGCGAGCATCTGGCCCGCTGGACCCGTTCTGCCCATCAAGATCGTTGCTCCGTCATCCGCGCGCCCGGGCGAGCGTATCGAGTTCCGCGCCGTGATCTCCAACAACAAGGCCGGACACAGCTTCCCCACCGGCCCGCTCGACCTCATTCGCGCCTGGGTCGAGGTGGTGGTCAAGGACGGGACGGGACGGGAAATCTACCACTCCGGAAAACTGACTGAGCAAAACCACGTTGAGCCGGGTTCTTTCGTCCTCAAGGCCGTTGGAGTCAATCCCGAGGGCCAGGAGATTATCCGCCACGACCTCTGGCATTATGTGGGCGCAAAATATAAGCGAGCGGTTTTTCCAGGCTACTCCGATATGTACGAATACGACTTGAAGGTGCCTCAAGACGCCCACGGCCCGCTCCAGGTCACGGCACGGTTGCGCTATCGCAAGGCCAACCAGTACTTCATGGATTTTTCATTTCCCGGCCAACACCTCGCGGCTCCGATCACGGACATTTCCTCCGACCGGGTTGAGATTCCCTTGGTTGCCGGTAATACGAGCCGTGCCGCCTCGCATCTCGCGCCCGCTCGTGAGGGCGCAACCCGCCCGCCACAAGCCCCGGGTGGCCGATGAACCGTCGCGCCTTCACGGTGCTCGGCGTGGGACTGCTCGCCGACGTCTTCAGCGCCTGTTCCAAGAAAGCTCCGCCGCAGCATCAGGCCCAGGTGTTCGACAGTCAGGCGCGTCATCTCGCCGGCGCTGGCCCCGGGATTGTTTTCACCGATGTAACGGACGAGGCGGGCATCCACTTTGTCCACTCGCGGGGCCAGCGCACGCACCAGCTCCCCGAGGACATGGGCTCGGGGGCAGCCTGGGGCGATTACGACAACGACGGATTCCCTGATCTCTACCTGGTGAACCAACCCGGACCCTGGGGGGCGCACGCTGGCCCCGACGCCCCGGCGTGCGTCCTTTACCACAACAACCGCGACGGCACCTTTACCGACGTCACTGAGCCGGCCGGCGTGGCCAATCGTGGCGGGTACGGTATGGGCGCGGCCTGGGGGGACTACGATAACGATGGGTTCCTCGACCTGTATGTGACGAACTATGGCCGGTCAGTGCTTTACCACAACAACGGCAATGGCACTTTTACCGATGTGACGGACCGCGCCGGCGTGGCGAACAACCTTTGGGGAATGACGCCCCTGTGGTTCGACTACGACAACGACGGCTACCTGGACCTCTACGTCCCCAACTACGTGAACTACAACCTTCGAGGTGTGCCGGTGGGCGCCACGGCAGCACAGTATGGCGTCAACGTTCCCTTCACGCTCAATCCGGCCTCGTTCAAGGCGCTTCCCAATCGCCTCTATCACAACAACCGCAATGGGACCTTTACTGACGTTGCCGGCAGGTTGGGCGTGGCGGATGCCGCCGGACGCAGCCTGGTGGCTGCCTTTGCAGACTTCCGCTTTCAAGGTTTTCCCGACCTGTACGTGGGCAACGACATCTCGGATAACCGAATGTTTCAGAACCTCGGCCGCGGGCGATTCCTGGATATCAGTGCGTCATCCTGGACCGAAGAGAATCGAGGAACGATGGGCATTGCCATCGGCGATTTCGACGGCGATGGCGACAATGACATGTTCCTGACCCATTGGGTGAGCCAGGCCGACGCCCTTTACCAGAACCTTTGGGCCGAGCAGCAGCATCGCGGCCTGCTGCACTTCGAGGACGTCGCTGACCTCTACGGCGTCGGCTCCATCTCCATGCCCGTGGTCGGGTGGGGCACGTTCTTTTTTGACTTTGACAACGATGGCAATCTCGACCTGCTGGTGGTCAACGGGTCAACCCTGGAGGACAAAGGGGACACGACCAAGTTGATCGCGGAAGCTCCGTTCCTGTTCTGGTCGAAGGGCCAGACGGGCTTCTACGACCTCGCCCGCTCGGGTGCGGCCGGCAGCGCCTTGCAGCAACGGCGCATCGCGCGCGGCGCTGCCTATGCCGACTACGACGGTGATGGTGACCTGGATGTCATCATCACCACCAACCACGGCGCGCCCATACTGCTTCGCAACGACGGCGGCAATCGCAATCACTGGCTGGCGATTCACTTGACCGGAACCAAAAGTAATCGGCAGGGCTTGGGCGCCAAGCTCGCTCTCGAAGCGGGCGGAAAGCGCTCCTATCGAGAGTATGGGGTCGGAACCTCCTACCTTTCTCAATCCGCGCCTGAGGCATGGTTTGGCCTTGGCCAGTCCCAGCGCGCTGAATCCCTCACGGTGAGCTGGCCAAGTGGTACACGGCAGGAATTTGCCAACCTTCCCGCCAATCGAGTGCTAACTATTACAGAAGGTCAGGATAAATGGCAGTAACGCAACTGTCGTTTCCCGCCCCTCTGCTTGACATCGCCCCTGCCCGGCGATATGTTCGCCGCCGGGTCATAAGTGAAGCGCAGATCGCTACACGACAGGTGTGAATGGGACGGCGGCGGGAGCGGTGTTTTAGCAATTTTACCGGCGAATCTGCGGCGGCTGCCGGACGAGTGGCGTATACATTGCCCTCCATCTGTGCGTCAGCCATCGACCTGTGCTTAGCCATCGACCGGCTTGTTTGATCGTACTTGTAGTCTTCAGTTCGCAGAGCGCAGCTACTGCGCCAGCCTGCCCGGCCCGCGCGTCTGCTTGACGTCACGGCCGGCGCTCTGGAGTGCGGTAGCTTGCTACCGCTTTCGCACCACGAGCTTGCTCGCGGACTTACTTCGGGCGCAGACTCACGGCCAGCCCAGTCACCGGATGGTGCCGGGCCAGCAAGCTGGCCGGCTGAAAGCGGCGTCAAGCCGCCGCACTCCAAGGCGTTCCGCGCAGCTTTATAGTGCCCGCCCGCTCTGCTTGACATCGCCTCTGCCCGGCGATATGTTCGCCGCCGGGTCATAAGTGGACGTACAGAGATGTGTGAATAGGCTAATCTGAGAGAGATAGGCCGCAGAGTTGTTCTCTTGCCCCTCCTATTGCAGGAAAATGGCGCGTGGAATTGGCAGAAACGATCGCTGCTGGTGCGGGTCTGGGAAGAAGTACAAGAAGTGTCATCTGGGACGCTCGAAGGAGCGACCGCTTCCGAGCCCGGCATTGGTTGCAGAGCTTGGGCGACATTTTAAGGTTAAGCAATGCCTCCATCCTCGTGCCTCCTCCTCGACATGCGGAAAGATCATAGCGGCGCACACGATACAGAGAGCCGGCGCTCTTGCGAGCATCTCCGACGGCAGCGGACACGTTCTCAGCTTTTACCCTTTGGGCGTCGACCCAGGGGCGCCCCCCCACCGCGTGGGCTGGCGTGAAGCATCCACCTTCACTGGTTTTTGTGATCAGCACGACAGTCAGACGTTCGCACCGCTTGAAAGGTTTGCATTCGCCGGCACGAGTGAGCAGTGTTTTCTTTTGGCTTATCGCGCACAGTGTCATGAGGTGTACCAGAAACAAGGGGCACTGCGGACGTATGAACCAATGCGCCAGCTTTGGGACCGCGGTCAACCTCCAGAAGTCCAGCGTGCCATTCAGCAACTTGAAGCCGCGCAATGTGCAGGCACGCGTCAGGGGTTAGCTGAGATGAGCCAGTTCAAAGCTCGGATGGACTCCGAGCTCCTGCAGGGTGACTTCAGCAACTGGAATCACCTCTTTGTGGTCTTCGAGGGACCGCTTTGCGTGGCCAGTACGGGCGTTCCGACTCCAAACCGAGATCTATCTGGAGCCACACTGCAGACACTCCATGATCCGGAAAGCGCGCTACAGCCTCTGTACGTGGGAGTCGTACCCTGCCAGAATGGAGGTATAGTTGTTTTAACGTGGCGACCGGACGACTCGGCAGCCGCTCGGATAGCACGTGACCTCGAAGAGCGGAACAGGAGAGATCTGCCCGGAGCGGTCGTTCAGTTCATCTTCGCCCATGTTGAAAACACCTATTTTTCCGCTGTCTGGTGGGAGTCCCTTTCGAGATCGGTTCAAATTCATGTAGCTCGCCTGGCGCGAATGGGCAACCCGTACTATGAGAGATGGACCTATCTGCATGAGCCTATTGTGCCTTGGCGAGTCAAAAACGTCACCGCATCGCTGACGGCCCCGGAAGACTCTCTGTGAGTCCTCGGCTCCATACTTAACAACTGAACCACGTCGACTCCGTTAAAGCGGGTTTTAGTGTTCACTCTGCCGTTTGTTTCTGGCGCAGCCCATATATGATAGGGGCGCTGCCCGTCGCCACTCTGGAGGGCCTCCGAACATGGCCAACCCCAAACACCTGGAAATCGTCGACAACGCAAGCCTGTCATGCTGAGGTCGCCGCGGCGACCGAAGCATCCCGGCAGTTCCTCCACCGCGATGAATTCAAACGCAGGGATTCTTCGCAGAGCTTTACCCTGAGCGAAAATACCGGGATTCTTCGCTTCGCTCAGAATGACAGCGAAGGGCTCAGAATGACAGCGAAGGGGCTCAGAACGACAAGGCTGGGAGAGGGTCGAGCGCAGCTTGAGGGAATCAGGCCAGACTTCGTGAATCACCGCGTTTTTCTTGGCCGTACCAGCCTTCGCTCAAGTCTTTCCAGGCGGGATTGTTCGCTATGATCAGGGCAACTTTCTTGGCGCGAAGCCATCCCTTGATCTGTTTCTCCCTCTGGATCGCAGCGCGGATGTCGCTGAACAACTCGAAGTACACCAAGCGGTTGATGTTGTACTTTCGGGTGAACCCTGGAACCAGCTTGCGCTTGTGCTCGAATACCCGCCGCTCGAGATTGTTGGTCACCCCGGTGTACAGAGTGCGAAATTTACCGGCCATGATGTAAACGAAGTAGGTCTTCATTGCAGTCTCTGCTCTCCGTTCAGAATTACTTCCCCATCGGGAACACATTTTCCCACACTGTCATGCTGAGCGCAGCGAAGCATCCCGGCAGTTCCTTCACCCTGATGAAATTCAAATGCACGGATTCTTCGCGGAGTTTACCCTGAGTGAAACTGAAAGAGATCCTTCGCTTCGCTCAGGATGACAGCGAAGGGCTCAGAATGACAAGACTGGGACAGGAGTCGATTCGCCTCTACGGCAAGCTGATGGTGATCCTGACGGAGCATTCCATCGCGAGTACCTGGGTGGAGGAAGAGGTGGAGGCGCTCGAAAAGGAGCGGAAGGAGGGGAAATTGGCGCTCTTTCCCATCCGCCTGGACGACGCGGTGATGGAGACCGATCAGGCCTGGGCCGCGAGCCTCCGCCGCACGCGGCATATCGGCGACTTCCGCCGCTGGAAGGATCACGATGCGTTCAAGAAGGCGTTCGAGCGGTTGCTGCGGGACTTGAAGGCCGGAGAAGCGCGTTAGGCCCGCCGCGGCAATCGCATCCGCAGCCTACCCATTTTTCCACTTGACTTTCTCATTAAATCAATTATCATTATCTAAGCGATATATTGAGGTGGTAACCGCCCATGGCGACTAATTACGACAGCGACTACGACACCGACTATGACACCGACTATGACAATGTCCGGCCTTTCACCCCACCCGGTGGTTCGGAGATCGCCCGGCGGCACTTCGGGAGGGGGCGCGCAACAGATTCATTGAAAATACATGATTTAAACGAACTGGTCAGATAATGGCTAATTATCTCAATTATTTTCTACAAGTTAGCAGAAACTGGCCGGGTTCCAGAGTGGATTCGTTCGTATCAGCAGCGGTGAAATTATGGCAGCACCGAACCCATGGCTAACAAACCCAGCGGTTACATAGGATTAGAACTGGATTTGACCTCGAAATTTGAAAAACTCGATGGGGGCGAACCCAAAACATCTAACTCAATTAGAATCAGCGATATATTTCGTTTGGAGACCCCTCGTCAGCGAAAATCTCGTTTGGAGCTTTCAAGACCAGTACGGCCGCCGCGGCCCCCGGATTTTCACCGGCTGCTCCCGCCGGAACGCCGGAGGCACTGGTCCCGAGCGGCCAACTGCGCCAGCGCGAGGGCGCCCTCGACCGGCGGACGGCCGAGCAGCGAGATCCGAACGCCTCCGCCCCCGGTGGGAACGCCTCGCTGGACTGCGCGAGCAAAACTTCGGCGGAGGGAAAGACTGGATTGAAACACGCCACCGGCCACAACCACGGAGATTGGACTGGCAAGGCCGAGTCGCCGCAGAAGCGTGAGAGCCAGCGAGGCAAGATCGCTCGCGGCTTCCTGGCACAGGGCGCGGGCCACCGGGTCACCGCGGCGGGCGGCGTCGAGCACTACGGGAGCGAGCGCGGCAATCTCTTGCGGCTCTTGCGGCTTGAGGTTTCGCCCCACCACCTGGGTGATGTCGCGCAAGTGGAGCGCGCGGCAAAGAGCAGCTTCGAGGCGCGTCGAGGGACCCTCGCCGTCATGCGCGCGCAAGGCCGCGCTCACGCCCTTCCGGCCCAAGTCGTAGCCGGAGCCTTGGTCGCCAAAAGGGACGCCCCAGCCGCCGGCGCGGAGCATCCGGCCCTGCTTGTCACGGGCGTAGGCGATCGAGCCCGTGCCCGCAATCACGATAATGCCCGGCCGCTGGCCGAGCGCGGCTTCGAGGGCAATAGCGGCGTCAGTGGTCAGCAGGTGCGCGCGCGCCGGCACGGCCCTTCGCAGCCAGCGAAGCAAGGGGCGGCGCACGTCCGGGCGGTCAGCACCGGCGAGGCCGAGGCACACGGCGTCCAGCCCGCCGCGCTCGACGCCTGCTTGTCGCAGGGCGGCCCTGGCGGCGCGAAGAATCTCGCGCCCGGCCGCCTCGAGCCCGACCTTCGTCGGGTTGGAGGCGCCTGCCGAGCCACGGCCGGCAATCGCGCCGCGCGCATTCCCAACCGCCGCGGTGGTCTTCGTGCCGCCGCCATCGATGCCCAGAAGGCGCGGGGCAGGAACCCGCTGCATGCCGCGGCCGCGAGTAAGGGGAGAGTGGAGCATGAAGAGTCCGCAGCAAGCCGTCAGAGCGGTTATAATACCCGCTTGACAGGCCATACGCCAGTCTCGGATCGAACAGCCAGGGGGGACATCATGGGTCTGCGCAAGGATCCCATCACGCAAAGTTGGGTCATGCAGGTGGAAGGGGAAGAAGCGCCGAAGAACGGGTGCGAGTGCCGGCTCTGCCCGGGCCAGGAAGCCCAGACGCCGCCGACCGTCTACCAGTACCCTCACGGCGGGGCGTGGCAGGTGCGGGTGGTCCCGCACTGGCGGCCGCTGTATCAGATTGAAGGTGACGCCTTGCGGCGCGGCGAAGGCATCTATGACACGATGCGCAGCCTGGGGGCGCACGAGCTCGTGGTGGAACACGCCGAACACCTTCTGGCGCTCTCCGAGCAGAGCGACGAGAACGTGGCCCAGGTGCTCCGAGCCTACGTGTCGAGGCTAATCGACCTGAAGAAAGACCGGCGGTTCCGCTACGTCACCGTGTTCCGCAATCAGGGCGAGCTGGCCGGGCAGGACCTGGAGCATCCGCATTCGCAGATCACCGCCACGCCGTTCATTCCCCGCCGCGTCGGCTACGAGCTTCGAGCCGCGCAGCGCTATTTCCAGCTCAAGGACCGGTGCCTGGTGTGCGACATCGCGCGGCAGGAACTGGCGGAGCAGGCGCGAACCGTGGAGTGGGACGACCTCTTTGTGGCCTTCTGCCCCTACGCTTCGCGCGTGCCCTACGAGACCTGGGTGCTGCCCATCGAGCATCACTGCGCGTTTGAAGAAGACGTGGTCACCTGGGAACAGCAACTGCGGCTGGCGCGTCTGCTGAAGTCAGTGCTGCGGCGGCTGGAAGCGGTGGCGCCGGCCTACCACCTGGTGCTGCACACCTCACCCAACGTCAGCGCCAAGTTCGAACGGAGCGGCAACTGGCAGACGCTGGCCGAAGATTATCACTGGCACTTTGAGATCCTGCCGGTGATCCCCTCGAAATCGAAGTCATACAGCTTGAAAGAGGTTTACTACAACTCGCTCCCGCCCGAAGAGGCCGCGAAGGAACTCCGCAGCGTGGGGACGCTGGTCTCAGTGTAGGCAGTGTAGGCTAGGACGCTATTCGATGCGGACGTCCCCGGAACCCGTGCTCGCGTCGAGCAGGAATCCCCCGCCCCGCACTTTGCCGCGCCAGTCGCCGCGGGAGAGCGTGCCTTGCAGCGTCACCGGATGCACGGTGGAGATGTGCCCGGAACTGGTGTGGGCGTGCAGGTCAAACGCCGCCTGCGGCGGCACGCGGACATTGATCGAGCCCGAGCCAGTCTCGAGCCGCCAGTCGCCCGTCGGTGCGCCGTCCGCCGTGATCCTGCCGCTACCAGCCTCTGCCCGCACCGATCCGTTGACACCACTCAAGTCGATCGAGCCCGAGCCCGTGTCGACCTTCACCGCCCCCGGCGCCGTCTGCCGCAGGTGGATATCGCCCGAGCCCGTCTCACCAGTAAACTCGCCCGCGACGCCGTCAGCGCGAATCATCCCGCTGCCCGTCTTCGCTGTCACCGGGCCGCGCACGGAATCAATCTGCATGTCCCCGGAGCCGGTTTCGGCGCGCACCTCATCGCCGATGTTGGAAATGCGCAGGCTGCCGGAGCCGGTCCCGATTCGCGCCGGTCCGTGGATGCCATCCACGGTCTGGCCGCCGGAGCCAATCTCCGAATGCAGGGTCGTTGCCGCCGGCACCACCAGATCAAAACTGATCGAGACATTGTGCGAGAACTCGCGGTCTTCAATGTGGCCGACGCGGATCGTGTTCCCATCCTGTTCAATCGGCGGATGCGACTCGAGATACTGCACCTTTTCCTCCGGGCTTTCGTGGTCACCCCAATGGCTGCGGGCCCGGATGGTGCCGTGGATCTGGACAGTCGAGCCGTCACCGGCGCGGACGTGGATGTCTCCCGCGCCCGTCGTGACGTCCAGATTCACCGGACCGGTTACTTTCAGCGTGCGATCAAAAGACCCTTGCGCAGCATGGGCCGGAATCGCGGCGATGCAAACCGCAAAAGCCGTCAGCCAACCAATCCTCAGTCTCATCAGTTGTCTCCTTCAGCGGAAGTGAGATCGATTCGGGAGCCCGTCTTCTCCACCGATTATATGACTCGCCGGGCCCGGTTTTGTGAGCCGGCGAGCAGCGGCTATTCGTATCGCAGCGCCTCCACCGGATGCAGGTGCGAGGCGCGCCACGCCGGAAGCAATCCACTCAACAAACCGACCAGGACGAGAATCGCGGTGGAAAGCCCCACCGTGGTAAGCGAGATGTACAGGTGAATGTCGCCCTTGCCGCTGGTGTCCTCGTAGAGCGGACCGAGCAGCGGCAGCGTGCCGACGGCCGCGCTCAACGCGTAGGACACGGCGATGCCGATCGCGCCGCCGGCCAGAGTAAGCACCAGGGCCTCGGCCAAAAACTGCGACATGATGTGACGCCGCCGCGCGCCGAGCGCTCGCC
>DASYXW010000076.1:0-83548 GCA_035934405.1 Terriglobia bacterium
CCACGACGACACGGAAAAAGCTGTCGTTGGCATGGGCCTGATCGGGTGACATGACGAAAGGCGCATAGCCTCGTGCTTTGAGCACACTGATCAGCGATTCGGCATCGGCGCGGTTACTCAGTGCCGCCACCTGAACGGTGACGCCCTTGACCGGCGCGGAGCGCTCAGGCGCCTCCCCCGGCGAGGCATTTTCGGACGAGCCCGGCGCGGCGTTTGAGCCAGCCGGGGGCGCCGGAGTCCCCGAGGGATTCGGCAGGTTCGATTCCCCGGCCGCCGAGCCCGGAGTCTGTTCCGCCGGCATCGCGGGCGGCCCGGATGCGGTATTGGAGGCGGAACTGGCCGGGGTACCGCCAAGGGCAGCGGCTCCGGTGCCTTCGACCGGGGGATTCACCGGCTGCGGCACGTCCGAAGGAGGGGTCACGGTTTCCGTGGCCGGCGCCGCCGAAGACGTGCGCTCCTTGTAGCCTACAAAAAATCCCAGCGAGAAAAACACCGCGCACAACGCCACGACGGCGAGAAAGGCAACGACCAGTTGCCGGAAGCTGATTCCCTTTTCGTTTTCGCCCGATCCGCTCGTCACCTGCACCTCATTTCGCCGGCGGCGCGGCCGTGACGCCCGCCAACGGCGCCGCGCCGAGTTTGCCCATCATGCCTGCCAGGAGGTCAATCGGCAACGGGAACACAATGGTGGTGTTCTTCTCCGTGCCAATTTCGATCAGCGTCTGCAGGTAGCGCAGGGTGATGGCAGCAGGCTCACGGTTGAGGACCGCTGCCGCCTCGGAAAGTTTCGCCGCGGCCTGGAACTCGCCATCCGCCGCAATGATCTTGGCGCGGCGCTCGCGCTCCGCCTCGGCCTGAGCGGCGATGGCGCGCTGCATCTCCTGCGGCAGGTCCACCTGCTTCACCTGCACCTGCGTCACCTTGATGCCCCAGGCCTCCGTGTGCTCGTCGAGGATGGTCTGCAGCCGGGCGTTGAGCTTCTCGCGCTGCGAGAGCAGATCGTCCAGTTCGACCTCGCCCAGCACCGAGCGCAGACTCGTCTGCGCCGCCTGCTCCACCGCGTAACGGTAGTTCTCCACCTCGACGATGGCCTGGGTGGCGCTGATGACACGAAAATAGACGACGGCATTAACTTTGAGAGAAACGTTATCCCGTGTGATGATGTCCTGCGGGGGCACATCCCAGGTAATCACCCGCAGCGAAACCTTCACAATTTTGTCGATGGGCCAGAGGATCAGAATGATGCCCGGCCCCTTGTCCTTCGAGAGCACGCGGCCCAGGCGGAACACTACCACGCGCTCGTATTCCCGCACGATGTTCAGACATTTGGCGACCCAGATCAGGAAAATCACAATCACAACCAGCGTGATAGCGTTGGAGTCCATTTTGTTCTCCTTTGCGCCCCTCGGGCGTCCAAAGATCGACCGGGGAACGCTGCCCTAACCGCGTGATGCCGATATTTCGGCGCTTTCCTAATTTTCCGGTTCGTTTCAGGAAACGAACCGAAGCTTTTACTGATTCTAAACCACTTATTCGGTTCGTTCCTGCATTTTTTTAAGTGTATCTAACGTGTTTCTGGCTCCGGCTCAACGACCAAAGTCAGCCCCTCGACCTTCCGCACACGCACCCGGCTGCCGGTCGGAATGTTCCCGATCGCCCGGGCCTCCCAAAGCTCGCCATGCACGAGTACTTTGCCCGACGGCGCAAGGTCGGTTCGCGCCACGCCGACAGCGTCAATCATACCTTCCTCGCCCGTCACGGCTTTGCGCCTCCTGGCGACCAGGGCGAAGCGGACCAGGATCACGCTGATTACTGCCACCGGCAGGGTAACGCTTAGCGCGGTGCTCAGCCGGATTTGCGCCCCGGGCCAGGGCGACTGTATCAGAACGAGAGCGCCCACGACCATGGCAATCACTCCACCGGTGGCGAGCACGCCATGCGACGCGACCTTCACCTCCAGCGCAAACAGCGCCAGGGCAATCAGAATTAGCAGCACGCCGGTGTAATTGATGGGCAGCAGGTGAAAGCCGTACAGCGCCAGCACCATGGCGATAGCTCCGGCCACGCCCGGCAGCACCATGCCGGGGTGAGTGAACTCCAGATAGAGGCAGAGCGCTCCCAGGGCGCCGAGGATGAAAGCGATGTTGGGGTCGGCAAGCCGCGAAAGCAGGCGCTCGCGCGCCGTCATCGAGTATACCTCCAGGCGCTCGCCGGCCAGGTGCAGCACGGCGGAAGAGCCGTCAAACCGCTTGATCGTCTTACCGTCAAGCTGCGCGAAGAGATCCTGCGGCGTGTTGGCCACGGCGTCGATGAGGTGATTGTCGAGCGCCTCCTTCTCGGTCCACGACTTGCTCTGGCGCACGCCGTCTTCCGCGAGCTGCACATTGCGCCCGCGCTTGCCGGCGATGGAGCGCATGTAGGCCGCAGCGTCGTTCTCGATCTTCGCCTCCATCGTTTTGCCGATGTCGGCGCCGTTCATCATCACCGGGTGGGCCGCGCCGGTGTTCGTTCCCGGCGCCATGGCGGCCACGTCGCCGGCGAGCAGAATGAAGAATCCGGCCGAGGCTGCGCGGCTGCCGCTCGGCGCGACGTAGGTGATCACAGGAACCCGCGAGCTGATGATGGCCTGGACGATCTCGCGCATCGAACTTTCAAGGCCGCCGGGCGTGGAAAGTTCGAGCAGCACGGCAGAGGCGCCGATTTGGTTGGCGTGGGCGATGCCGTGCTCGACGTATTCGGCGGAGACCGGCTCAACGATGTCATTGAGGTCGATCTCGACTACCAGCGGCGGGTTCGATGACGTCGGCGGGGCGCCGGCCCCAAGGCAGAAGGCAGAAAGCAGAAGGCAGACGCCGGAAAGCAGAAAGCTGTAGGCAGAAGGTAGAAAGCGGAAGGCAGAAATGCCTGATCGCTGACGACCCGTGCGTCCTCGCCACGTAGCGAGAAGGCGCGCGCCGCCGCTCCATCGCTCAATCACCCGATGGCTCAATGATTCAATCACTCAATCGCTCGATTGCCTCAAGGCGTCTTCCTGGCGGCGGGGCGCTGGCGAATGGCCTCGACCAAACGCTCGGCATCAGGGTTTCCCGGATCCAAGGCCAAGGCAGCGCGACCTTGATCAAGCGCCTGGGCGCGCTGGTTGAGGGAAACGTAGACGCGCGCCAGCCAGAGGTGCGTCATGGCGTTGTTATCATACCGCAGCGACGCCTCGAGTTCCGCCGCGGCTTCGCGGTGGCGCCCCTCCGCCTCGTAAACCTGGCCGAGCACCAGGTGGACCTCGCTCGATTCGGGCGCGAGCGACTCCGCCTCGTTCAAGTCGCGCTCCGCTTCGGCCAGCCGCCCTTGCGCCATCAGCTTCTTGCCCTGGGTGAGATGGGCCTGGGCGTGCTCGGCGGGCGGCTCGGCCGCCAGCTTCGCTTCCTCGGTGTTGCGAACCACCAGCGCCAAAAGGTGAAACGCGCGGCCGTTGTAGAACTTCTTCAGCCGCATCTGCGGCGTGAAATCCGGCGGCGGGTCAGCGGCCGAAGCGCCCTCGGCGTTCGCCAGCCACTGGAGCTCCCGTTGCTGCCCGTCCCGATTGCCCAGTTTTTCGTCAACCCGGGCGAGCAGGGCGTGCGCTTCGGGGTCGTCGTCCTTCTCGCGTAAGCCCTTCTCCAGATACTGCGCCGCCTCGTCATCCCGCTTCAGGCGCCACAGGCACACGGCCATGTTAAAGCAGAAATCTGGATCGGTGGGGTCGCCCTGGTAGGCCCGCTCGAGGTCCGCCAGCGCCTCGGCATACTTGCCCCTGCGAGCTTTCATCAGTCCCAGGTTGTTCGCCACCTCGTCCAGCGGGATCTGTGATTCCAGCTTCGCGAACGATTGCTCAGCCTTGGTGTCCTCGCCGAGGAAGTATTCGTCCACACCCAGGAAAAAGAGCGATTCCAGGTAATTGGCGTCCGCCGGCGCCAACTCTCGCAACCACTCCCCGGATTCCGCGTACTGCTTTTGGTCAAAGTACTCCTGGCCCAGCGCGAACGCGGCGCGATGGTCGGCCGGGTTCAGCCGGTCGGCCTCGCGCAAGAAATGCACGCGGCTCTCGTTATCCGTGGCCAGGATGCCGCGGATATAGTTCTCGAAGGCGTCGAGCCGGATCGGCGGGAACCCGCGCGCAAAGTCCTCTTCCGTCCCGGCCGTGAAGTCCGGGTCGTTAGTGGCGAGCAGGCGCCACACGAGCTGCGTCTGGATATCCACCAGGTCGGCCAGAGCCCCGGTAGCTTCGAGCGCCGGCGTGAGCTTGAGGCGCTGCACGTCGAGGAGCTCGCAGCGCGCCGTCAACTGGTTGCCGGCAATCTTGAAGCTGCCCACCACGGCCCAATCGACCCCCAGCGTCTGCGCCACCTTGTAAGAGCTAGCCAGGGTCAGGGGCGTATCAAGCGGCAGACCCAACTGCTCGTAGGCGGCGTTGCGCTCCTCGCGCCCCAGCACGTAGCGGCTGGGTCCGGCGAGCCGCCAGGAAAGCACCTGGGCAAAGGCTTCGGAAATCCAGCCCAGGTCCGAGTTGGAGCTCTGGTTCTCGAACGGAAAAACCAGCAGCGTGCGCGTTTCCGGCGCCGCGTCGAGACTCGACCATGCCAGCAGCAGGATGACAAGCGTAAGAAGGACTTTTTTCATGCAGTCCGAGCACTCGAAGACATTATAGCAGGACGGAAGTCACAAGAATTGAGTCATTGAGTGATTGAGTCATCGGGAGATTGAAAAGCGACTCCCTTTTCAATCAAGGGCGCGATGACCCGATGATTCAATGACTCAATTCTTGGACTCCTGACTCCTGACTCTTGTATCCTGCCTTTGTAGGGAGGCAATCATGGGCCAGCAACACCTCGGAGTGATCGGCCTGGGAGTGATGGGCCGCAATCTGGCGCTTAATGCCGAGAACAAAGGATTCCCGGCGGCGGGCTTCGACGTGAGCCCGGACAAGCTGAACGAGATGTCGGCGGCGGCGAGCGGCAAGAACGTGGTGGTGGCTAAAACGCTGAAAGAGTTTACGGACGCGCTCGAGCGCCCGCGACGCCTCCTGGCGATGGTCCCCGCCGGCGCGCCCGTGGATTCGGTGCTGCACGACCTCAAGCCTTACCTCGACAAAGACGACATCGTGATTGACGGCGGCAATTCCTATTACAAGGACACGGAGCGGCGCGCCCAGGAACTGGATGCCGCCGGCCTGCGATTTTTCGGGATGGGTGTGAGCGGCGGCGAGGAAGGCGCGCTGCACGGGCCGAGCCTGATGCCGGGCGGCCATGAGGAATCGTACCGCCACCTGGAGCCCTTACTAACCAAGATGGCGGCCCAAACCGCTGACGGCGCCTGTTGCGCCTACATGGGGCCGGGTGGCGCGGGTCATTACGTGAAGATGGTCCACAACGGCATCGAGTACGGCATCGAGCAGATCATCTGCGAGGCGTACGACATTCTGAAGAACGCGCTCGGCCTCCGAACGCCCGAACTGCGCGACATCTTCGCCGCTTGGGCCGGCTCAGCCCTGAACTCTTTTCTGCTTGAGATTACCGCTCTCGTGCTCGGCAAGATCGATCCCGATACCGGCAAGCCGCTGGTGGAGATGATCCTCGACGAGGCGGCGCAGAAAGGCACCGGCAAGTGGACGGCGCAGGACGCGCTCGATCTCGGCGTCGCCGTGCCGACGATTTCATACTCGGTCGAAGCCCGCATCATTTCCAGCCGCAAGGACGAGCGCGTGGCTGCGGCGGCGATTCTGCGAGGGCCGAGCGGGAAATTCTCGGGTGACCGGAAGCAATTCATCGAGCAGGTCCGCCAAGCTTATCAGATCGCCGTCATCTGCTGCTATGCCCAGGGCTTCGACCAGTTGCGGTCCGCCTCGGCGGAGCACAAGTACAATCTGAACCTGCCGGAGATCGCTCGCATCTGGAAGGGTGGATGCATCATCCGGGCCAAGATGCTCGATCCTATTCAGGCGGCGTTGCTCTCGCAGCCGGACTTGAAGAACCTTATGCTCGACCCGTATTTCAGCCGCATCATCAACGAGACATCCGGCAATTTGCGCGAAGTGGTGACGACCGCGATGGACCTGGGGACGCCGTGCGCCGCGTTCGCCACTACGCTAGGCTACATTGATAGCTACCGGCACAGCCGCCTCCCGGCGAATCTGTTGCAGGGCCTGCGCGACTGCTTCGGCGCGCACACTTACCGGCGAGTGGACAAGCCGGGCTCCTTCCACACGGAGTGGAGCAAGTAGGCGCCGCTGGGAAATCGCTTGCGCGCCTTCCCAGCCTATCTGCTATAACTGTCCTTCACTTCCGCCACGTAGGGAGTTCCGAATGAAACCTGTCTTCCGCATCGCCATCGTTCTACTGATCATCTCCACGGCGGGGTTGGCGCAAGCCAAGCGCGCCATCACCTTCGAAGACCTCATGAAGGTCGAGCGCATCTCGGACCCGCAGGTCTCGCCCGACGGCCAGTGGATCGCCTACGTGCAGACGTCGGTCGATCTCGCGGCCAACACCCAAACCGGCCACATCTGGGTAGTCCCCGTCGCGGGCGGAGAGCCGCGCCAATTGACCGAGGGAACTGGTTCCGACAGCCGTCCGCGCTGGTCGCCCGACAGCCACTCGCTCGCGTTTATCTCCACGCGCGGCGGCAGCTCGCAGGTGTGGATTCTGCCGCTCACCGGTGGCGAAGCACACCAGTTGACGTCCATTTCGACCGAAGCCGATAGCGTCACTTGGGCGGCGAAGGGCGACAACCTGCTGTTCACGTCGCAGGTGTATCCCGACTGCTCCGACGACGCCTGCAACAAGAAGCATCTGGAGGACGCCGCTGCCAGCAAGGTAAAGGCGCGCATCATTAGCGAGCTGCTCTTCCGCCATTGGACCGAGTGGCGCGACGGCAAGTACACTCACCTGTTCGTGGTCTCGGCCCAGGGTGGCCAGCCGCCACGCGACTTGACGCCGGGCGGGTACGACGCGCCCACCTTCTTCCTCGGCGCGCCCGACGGCTATTCGATTTCGCCCGACGGCACGGAAGTCTGCTACACGTCGAACCGCTCCACGCCGCCTTCGAGCGTCGCCTGGACCACCGGCAATCACCTTTATCTTGTCCCGGCCGCGGGCGGCGAAGCCCACGACATCACGCCCGGCAATCACGGTTCCGACGCCGCGCCCCTCTATTCCCCCAACAGCCGCTACATCGCCTTCACCTCGCAGCAGCGCAACGGCTATGAGTCGGATTTGTTCCGCCTCTTCGTCTATGACCGCCAGAGTGGCGCGGCGAAGTACGTGACCCCTGGCTTCGATCAATGGGTCGGCACGTTCGCCTGGGCTCCTGATAACGATACGATTTACTTCGTCGCCGGCGATCACGCCGAGCAGCCGATTTTCAAGACTTCGGTCAGCCATCCGAAGGTTGAGAAGTTGGTGGACGGGTTCAACGACGAGTTGAGCGCCACCCCGGACGGCAAGACGCTCGTCTTCTCACGCACTACTATCGCCCAGCCGTCGGAGGTCTACCGCGCGAGCGCGGCCGGCGGCGAAGTTACAGCCGTCACCCATGCCAATCGCGGGCTCCTGGCGCAGCTCGACCTCCGCCCGGCCGAGTTCGTCAACACCAAGGGTGCGCTCGGCGCCGAAATCCAGAACCTCATCGTCAAGCCGCCCGCCTTCGACCCGAAGAAGAAGTATCCTGGCTTGATGCTCATTCATGGCGGACCGCAATCCGCCTGGGACGACGCCTGGGGCTACCGCTGGGACGCGCAGATGTTCGCCTCGCACGGCTATGTGGTGATGATGACGAACTTCCACGGCTCCACCGGCTACGGACAGAAGTTCGTGGAAGAAATCTCCGGCGATTGGGGGGGCGCGCCCTACCAGGACCTCATGAACGCGACGGATTATCTCGAGTCGCTGCCCTACGTGGATAAGACGCGCATTGGCGCCGCCGGCGCCAGCTTCGGCGGCTTTATGATTGATTGGATCGCCGGCCACACCCACCGCTTCAAGGCCCTGGTGTCCCACGACGGCGTCTTTGACAATCGCAGCATGTACGGCGAGACGGAAGAGCTCTGGTTCCCCGAGCACGAACTGCACGGCCTCTATTGGGAAAAAGGCTCGCTCTACGAAAAGTGGTCGCCCTCGAACTTCGTGCAGAACTTCCAGACACCGATGCTGATTGTCGAAGGCCAGCTCGACTTCCGCGTGCCCCAAGCCCAGGCTTTCGGGATTTTCACCGCGCTCCAGCGCCGCGGTATCCCATCGAAGCTGCTGTATTTCGAGCAGGAGGGCCACTTCGTTGTGAAACCCCAGGACAGTCAATTGTGGTACAAAACGGTCCTCGGTTGGCTGGATGAATACCTGAAGCCGGACTCATAGGCCGCTCCGGCGCGGAGGTTGGTATGCATGCGTTACGAGATCCGGGTGTGTGGAGCGCGATTGTTGCCCTCTTGGCGCTCGTTCTGTCGCAATTGCCGCCGGTCGCCGAGCTCGTCAAGCGCCGGGCCCTCAAGCTGGTGATTCCCGATCAGGTGGGGCTGAATCATTACATGGGCAGCACCCAGGTGGACTGCTACGTGTCCATACACAACGTCGGCGGACGCGCGCTCACGGTTGCCCGCCTGGAATGCCTCATCATCTCAGCCGATGGGCCCGGTTGGCGGCTGCCGGGCGAGAGTTATTATGCCCGCCAGACCCAGGGAAATTCGGGTCAATGGCCCTTGCGTTTTCCCCTGGAGTGGATGGCGCTCAAGCCCGGCGAGCACTGGAGCGAGGGCGTCCATTTTGCCAAACCGTTTTCCCTTGAAGACGAAGAAAAGGTCGTGGAGCTTGGCAGCAGAATCAGGAATAACATTAATGCCAAACTGAACGCGCGGCGCGACGCCGGCCTGCCGCCTCGAGTGGAGGAGGCTGACGACGCGCTGGTGAACGAAGCCCGGCAGTTCTTTGAGAGCCACTTCAAGCTGTCGAAGGGCAATTTCCAATTGCTCTTCGCCGCCCTTTCCGAGAACGACGAGTTGCTGGCTCTGCGCGGCTTCAACTTCACCCTGTTTGAGAGCTCCGTGCGCACGCTCCGGTCCGCCACCGACGATTACAAGTTTGGCGCCGGGGTTTATTTCCCGAACGCCGACCAGTATAAGGTGCTCACGGCAAGACTCCATCCGCAGGCGGACGATGAGGCCGCGAAGGCTTACAAGAAGTATGGAACCGCCTGAAAACCCCGGTCCGGCCGCTGCCCCGAATCCGGATGCTGGATTTTCCTCACAACTTTACATTGCAAAGTACTTGACAGGCCGGCCGCTAACCGGCAGGATGGTGTGTCATGTTGCCTGAGCCCAAGCTTCGCCCGTCGCTCGCTGCCACCCCCGCCCTCCACGAGCGTGCCATGGAGAATCTGCGGTTCATCCGCGAAACCATGGAGCGCTCCGGATCCTTCACCGCGGTGCCGGGTTGGGGCGGCGCGGCGATGGGCGCGACGGCGCTCGGCGCGGCGTATCTGGCGGCTCGCGAGCCCACCACGGCAGGCTGGCTGCGCGTCTGGGCCGTTGAGGCGCTCGTTGCTCTGGCGCTCGGCGCCTGGGGAGTCCGCCACAAGCTGCGCGCGGCGCGAACTCCCGCCCTCTCGGGACCGGCGCAGCGCTTCGTCTCGAGCTTTGCGCCGCCCATGCTGGCCGGCGCGCTTCTCACCGCGGCGCTCTACCAGGCGGGTTGGACGCGCGTGCTGCCGGGCCTGTGGCTGTTGATTTACGGCGTGGCCGTGATCACGGCCGGCGCCTTCTCGGTAAAGATCGTTCCGGTGATGGGCGGGTGCTTCATGGCGCTCGGCGCGGTGGCGCTTTTTTCGCCGGCCGGATGGGGCAACGGCTTCATGGCGTCCGGGTTCGGCGGCCTGCAGATCATTTTCGGCATCATCATCGCAAGGAGGTACGGTGGCTAGAGCAAGTGCAGTTCTGAAAACGCAGGAGAATCCAGGCGCGCCGCGCGAGCCCCGAACGGGTCGGGGCGAGCTGCGCGGCGTCAGCGGCCGGCGCGCTGAGCAGACGCCGATGGCGCTCAACCGGCTTATCCACGAACGCATGCGGCTGGGCATCGTCAGCGCGCTGGCGGTGAACGAGGCGCTGAGCTTCAACGACCTGAAAAAGCTGCTGAAGACGACCGACGGCAACCTCAGCGTCCACGCCCGGAAGCTCGAGGAAGCGGGCTACGTCACCTGCGCGAAGTTCTTCCACAAGCGCGTGCCGAAGACGGAGTTCCGGCTCACCGCGAGCGGCCGCCGGACGCTCGAGCGCTACCTCGACCACATGGAGGCGCTGATTCGCGCCACGCGCGAGGGGTAGCAGTTGGCCTTCTGTAGAGACCGCCTTCCGCCGGGTATCGGTGCCGCTTCTGGATTCTGAGATTTCAAATTTTCGATTCTGCGGCGCGTGCCGCGCCCGGCCGCGCCAGCGCAGCGAAGGAGCGATAGCTGTCATCTGGAATCCGGAGTCTTGAATCTGAAATCTCCGATCCTGCGCGCGCGCCGTGCCCCGGGAGCGTAACCCAAATAACCATTGACAAGATTATCGAGTTGGTGTATACATTCTAAGTTATCCAAAATGGGATGCCTACCTCAGCTTCGACCGTCACCCTTTCAACTCCCGAATCTAGAGCGAACGAAGCCAATCGAAGCCAATCGGCTTAACCAGTTTAGCTGCATTGAGATACATGAAAATAGGCCGGAACGAAGCCAATTTAGCTATCTTGACTATTATCAGTACATTACGGCTATTTTACCCCTGATTTTGAGAAAGTTAGCACCAAACGTACGTGTCAGCGTCTCCGATTCCGGCCGTGGCGCCAATTTCGGACCCCTAACGAAGCGCCACCGCAGGGAGCCCGGAGACTCGCAGGCAGCCGTTGACGGGGCACCCGCCGCCGATGTACGCTTCGAGTCGTCTGAGGAGGCAGAGGAGCAACTAGGGGAGGCCCTTAAAGGGAGGCAACAATGGCGACAACTCCAGTGAGCGCGCCGCCGGCGGCCCAGCCGATCTGCGGCAAGATCGTCGAAGCCGAAGTGAAAATCTCAGTGGACCCCGGCCAGCCGTTGCCGCTCGCGTGCGCGCTTTACGCCATCGAGACCTCCGGCGGTGTGTGGCTCTGCGCTTACTACGGTACGAACAAGAGCGTTTTCGACTATCTGCCGCAGCGCGGGGCGGAGATTGACGAGTCGCGGCTCGGCATCATGTTTCACACCCGTGAGTTCGTTCCCCGGGATCAATACCAGCCGGAGCGCTGGGAGGAGTTCAAGAAGGACAAACTTCGCACCTATGGTGGACACGGGCACTGACCGGTTGCTGAAAAAGTGTGGGGAGCATGTCATTCTGAGCGCAGCGAAGAATCTCGGCATTTTTTCGGATCAAGCAAATGCCGAGATCCTTCGTCGGTCGCCCCGGCGACCTCCTCAGGATGACATCTACAGGGATTTTTCAGTGACCTACTAGCCGGTGCTGCCGCGGCCGTTGTGGAACGCGACATTAGGCTAGGCTAGTCGATAGGCTAGCAGGAGGAATCAAATGCATTACGCCAAAAGATTACTGTGGGTTCTCGTCATCAGCCTGGCCGCGACCATCACCGCGGCGGCGCAGCGCATGGGCATGGGGCAGGCGCCCCACATTCCAGGAGTGTTCGCGCCGGTGGTCGGCTCCGGGGCGGAGTATCAGATTACGACTGAAAAGGGCGAGCCGCTGGATTGGACCTACGCCGTCGTCGGCGAGGAGGACGTGGACGGCCAGAAGGGTTACTGGCTGGAGATCCGCACCAACGCCCGCGGCGGTGAGATGATCATGAAGCAACTTATGGTGATGAGCGGCGCGACGCCGGGCATCAAGCGCATGATCATGCAGCCGCCGGGGCGCGGGCCGATGGAGATGCCCGTCGGCATGATGAACCGCATGATGCAGCACGGCGCCGAGTCCGCTGAGGCGAAGAGAAGCGGCGCCGGCCCCGGCATGGGCGAGATCGTCGGCACGGAGACGATTACCGTGCCCGCCGGCACGTTCACCTGCGAGCACTACCGCTCAACTTCCAACGGCGAGACGTCCGATATGTGGGTCTCGACCAAGGTGGCGCCCTACGGCCTTGTCAAGATGACCTCCGCCAAAACCACCATGACGCTTCAGAAGACGCTCGAGCACGAGACCTCGAAGATTACCGGCGAGCCTCAGAAGATGCCGATGATTCCGGGGATGCCGCAGTAGCAGATTCGGAGCCGGATCGCGCCGCCTGACCGCTTGGCGCCCCCGGCGGGCTCTTGAAGAACACCATGGCGAGTGGCGGCAGCATGATGGTGAGCGAGGCCGCTCGGCCGTGGACAGAGATGGGCTCAGCTTCCACGCCGCCGAGGTTGCCGAGGCCGCTGCCGCCATAAATCTCCGCGTCGCTGTTCAGCACTTCCTTCCAGAGGCCGGCGCGCGGCACGCCCAGGTGATAGTTGGGAAGCGGCACGGGGGTGAAGTTGCAGGCGGCAAGGATGACATCATCCGTCGTGCGGGCCTTGCGAATGAAGCTGACGGTGCTCGAAAGCGCGTCGTTGCAGTCAATCCACTCAAAGCCCGACCAGTCGAAATCAAGCTCATGGAGGGCGGGCTCCTCGCGGTGCAGCCGGTTGAGGTCGCGCACCCACTGCTGCACGCCGCGGTGTTGCGGATACTCCAGCAGTCCCCAGTCGAGCGCCTGGTTGTGATTCCACTCCCGCCCCTGTCCGAATTCTCCGCCCATGAACAGGAGCTTCTTGCCGGGTTGCCCGTACATGTAGCCTAGCAGCAGCCGGAGATTGGCGAACTTCTGCCAGCCGTCGCCTGGCATCTTGCCGAGCAGCGACTCCTTGAGATGCACGACTTCGTCGTGCGAGAGCGCCAGCACAAAGTTTTCCGTGAAGGCGTATAGCATGCGGAAGGTGAGGTTGTTGTGGTGGAACTTGCGGTAGATGGGGTCCTTGCGCATGTACTCCAGCATGTCGTGCATCCAGCCCATATCCCACTTCATGCCGAAGCCCAGGCCGCCCAGATACGTCGGGCGCGAGACCATGGGCCACGAGGTGGATTCCTCGGCGACGGTCTGCGTGCCAGGATGGTTTCGGTAAACTTCCTCGTTGAAGCCGCGCAGAAACTGGATGGCGCCCAGGTTCTCCTTGCCGCCGTACTCGTTCGCCAGCCACTCGCCCTCTTGGCGCGAGTAATCGAGATAGAGCATGGAGGCAACACCGTCCACGCGCAGGCCGTCGGCGTGGTAGAGGTCGAGCCAGAACATGGCGCTCGACATAAGAAAGCTGCGGACCTCGTTGCGGCCGTAATTGAAGATGAAGCTCTTCCAGTCGGGGTGGAATCCCTGGCGCGGGTCGGCGTGCTCGTAGAGGTGGGTGCCGTCGAAGAAGCCGAGTCCATGGCCGTCGGTCGGGAAGTGCGACGGGACCCAATCGAGAATCACGCCGATGCCGCGCTGGTGCAGGTAATCCACGAGGTACATGAAATCCTGCGGCGTGCCGTAGCGGCTAGTGGGCGCAAAGTAGCCGGTGACCTGGTAGCCCCAGCTCGCGTAGTACGGGTGCTCCATGATGGGCATTAGTTCAACGTGCGTGAAGCCCGTCCGGTTGATGTATTCGGCAAGCCGTGGGGCAATCTCGCGGCAGTTCGGCAGACGGTCCGGCGCGGCCTCGTCACGCATCCAGGAGCCGAGGTGCATCTCGTAGATTGCCATCGGCGAGCCGGCCGCGTTCCGTTCGCGCCTCGACTGCATCCAGTCACCGTCCGACCAGTCATAGGCGAGGTCCCAGACAATCGAGGCTGTCTGCGGGGGCACTTCGGCGTGAAACGCGAAAGGATCGGCCTTGTCGATCTGATAGCCGAGGAAGCGAGACACCACCTGATACTTGTAGTGGCTTCCCAGAGCGACCTTTGGTACCAATCCTTCCCAGATGCCGGAGTGTCCGCGCGGCCGCAGCGGATGGTTGTATTTCTCCCAGCCGTTGAAGTCGCCCATCACAAACACCTGTTCGGCGTTCGGCGCCCAGACGCTAAACAGGACGCCCTCCGCGCCCGCCACCGTCATGGGGTGAGCGCCGAGCTTGTCGAAGAGGCGGTAGTGGGTGCCCTCGTTGAACAGGTGAAGGTCCATGTCCGTCAGCAGGGTAGGCTCAACGGCGCCGGCTTCGTCTCCGGCGCGCTCAATTTCGGCGGCGCGCGTGGTTTCTTCTGCCTGGCTCATATCCGAACGGTGCCTCGCTTCCCGGAATCGCGATGGACTCGGTGCTGCTCCAGTATAACGAGCCGGCCGCGCAACGGCAAAGGCTGTGACCGTCCAGTGGTGACTCATTTTGCCGATTCTTGTAAGCTTGATTCCCCTCTCTGTCATTCCCGCGAAAGCGGGAATCCACCGCGAAATAAAGGCTCATCCTGGATGGATTCCCGCTTTCGCGGGAATGACACGCGCCAACAATTACGCACGGATCAAAATGAGTCACTACCGACCGTCCCGGCTGTTTTGGCGGTGCACAAAACTCTGCTAGAGTTGGTTTCGAAATGCCCCAGCCCTCCCCGAACCCGAAGCGCCGGCGACCGGTGGCGCAGTACGCGGCTCTGGCCGGGCTTTTTGTTGTGGCCGTCACCTACCAGGTGCGGATCATGGAATACCGCTTCCCCAATTGGTTCGGACACCGGAATGTGGCCGTCGTTCCCTTCCTGGTCGGGGAAAGCTCGAACGACCTCAGCATCGACTTTCTCCGCCCGGAAGCTGTGGCCGCGGGCTTACACCAGGGCGATACGCTGCTGGCGGTGAACGGCAGAACCGTAACCGGAACGAAGGTGTACGGTGAGGTCATGGCTCAAGCCCAGGGCGGTGACGTGCTCACCGTGACCGTCGCGCCGAAGGGAAGCGCGCCAGGCTCTGGCGGCCGCACAGCGCGCTTGAAGCTGCGGGGATCAAGTCCGGGTGTGAGGACCCTGAGTCTGCCAGTGGCAGTGTTGCTCTGGGTGGTCCTGCCGGTGTTCTGCCTGCTGCTCGGCTTCTGGGTGGCAACGGTGCGCCCGCGCGACCCTCGCGCCTGGCTTTTGCTGGCCCTCATGCTGACCTTTAGCGCTTTTTCCAGCCCCTTTGCCGAAAGCTGGGGGCCCGGCCTGCGCGTGCTCGGCATCGTTTACAACCAGAGTCTCGGTGCGCTTCTGCCCTTCTGGATGCTGCTCTTCGGAATCTACTTTCCCGAGCCTTTTCCGGCGAAGTTCCGATGGCGGTGGTGGGACTGGTGCATGTGGCTTTTCGGCGTGCCGCTGGTCGCTTTCGCGGCGGCCAATGCGGTTGTCGCTCTCGGCCAGGTGGAAGACTACGCCCCGGTCGCTTCCCTGGCGCGGCTGCTCACGAGGACCGATAAGGCAACCACCGTCTTGGCTTACGCCGCGATGAGCACCTTCTTTGTCTGCCTCTGGGTGAAATCCAGCATGACGATTTCGCGCGACGCCCGGCGGCGGCTCCGGCTCTTGTACTGTGGCGCCACGGTCAGCTTCGCGCCGGTGTTCGTTCTCACCGTCGTCGCCCGCGTCATCCACCACACCCAGGTGGAAGAGTATTTTCCGGAGTGGGTGTCCCTCACCGCCTATTTTTTCCTCTTTCTCTTCCCGCTGACGCTGGCCTACGTGATTGTGGTGCACAAGGCCATGAACGTGAGCGTGGCCATCCGCCAGGGGCTGCAGTATGCCCTGGCCAAGGGCGGGATTCGCGTGCTGCGCGCTGGCATCAGCGTCGCCCTAATTACAGCCGTGGTTGAATTTCTGCAGCATTCGCGGACGAATCCGCTCCGGCTCTTCACCGTGATTGCGTTTTCCGTCGTTATCGGCATCCGGCTGCGGGCCCTCGGTGAACGGATGCGGGCCTGGACAGACCGCCGCTTCTTCCGCGACGCTTACAACGCCGAGCAGATCCTGGCCGAGCTCAGCGAGAACGTGCGTGGCATTGTTGAGACGCGTCCGCTGCTGCAGACGATCTCCGAACGGATCGCGGCGTCCCTGCACGTGCCGCATCTGGCCGTCCTGATTGACGGCAGCGGCCCCTACCGGCCCGCTTACGCCGTTGGCTACAACAGTATGCCGGAAGTGGTTTTTGCCGAAAACGCCGGCACGGTTAAGCGGCTGCGAGAGGAGCGCGAGCCGGCGCGGGTGTACCTCGACGACCCGAACTCCTGGGTGTACCGTGCGCCTGGAGTGAGTGAAGAGGAGCGCGCCACCCTCGCGACGCTTAAATCCGAGCTCCTGTTGCCGCTCGCCGCCCGCGACCATCTCCTCGGCTTCATCAGCCTCAGCCAGAAATTGTCGGAGGAGCCTTACTCGGGCGCCGACCTACGGCTGCTGAAATCGGTGGCGGCCCAGGCCGGCCTAGCGCTCGAGAACTCCCGGCTCACGTCGGCAATTGCCGAAGAGATCGCGCAGCGCGAGCGGCTGAACCGGGAGGTCGAGATCGCGCGCGAGGTCCAGGAGCGGCTCTTTCCGCAGAAGCTGCCGGAGGTGGCAGGACTTGACTACTACGGCAAGTGCCGGCCGGCGCTGGGCGTCGGTGGCGACTACTACGATTTTCTGGCCCTGCCCGGCGGACGGCTCGGCATCGCGCTTGGCGACGTCTCGGGCAAGGGTATCGCTGCCGCGCTCATGATGGCCAGCCTCGAAGCTTCGCTTCGCGCCGAAGCCATGCGCGGCACGGACGACCTCGCGGCCCTCATCCAGAACGTCAACCACCTGGTCTACGATGCCACCGCTGAAAACCGCTACGCGACGTTCTTCTACGCCCAATACGATCCCACAGTGCGGCAACTGAGCTATGTCAATGCTGGTCACAATCCGCCGATGCTCTTCCGGAAGGGCGACGGCACGCGCCAGGTGGAACGCCTGGAGGCGGGCGGAACAGTGGTCGGACTGCTGCCGCAGTTTCCCTATCGCCAGGACGTCGTCCAGCTCGAACCGGGCGACCTGCTCGTCATCTACACCGACGGCGTGAGCGAGGCCATGAATCCGGCGGATGAAGAGTGGGGCGAGGAGCACCTGATGGAGGCTGTCGAGCGCACCACCGGCCTCTGCGCGGCCGACACCATCGAACGGATCATGAGTGCCGCTGACGAGTTTGCCTCGGGCGCGAAGCAGCACGACGACATAACTCTGGTTGTGCTGCGAGTACTCGATCCCGCTTAAACTGCTTCAAGGCAAAGACGAGATGATCTTGCGGTATTCGTCTTCGGTGAAAGCGCGAAGTGTCTCCGATCGCACGAATCCTTGCGACCCGTCTGCGAGGGCTACCTTCGCCACCGTCGTATCATCGGGAAACTCTGAGATGGCCACGGCATCATACCGGCCCATGGTCAGGTAGAAGGCTTTCATGCTTCCACCAGCCGCGGCAAACGCCTTCTTCACGGCATCGAGGCGGGTGGGGCCCTCTTTGATGGTTTCGATACCTTTCTGGGTATAACGCAGAAGGGTGACATACGTTGGCATGGCATCGTCCTCCTTTGTCAATGGTGTTGATTATTCTACCAGAACCCGGCGTTGGGGGATGAAGGGAAGAAAGCGGCTCAGCAGAATCAAATCTTGGTCGGGGCGCCCGGATTCGAACCGGGGACCTCTTGCGCCCAAGGCAAGCGCGCTACCAGGCTGCGCCACGCCCCGACAAAACAGGTGTCAGGTTCCAGGTGTCAGGTGTCAGGTGTCAGCGCCGGATTCCCGTCGTCCGATTCAGTTTCGCCTGACGCCCTCGGCTCGAAAACTGTTGCCGACCTCGAACCCGTTCATGCACACTAGGCGCGGAAGTGCATGCGGGCTGGTGTTCGCCCAGGACTTCAAATCCTGTGGTCCCGATTTTATCGGGACGGTCGGTTCGATTCCGACACACTTCCGCCACGACGACGCGCCTCATCCCTCGGTGGTATCCGGTTCTTCACGTTTCTTGTGCTTCGGTGGACGGTTCTTCCGTTCCACAAAGGCTCGCGACGATGGAGGCGTACCGACGCTCGCGCGCGCCTGCCGTCTCACTTCCTTCGCAGCTTTGAACGCCCTCGGCTTCCGCAGCTTTCGCACAAGCTCCCCCGACACGTGGCGCCCGACCCCTGCTAACTGTTCCTCGGCTTGGACCAAGCCTAGTCGCTCTTGGAGTGTCAGCCGGGCTTAAATTCCGGCACTCGCTCTTGCGGCAGGAATAGCGCCGGCGGCGCCACTGAGTAATGCTTACCGAGCCACTTTTGGATCTCCAGCAAGTCGCTCTTCACGAACCCGTCGCTCGCGAGCGCCACCTGACCATCCGGCGTGACCAGAAACAAGGTCGGTGTGAAGTGCACGCCATAGCGGCGGGAAGCGTCGTACGGCTTCTCATCAATCAACAGAGGAAAACTCACGCCGAATTCGGTTGCGAACCGCCGGGTATCGGCGGCGCTGTCCTGCGAGACGCCCCACACCTGCGCGCCCGATCGGCCGAGCTGCTGATGAATGCGCTCGATGAATGGGAAGGCGTACTGACACGTGGGGCACGAGACCTTGAAGAACCCGAGCAGCACGGGACCCCGCCCCAGCGCCTCTCGGAGCGCATAGCGCGAGCCCTCGGCGCCCGGGAGGTCAAGAGCCGGCGCCATCTTCAGGGCCGTCGAAGTCGGCATCACTCGTTCCTCCGATTCCTATTGTAGCAAATGTAGCAAGCCGGCCCGGCCGGTCATCGCCGCAATTCGCGCAGCATCTCCTGCGCCGCAACCAGCAACGGATCCCAGACCGTCGAGAAGGGCGGGGCGTAGCTCAGATCGAGCTCGGCCACCTGTTCCACGGTCATGCGCGCGTGGAGCGCCGTCGCCAGGACGTCGATGCGCTTGGCGACGTTCCCGGCTCCGTACGGCCCCGCCATCTGCCCGCCAAGCAGGCGGCCCGAGGCGCGATCCGCCACAAGCTTGACCAGCATGTCCTGGCCGCCCAGGTACCGCGCGTACGACGGCGCGTGGACACTTGCCGCGGCGGCGGCGAAACCCGCTTCTTCCGCCTCGGCGCGGCTCAAACCGGTGCGAGCCACTTCCAGGCCGAAGACCTTGCTCGCCGCCGTGCCCATCACGCCGGCGAAGCGCGCCCGTCCTCCGGCGGCATTCTCTCCCGCCACTCGGCCCTGTTTGTTCGCAGTGGTCCCCAGCGGAAAGTAAACTGGACGGCCGCTCACCCGATGCGTGGTCTCGGCGCAGTCACCGGCGGCATAGACGGCGGCAACGCTCGTCTCCATCGCCTCATTCACGGCGATGGCGCCCGTCGGCCCAAGAACGATTTCCGCCTCAGCGGCGAGTTTGGCGCGCGGGCGCACGCCGGTGGCCAGAATCACGCAAGGCGTCTCGCAACTGCCGCCCTCCCAGGTCAGGCGCCGCACGCGGCCTTGCCGCTCGCCCACGAGTGCCGTCACCGGCGCCGGCTTCACCACGCGGACTCCGCGCGCCGAAAGCTCGCCCTCAATCGCCGAGCTGATCTCCTCATCCACTCCGCCAAAGAGCAAGGCGGAACGCTCGACGAGCGTTACCTGCATGCCACGCGCCCGGAGCGCCTCCGCCATTTCAAGGCCAATATAGCCGCCACCGATGATCGCGGCGCTTTGCGGGCGTTCAGACGTGAGAAAGCGCTCGAGCTTGAGCGTCGATTGAAGATCGTTGACGTGAAACACGCCCGCGAGATCCAGGCCCTGAATCCCGGGACGCGCCGGTTCGGCGCCCGTCGCGATCACCAAGCGGCTGTAGGGAACATCCTCGAGGCCGCCACCTCCCGGCGCGGCAACCGTCACGCGCCGGCGGCCGGGCGAAATCTCCACGACCTCGTGGCCGGTGAGCACGCGGATGTTGCGGCGGCTCTCGAAGAACTCCGGCGAGTAGACGTGCAACGAATCGGCCGCGGGCACAAGGCCAGCGATCAAGTAAGGGAGGCCGCAGGCGGAATAGGAGATGTCCGGCCCTTTCTCATAGACCACAATCTCCAGGCGCGGATCGAACCGACGGGCGCGGCTGGCGGCGCTCAACCCGGCCGCGACGCCGCCGATGACCACGAGCCGCTCAGAAGCCAAAATGACGCCTCGGAGCTATCACCTTTTATTTCAATAAGATGACGGCTTCAATCAAATAAATGGTGTATTTTCAATACGTTGACGGCTTTTGCTGATCCCGCAAAGCCGCTTTTGTTTGTTTTCAATACGTTGACGGCTTCGTTCGTAACATTTCATCATTTTCTTGCATGATCGCGCGGACTACTCCGCAACGGCGTCTGGGGTGGGCTCGGAAGCCACCGGAGCAGAGGGTTCGGGCGCGCGTGCGGGCGCCGGCGCGTCACCCTCTACCCTCACCTTGATGGCCGCCGTCACCTCGCGGTGCAGCTTCACCGGCACGTCATACTCGCCCACGACCTTGAGTGGTGTCGGGAGATGGATCTTCCGTCGGTCGATGTTGTAACCCTGGGCGGCGAGAGCTTCGGCCACATCCATGGCGGTAACGGAACCGAACAGCGTTCCCTGTTCTCCTGACTTGCGCGTAAACGAGACGCTGACGCCTTGCATCAATTGCGCGAGCTCCCCGGCGTCGCCCTTTTCCTTTGCTTCGAGCTTCAAGAACTTGACCCGCTGCTGCTCCACCCATTTGCGGTTCTGCGGCGTGGCGGCTACCGCCAGCTTCTTGGGCAGCAGGTGGTTGCGACCGTAACCGTCCGCCACTTTCACAATTGCGCCCCGATTGCCCAGGGTGTCGACGTCTTGCAGAAGGATGATTTCCATTTCGAGTTCCTCGGTATTTCAGTTATCAGTTGCCAGTTCTCAGTTGCTACTCTCGGTTATCCGTAATTTGCTCTTTACTGACAACTGGCAACTGACAACTGCCCTTACAACGCCGACGCAAAAGGCAGAAAGGCGATATTGCGGGCGCGCTTGATGGCCACCGCCACCAAGTGTTGGTGGGGCGAACACGTTCCGGTCAGCCGGCGCGGCAGGATCTTGCCGCGCTCGGAGATGAACTGGCTCACCAGGCGGACGTCCTTAAAATCAATGACGTCAATCTTCTCCTCACAGAACTTGCACACCTTACGACGCCGGAAATACTGCTTCCGCGGACCTCCGCCTGGTCCTCCGGGACCTTTCCTTCCAGACCTGTCGGATGACCGCGGTCTCTCACCCATGGGCATATTCGTTCACTCCTTCAGTTCGCTCCCGCACTTCCCAGTATTTCCATCACAGGAGTCAGGAGCCAGAAGTCAGGAGTCAGAAGAACGCCGAGTGACGGCCTGTGGCTGCACCATTACCGGACGATCTCGCGGCTTCTGGCTTCTGGCTCCTGATTGCCTATCCCGCCGCCGGCGCTGTCTGTGGCTCCGACGCTGCCGCCGGGGCGGCGGGTTTCTTGGGCGCCCGGGCCGCCTGCTTGGCCCGCCAGGTCTTGAACTTCTCGGCCCGTTTCTGCGCCTCGTCGGTACGGACGGAGAGGTACTTGATCACGCTGTCGGTGACCTTCAAACGGCGCTCAAACTCCTTCACCATTTCTCCACTGCCTTCGACGACGAAGAGCACGTAGAAGCCCTCCCGCTGGCGCGCCACCCGGTAGGCGAGGCGACGGCGTCCCATTCGTTCCACTTTCTCGATCTTGCCACCCGCCCCGGTGGACACCGCTTCCATTTGAGTCACCAGCTTGCCCAGGTCTTCCTCGGTCACGTCGGGCCGGACGATGAAGATAATCTCATATTTGTGCATGGAACCTCGTTTCTCGTGTCACGTGACTCGGAGAGGAGGCCGTTGGCCTCCCGTTCTCGCGCCGCACATCGGGATCTGCAGGTGCGCAGAAGCGACCCCTACGTTCCCGCGATGCGGCGGTTGTACCGGTTCATCGCTTTCTCCACGCCTTCGCGCACCACCATGCCCGCAGCCTCAGCGGCGAGGTCCACCATCTCGGCCACGGCTTCCAAATCAGCCTTGCGAAAGCGGCCGAGCACGTGCGATGCGAGGTCGCTGCTTGGCCGGTCCGGCTGAACACCCATCCGCACCCGCGTGAATTCATCCGACTGGAGCGCCCCGATAATCGACTTCAGACCGTTGTGACCGCCGGCCGTGCCTCGCGGCCGGATGCGGAGAGCGCCCAGCGGCAGCGCTGCTTCATCCACCAGAACGATCAAGTCGGCGCCGGCGGCCTCGTAACGCTCCATGAGCCTTCGCACCGCCAAGCCGCTCAGGTTCATGTACGTCATCGGCTTGGCCAGGAGCACTTCATGCCCGCCCAGCCGCGTCCGCGCCGTGAGCGCCTGCGCCTCGGGGCGCGAAATCTGCGCGCCGCACTCCTCGGCCAGCCGGTCCACCGCCATGAATCCGAGGTTATGGGGGGTCAGATGGTACTCGTAACCCGGGTTGCCGAGACCGACGATCAACTTCATTGAGTCATTGGGTGATTGAGTCATTGAGCCATTGATGGAACGCTCGATGATTCAGCGAGCCAATGACTCAATGGCCCGATGGCCCAATGACTCAATTCAGCACTACCTTCCTTCTTTCTTTCCTTCTTTTCCTTCTTTCTTGGATTCCTTCTTCTCGCCTTTCTCGCCGCCCTCCTCCTCTTCGCCCTCCTCGGCTTCGGCCTTGCCCTTGCGGATCAACTCCGGCTCAGCAGGCGCCGCGGCCTCGACCTCTGCCTCCGCCGGCTTCTCTTCCTCGGCCTTCGGCGCGACGACGTGGGCCACCACTCGGGCCGGATCGGTCAAGACTTTCACCTTGGGGCCGAGCGGCAGGTCCGAGACGCGCAGGTTGCGGCCAATCACCAAATCGCTAACGTCCACGGCAATATGCTCAGGAATGTCGTCCGGGAGACACTCGATTTCGACCTCGCGCAGGACGAAATCGAGAATCCCTCCTTCCAACTTCACGCCCCGGGGCTCGCCGGTCAGGTGGATGGGCGCTTTCAGCTTCAGCATGGTATCAACGCCGATACGGACCATGTCCACGTGCAGCAGCGATCCCTTGACGGGCTCGAGCTGCCAGTCACGCAACATCACGCGGGCCGGCGCTTTGCCTTTGATCTCGATGGTGAAGAGGGTGTTGTGTCCGGATTCGGATTGAAGAATGTGGGCCACTTGTTTGGGATCCACGGAGACCGGAATCGAGGGACCGCCGGCGCCGTACACCACGGCCGGAATCCGGCCGGCATAACGCAGGCGACGGTTGGTGTTCTTGCCGAAGTCCTCGCGCGGCTCGGCGGCGACGGTCAATACCTGGCTCATGCTCGGTTCACTCCTTCAACCTGTAGCGGCGTCTGTGAGCGCCGCTACAGCTAGGGTCGTCACGACATTATTTTGTAATCCTCATTATCCCCATTAAATGAATAGCCTGCTCACCGACGTCTCGTCGTGAATGGACTTAATGGCCTCGGCGAACAGCTTGGCGACACTGAGCACTTTGATCCGATCGCACTCCGCGCCCTGGGCATCGAGCGGGATGGAATTGGTGGTTACGACCAGCTCCAAATCGGACTCGCAAACCTTGCGGACGGCGTCATCGGCAAAGACCCCGTGGACGCAACACGCAAAAACCTTTTCCGCGCCCTGTTTCTTCAAAGCGGCGGCGGCGCCACGCAGCGTTCCGCCGGTATCAATCATATCGTCCACCAGCAGAGCCGTGCGCCCGGCCACCTCGCCGATGACGTTCATCACTTCCACGGTGTGCGCGTCCTCGCGGCGCTTGTCAATGATGGCCAGCGGGGAATCGAGCCGCTTGGCAAAGGCCCGAGCGCGCTCCACGCCGCCAGTATCGGGCGAGACCACCGTGATGTTCTTCAGCCTGAGCTTGCGAAAGTAGTCCACCGTGACCGGCGTGGCATAGAGATGGTCCACCGGAATGTTGAAGTACCCCTGGATCTGACCGGCGTGGAGGTCGAGCGCCAGCACCCGGTTGGCCCCCGCCGAAGTCAGCAGGTCCGCCACCAGCTTCGAGGAAATCGGCACGCGCGGCCGGTCCTTGCGATCCTGCCGGGCGTAACCGTAGTACGGCATCACGGCCGTAATCCGGTCCGCTGAAGCGCGCCGCAGCGCGTCGAGCATGATCAACAGCTCCATCAGGCTTTCATTCACCGGGCCGCAGGTCGGCTGGATGACGAATACATCCGTGCCGCGCACGTTCTCCATCAACTGCACCCGGACTTCGCCGTCGGGAAAGCGGCCGACGTCGGCGTCGCCGAGCGCCATTCCCAGGTGCTGGCAGATTTCCTTGGCCAGCGCCGGGTGGGCGTTGCCGGAGAAAATCTTGAGCGCGTGCTGTTTGCGATCAGGCATAGAAAACCAGTGGATAGTGGCAAGTGGCTAGTAGCGTGCCATAGGGCCTCAGGCACTCTAGCCACTATCCATTACTTTCCTGGCTGGGAGGCCTGGATTCGAACCAGAGTTCCATGCTCCAAAGGCATGTGTCCTACCACTGGACGACCTCCCAATCCTCATTGAGCCATCAGGTGATTGAGTCATTTCCAGGACACTTGAAATGACCCGATGGCTCGATAACCCGATGATTCAATCGGCCTGCAATGCCGCGCCAGTATTCGGCGCGGCCGAGAGTCTTCACCTTGAACGCCCGCCAACGAGCGGGTATGAGTTTCTGAGCCTGAGCCAGTTGTCGAGCGGAGACGAATAGGCCGTAGACGGCGGAACCACTGCCCGTCAGAGACGCTGTTTCGGCTCCGGCTCGGAGAAGCTGGCGCTTCAAGCGCGCCAACTCCGGCCACTTCGCGAAAACGACCTTCTCAAAGTCGTTTTCAGCCGGCCCCCAATTTTGCAAGGGAAGCTGTGGCCACAGACCGAAAGAAGCAAGTCTACGGACTCTCTCGCCCTTTGTCAACTGCAAACCGGTTGGATTCCTGCTTTCGCGGGAATGACCGCTGCGGACGGGCCGTCGAAGCTTCACGCCAGCTTCACGGTAAGCTTCGACCGTCGAGATACTGAATCCCGGAAAGACGACAAGGCAGTGGCGGCGCGGCAGGTCGTCCAGCGGGTAAACTTCCTCGCCGCGCCCGCACCCGAGCACGCGCCCACCCCAGAGAAACAGGGGCACGTCTGACCCGAGACGCGCCACCAGCGAAAACCACGCCGGCGGATTCAGCCGGTCGCCCGTCAGCCGTTCGAGGCCCAGCAGAGTTGCTGCCGCGTCGCTGCTTGCTCCACCCAGGCCGCTGCCGGCAGGAATCACTTTTTCCAGCCGGACGCTGATTCCGCCGCGAAACCTCGTCGCCTTTCGCCAGAGCTCGCAGGCCTTGTGGACCAGGTTGGCGGGCCCCGTGGGCACTGCCGGGTCATCACACTCGACGCGACTGCCCCTCCCCGCCGGCCGCAGGCATACCTCCAGTTGGTCATGCAGCGTCACGGTTTGATAAACCGTGCGGATTTCGTGGTAGCCGTCCGGACGCTGGCCCAGAATCCGGAGGCCGAGGTTGATCTTAGCAAAAGCGCGGAGATGAATCAGAGGCATTGACGGCGGAGCCGCTCAATCTGCAATCATCAATCGTCAATCATCAATTCTGCGTTCCGTCCGGCCTTTCCTTCGCCAAGCGCGTCTTCAAGTCGTCCAGTTTTTTCTGCAGCGCGGCAGCCTCGGTCGCGTCGAAATCGCCGTCCAGAGCTTTCGGCCACTCTTTGATGGCGCGTTCCCACTCTTCCACGGCCAGGCGCTCCTTGCCCAGTTGCAGATGGACATTCCCCAGGTGCTCGAGAATCGTGGGGTCGTCGGTAATCAGCCGCGCTGCCCGCTCGAGCGGGCCCTCCGCCAGGTCAAAGCGGCGCATCTTGAAATAGGCCCAACCGAGGCTATCCAGGTAGGCTCCATTGTTGGGCTCGGTTTGGAGCGCCTGCTGAACGTATTTCACCGACTCTTCCAGGCGCACGCCGCGGTCGGCGAGCATGTACCCGAGATAGTTGGCCGCCGGACCGTTCGTGGGGTCCACGGCCAGCACCTGCTTGAATGCTTCCTCCGCCCGGTCAAACTTCTTTTCCCGTTCGTAGATGGAGCCCAACATGAAGCGCGCGTTCTCCTGCTCGTCGGGCTTGGCGGCCTCGCTGAACGCCTTCCGCCCGGCTGATTCGGCGTCGGTGAAGCGCTTGGCTTGGAGATACACCTGGGCGATCGCCAGTTCGTCCTCCACCTTGGGCGCTCCACCGCTGAGCGCCTGGATCTCCTGCACGGCCTCGTCCACGTGGCCCTGCTCGCCCAGCATCGAAGCGTGAAGCACCACGAGCGACCGGTCCTTGGGGTAGGCCTTCAGCGCCTTCTCGGCCTCGGCCAGCGCCTGGTCCGGGTGGTGGTTGAGCCGCAGAGTTTCGATGATCAAGACTTCGCCGCGCGGCGCCTGACTCTCGCCGAGCGCCACAATCTCGCGGAAGGTATCGAGGGCCGCGGGATACTTCTCTTCCGTCCGGTAAATCACACCGAGCTGTTCCAGAAACGCCGCCCGGTTGCTCGCCTCCCCGGCCGTATACTGCCCGCCGGGTTTCTCGGAGTTCTTGAGAAGTCCTTGCACGATTTCGATCGCTTGATCGTTATTTCCCGCCGCCTCTTCCAGCAGCACCTGCTCGTAGGAGGCTTCCAGATTACCGGGCTGCAAAGTCTGGGCGCGCTGCAGTTCCTTGCGTCCGTCGTCGAAGCGTCCCTCCACCCGATCCAGCCGTCCCAGGCGCAGATGAGCGGCGGCGTCTTCGGGATCGGCTTTCAGGATCTTCTGCAGCTCGCCGCGGGCCGCAGCGGTCTTGCCGGTGGCCATCAGCGCCTCGGCGTAGTGTTCGCGGATCTCCTGGTTTTCCGGATCGAGCGCGAGCGCCGCCTGGTAGCTCGTCTGCGCTTGGCTGAAATCGTGGGCTTGCGAGTAGGCCTGGCCGAGCATGGCGAGCGCGCTCGGATCCATCTCGCTTTCCGGAATCCCTTTCAGCGCCGCGATGGCATCCGCCGTGTCTCCCTGGTCGGAGTAAAGCTGCGCCAGGTATTTCAGCGCTTCGTGCGAACTCGGGTCGGCGTTCAGGGCCTTCTTGAAAATCGCCTCGGCTTTGGCTTCCTGATTTTCCAGCCGGTAGAGCCTTCCCAGCGTGACATAGGAGCTCACGTCTTTCGGATCCAGGCGAACCAGCGCCTCCAGATGTTCCACCGCCTTGGCCAGGCTGTCCTTGGCGGCGGCATTGCCCTGGTTTTCGCCCAGATTGTGCAGGTAAATCGTGGCCAGCACGCGGTGCGCATCCGCGTTATCGGGGTCCACCTTGAGCACGCCCTGCGCTTCTTCCACCGCCTCACCCACGCGGCTCACGCGATAATAAAGCTCGGCCAGCTGGGTGCGCAGGAACAGCGAACTCGGATCGTCCGCCATCGCCTGCTTGTATTCCGCAATCGCCTGTTCCACTAAGTCGCTGCGGTTGTACACTCCGGCCAGTTCCTGGTCGCGCCGCGCCAGCATGAAATGATAGTAAGCGGCTCCGCGATCCGGCGCCGGCGCCGCCTTGCCCTGGTCCGCGGACGCGGAGGATGACGGCGGATTCGCGGCGCCGGAGGCCGATTGTCCAGACTGCGCCGACGCGGCCGTTGTGCCCAGCACGAAGAGGATGATTCCCATTCCAAAGAAGGTCTTGCCGATCTTTTCCATGAGTCCTTCCACGCCGCCCGGCTCTCCGGGCGCTGCACGAGTCCTTACTCATGGATTATCGCACGAGGCAGGGAGGGTGTCAAAACACTGCACCCGCTCGCGCTTCATTCGCCGGCCGGAGTTGTGCTAGGATGATCTCTAGTTTTTCTGTCAGGGTCATCCCGAGCTACTCGGCCAGAGAGAAGGCTCCAACCCACTTTGCCAGAAAGGAGAGCCAGGGAAATGAGCGTCAAAGCCTCCGAGTACCTCACCTATCGCGGCAAAGGAGGGCAGTGGAGCTGGATGCTGCATCGCGCGACCGGCCTCGGAGTGTTGCTGTTCCTGCTGATCCACATTGTTGACATCGCCCTTATCGGTTACGGACCGAAGGTTTTCAACGCGTTGCTGTTCATCTATCGCGCGCCGGTGTTCCGGCTGAGCGAGGTTGTGCTCGTTGCGGCGGTGGTCTACCACGCTCTGAACGGGGTGCGTATCTTCATCATCGACTTCTGGCCGGGTACCTGCGCCTACCACCGCAAGATGATGGTCATGGTGGCTGTGATGTTTGTGGTGATTTTCGTTCCTGCCGCAATCTATATGCTGCGGTGGACGGTGCGATAGATGTCGCAATAGGAGGAACCGGATGGGTTCGTCAGCCATTTCGGGACGGGCAAGACCGGAGAGCGGCATGGAACTCTACGCCTGGCTCTTTATGCGCCTCTCCGGAGTGCTGCTGCTGTTCCTGGCGCTGGGGCACTTGCTGGTCATGCACCTCATCAATGATGTGGGCGTGATTGACTTCAACTTCGTCGCCCGGCGCTATGCCACTCCCTTCTGGCGCACCTACGACCTCTTGATGCTGTGGCTCGCCCTCCTTCACGGCCTGAACGGACTGCGTACCGTCATCATGGATTACGTCCACGCGCGCGGCTGGCGCGTCTTTTCGCTCGGCCTGGTTTACGTGCTCGGTTTTGTATTCCTGGCGCTCGGTTCAAACGCCATCCTGACTTTCAACCCCGGTCAGTTCGCCGTTCCGCCGGTTACCGGTACAGCGGCGAAGGTCCCGGGGCTGGGATCTTGACCTCGCTTTGTCGCAGGATCGGCAAAGCAAAAGACTTATTTCTATGTAGACGGGGAAGTTATTGAATCTGTGAGGCTTTCATTCTGCCTTCAGGCTCTACATCCACCCTTAAAAGGCGAACAAAGATTTCCATGTACCTAAAATACGACGCGGTGATCGTGGGCGGTGGCGGCGCCGGATTGATGGCGGCGCTGAACCTCTCTCCGCACGGCAACGTCGCCGTCATCAGCAAGCTTTACCCCATCCGTTCCCACACCGGCGCCGCCCAGGGCGGCATTGGCGCCGCGCTGGGCAATCTCGAAGAGGACCACTGGGAATGGCACATGTTCGACACCGTCAAAGGCGGCGACTACCTGGTGGACCAGGACGCGGCGGAGATCCTCTGCCGCGAAGCGGTGGAGACCGTCTACGACCTCGAGCACTGGGGACTGCCTTTCAGTCGCACGCCCGACGGCAAAATCGCGCAGCGGCGTTTCGGCGGCCACGCGCGGGATTATGGCCAGGCTCCTGTGCAGCGCTCCTGTTACGCGGCAGACCGCACCGGCCACATGATTCTGCAAACCTGCTACCAGCAGTGCATCAAGAACGACGTCCACTTTTACAACGAATTTCACCTGCTCGACGTTCTGATCGAAGAAGGGCGCTGCGCCGGCGTCGTGGCGCTGTGCCTCGCGACCGGTGAGATTCACACCTTTCATGCCAAGGCCGTGCTCTTCGCCACCGGCGGTTGCGGACGGATGTTCAGCGTTACCTCGAACGCCCTCGCGCTCACGGGAGACGGCATGGCCGTGGCCCTGCGCCGCGGCATTCCGCTCGAAGACATGGAGTTCTTCCAGTTCCACCCCACCGGCATTTACAAGATGGGGATTCTGCTGAGCGAGGCGGCGCGCGGCGAAGGCGGCATCCTCCGCAACCACCGCGGCGAGCGTTTCATGGAGCGCTACGCGCCGACTTTGAAGGATCTCGCTTCGCGCGACGTGGTCTCGCGCGCCATCTATCGCGAAGTGCAGGAAGGCCGGGGCATCAACGGCAAGAACTACGTTCATCTCGATCTCACCCACCTCGGGCGCGAAGTGCTCGATAAAAAGCTGCCGGACATCACCGATTTCGTTCGCACCTACATGGGTATCGAGCCGGCCACGGAACTCATTCCCGTGCAGCCCACCGCGCACTACGCCATGGGCGGCATTCCGACTGACGTGGACGGCCGCGTGGTGGTGGACGAAAAGAATACGCCCCTGCCCGGACTCTACGCCGCCGGCGAATGCGCCTGCGTCTCCGTGCATGGGGCGAACCGCCTCGGCACGAACTCGCTGGTGGATATCCTGGTGTTCGGCCGTCGCGGCGGTCGCCACGCCGCCGCGTTCATGAAGCAGAATGACTGGGTCCCGCTCGGTGAGAAACCCGACGACCGCGCCCGAGCGCTGGTCGAGCAGGTGGCGCACGCTGCCGGCGAGGAGCGCGCCGCCGACATCCGCGACACGCTGCAGCGCGAGATGATGGACAAAGCGGGAGTGTTTCGCGAGGCTACTGGACTAGCCTCCATGCGCGACACGATTCGTGAGTTGCGCGGGCGCTATGCTCACGTGAAGGTCGAGGATCAGGGCAAGCAGTACAACACCGAACTACTGGAAGTGATCGAGCTCGGCGGCATGATTGACCTGGCCGAGACCCTTGTGGAAGGTGCCCTCGCCCGCCAGGAAAGCCGCGGCGGCCACGCTCGCGAAGACTTTCCCAAACGCGACGATGCCAACTGGCTGAAGCACACGCTGGCTTATCAGGCCGAGAAGGGAATCGAGCTGCGCTACAAGCCGGTGACAATTACCAGGTTCGAGCCGAAGGAGAGAACGTATTGAGTGATTGAGTGATTGAGTCATCGGGCCATTTGCTCTTCGTTGACTCAATGACCCGATGGCTCAATGGGACGGAGTCCCCGATGCAGGTTCATCTAAAAATCAAACGCTTCAACCCGGAAAAGGACACCCAGTCCTGGTGGGGTCAGTATACGGTCGACGCCGAGCCCACCGACCGATTGCTCGACGCGCTGAACCACGTCAAGTGGTACCTGGACGGCACGCTCACCTACCGCCGCTCTTGCGCCCACGGTGTTTGCGGGTCCGACGCCATGATCGTGAACGGCTCGAACCAGCTTGCCTGCAAGGTGCTGCTCAAGACGCTCGGCTCAAAGATCACCGTCGAGCCCATGCGCGGCTTTCGTGTAATCAAAGACCTGCTGGTGGATCTCGACGCCTTCTTCGAGAAGTACCGCCAAGTGAAGCCGTACCTTATCACCTACACGCCTACGCCGGAGAAAGAGCGCCTCCAATCTCCCGAAAACCGCGAGAAGTATGACGACACAACCAAGTGCATCCTTTGCGGCGCCTGCACCACGTCGTGCCCGTCGTTCTGGGCGAACTCTGATTACGTCGGGCCAGCGGCCATCGTCAACGCCCACCGGTTCATTATGGACAGCCGCGACGAGGGCGCGGAAGACCGCCTGGAAATCCTCAACTCCGCCGACGGCGTGTGGCGCTGCCGGACGATTTTCAACTGCGTCGAGGCTTGCCCGCGCGGCATCAACGTCACGCGCGCCATCGGTGAAGTGAAGCAGGCGCTGATGTATCGCAAGCTGTGAGACGCGTGCCAGTTTCTTGACCGTTCTTTTCGCCGCCCCTATAATCACCCTTTGCCCGCTTCGGGACTTCCGAACTCATCCGAGCGATGGAAAGTGAGTGTCCGTGTCCACTGGCGAACACCAGGAGTTCATCGAGCAGCGGCAGGCCAAGCTGCGCGCCATCGTCGATCTCGGTTTCGAACCTTATCCGCGCAAGTTTGATTGCACGCACGGTCTCGCCGAAATTCTGTCCACCTTTTCGTCCCGCACCGCGGAGGAGATTGCGGCGCAAAAGGTCGCGGTGCGGGTGGCTGGCCGCGTCATGACCCTGCGGCCGCACGGCAAGGCGGGGTTCGCACATCTGGCGGGCGGCGGCGCCAAGCTGCAGATCTACGTCCGGCTGGACGCGGTCGGCGAGAGCGATTTTTCGCTGTTCAAGTTGCTCGACCTCGGCGACCTGATCGGCGTGGAGGGTTATCTCTTCCGGACGCGCACGGGCGAACTCACGGTGCACGCGGAGCATCTGCGCTTCCTTGCCAAAGCGCTTCTTCCTCTGCCCGAAAAGTGGCACGGCCTTACCGACCTCGAGACGCGCTACCGCCAGCGTTACGTGGACCTGATGGTGAACGCGGAATCGCGCCAGGTGTTCGAGCGGCGGGCAAGCCTGGTGCGGGCCATCCGCGACTTCCTCAACGCCGAAGGCTTTCTCGAAGTCGAAACCCCCATGATGCAGCCGATGGCTGGCGGCGCACTGGCCCGGCCGTTCAAGACGCATCACAACGCGTTGGACATTGATCTCTTCCTGCGTGTCGCACCCGAGCTTTACTTGAAGCGTCTGATCGTCGGCGGGCTCGACCGCGTTTTCGAGATCAATCGCAACTTCCGCAACGAAGGGATTTCGACGCGGCACAATCCTGAGTTCACCATGCTGGAGTTTTACCAGGCGTATGCCGATTACCGCGACATGATGGCGCTCACGGAGCGCATGTTGCGGCAGGCGGCCACGGCGACACTCGGCACGACAGAGTTCGAGTATGGCGGCCAACGTATCTCGCTCGAACGCTTCGAGCGGCTGACGATGAAAGAAGCCATCGCGCGGATGTGGCCGGTAGAAGGACAAGGCTTGACGGCGGAAGGCTTGAGCGAACCCAAAGCGGTGTTCTCGTGGATCGAGGCCTACAATCGTTGGGCGGCGGCAAGTGGGCAGGAAGCGCTCGCGCTCGCCTCTGGAACCGCGGCCGGCCTGGCGCTACAGGCGCTCTTCGAAGCGGTGTGCGAGCGGAAACTGATCCAGCCGACGTTCGTTCTCGACTACCCGCTTGAAGTCTCGCCCCTTTCCAAACAGAAAGCCGACGATCCGAACTTCGTCGAGCGCTTCGAGCTCTTCATCGGCGGCATGGAAATCGCCAACGCCTTCAGCGAACTCAACGACCCCGCCGAGCAGCGCCAGCGCTTCAATTACCAGCAACTGCTGCGCGAGAAGGGCGACCTTTCCGCGCACGCCGTTGACGAGGACTACATCCGCGCCCTCAGCTACGGCATGCCGCCGACGGGCGGCGAGGGTGTGGGCATCGACCGCCTCACCATGCTGCTGACGGACTCCCGCTCCATCCGCGACGTGATTCTGTTTCCGTTGCTGCGCCCCGAAAGAAGCGCCTATTGATGGCTGTAGCGGCGCGCCCCTAGCGCCACGCCCCTAGCGCCAGGTCTAGCCCGGAGAACGCCGGTGACGACACCGGCGCTACAGCTCAGTTCACGGTCAGGGTCAGCGTGGTCGGGTTCGACAAGCTGCCCGCCGTCCCGGTCACCGTGAGCGTATAGGTGCCCGCCTGTGTGCCGACGGGAGGCGCGGGCGCGCTGCCGCCGCCGCAAGCCGTCCATAGCGCGATGAAGAGCATCACGGCACCCAACACAACCCACGCTTGCCGTCCGCCGGCGAGCTTCCGGTTTGCGAGCGTTTTCAAAGCCAGGCCGAAAGTGAGCGCCAGGCCGAGAAGCGCTAGCAGGAGGGGCGAGATCTTCGGGGCGTTCTTGAACAGCCGCGTGGGCGGCCGGCGACGGGTGGCTATCGGCGCCAGCGCCCGCGCAGCCGTGCTGACCGTTACCGTGGCCGTCGCGACGTTCGGTGAGTTGACCGTTAGCGAGGTCGGCGTGACGGAGCAACTGGCGTTCGTCGGCGCTCCGGCGCACGCGAGCGACACCACGCCGCTGAAGCCTCCCGTGGGGGAGATGCTCACCGTGTAGACGGCGGACTGGCCGGCTGTGACGGTCATGGACGAGGTCGCGGAGGACAGCGTGAAATCCGCCGCCGCGCCGCTGAGCGCCACGGTCTGCGGACTGCCCGGAGCGCTGTCGGTCACGGTCAGCGAGGCGGTCCGGCTGCCCGCGGCGGCCGGCGTGAACGTAACCGTGATGGTGCACGTGGCATTTTCCGCCACGGACGTGCAACCGGTGCTCGTCTCCGCAAAGTCCCCCGGATTGGTTCCGGTGATGACGATACTGGTAATGGTGAGCGTGGCCTGACCGGCGTTGGTCAGGGTCACGGTTTGCGGCTTGCTGGCCGTGCCCACGGCCGGGCTGGTGAAGGCCAGGCTGGGAGGGTTGAACACGACGGCGGCTGCGGTCGCCGTTCCAGTAAGGCTCAGGACTTGCGTCGCGGGGATGGCGTTGTCGGTAATCGTAAGCGTTCCGCTCGCCGCCCCCGCCGCGGTGGGACTGAAGGTAACGCTGATGGAGCAGGTCTTGCCCGCCGCGATCGAACTCCCGCAAGTGTTCGTCTCCCCGAATCCGCTGCTGGGCACGACGCTGGTGATCGTGAGCGTGGTGTTGCCGGTGTTCTTCAGAGTCACAGCCTGGGCGGTGCTGACGGTGCCTACCAACTGGTCGCCGAAGGTGAGGCTGGTAATCGCTGCGCCGACCGAGTCGAGCAGCGTCACGGCCGGCGCGTTGATGCCGGTCCCGGTCAGATTGATGGTTTGGGTGCCGGGGGACGCGTTGTCGGTCAGTGTGATCGCTCCGGTCCGGGTGCCGCTCGCGGTCGGCGTGAACGTGGCCATGATGGTGCAACTCTTGCCGGCAGCTACTGACGTGCAGCCCGTGCTGCTCTCAGCAAAGTCGCCGCTCGCGGCAATTTTTGTGATGGTCAGCGACCCGGTGCCGGTGTTGTTCACAGTCACGGTCTGCGGAGCGCTGGTGGAACCAACGGCCTGGGACGTAAAGGTGAGGCTCGACGGGGTCAAGGTGACGCTGGACCCGGAGCCCACGCCGCTCAAGTTCTCGACCTGAGGGCTCCCCGGAGCGTTGTCGGTGAGCGTGACGGTCCCGGTTTGAGTGCCCGTTGCCGTTGGGGTGAACGTGACGCTGACCGTGCAGCTTGCTCCTGCGGCCACCGACCCGCCGCAGGTGTTGGTTTCAGCGAACTGGGCGCTGGCCACGACGCTCGTGAGGGTGAGCGTGGCGTTGCCGGAGTTGGTGAGGGTGATGGTTTCCGCGGCGCTCGTGGTGCCCGTGTTCTGGGCGGGGAAAGTAAGGCTGGTTGGGGCCAGGGTCACGGCCGGGGCCGTTCCGGTGCCGCTCAGGCCGATTGTCTGCGGGCTGCTGGCGGCGCTATCCGTGATGCTGATGGAGCCGGTCCGCGTGCCGCTCCCGGTGGGCGCAAACGCAACATTAATCGAGCAGGACCCTCCGACTGCGAGGGTCGAGGGAGCCATGGGACAGGCGTTGGTTTCCGTGTAGTCGCCGGTAGGCGTGATAGCCGTAATGCTGAGGGGCGCGCTGCCCGGATTGCTCAGGGTCAACGCCTGCGCGGCGGTCGTCGCGCCCACGATCTCGCTGCCGAAAGCGAGAGAGCGGGGGGAGAGGGCCACGACCGGCGTGTTGAGAAACACGAAGACGCTGCTGCCCAACTGGTCCGCCGCGGCCACATCCAGGCTGCCGTCGCCGGTGAAGTCTGCGGCTGCCACGGATTCGTGTTTGCCCTGGGCGAAGAAGCCGGTGGAGTGATCGGTGTGCGTTTGGAACGTGCCGTCGCCGTTGCCGAGAAGAATCGAGACGGTATTGGCACTGAGGCTGGTGTTGCCGACCACCAGGTCAACTTTGCCGTCGCCGTTGAGGTCGCCGGTTGAAACCGCCAGCGGCGTGATGCCGGTGGCGTAGTCCACATGCGGCTGAAAGGTGCCGGGCGAGGTCTTGCTGCCCAGCAGAATGGAGACGGTATTCGAGGTTTCGTTGGTGACGGCCAAATCGAGCGCGCCATCGCCGTTGAAATCAGCGGCGGTCACCGAGGAAGCTCCCTTGCCCACCGCGTAGTCCACGTGGGTTTGGAAACTGCCGTCGCCGTTGCCGATGAGGACCGAAACGGTGTTGGACGGCCCTTCGGCGACCGCCAGGTCCAGCTTGCCGTCGCCATTGAAGTCCGCCGTGGTCACCCACTGCGGCTTGGTGCCGGCGCCGGTTGCAAACGGAGACCCATTCGCTGGAGTAAAGGTGCCGTCGCCGTTGCCGAGCAGGATGGTGACGGAGCTGTCGGAGGAGTTGGCCACGGCAAGGTCCAGTTTGCCGTCGCCGTTAAAGTCGCCGACCGCCACCGAAACGGGATTGCTGCCCACGGCCGGAGACGCGGAGGCGGCCGTGAACACACCGGTCGAGCTGCCGAGCAGAATGGTGACGCTGCCCGAGGCTTCCTCGTTCACCACCGCCAGATCGAGATTGCCGTCGCCGTTGAAGTCGCCGATGCCCACTGCTTGGGGATTGGTGTTGGTGCCGGTGGAATAATCCGCCGGAAGCGCGAAGCTGCCGTTGCCGTTCCCCAGCAGGACCGAAACGCTGCTGTTGCTCTCGCTCACCGCGGCCACGTCGAGGTTCTTGTCGAGGTTGAAATCGGCCACGCCCAGGCCCACCGGGTTCGAGGCCACAGCGGAAGACGTTGTAGTCGATTGAAACGTGCCATCGCCGTTGCCGAGCAGAACCGAAACCGCATTGTCGCCCGAGTCGGCGACCACGAGATCGAGCTTGCCGTCGCCGTTGAAATCAGCGGTGGCGATGGAGGCGGGATTGATGCCGGTGGAAAAGTTAATGGCCGCCCCGAACTTGCCGTTGCCGGTGCCGAGCAGAATGGACACCGTGTTGGTCTTGCCGAGGGCGCTCGTGACCGCGAGGTCGGTGATGCCGTCGCCGTTGAAATCGCCTGCCGTCAGAGCGAGCGCCTCAGCCAGCACCAGAGACTCACCGTGGCTAGGAAACGTGCCGTCACCTTTGCCGCAAAGCACGGAAACGTCGCCCACGCCCGAATCGGTGACCACCAGATCCACAATGCCGGCCTTGCCGCAGATGCTGCCCGCGATCACGTGCGAGGGCTCGAGCCCGGTGGCAAACGGGGTCTGGGTTCCGAAGGTGCCATCGCCCTTGCCAAGGAGCACCGAGACCGCGCTGGCGCTGGGTGTGGTGACCACGAGGTCGAGGTTCTTGTCACCGTTGAAATCGGCGGTGGCTATGGACATCGGCCCGGTGCCGGTGCCAAACGGCGTCGCCCCTGAAAAGCTGCCGTCGCCCTTGCCGAGCAGGACAGAGACCGTGTTGTCATTAAAGTTCGCGGTGGCCAGGTCCAGGATTCCGTCATTGTTGAAATCGCCCACGGCGACCGATTGGGGATTCGTTCCGGTCGAGTAGTCCACGTGGCCGGCAAAGGTTCCGTCACCGTTGCCGAGCAGAATGGAAACGGTGTTGGCGCTCGAGTTGACCACAACCAGATCGAGCTTGCCGTCGCCGTTGAGGTCGGCCGTGGCGATGCCGACGGGGTTCGAGCCCGTGGCGTAATCCACGTGGGTTGCGAACGTCCCGTTGGTCGCGCCGAGCAGGATGGAAACGCTGGCCGAACCGTGGTTGACCACGGCCAGATCGATCTGGCCGTCGCAGGGCAGGCCCGGGTTCACACAGAAGACGCCCGTCACGACGGCCTGCGGGTTGGTTCCCGTCGCAAAGTCCGCTTCGTTAAACAGGTAGGTCTGCGCCGCGGCCGGCCGGCTGAAGAGGCCGAGAACGATGCCCAAAAAAATGATAAGTTGCGAAGTTTTACCCTTCAACATTTTCCTCCCACTGGCTTCCCCACTTCCTCACTTATGATAACAACCGGCCCCCAAGCAAGATGGCAAGACCCCAGGCCGGCACGGTACGATTCCTGAGTTGCCCTGGTGTTCGACATTGTTCCTGCGTGCTGACCGCCCGGTGCTGACCTGGAAGGTGAGAGTTGCCGCAGGGGTCCGGCAAAATGACTATTGTTAGGGTCGGAGCCGGCATAAGTCAAGTCTATAGTCGGTTAGCAACTAGGTGATTCACCCTGCGGTTGGCGTGTCGCGCCAAATGGCCGCCGCCGGATTTCATTGGCAAAATCCGTCATTGAGAGCCTTTCCAATTGGCAGTGCATATTTGGAGGCAATTGATTCTTAAGCATATTCCAGCTTCGACCATCAGTTGACCCGGAAGTTCGGGGGAAGTGGCTAGGTATCTTGGCAGTGTATTGGTTCTTAAGGACATTCCAGCTTCGATCATCGCCCCAGGCCGTTTCGAGCGGCGTGCGTTCCGCAGCGAGGCTAACGGCGTCAGCTTCGCTCCCTGCAGTTGTCCGAATTCTCCCCGGGCGTTTAACGGATTCAGCGAGTTAGCGACGCCGGACGTTCTCCGAGTGGCAGGTTGTCGCGGATGGCCGGTTGAGAAATCGGATTGATAGTACTGTAAGTTATTCATATTAAATATATTAGATAAATACATATACCATAAATATATTACTCCAGATAATAAACTTTGTCAATAGCTATCTTTGCCTCATTTTTCTGTTGACGCTCCCAGCGGCGGCTTATAGATTTAACGTCCTTCGCATTTCAGGGCTGATCAAAGCCAGGGTAAGGAGGGGAGAACCATATGAGGGTTGGACTTTTCACCGCTCTTTTCGGCAAGTTGAGCCTGGACGAGGTGATCAAGAAAATCAAGCCGCTGGGGATCCGCACCGTCGAGCTCGGCACCGGGAACTTCCCGGGCGACCCGCACCTGAAGCTGGAATGGCTCACGAGCGCGGTAAAGATCCGCGAGTTCAGGCAGAAGCTTGATGACCAGGGCATCACGATCAGCGCCCTGAGCTGCCACGGCAACGCGCTGCACCCCGACCGGAAGCGCGCCGAATCGAGCGCCGAGGTCAGCCGCAAGACGGTGCTGATGGCGGAGAAGCTCGGGGTGACGACCGTAATCGATTTTTCCGGCTGTCCCGGCGATTCCGACACGGCCAGGTTTCCGAGCTGGTCGCCCACTCCGTGGCCGCCCGACTTCCAGGACTTGCTGAAGTGGCAGTGGGAAAGGAAGGTCATCCCCTATTGGAAGAAGCACGCCAAGTTTGCCGAGAGCCACGGCGTGCGGGTGGCGATTGAGATGCATCCCGGGTTCACGGTTTACAACCCGGAGACCCTGCTCCGGCTGCGCGGCGAAGCAGGCGCGGCGGTGGGGTGCAACTTCGACCCCAGCCACATGTTCTGGCAGGGCATTGACCCCTGCGCCGCGGTTCGCGTGCTCGGCGACGCCGTCTTTCACGTTCACGCCAAAGACACCAAGATCTACGACGTGAATACGAGGATCAACGGCGTGCTCGACACCAAACCCTACAGCGACGAGAAGCATCGCGCCTACCTGTTCCGCACGGTAGGCTACGGCCACGGCCGGGAGTTCTGGACCGACTTCGTCTCAACCCTGCAGATGATCGGCTACGACGACGTGCTTTCCATCGAGCACGAAGACAGCTTGATGTCCATTGACGAGGGGTTAACCAAAGCCGCGAATTTCCTGAACGAAATCGTGATCAAGGAAAAGCTGCAAGCGATGTGGTGGGCGTAAGAGCAGGATCCAGGAATCAGGATTCAGGGATCCGAAGGTGAATCGACATGCCGGAAATCAACGTCGCCTTGGTGGGCTACAAATTTATGGGAAAGGCCCATTCGAACGCTTATCGCCAAGTCAGTCGCTTCTTTCCTGGGAAGCTGACGCCACGGATGAAAGTGATCGTCGGGCGTAATCGTGAGGCGGCGGAAGCGGCGGCGCGGCAGTTCGGCTGGGAAGAGGTCGAGACCGACTGGCGGAAGGTGGTCGAGCGCAAGGACGTTGACGTGGTGGATGTCTCGACGCCCGGATACTTGCATCGCGAGATGGCGATTGCGGCGGCGCGCGCCGGCAAGCACGTCATCTGCGAGAAACCGCTGGCGAATACGCTGGCTGACGCCAAGGAGATGCTGCGCGCGGTTGAGAAGGCCGGCGTGAAGCACATGGTGATGCACAACTATCGCAAGGTGCCCGCCGTCGCCTTCGCGCGCAAGCTGATTGAAGACGGCCGCCTCGGCGACATTTACCACTACCACGGCGCCTACCTGCAGGACTGGATCATTGATCCGCAGTTTCCCCTCGTGTGGCGTCTACAGAAGAATCTTGCCGGCGCCGGGGCGTTGGGCGACATCGGCTCGCACGCCATTGACCTGGCACAGTATTTGAACAGCGACATCCAGTCGGTCACCAGCCACCTGACGACGTTCATCAAAGAGCGGCCGCTGGTCGGCTCCCATGGTGAAGATAAGGGCCAGCGACAGGTGAAGGCTGGTCGTGGCACGGGCCGCGTGACGGTGGACGACGATGCCAATTTCCTCGCCCGCTTCGCCAATGGCAGCGTCGGGGTATTTGAGTCCTCTCGATTCTGCGGCGGGCGGCGCAACTACAATACGTTTCAGATTTACGGCAGCAAAGGCAGCCTGTCATTCAATATCGAGCGGCTCAACGAGCTTGAATTCTACGACCGCACGGACGCCCAGACCGAGCAAGCCTTCAAGACGATTCTGGCGACGGAAAGCGCGCATCCTTACGTCGGAGCCTGGTGGCCGCCGGGGCATATCATCGGCTACGAGCACACGTTCGTCCACGCGGTGCACGACTTCCTGACTGCGCTCGAAAACGACACGATGCCATCACCAAACTTTGCCGACGGGGTGAAGAATCAGGCTGTGCTGGACGCGGTGGAGCGATCGGGGAAGACTGGACGGTGGGAGAGAACGGCGCGGTAGTCTCAACCATGGGTGCTGTGCCATACTGGCACAAAGGGGTATTCGGAACCGTCGCTCAACCTCTAACGGAATCCGGGACACCCTCTTTCGTGGCATTCCTGACTGTCGGCGGGTCTCATTCAGAATGGGTCCAATAGGAGATCGGCTGTGCCGTAGGACTCCGCAAGCCCCGAAATTGGTTGTAGAAAATGGCGTCCAAGTGAAGGGCTTTGAGATTGGCAAAGAGTATATCGCCCTGGACCGGCAAAAGCCGTGGGAAGCCATAACTATGCTGAACACTTACTTGTCGCAACTCTAAGGATGCGAAGGCGAAACGGAACGGCGCTCTGTTCGTCGAGTTTTGTGAAGGCGATATAGAACCTTCGCTGAACAAGCGAATCGACTCCTTGATTGAAGTCGACAAGGAGTACATCGTTTACCTTGATGATGAACAGTGGGTGCAGTGGTCAGTGACGGATTCTTGCCAAATCCCAGCGGAATTCGGGGGAGATTACTAATAGGGCAGGCCACTTGGAATCCCTCTCTGTGAATAGGCTCAGCGCCGAACAAATATTTCCGTTTCGGCGCCTCCTCGCAGAAGGCATGGCTCGAATCATCGGCGATAAAGATGCCGACAGGGCCAGAGCAAGCCTGGATAGTGATGGGAATGGCAGGGGGGTTCTTGGCCGCATTGGTCATTCTATCTGATGTTGCCTTGGGCTTCTTCCAAAAGCCGCATGATCATCCACTGGCCCTCTTGCTTTTGGCTTGCACGTCCGCAGGGGCCGTGAAAGGTTCGTTCCCAGCCTTATCAAGAAAGTGATTTTCCCGTAAGGCGCTCGCTACCGCGCTGGAACGAAATTTGGAACAAATAGCGCAGTCCACCTCCATTCGCAGATTTTGCTTCGGCCAGCAACACAAATTCAGACGCTAACCCGAAGTTTGCTCATGGGAATGTGCGCCTTACTTCTTCCGCGGCGGTTGCGACGGCCGCATCTCGATGCGGCTGGCGAGTGCGTGGGCGGGGAACTTGTACAGGTCGCAGACGGCCTTGGCGATGTCCTCTCCGGTCAGCTTCCAGGGTTCGGCCGCCTTACGGCCGGGAGTCGCGCCAAAATCCGTCGAAACACTGCCCGGCATGAGGTAGCTCACGCGGATGCCTTCGTAGCGCACGTCCTGCATCATCGCCTCGCTGAAGCCGTTCAGTCCGAACTTGGAAGCGTTATAGGCGGCGCCGCCGGCGAAGGGATTCACCCCCGCCAGGCTCGAAATGTTGAAGATATAACCGCCGCCACGCTGCCGCATGAGCGGGATGGCTTCGCGCGAGCAGTAGAACGCGCCCGAGAGATTCGTCTCGATAGTGGTATCCCACTCTTCCGCGGTAAGCTCGGCGACGGGTTTGAACACTCCCACCCCGGCGTTGTTCACCAGAATGTCGAGCCCGCCGAAGCGCTCGGCCGTGGTGTGGATCAGCTTGCGGCAGTCCTCGTAGCGGCGCACGTCCGCAACCAGCCCGTCGGCGCGGCGGCCGTCGCCGCTGCCGGCGAGTTTCTCGAGCGCGCTCTTCAACGCCGCCGCGTCGCGGCCGCAGATGAACACCCGGGCGCCTTCCTTGAGGAGCGCCTCGGCAATGCTCCACCCGATGCCGCGCGTGCCACCGGTCACCACGGCAATCTTGTCGGTGAGTTCAGTCGTCATCGTCCATCCTCCTACCTCTTAGGATGTCCCGATCGAAGCCGCAGATTCGGCCGGCCTGTCATTCCGAGGAGTCGGAGGCGACGGTGAGCCCCTTCGCCATCTTGTTACTCGGGCAAGGTGACGCGACCGGCGAGGAAAAACTCCTCCACCCGTTGCAGGTCTTCCTCAGTATCAACGCCGATGGTGTCTACCGCAGTCTCGACCACGGCAATCGGAATCCCGTTTTCGAGGAAGCGCAGTTGCTCCAGCTTCTCGATTTTCTCCAGGCAAGACGGATCGAGAGTGCGGAACCTGTCGAGTGCGGCGCCGCGGTACGCATAGAGCCCCAGGTGTTTGAAGTATTGAACTGAGCCGGAACCGTCGCGGTCGCAAGGAACTGGAGCGCGGGAGAAATAGAGGGCCTGCCCTGTTCGGTCGGTTACCACTTTCACGTTGTTGGGATCCTGCGCGTCGGCGGCGCTCATGGCCACCTTCAACGTAGAGACCAGCGTTGCGGGCGACTGGCGGAACGGCCGAAGCAGAAGCTCGATGTGTTCGGCGGTGACCAGGGGCTCGTCGCCCTGAATGTTCACGTAGATGTCGGCCGGCTCGCGCGCCATCACTTCCACCACCCGGCCGGTACCGGAGCGATGCGCCGGCGAGGTCATCAAGACGGGCATGGCGCTGTGGCGGCAGTGTTCGAAGATCTCTTCCGAATCCGTGGCCACGCACAATTGATCAAGCGACGGAGCTTGGCGAGACCGGCGATAAACCCAGTCAATCATGGGGTGGCCGCAGATCAGACGGAGCGGCTTGCGCGGCAGGCGCTGGGATTCCAGGCGCGCCGGAATAACGCCCACCACGCGCCAGTGTGCCTGCTCAGATCGCGGTTTTTCCTGGGGTTTTTCCATGTCAAGAATAATTTTCATGCCGGGCAGTCGGCTGAATAATTTTCCCGAACGCCCGGCAAGGCGAACCGAACCATGCGCCGCGCTTCCCGGTCAACAACTTAGATTCCTCACGGCGCTCTCCCGAAGCTTCAAGCCGCTTGCCAGGAGATTATGACGGGTTGCGGCAGCCACATACGGGAAAAATCTCGTGATATGGTAGACGCGGGTTGAGGGGAAGAGTTCTGGCAGCGTTGGGCGTCCACGTCATTTCGTCCTAATAAGAAGAACGCGGCAGCGGAAATCGACTTCGCGTTTTTGGGGCGTCGCCTCGCCGGAAAAGCCTCCTTGCCGCTGCGCCATCGTGGATTGGCCGGCGAGGTCGCCGTGATTCCCGGGGCAACGGGCATCCCTTCACCTGCAGGGAGCGCGCCATGAACGCTTGGCAACAAGTCCTCAATGAGATCAAGAGCAAGGTCAACAGCCAGAGTTACCAGACGTGGCTGCGTCCCACACGATTGAGCCGCGCGGCCGGCGACATGCTCATCGTGCAGGTGCCCCACCGCGAGTTTCAGGACTGGATCCAGGAGAATTACGGAGCCCTCATCCGCGACGCAATCGAGCGGCTGCGCCTCGGTTTCAAGCAGGTCACTTACGTCTTCGATGAGGAGAAGAAGCCCGGCGAGAACGGAGAGGCCCGGGCGGTGCAAGGCAAGCTCGATTTTGACTCGGTGGTCCACCAGTTGAACTTCAACTATACCTTCGATTCCTTTGTGGTGGGGTCCTGCAATCAGTTTGCCCGCGCCGCGGCGCTGGCCGTGGCCGAGGCGCCTTCCAAGGCTTATAACCCGCTCTTCCTCTACGGCGGGGTAGGCCTCGGCAAGACGCACCTGATGCAGGCCGTTGGACATCTGATCAAGAAGAATTGCAAGGAAATGCGCGTGGCTTACGTCGACTCCGAGAAGTTCACCAACGAGCTGATCAATTCCGTCCGCTACGACCGCATGATCTCCTTCCGCGACAAGTATCGCAACGTGGACGCGTTGCTCATCGACGATATTGAGTTTATTGCCGGCAAAGAGCGCACCCAGGAGGAGTTCTTTCACACCTTCAACACCCTCTACGAGGGGCAAAAACAGGTCGTCATCTCGTCCGACTGCCCTCCCAAAGACATCCCGGGGATCGAGGAGCGGCTGCGGTCGCGTTTCGCCTGGGGCCTGACGGCGGACCTGCAGCCACCGGATCTGGAAACGAAGATGGCCATCCTGGGCAAGAAATGCGAGGAGCACAAGATCACCCTGCCGGCGCCGGTGATGGACTTCGTCGCCTCCCGCATCAAGTCCAGCATCCGGGACTTGGAAGGCGCCTTGACGCGCCTCATGGCCTATTCCTCATTGACCGGCGCTGAGATCACGCTGGCGATGGCGCAGCAGGTGCTCAAGAATATGGTGGACCAGGACGAACGCCGCGTGACCATTGACCACATCCAGCGGGCGGTGTGCAAAGAGTTTCCCTTGAGCCTCGTGCAACTAAAGTCGAAGAACAACAGCCGCGCCGTCGCTTATCCGCGCCAGATCGGCATGTACCTGGCCAAGCAACTCACGTCGGCCTCTCTGCCACAAATCGGGCGTGAGTTCGGCGGCAAGCATCACTCCACCGTCATCCACTCCATCAGTAAGATCGAGAGATTACGCAAGACCGACCGGGATTTGAACAGAATTATCAACAAGATGAGCGAAAGTCTGCAATAAGCTTGCGTTGTTTTGAACAGCCGTCCGTGATTGCAAAACTTGTGAACGCAATCCCATAGCAAGATTTCAACACCAGCGACTGAGAAAGCTTGATGAATCCACAAAGTCCGCGGGGGCTTTCCGTTGGCGAATCATCGGCTTCCAAACTTTTCCACACTTTCCACGCCACTACGGCTAAAATACAAGTGATAGGACACTATCTCTATGGAATTCTCAACTAAGAAATCTGATCTCCTGAAAGAGCTCGACCTGGCCCAAGGGGTGGTGGAAAAGAAAACGACCATTCCCATCCTTTCCAACTTTCTGCTTGAGGCGAGCGACAGTCACTTGCGTTTGAGCGCCACCGACCTCGAACTTGGGGTGCGCTCGATTTGCGAGGCCAAAGTGAAGAAGGGCGGCGCCGGGACGGTGCCGGCCAAGCGCCTGCTCGACATTGTGCGCTCGCTGCCCGAGGCCGATATCCACTTCAAGGTGCTCGAAAATAATTGGATTCAACTCACCTGCCAGCGGTCATCGTTCAAGCTGGTGGGGATGGCGAAGGACAACTTTCCCGTGCTTCCGGCCGTCCCCAAGGCCCTGGCCTCGATTCCTTGCGGCTGCCTGGCCACGCTGATTCACCGCACGTCCTTCGCGATTTCAAATGAGGAATCCCGTTACACACTCAACGGCGCCTTGCTGGCGCTCAAACCGGAGAGCGTCATGATGGTGGCAACCGACGGTCACCGGCTGGCCATGGTCGAGCGCGATGTGGAGGTGTCGGGCCTGAACAACGAGTTGAAGATCCTGATTCCTAAAAAGGCCATGATCGAACTGCAGCGCCTACTGGGGATGGAGGCAGAAACCGGCTCCGAGACGGCCTTGGAGTTCTCGAAAGATGACAGCCACCTCTTCTTTTCGCTCGGCGATCGCGTCCTGATTGCCCGCCTGCTCACCGGCCAGTTCCCGAACTACGAGGCCGTGCTGCCCCGCGACAACAAGCTCACAGTTGAACTGGAGAAAGGGGCCATCGAAGCAGCGGTGCGCCGCGTGGCGCTGCTGGCGGACGAGCGGTCGCGGGCCGTCCGCGTCCAGGTGGACAAGGACCAGTTGGAAATCTTTTCTCAGAGCGGCGAGTACGGCGAAGCACACGAAACCCTGGACGCGAAATACGACGGCGAGGCGATGCAGATCGGTTTCAACTACCAGTACCTCCTGGACTTTTTGGGCGTCCTCGGAGATACGGCCAAAGTCCGGTTGGAGTTGAAGGACGAACAGAGCGCCGGCCAGTTCCGTCCCAGCGATGACGAGACCTACAAGTACCGCTACGTTGTCATGCCGATGCGGATTTGAGGCTGCAGGAGGCGTAGGGGAGATGCGCTAAGTATTTTATAAACAGTATTGTGACGGTGTTATTGGGTTCTGATTTGGCGTGTTTCCAGTGAACCTCAAGCGGACGCTAAGACCGATCTATCACGACCACTACCTTACTCCGAAACTAGCGAAAAAAATAGCAGAAAAGGATGTTAAAATGAGGGAACGAACCGAAGAAGTGTCTTAGAATCAACACAAGTTCCGGTTCGTTCCCAGAAACGAAACGGAAACCTGGCAAGCGCTGCAATGGGCCTGCGCCAGGTGCAGCGCCCCGAATACCGGGAGGAAAGGTCGTCCGAGCTAGTGGCAAAACCAAAGGAAAACGGCCAGCAATACGACGCCGCCAGCATTAAAGTTCTGGGAGGGTTGGAAGCCGTCCGGCTGCGGCCGGCGATGTATATCGGCTCCACCGGACCTCTGGGACTTCACCACCTGGTTTGGGAAGTGGTGGACAACTCAGTCGACGAGGCGCTGGCCGGCGAGGCCGACAAGATACAAGTAACTGTCCACACAGACAACTCCGTCACCGTGGTGGATAACGGCCGTGGCATTCCGGTTGACCTCCACAAGGAGGAAGGCCGCTCCGCCGCCGAGGTGGTGATGACCGTGCTCCACGCCGGCGGCAAGTTTGACACCGACAGCTACAAGGTATCCGGTGGATTACACGGCGTCGGCGTCTCGGTGGTCAACGCGCTCGCCGAGTCGCTGGACCTCGAAATCTGGCGCGATGGCTACACCTGGGAGCAGTCCTACGAGCGCGGGACGCCCGTAGCCCCACTCAAGAAGGCGGGCAAGACCGAGAAGCGCGGCACCAAGATCACTTTCCTGCCGGACTCGAAGATTTTCCCGTCCATCGAATTCAACTACGACACACTCGCTCAGCGTCTCCGCGAGCTTGCTTTCCTCAACAAGGGTCTGACGATTGTCCTCAAGGACGAGCGCTCGGAGAAGCAGGAGCGTCAGGCGGAGTTTCATTACAACGGTGGCATCGCCGAGTTCATCAAGCACTTGAACAAGAATAAAGACGTGCTGCACGCGACGCCCATCTACGCCGAGGTGGAGCGCGAGGGCGTAACCCTGGAGTTCGCCCTGCAGTACAACGATGGTTACGCTGAGACTGTCTTCTCTTTTGCCAACAACATCAACACGGTGGACGGCGGCACCCACCTTTCCGGCTTCCGTTCGGCCTTGACGCGCGCCATCAACCAATTCGGCCAGAACCAGGGACTCTTCAAGGATGTAAAAGAGAACCTGCAGGGCGAGGACGTGCGCGAGGGCCTGGTGGCGGTCATCAGCGTCAAACTGCCGCAGCCCCAGTTTGAAGGCCAGACCAAAGGGAAACTCAATAGCGACATCCAGTCGAGCGTGGCGAGCTTCGTCTATGAGAAGCTCATGGAAAACTTCGAGAAGAACCCCACCGTCGGACGCAAAATCTGCGCCAAGGCAATTGACGCTTCTCGCGCCCGCGAGGCGGCGCGCAAGGCGCGCGAACTGACGCGCCGCAAAGGCGCGCTCGATTCCGGCGGGCTGCCCGGCAAGCTCGCCGATTGCCAGGAGCGCGACCCGGCGCGCTGCGAGCTTTTCCTCGTCGAGGGCGATTCGGCCGGCGGCTCCGCCAAGCAGGGGCGCGACCGGCGCTATCAGGCCATCCTGCCGCTGCGCGGCAAGATCCTGAATGTGGAGAAAGCGCGTTTCGACAAGATGCTCGGCCACGAGGAAATCCGCGCCCTGATTACCGCTCTCGGCACCGGCATCGGCAAGGACGATTTCGACGCCGCCAAACTGCGCTACGGCAAGATCATCATCATGACCGACGCCGACGTGGATGGGTCGCACATCCGCACGCTGCTCCTGACCTTTTTCTACCGCCAGATGCCGGAGCTGGTCGAGCGTGGCAACGTCTACATTGCCCAGCCGCCGCTCTACCTGCTCAAGAAGGGCAAGAGCTTGAAATACATTCACGACGAAAAAGAGTTCCGCCGCGAAATCATGAAGCGGGCGACGGAAGACCACGTGGTTGAAATCAAAGACGGAGGCAAGAAGGCGAAGCTCGAAGGCGGCGACCTGACGAACTTTCTCCTCAACCTGGCCGAGTACATCGAGCTTTTCGACAAGGTGGAAAAGCGCATCGGCGACGCGCGCCCGGTCGATGCGCTCTTGCGCGCCGAACTCGGCAAGAAGCTGGAGCTTGAAGACAAGACGAAGCTCGAACGCGTGGCCAAGGACCTGAAGGCCGAGGGCTTCAAGACCGTCATCGCTTTGGATGAAGAGCACAACCTCCATACGCTGACCTTTTCGAGCGAAACCCTGGGCGAACGCGTGATTGATTGGGAGCTGCTTTCAGGCGCTGACTACCGGCGTCTACTCGAGCTGCATCGCCGCGTCCGCGATTACGACAAGCCGCCCTTCGCCATCTCTTCCAACGGCACCGAGCTCAATATCCCTGGCCGCCGCGAGTTACTGGAACACGTCATGGGCGCCGGCAAAAAGCTCATGACTGTGCAGCGGTTCAAGGGCCTCGGCGAAATGAATCCCACCCAGCTCTGGCAGACCACCATGGACGCCGAGCAGCGGACCCTGCTCCAGGTGCGCGCCGAAGATCATGCCGAGGCGGATTCCATTTTCACGGTGTTGATGGGCGACGCCGTCGAGCCGCGGCGGCAATTCATCGAGGAAAATGCTCTGAACGTGAAGAATTTGGATATTTGAGCTTATTTAGAAACGGCGATTGCAGAACTTAAAGAACTTCGTGAGCACGACGCACAGAAAGTGCGCGACATCGAACAGCAATGTAGTTATTGAACGGGCTAGCTAACGGCTTCGTGATTGGAAGGTGAGGAGGGCGTTGCGGAGCAAGCGTAGCGCGTCTATAATGACAGACCACCGCCTTTGCGGTCTACGGCTTTTCGGTGGCCGTCGTCGGATCCACGGTTGGGTATTCTACCGCCGTGTCGAAGCTACGGCGTCCATTTTTTTCCGGCCCGTCCAGAAAGGCACGCGGGACGGGACACTGTCCGTGGTGGATAACGCGCCGGGCAGCCCGCAGACCGTCCCTCTCTGCGGCGTCGGCACTGCGGTCAAGCTCGTTCCTACCTCTCTTAGTTTCGGGCGCGTGCCCGTGGGCACGACGAGCAGTCCACGGGGCGTGACACTGAGAAACGCTTCTGTGAATGCCGCCCTCAACATCAGCGCCTTCAAGTTTTCAGGCTTCAACACCGGCGCTTTTGCCGAGACCAACACTTGCGGCACAAGCGTCCCGCCGCACGGAAGCTGCACGATTAGCGTGACCTTTGCCCCGAAGGCCAAGGGCTTCGAGAATGCGACCCTCAACATCTTCGACGATGGCGGCGCCAGTCCGCAGACGGTGATGGTGACGGGGATCGGAGAATAGCAAGGTGATGCGCCGCACACACAGCCAACTTCGCCTCCCGGCACGAGCCGGGCGGTGGAGGTTTAGGCGGCGGTTCGATGGAACTTAGCTCGTCGCTTCAGCCGCGCTCATCGCCGCGGCGCGCGCGCGCTTGGCGGCCGGACCCCGCTTGGCGTGCCGCTTCTCCCGCGGCCGCACGATGATGTGCTGGCAGCTCAGGCAGATCAAATGCTCGCCGCTCGGCGATCGCGTGCTTCGCGATGATCCACACACTGGACAAGTCTGAGATTTCATAAATGTAATCCCCCCGTTCCTACAAACTTGAAACCAACACCAACTTGTAACATTTCTGAACGATTCTTGTAAAGCTATTACTTAAGGTATTATATTATGATGTACGTATATAGTAGTGTAATTACTTGTTTTTGGGGGAGATGTGCGCCAGGAAACGAAAGGCGAACCCCGATCACTTTTCCCGTGCGCCGAGCCAGCCTTTGCCGTATGCTTCGATGGTCCCGCGCCAGACAAAAGCCTGATACCGGAGGCTCTTTCGGAGACATGGCGAAAACTACAGTGAAGCGTCGCGATTTCCTGAAAGCGGCAGGAGCGTCCGCTGTGGCGCTCAACGCTCCCGCCGGTCTCAAAGCGATTGGAGGCAAACTCAACGTGCAGCCGTCCGCCGTTCCAGCCGATACCTCGTATCCGAAGCTCGCCATCATTGCGCATTACTCGCCGCAGAAACTCGCCTTTGCCGCCTCGGCCGGATACGAGGGTGTGGTGATTCCGCTCGACGAGTTTTTCGATCCCGACAAGCTCACGGACAGTCAGATTGACCGGGTTCTCGCAACCGCACGCGACTCCGGCGTACGAATCATCTCCATCGAGTGCATGTGGGGCATCAACCACATCGCGAAGGATCCCGCGAAGCGGCGCGAGGCGCGCGCGAAATTCGTCCGCTGCCTCGAGTTTGGCCACCGCTTGGGATGCAAGTTCGTGGGCACGTTCAGCGGCGCGACGGAGGGCGCATCGGGACCAGCCGCCGGGGACGAGCAGGCGAAGGCTCTAGCCGAGGCCGTCAATGAGCAGTATCTGCCGGTGCTCGAGAAACTCGACCTCGGCATGGGCTGGGAAAACTACCCCTGCGACGTCAACTTCGCCACCGTGCCGGCGCTGTGGAATAAGGTCTTCGGGCTCGTCCCGAGTCACCGCCTGGGACTTGAGTTTGACCCCTCGCACCTCGTGCGACAGTATATCGACCCGGTCGCGACCGCCTGGGACGTGAAAGATCGCATTCTGGCCGTTCACGCCAAGGACACGGAAATCATCGAGCCGGTACTTCAACGAGTCGGGATTCACGGTGAGAAGTGGTGGCGCTACCGCATCCCCGGTCAAGGACTGATCAACTGGCCTGAGTTCGTGACTGTGCTGCTGCAGATCGGTTTCAAAGGCGGGATGGCGGTGGAGCACGAAGACGATTTCTGGGACGGTGATGACGATCCCAAGCGGCCGGAATTTTCCCAAGCCCGCAAGGATGGATTCCTGTTGGCCGAGCGGTTCCTGCGCCTGTACCTGCCGGGACGCCCGGAGCGTGAAGGGCCGTTCAGCGCGGACAGTTGAACGAGCCGGGGCCGCTCGGCGACACGGGCAGACCGTCGAAGACGGCCGTGGCCTCAATCGCGGCGCAGACCGCCGCGCCAATCGCGGCTGCGGTGTTGGCGGTGGCGGTGGCGCTGTTGGCAGCGGTTGTCGCGGCACCGAATTGCCCGGCAGCTTTCAGCAGATTGGAAGACGTGTCATTGATCTGGTTCACGGCGCCATCCACCACTCCGTAACTGACCCCGGCCAGGATTGCGGCGAGCACCAAGGTGCCGGTGGTAGCTTCGTGGACGGCCACGATTTTCGCCGTGCGTTCGATCGTGGGCACGCCCGCGAAGCCGGTCAACGCCATCTCTCGCCTGACCTCGGTCTCAGCCTGCCTCGGCGCGCCCGGTGCGCCGTCATGACGCACGGCGGAGCAGTCGCCTTTATGCAAAGTGACGGCTCCGCCTAGAGAAGGGCTGATGCTCGCAAGCGAAAGCAGTCCAGCGCCGGCGTTGCAAACTCTTGTGATTTTAGTTCCGGCGTCTACAACGAAAGTCGTGGCTGACCCCTTCACAACCGCTGTCACGGTGCGCACTTCGAAACTCGATTGTGGCTGCGCGGGTCTTGTTGCCTCGGCGCGAACCCGGCCGTACTGAAGCTCGATTTGCGTCTGCTGCGTATCAGGATCGTGCCGGATGAGCCGCATGGACGTGCCGCCGCCGAGGGCCGCAAAGGAACCATCCAGCAATTGCATACGCACCCGACCGCCGGCCGACGTGCGGATGCCGTCACCCTGGCTGACGAGCTCGTTCAAGCGAAGGGGGACGGCCAGCCGGGAGCCGGCGTGCTCCACGGTCTCCTCCGGGTACAATTGGGTGACACGACCGGCGGTCGAAACCGTCGTCGGGGCGACTTCGGTTGTCGCGCTCGCCGCCTGCGACACGTCCTGAGGTATACCGGCTTCCAGCCGTACCGCTTTCCCAGCCACCAGAACCAGTGGCGCGCCGGCGCCTTGGATCATCACCCGGCCGCTCTCGGCAACCACTGCGGACGAGCTCCCCACGGCCGCCACCCGGCACGCGGCTGAAGAACCCTTCAACGTAAGGCTTGCCCCTGGAACACGGATCTCCGAGCTCTCGCCGGTGAAGCTTCGCACCAGAAGCCCCCCTCGGCGCAATTCAAGCGCGGGGGTTGTGCCTCCCGAGGGCTGGACAAGCAGCGCGACTTCGCTGTCTCCCGCAACAGTTACCACGCCGCCTGCCAGCAAACGCAGGAGGGCCCCTGATCGCGCGCCCGTCGTGATGACGTCGCGGGCAAAGAGCGCCGTGCCAGGCGGCGCCGGCAAGTTGTCGACCTCGAGATCGCCCCAGCCGACAACCGTCCCAACCGCGCCCGCCCTAATGACCTTGGCCCCGCCAGCCTCAGACCGCAGACCTGCGAGCGGAACGAGCAGGAGCGTCAGCCAAACCCTCAGGTTGATTCGTCGCCTCATCAGAACCGTCATGCCCCCTCGGCCGCGCTCGTGTTTCGTCTGTCTGCGCCATGCCGGAAGCGCGGAGCGGTCTATTTACTTTGTAGTGGCTTACTCAGTTGAAGATTACTATGAACTAAATCTGTGCAAGGTGTGCGAACCCGCTCGCTCTCAACTGTTAAGACGGTGCGAAAGCCAGCTTATCCACAGGGATTTGCACACTCTCTGTGGAAAACAGCAGCTCGCCGCGGCAGGCTACGAAACGACCGGCTTGGGCGCGACCGGCGGCGGAAGCTCCCGTGCTCGAACCTCCGATTGGAATCCGACCTTCTTGTGGCTGCCGTCGCAAAAGGGCTTGTCCTCCGAATGCCCGCACCGGCACAGGCTGATGCCCGTCCGTCCGGCGAGGTCAAACGGCTTGCCTTCCATGTCGTGAATCGTGAACTCGCCCTCGATGCGTAAAGGGCCGTGGTTTCTTACCGTGACCTTAGTCTCTGCCAAAGTTCCTCCCTCAATCGTCGCGGTAAGCTTCCGCAAATCAATCGCCGGCGGTTGACTTCGCCACGCCGCTTTCGTAGAATCTCACCGGGGCTCGACGCGCCCCGAGGAGCGCCTTTTTGCCTACATACTATATACCCACTCCCGACGTCATCAAAGAAGAGCCGAAGTCCGAGGGCATCAATACGCCGCGCAAGAAGAAGCCCAAGGAGCTGGCGGTGATCACGGAATGTTGCACCGGCTGCGCCGGCTCACCCGCCTGCGTCCCTTACTGCCCCGTCGAGGACTGCATGTACTGGGTGACCGATTGGGAACATCCGCCCTTTGGCCGCATCGAGGTTGACCCCGCAACTTGCATCGGCTGCAAGAAATGCACCAGCAAGGGTCCGGACGGCTCTTTCCTCGACGGCTGCCCGTGGGATGCCATCGAAATGATCCCCATCGAGTTCGTCGAGGAGAAGCTGGGCGTCAAGTATCAGATTTAACCATAGGCTCATCGGGCCATCGGGTCATTTGAAAGCACCGACACCCTCTTCCTGATTGCCTGCGCCGTCAGGATCGCCTGCTGGCGGACGGCGTCGGGCATGCCGGCCACTCCCCGCGCCAACCGGTCTACATCTTCCAAATCATCCGCCCGCCCCACCAGATACAACGCGCGTAAGGCTTCCCACACCTGCCTGTCTCCCGGCGCGAGCTCCGCGATCTCATCCCCGGCGCGGACGTCAGCCCCGTCGTGGACCACTTGGCGTTCCAACTTACCTGAGAGGGGCGAGCGCACCTCGACTGCCCCGTCCGTCCCCTTGATCCTCGCCACGAGGTCGCCTGCGTTCAAGGCGTCCTCGTCTTTCGAGCGAAAGGTCACGACCCCGCCTTGCGGGGCGAGCGCCCGGTAAGGGCGGAGCATCGCCCGAAGCTGGGCGTCGCCCGTCGAATCGCCGAAACGCGCCAGCGCGAGCGCCGCGTTCCAGCGCACCACGTCCACCGGGTCCGCCACCAGCTTCAGAAGCGCCTGGTGAAACTCCGGCGACTGGTTGTCCTCGCCCATCACCCAGGCCGTCATGCTGCGCAGTTGCGGCTCGCTGGTCGAGGCAAGCTTCATGAGATCGGGATACCAGCGCTTCGACGCCGGCTCGTGGCGGGCGATCTGCGCGTCCAGTTGCGAGAGCGCGTGCTGGGTCAGGTGCGGCTGCGACGTGTCTTCGAGACCCTCGGCCATCTCGCTCTCCCCGAGCCGGCGACCGAACCAGGTGGAGTACCAGAACAAGAACATGACGAGAATCGCCAGAACGGGAACCAGAGAGATGAGCAAGTTGCGAGTGGGCGGAAACCCTCCGGCAACCGGCGCGGGGGGGACAGCGCCCGCCGGACCGGACCTTTCGGCCTTATCGGCTTGACCGGAGGCGGCCACAGGGTTGTTCATAAGGATGCTGCTTCCCGGCCCTCCTTGACCGACCGAATTCGGGCCAGCCAACCGCAATCGGGGATGACGGCAACCGTTCTCGTTTGTTTTCTATGAGATTCTGGCTTTAGCGGGAGGCCGCCCGCAGCGAGTTGGAGGCATAAAAAGTGCGGGCGTCCGGAAGCCCTTCCCGCTCTCGATTCGGCCGCTTTCTCAGGGCGGGAACCATGAGACGCGCGCTTTACCGGCGCCTGCCCGGGGGAAAACAGGGGAAGGCTGGAGGCCGACAGGGCGAGGTGCTCGGGCTGCAACAGGGAGATCACCGGTGAGAACCAGCATACGCCTCACGGCCAGACTTGTCAAGGCTAGTTTGCTAGGCTACTACATGTCGGCGCCAAGCCGGCTCCAGGCTGGCCATGGCGAATGAGTTCGCACAAGACCCCCGGCGGGAGCGTTACGGCAATGAGCCAGGGTAAGTATTGCCCGAGTGCGAGCCTCGCCGTGTAATAGTTTCTCCTGGCTTGTCCGCGGCGAATCGCCCATATCAAACTGACAATCAATGGGATGACTAACACGGCCGCGGTGTGGCTGCCGGCTTGCAAAGTGAGAAACCTGACGCCAGGAGGCGAGCATGCTTTACTACACCATAGTTTTTCTGATCCTTAGTCCTGATTGCCGGAATATTGGGATTCGGGTTCATTGCCTTCGCGGCCGCCGGCCTCGCCAAGATTTTTTTCTTCATTTTCCTGGTTCTGTTTCTTCTCAGCCTGCTCCGGGGGGTGACGCGGCGCGCTTGAATTTCTGACGCCACCCCATGAGCCAGGCAATCCAACAGCGATGGAGGGCGCAGTGACAGATCTGAGCGAGCGAGGAATGTGGAGCGTGCTGCAGTTTCGGAGCCAGATGCAGCCCTACCTCGAAGACCTTAACGGGGCGCCGGAGGAGATCGTCAGGTTTGACTTCCAGTGCGCTTGCGGGGCCGACCGCGAGATCGCTGAGGTACGAGGACTGGTGCAAATCCCATCGTCGGAGCGCCGGCCGCATGACCATAAGGAGGCAGGATATGCCCAACAGAAAACATCTGCGAGGAGTGGGCACGAAAGAACAGCGGATGTACGAGCACATCAAGCAGAGCTCGGAGAAAGAAGGCCGGTACGGGAAGCGCGCTGAGGAAGTGGCGGCGCGCACGGTGATGAAACACCATAAGCAGGAAGGCCACGCGAAGGGGCGCTAGCCCGAGGAGCGCTCGGCGGAAACGCCCGACGGAGGTGCGTTTATGCTTCTGATTCACGTCGTCATGGTGCTGATCGTTATCGGAGTTCTACTCTGGCTCATCAACCGCTTCGTACCCATGGCGGGCTCGATCAAATCCATCCTGAACGCGGTGGTGGTGATTGCAGTCGTCGTGTGGCTGTTGAACGTCTTCGGATTGCTGAGCAGCCTCGGGAGTATCCGGGTGGGCCACGCGGGATGATCGCGGGATCCCCCAAAGCGCGGTAGGTAGATTTTTCTTTCGGAAGGCGCGGCCGGCGAGACAGGAGCCGGATTATAGGCTGGGCCACCAAGTGCCGCAGAGTCTCGAAGGGCACGAGACTCTGCGCTTGTATCTTACCCAGCGATGTTAGAAAACAGTCTCCGATGGGTTTGGAAGGTTTCGGGGAGGCCGCTCTGCGCATGAACCGAATTCGCCCTTTACAAACAAGAGAGAATCTACTTGCTTTTCGCTAACCGTCATCCCCGCCGTGGGCCCCGCGTAAGGGTTGGCGCCGTCTGTGCGGCCCGTGGAGGCATGGGGCGACGCTGACCGCCCGACCGTTGCAATCGCCGCCGGTAAGGTGTACGCTGCGGAGCGTCGCCGGGGTTGAAAATGGAAATCCCGGACGAGGAGGCGATTATGAAGCCGACCCGTCTATGTCTCGTAGCGGCACCGTTGTTTGTTCTCGCGACCTCTTTGGCCGCGCATGCTCAATCAACGCCTTTGTCGCTTGGTACATGGAATACGCCGCAGCAGACTAGTTGCCAGAGCAACTTTTACGGCAGCAACTGCTATATGACTACAATAACCTGTCCACACGCAGCGCCCCTTACGGCGACCTTCGGCTACAAGATTCCAACTACTAACCCGGCCGGGACCATCGTAATCTTTACCGGCGGCGGGGGGACGGCGAATTTCGAGGACGATTTGGACTACGCCTCGTATTACTTCAATCCTCCCTATAACTATGCCGTGGTGCAGATAGATTGGTCCGCCGATTGGGAGAATACGAACTCCGGTTTGACCGATCCAACGTATCCTTTCAGCATCCAGGCCGCTGCTTGCAGAGCGGCGACCTTCTTAGAGCTGGTCTATTCGGGCACGATCTCGGGGCTCTATACCACCGGCACTGCATTCTGCGCCCAAGGTAAGAGCGGGGGTTCAGGAGCTCTTGGATATTCGCTCGCCTGGTACGGGGCCGGATCGTTCACCACGGGTTATCCGCACCTCGACAACGCGGAGCTGATCGATGGACCGATGTTCAGCGATCTGGAGCAGGGGTGCGAGCAATTCTATTCAGGAGGGGTATGCTCGAGCGCTCCGAACGTGACTGTTTGCCCGACCGGGCAACTGGGGTGCACGGGATGGCCTACGGGCGGCGTTCCCGTGTCGCCGACGTACCTTTACGGCTCAGAAACGACCGTTGGGTATTGGACAGGTGATAGCAGTTGCGGGGTGTGTCCGCCGGCTACTTCGAACACGTCGAACCAGAACTGGCTGAACCAGAGCAACGTGACCACGGGCGCTAGTTTCAGCTATTCCAAGACCTCGATGGCGGGGTGGCTGTGCGCCAGCGTCGTGAACCAGGTAGGCCAAGATCAATGCCACCAGTATCCGCAGCGTTGCCTGAACAACACCACTTCCCAGGGGCAGATCTTCTTCGCCAATTTCACCAACTCTAACCAAGTTGTGACACTTACAGTGAATGCAGTTAACAACTGCCAGGGGTCGGAGGGTGTCGAGAACGGGACAGTACAAGGTGGGTTATCCGGAATGGTTGCGATCGAGAACGACATGACAGGGAACTGCAAAATTCACCAGTGACCGCGTGGAGGGACATGAAATTTCTGCAAGCCAAGTCAATCGATATCGGAAAGAAAGGAGTTCCGCCATGGTTCACCCTCGCAAAGCAGTAACGCTTATCTTTGGCCTGGCGATCATCTTCAGTTTTTCGGCGCGGGTTTACGCTCAATTCTTCGAGAATCGGGGCAGTTCGCCTGTTGAACTCTACCCAAATTTTGTTGCCGCCGGAGATCTCAATCACGATGGCAAGCAGGATATGGTGGCGACCGCATTCATCAGCAACAAGATTGAAGTGTTGCTCGGCAATGGCGACGGCACCTTTCAGCCCGGCGTTTATTACGCCGTCGGGGCGGAACCATCGTCCATCGTAGTGGCCGACTTCAATAACGACGGCAAGCTGGATCTGGCGGTGGCCGAAGATGTCAGCGCGAGTATAGGTATCCTCTTGGGGAATGGCGACGGCACCTTCCAGGCGGACAAAGAGATGCCTATAGGCGTTTGCCCCACCCAAATGAAAGCCGGGGACTTCAATGGGGACCATATCCTGGATCTGGTGGCAGTCGTCGATACCGTCTCCCAAGGCGTCCAATTCGGTGTCTTGCTCGGCAATGGAGATGGCACATTTCAGCCCCCGATCATTACGCAGGCCCCCATCACTCCTTTTGCCATTGGCGTCGGAGACTTCAACCGGGATGGCAAACTAGACGTGGCCACCGCCGGACAGTTTCTAGGCACCAGCGAGGCGACCATCTTCCTGGGCAATGGCGACGGTACCTTTAAGCAAGGCCAGAGCTATCCGGTGGGATCCTCACCCTCGTCTATTGCCGTGGGGGATTTCCGCAGCATCGGCAAGCTGGATTTAGCCGTGGCCGACTTCCAGGGTGCAGGCGTGAGTGTGCTGCTAGGCAACGGCGATGGCACCTTCCAGCCAGCCGTTAACTACGACACGATCTTCCCGGAGTCCGTAGCGACCGGAGACTTCAACCGCGACGGCAAGCTCGATCTTGTGGCTGCAAATTATGGTTACTCTGGTGGTAGGGCCGGGGCAACAGTGTTCGTGGGCAAGGGAGACGGGACTTTCCAGGCGGGACTCTTCTACCCCACAGGCCAGAACGATCTGTTCGTCGCCGTGGCCGATTTCAATAACGATGCCTGGCCTGACTTGGCACTGGCGGACCGTGGTGGTAAGGCGATTGTGCTGCTCAACACCGGCGCGGTCAGCTTCTCGCCCACCACGCCGCTCCAGTTTTTGAGGCAGCTTGTAAACACCACCAGCAACCCTCAAACCGTCACGCTCACAAATACGGGTGCCACCGCTCTCTCAATCGGTTCGATCTCCATCCAGGGAAGTGGATTTCAGTTGAACGGCGGAACCACCTGCGGGACGAGCGTGCCGCCTAGCGGAAGCTGCAACATCGCCGTAACCTTCCAGCCGACCACTGAGGGATCGAAGGCGGGGCTGGTGTTGATTGTCGACAGCGCTTCCAAAAAGCCGCAAGTGATCGAATTGCTCGGCTCCGGAACCGTGGTTAGCTTGTCTCCAGCGCAACTGAGTTTCCCGCCCACCAAAGTTGGCAGCAAGAGCGCGCCGCAAACCATAACCCTGACCAACACCGGCAGCACCACGCTCAATATCACGAGCGTTGGCCTGGGCGGACAAGATCCGACCTTCTATTCGGAGACCAATACTTGCGGCACGCAAGTTGGGCCGGGAGGAACCTGCACGATTTCCGTGACCTTCGCCCCGCAGGACAAGGGAGCGTTCCCGGCAACGGCCACGGTCAGCGACGACGGCGGCGGCAGTCCGCAGATCGTGACGCTCACGGGTACGGGAACTTAACTCGTCCGTCTCGGAAAGAAAGGAGCAAGTAAATTCTCTCTTGTTTGTAAAGGGTAAATTTCGTTTGGACTCATGCGAGGACCTCCTCAGGGCAAGGGCCGGGTGGCGCAGACGCGGCGCCGTTTGCCGTGTCTGCGATTACGGCATGCGATCCATTGCCAGCAGAGAACTATCTTCGAGATGATAATGCCTGAAGCTGGACCAAGGCCACTGCTCGGGCGAAGGGACCAGCCTCTGCTTCACCGGGTTGCCGTGCATATAGTTCAGTTTCTCCCGCACCTTGGCGTCACTCCGGATATTCGTGTCGTAGAATCGCCTTTGCCAAACCCGGTGGAGGGCAGGCGAGTGAACCGTGGCGGGCAAGGCAATCCGCTCCAGCATCCGGGCGCACCAGGGTTGAGCTTTTGATTTCCGAAGCGTGTCCAGGATGGCCATGGCCGTGCGTACTTTCAGGGACTGGAGGATTCGAGAGGGATCGGCCTCGGGCGCCGGCCACAGCAGAAGGTGAAAATGCTCCGGCATGACAACATATCCCAGGAGCCGGAATCCGAGCGAGTCGCGAACCTGGCCGAGAGTCTGTGCGAAAAGGCTGCGGAAGAGTTCGGCGTCGAAGAGCCGCGCCCGGTGATACGTGCTGGTGGTGATAAAGTGAATGTCGTTCTGGCCGTAGTAGCGGACCAAGCGCGGCATGGCCTGATTCTAAACTCAGTCTCGCAGGCACGGCAAACGGCGCCGCGTCTGCGCCACCCGCCCGCCAAGCGCGGCATGGCCCGATTCTAAACTCAGTCTCGCAGACACGGCAAACGGCGCCGCGTCTGCGCCACCCGCCTCCAGGAACGACTACCGTCACTGGTCCGCTTTCGCACCACCAGAGGTCGGGCTAGTCAAGCAAAATCTCACAAAATTTCACATGCTTCAAGCTGGGCGCCGGAGGCGGTCGAGCAGCGGAAAGAGAACGAGCGCCAGGGCGGCGTTCACCAGGACGGCGCTCAAGAGGTCGAGGGGCTGAAAGGGCGGAGGCGACTCGCGCATTCGTCCCAGGCCGGCATAGACAAGGCCGTGGAGCAGCACGAGGAACGCCGCCAGCACCACGCGCGGGCCGATGGGCTCGAGGTTGAATTTCACACTGGCCCACGCCGCCACGTACCCTACCACGGTCTTGGACATCCCGAACATGCCGAGAAAGCCGCGAGCGAGCGCGTCCTGCGCCAAGCCGACGCCCGCGCCCAGCAGAGTTCCGAACACCTTGTTGCGGCGCATGAGGGAGAAATAAATCACCACGAGCAAAGGCAAGTCGAAGAGACGGGCGAGCGGCAAAACGACGGGCAGCGAGACCTGCAAGAGGAGGGTGGCGAAAATCGCCACCCAGAGGGTGAGCGGGTGGACGCGGTGGACAGCGATAGGTCGCTCGGCTAATTGAGCCATTGGGTGATTGAGCCATTGAGTGATTGAGTGAACGGAGGAACGTCGGGAGGGTTGACGACCCCGACATTCCGCTCAAATCACCAAATCAGCCGATCACTCAGTCGCTCAATCACTCAATGTTGCTGGTTCCTGGCTTCCTGCTGGTTCGGCACCGGCTTCAACACCACGAGGACGTCTTCCAGCCGGTCGAGCGCGGCGGCGGGCTTGACGGCGACGTTCTTGTAGATATTGCCGTCGCCCACGTTGACCACCGTCCCGAGCGGCAGGCCCTTGGGGAAAATCTGGTCGAGGCCCGAGGTCAGCACGGTTTCGCCCGCCGCCACCTTCTCTTCGTTCATCACATAGTCGAGCCGGCAGAGGCCGTTGCCCTCACCTTTAAGCACGCCCTGGACCCGCGTGGATTGAAACAGGCTGCCGACGCCGCTCGAAGGGTCGGTGATGAGCAGCACCTGGGCGGTATGCGGAAACACCGCAATCAGCTTGCCGGCGACGCCTTCCGGGGTGATCACGGCGAGGTCCGTCGTGAGGCCGGAGTCCGCGCCCTTGCCAATGAAGACAGCGTTCGAGTTCTCGCCCGGGCTCGAGGCGATCACTTCCGCGGCCACCGTCTGGAACGGCAGGTGGCTCTTGAAATCGAGCAGCGCGCGCAGGCGCTGGGTTTCCGCGGCTTGCTCGGAAAGCTGCTGAATCTGGCTCTCTGCCGTCACCAGCTTGACGTTCAACTCCTCGTTTTGCTTCTGGGCATGCCACAGGCCGCCCGTGACGCGCCAGGAGAGCGTGGCGCCGTCAGCCACACCGCGCAGAGACCGCTCGAAGGGGTCGAGCGCGTCCGCGGCCCAGACCTTAATCAGGCGAACGTTGCTGTTGCGCGTAATCTGGAAAGAGAGCAGCAGGAATTGCGCCGCCAGCAGCGCGATGAGGATGAAGAAAGGCCGATGGCGGGCGACGAACGCCTGCATCGCCTCGGGGCCTTCCGGCGGGCGCGGCGCCACGGGCCGCCCGGATTCGGGGGACATGAGCTCGAGCATCTGGTTGCCTGCCCGGCTCGAGGAGCTGCCGAGTCCCCCTTCCCTGCGGCTCCTCAAAGCACGATACTCAGTATTACTACGATAATTACTCAATTGCAACTCTTCTCAGCAAATTAAAATCGGTGAGCATCCGGCCCGTGCCGAGCACCACCGACGCCAGCGGATCCTCGGCGATGGACACCGGCAACCCGGTCTCCTCGCGGATCCGTTTGTCGAGATTTTTCAGCAGCGCGCCGCCTCCCGTCAAGAGGATCCCACGGTCGGAGATATCGGCTGAGAGTTCGGGCGGCGTGCGTTCGAGGGCCACGCGGATGGCGTTGAGGATGGTGGCCACGCATTCCGCCAGCGCGTCGCGAATCTCGGCGTCGTCAATGGTGATGGTCTTGGGAATCCCTTCCAGCAGGTGCCGTCCCTTGATTTCCATGGTCTGCGGCTTTTCCAGAGGGTAGGCGGACCCGAGCTGCATCTTGATCTGCTCCGCCGTGCGCTCGCCAATCAGCAGGTTGTAACGCCGCTTGAGCGACGAGGTAATCGCCTCGTCCATCTCGTTGCCGGCCACGCGGACGGAGCGGCTGTACACAATGCCGGAAAGCGAAATCACGGCGATATCCGTGGTGCCGCCGCCGATGTCGACAATCATCGAGCCGGAGGGCTCGGTGATGGGCAGTCCGGCGCCGATGGCCGCCATCATCGCCTGCTCCACCAAGAATACTTCGCTGGCCTTGGCGCGCATGGCGGAATCCTGCACGGCGCGCTTTTCCACCTGGGTAATCTCCGACGGAACGCCGATCACAATCCGCGGGTGCACGAAGAGTTTCCGGTTGTGCGCTTTCTGAATGAAGTAGTTGAGCATTTTCTCGGTCACCTTGAAGTCGGCGATAACGCCGTCTTTCAAGGGCCGGATGGCGACGATGTTGCCCGGCGTGCGGCCGAGCATTTCTTTGGCTTCACGCCCCACGGCTTCCACCTCGCCGTTGAGCTTGTTGATGGCCACGATGGAGGGCTCGTTCACCACGATGCCCTTGCCGCGGGCGTACACTAAGGTGTTGGCCGTGCCGAGGTCGATGGCAAGGTCGGACGAGAACATGCTGAAGATAGAACGAAAATTCATTCCCACAGACGGACCTCAACAGCGTAAGGGAGACTCATTGTTGTCCAAGCCCTTAGCGCGGTCAAGTCATTTCGCCCTGTGGTCAGGGCAACCGGTGTCTCTGGCGCTAACGGCTGATCCAGTCGAACAGCCGTTGAGGCGAAGTCTCCGCGTCGCGAGGGATTTTAGCGAGGATGCCGCGCCCAGGTCCTTCCCCCGATGATTCGGCACGGTAGCTGCGGCAGTTGGAAGAGGAGAACGGGCGGCTGAAGCGGAGGGTAGCGGAGCAGGCTCTGGACCTCCACGTGTTGAGGACGCAATGACCTTCTACGTGGAGGAGAGAAGCGAGAATCGCATCGATCTATGTTATGATGAGGGGAGTCGCTTACCGCGATCATCCTGAGAGAGGAAAGGTAACAAGATTCAATGATGAGACGTAACCCAGGCAAGTTGATACTGGCAGTGTCGCTCGTCGGCGCTCTGGCGGCCGCGGGCGCGTTTGCCCGGCAATCGAATCAGGCCCAGCCGGGCCAGCCCACCAAGTCGGTCCAGCCAGCTCAATCACCCCAAACCAAGCAGGCGTCCCCGAGCCAACCCGCTCCGGCGCCGGCGACCGCCAGCGGCGCAGCGGCGGCTTCGAAAGGGCAGGACGCGGCCGCCGGGGCCAAGCCGGCGGCGGAGTTTCCGCCCGATAAGGTCGTTATGAAAGTGGGCGGCGACCCGGTGACGGTTGCCGACCTCGAATATGTGATTCACCTCCTGTCACCGCAGGCGCAGGGCCAGATCGCGAGCCAGGGCCCGAAGCCGTTCGGTGACTGGTACTCGATGCTGATGGCGTTGTCTCAGAAGACCGCCGGCCAGCACCTGGAGGACTCGCCGGACTTCCGCCGGCAGATGAAGCTGGCGCGGATGCAATTCCTGGCGCAGGCCGAATCGAAGAACATCGCCGAAGGCGCCAAGGTGACGCCGGAGGAGATCAAACAGTATTTCGCCACGCACGAGTCCGATTACGCCGCGCTCGAGGTCCGCCAAGTGAGTATCCGCAAGAAAGTGCCCAACGGCGGGAACGCGGCGCCCGGTCTGCCCGCCGACCAAGCCAAAGCGAAAGCGGAGGAGATTCGCAAAGCGATTCAGTCCGGCACGGACTTCGCCAAACTTGCCGACCAGTTTAAGATGCCGGGCGTGATCTTCATCGATCCGCAGCCGCGCACCGTGCGGCACGGGCAGTTGCCGGCGGATCTCGAAGCATCGCTCGTCAAGCTGAAGGATGGCGAGCTTTCCGACACGGCCGACAATCCTCAGGTGGTTTACTTCATGCAAGTGGTCAAGCACACGCAGTCCGACCTGAAGGACGTCTCGGATGAAATCGCGAGCAAGCTGAAAGAGCAGAAGACCAAGGAGGCCATGGAGAGCGTGAAGAAGGACGCGGCGATCTGGATGGACCCGGCATACTTCGCCGCCCCGGCACCCGAGCCGGTCCCGGCCGAAGTGAAGCCGCCCGCGCCCAAGCCGCCGGCCGCAGCTACGAAACCACCGGCCAGCAGCAAGGCGTCACAATAAGATTGTAGCGGGTCGATTTTGACATGACGAGAGGCGCGAGCGGCGTAGCCTAGGGAGCTTGGTAACACGAGCGTCCGGCCTGGCAGCTCGCGGGCTCGGCCACCTGTCCGTCGCGTCCGACGCCATTCTGAGTGTGGAGGCACCAGTAGATGCCGCTGTGCGAGCCTTCGGTCTTCCAATCCAACTGGTCGACGTGCAGGTACATCTCTTTGGAGCGCAGGCAGCGGCAGGCATCGCCCGTGGCCTGCGGTCCGTTGTCCGCGGTCGTAGTCAGGGGATCTGGGTTCTGAACGTCAGCCATAATCTGAAGAACTCCTTTCCGTCAAGACCGCTACGCTTCCTTCATGGCGCCCGCTGCCCGCAGGATGGCCCGCTTCACCGCCACGCGCGCCAGTTGCACCTTGTATCCGTTCCGGTTGAGCGGCGCCGCCTTGCTGACGGCGGCTTGGCCCGCGGCGTCGGCCACCTCTTCGCTGATGGTTTTCCCCATCAGCTCTTGCTCGGCCTCGGGTGACGGCCAGGGTATGGGCGCCACTTGCCCCATCACCACGCGCGCTCGCTCGACAGTCTGCCCCTTCATGTGCAGCGCCACCGCGGCGATCCCCAGCGCCCAGTCCATCGATTCCTTTTGCCGGATTTCGTAAAACCCGCTGCGTGCCCCGTTCGACGGTGGCACCAACACTTCGCTGATGATTTCGTCGGACTTCAAGGCGTGTTCGCGCTCGCCTTCGGCTCGAGGGATCACGAAGAACTTGTCCACTGGCATCTCACGCGCGCCCTTCGGCCCCAGCAGGCGAAGTTTAGCGCCGAAGGCAATCAGCGCGGGGGCAAGACTCGACGGACTCACGAAATAGGCCGGGCCGGCATTGCCCAGGATGGCGTGGTAGCGATTGTCACCGTCGGGCACGAGCGGCTTGCCGTTGTGCATCGCCAGCAGTCCGTAGCCGGCGCGGTAATACCAGCAGCGGGGGCGCTGGCAAAGGTTGCCGCCTACCGTGCCCACGTTGCGGATTTGCGGGCCAGCGATGTCCTCTACGGCCTGGGCGAGAGCCGCGTAATGCCGGCGCACCTGCGCGTCCGCGCCGAGCTCTTCGAGCGTGGTCATGGCGCCGATGCGGAGTCCCGTGGCCGGCTTGTATTCGATTCCCCGCAAGTCGCGAGCGTCCGCCAAGCTGACGACCCGCTTCGGCGCGGAAACATCGTCCTTCATGCGATCGAGCAGGTCGCTGCCGCCGGCCAGCAGCTCGGCGTCGTTCGGGTTACTGCTCAGCAGCTTGACCGCGTCCTTGGCGGTTTTGGGTCTCGCGTATTCAAATGCCTGCATAACCAACCCTCACTCTCGTTGGTAGTCCAAAAAGCCGAAACTCGAAATTGGAAACTCGAAACTGGGTTTACTTATTTCGAATTTCGATTTTCGAGTTTCGAATTACGCTTTGGCCAGCGCCGCCAGCACCTTGTCCGGCGTCAGCGGCAAAGTAGGAACGCGGACGCCGATGGCGTTGGCGACGGCGTTGGAGATGGCCGCGCCCGGCGAAACCACGGGCGGCTCGCCGAGGCCGATGACACCGCGTTCGTCGTACCCCGGGCCCGTCATCATGTGGACGATAAGCTCAGGGATGTCACCGATCATGGCCAGCTTGTAGAACTCCAGGTTGGGATTCAGCATCCGTCCGGTCGCCCGGTCCATGATCTTCTCTTCAAACAACGCATAGGCGATGCCCATGATCAAGGCGCCGTACACCTGGCTCTCGGCCGTCTTCACGTCAATCACCAGGCCGCAGTCCTGCGCCGCCACCATGCGGTTCATCTTCACGATTCCGGTTTCAGTATCCACGGAAACGTCGGCAATCTGTACGCCACCCGCGCCGCCCGTCGCGAGCTTGCACTCGCCCGGCTGCTTGCCCATCGCCTGAACAGTCTTGGTGCCGAGCTTGGCGCAGGCCGCTTTCCAGGTCAGGCTCTTGGCGGCATTGCCCTTCACCCGAATCGTGCCTTTGACGGTCTCGAGGTCGCTCGCGGGCGCGCCCAGCGCCGGCGCCACGGCGCCAAAAAGCTCGTCGCGGGCATCAACACTCGCGCGGCGCGTGGAGGACGAAACGCCACCCACCGTGGTCGAGCCGCCCGAAGCTCCGTCAAAGGGATACTTGCTCGTGCCGATGTTGACTTTAACCGCCTCGACCGGCAGGCCGAGCGTTTCGGCGGCCACGATGGCGATAACGGTGCGTGTGCCGGTGCCGAGGTCCTGGCTGCCCATCGTGACTTCCACCGATCCGTCCGGATGAATCGTCACGTTGCAGTTGCTATTGTGCGGGCTTCCGCCCCAGGTATGCATCGAGACGCCGAGGCCGCGCTTCACGTGCCCCGGCTCCGGGTCGCCGCGGGGATGCCAGTATTTCTTCCACTCCGCCATCTCCGCCGCCTTGGCCAGTTCTTCGCGGTACATTTTGGGGAAGTTCGGATAAGGAGCAAGATCGGCGTTCTTGCTCAAGAACTCGACGGGGTCCATGTTGAGCTTGGCGGCGAGATCTTCGAAGGCGCACATGCTGAGCGCCGCCGCCTGCGGATGGTTGGGCGCGCGCCAGGCGCGGGCCCCGCCGATGTTGGTGGTCACCGTGGTGTAGCGCTTGCTCTGGTTCGGGATGCCCGTGAGCACGTACGGCAGTGGAGGCACGCCGCTCGGACCCACCCCACCCGTCCCCCAGCCCTCCGACTGCCAGGCAGTCAGCGTGCCGTCCTTCTTCGCCGCCACCTTGATTTTCGCAAAGGCGGAGGGCCGGCAACCCGCCACCATCTGCTCGGCGTTGCGCTCGAGCATCAGCTTCACCGCTTTGCCGCCGGCGTCTTTCGAAAGGCGCGCGCACTCAATGCCCCATCGGTCGGCCTGGAACTTGCTTCCGAACCCGCCGCCGATGTAGTTGCAAATCACCTCGACGTTGGCGGTCGGAATCGAGAGCACTTCGGCATACTGCGACGGCAGGCTGGAAACCGCCTGGGTAGAAGCCCACACGCGGAGGCTATCAGCGCTGTAGTGCTGCGCCACCTGGCCGTGGGTTTCGAGGCAAGCGTGGGTAATCACCGGGACGCCATAGTAACCCTCGGTCACCACCGCGTCGGGGTCCGCGAACGCTTTGGCGGCATCGCCCTTGTGTTCCTCCACCGCAGGCTTGGTGTGACTCGCGGCGACGGCGGCTTCGAGGTCGCTGTCGTCCACGAAGAAGGGCAGTTGCTGGTACTCCACCTTGATCTTGCGCGCCGCGTCTTCGGCAATCTCTTCGGTCACGGCCGCGACACCCGCGATTTCATCGCCGGCCCAGAAGATCTCGTTGCCCGCCGGCTGGATGACGCGCACGGCTTCGACGCCGCGCAACTTCTCCGCCTCGGAGGTGTCAATGGAGGTTACCTTGGCGTGCGGGTAGGGACAGCGGAGAATCTTGCCGTAGAGCATCCCCTCCGGGTGGACGTCGTAGCTGTACTTGGCGCGGCCGCTCGACTTCACGGGGCCGTCAATGCGCGTGATTCGCTTGCCGATCAGTTGCCGCTCGGGAGCTTCCGGCCAATCGTATTTGCAGGGCGCCATCTCTCATACCCTCCAGCAGCGCCGGCATCCTGCCAGCAATGCCGCCGAGACGGCGGCACTACGCTGCGTCGTCATTTTCATTATATTGACGGCTCTGTTCGCCATTCACGCCTTCATGGCCTTGGCGGCATCCAGAACCGCTTGCTTCAATCCATGATACGTGCCGCAGCGGCAGATATTGCCGCCAAGGCCATGATTAACCTGCGCCAGCGTGGGGTGCGGGTTCTTCTCCAAGAACGCCGTCGCCGCCATCACGAAACCCGGCGTGCAGAAGCCGCACTGCTGCGCGTCGTTTTGAACGAAAGCCGCCATAACCGGGCTCAGTTGTCCTTCTTTGGCCAAGCCCTCGATCGTACGGATGTCTCGTCCCTGCGCCTCGATCGCCAGCATGCTGCATGCGTAAACCGCTTTCCCGTCCGTCATCACCGTGCAGGCGCCGCAGGTGCCGCGATCGCAGACCCGCTTGGCGCCGGTGAGGTCCAGCCGCTCGCGCAGCGCGTCAAGCAGCGTCACGCGCGGTTCGAGGCTCACCTTGTGAGGCTTGCCGTTAATTCGCAGCGTGAAAGGCACTGCGCCGGGTCCGAGGACCCCGCCGGACGATTCCGGAGCAGCAACTTTGGCGAGGCCTTCCGCCACCAGGATTCCGCTCGAGACCGCCGCGCCCGCGCCGCGCAGGAATTCGCGCCGCGACACTCCATCGGGTTTTTCTTTCTTCGCTTTCTGGCGCTTCATGGTGGGCTCCTTTACGTCCGGAAATGAGGGCCGCCGGTATGACAACGTTTGCGAAAGCGGGATTATAGCACCGTCAAAGGAGAGTGGGATAAATTAGCGTGAACCGGTCGCTGCTTCCTTTGTCGATGCCTACTGACTGCTGCCCGCCTTCGGCTTCTCGAACCTAGCGTCGTCCATCGTGACGTTCTGCCGGATTTCCTTGAACTTGATGATGTACTCGAAATCGGGGCTGGTTTGATGGATTGCAAAAGGCAGCTTGATTCCGTCCACGTCGCGGTAGTCGCTGAGGTCGTTGACGATCGTGGTGCGACCTTCGCCGGGCACGTCAACGGGGACCTCATCGCGGACCATGAGTCCGGTGTGCGTGTCGAAATAAAGCTTCTCGATGCCGCCGTCGGCGTGAGGCGCCTCGACCACGAAGGCCTCCTGGCCATTCACCTTCGCCGTACCTTTGAGCGCGATCTTCGGGAAGAGCTCGCGCAGACGGGTGTCGCGATAAAACTCGGATTCCAACTTCACAGCGCCGAGCGCGTCCGGCGGGAGGTCCTGGGGACCGTCGTCGGGGTCCACATACCAGCCCGATGTGCCGTTGAAGCCGTGGTGGTCGCCGTCGCTGCCCGGAAAATCGATGATAACGGCGCGTTGGTTGGGCGCCTTGGCGTCAACTTCGATGGTGCCGGGCACGAGCGACCCGGTGTCGCCGGTGGCGGGCGATTCGATCGAGCCGGTCATGACGCGGCTGGTCACTTTTTCGATCGCCGCTTTCCCGCCGAGGGCCTGAACGTATTTGTCGAGGACCTGATCAAGCGTCAGGTTCGAGGGCGGCGCGGTGGAGTTTTGAGCGGTGCGCCCCTGGCTTCTGGCGGCCGCCCGCCCGGGCACCGCCACGCCAGAAGCGAGAACAAGCAGGAGGATTGCAAACGTGCGCTTCATCGAAGCACTCCTTCGAGCGTCCACTACTATGGCTGGGAACGGCCCCAATTTCAAGCACTGCCGGCCAGAAGCCGGGCCGGCCTGAGGGCAAGATTCGGAGGCTTCACTAAGCCATTAATTCATGGAAGATGTATATTGACTAAGGCCATCTGTCGTGGTTCAATGTTAGCATGAACATTGGTAAACGATTGAGAACGCTGCGCGAGGCCAAGGGTTTATCCCAAGGCGATATCGAAAGACGGTCTGGACTTCTGCGTTCCTATATTTCACGCGTCGAGGGCGGATACACGGCTCCCTCACTGGTGACGCTGGAGAAATTCGCCGGCGCGCTGGGGATTGAGGCGTATCAATTGCTCTACCAGAACGAGGGGCGGCCGAAGTTCGCCCGGGCGGCGCCGCCGCCGACCCTGCCCAAACCCGTCAGCCGGCTGGTGAAGATGTATGAGAGCATGTCCACCACGAATCGCCGGCTGCTGCTGACGCTGGCGGTGAAGCTCTCCAAGAGTTGAGTTGCTGGAGAATGGCGCGCCTGGAGGGATTCGAACCCCCGACCTTCAGCTTCGAAGGCTGCTGCTCTATCCATCTGAGCTACAGGCGCAGTCCCCGCCGGCTCGTTCGCCCGCGTCTTATCAACATACAACACTCTCCACTCCCTGTGCTACACTGCGGGCCGGTGGCCGGCTGATCGTTAGTGCGCCCTCTCATGGCTGAAACAACCGACGCGAAACAAAAAAGGCTCCGCGAGATTTGCGCCATCGCGGCGCGCATCTTCTACGAAAAGGGCTACGACGGCGCCTCGATGCAGGACATTGCCAGCGCCGTCAGACTTACCAAGGCGGGCCTCTACCACCACGTCGGCAGCAAAGACCGGCTGCTCTACGAAATCATGAACTACGGCATGGACATTCTCGACGAGACGGTGCTCAAAGCCGTCGCCGCCATCGCCGACCCGCGCGAAAAGCTGCGACAGACCATCCTGGGGCACATCGACCTCGTGATTCGCGCCCGCGATCTGGAAATCACCGTCATTTTGCATGAGAACCGGTCGCTCAAAGGGGCGCTGCGAAAGAAGATCAACGCCCGCAAGAAGAGCTATATCCGGTTTGTGGAAGACCTCATCGCGCAGGCGCAGCGCCAAGCACCCGCTGCTCCCTCGCTCCCGCCACGGCTCGCCGCCTTCGCCCTGCTCGGCATGATCAACTGGCTTTATCAGTGGTATCGCCCCGAAGGATCCGTCCCGCAGACCGAGCTCGCCGAGGCCTACGTTGATTTTTTCTTCCGGGGATTGCTGGGCTCATCCGGGTAGCCTAGAACGGAATCAGTTTCTTGAGGAAGTGAAACCTGCTCTTCTTGGGAGGAGGCGTGTCCGTGGAGGAGTCCGGAGTGGTGGAAGTGTTGGCGGGTGTCTTGGAACTGGCGCTGCCGGCCGGCGCATTCGGCGTGGGCGCGGCAGCCCCGGCGCTATTCGACGGATTGCCCGAATTTCCCGGGCCCGGCGCAGTCGCCGATGGGCCCGGAGGGGTGGCCGGAAGAATCGGGCCGCCGGGTGCCACTGCGGCCGGCGTCGGACTCTGTTCCTCCGGTTTCGCCGGACCGGGGTCCGAATCGCCCAGCTGCTCCACCGACACGCTGGCCGTGCCCGGCGACGGCGCCGGAGCTTTGGCTTCCTCAACGGTTCCGGTTGGAGGCTCGCCCACCCGCACCGGACCGTGGCGCGTGCGTGAGACGTCGGGCGAGGAGGACATCACACCTTCCACCTCCGAGATCACGTCCAAGCGCGACCGCCGCCTGCGGTCCGCCGCGTCGGCTCGAGCCCGCGCCAGCATCGCCTTAGTCGGCTTGGGAATGGGTTGGCGCAGGGCGGCAAGCCGCAACTTGGCCAGGCGCACGTCGGGGCTTAAGGGATAGTCGGTGATGATGCGGGCGTAAAAGGTCGCCGCCTGGGTGGGCTGGCGCAGGCGCTCCAGCGTCTGCCCGAGATACCACAGCGCATGGTCCGCCTGGCTGTAATCCGGATACTTGTCGGCAATCTCCTGGAAGCGGATGCGGGCGGCGGGATTCGCGCCCTTCAAGTAGTAGTACCTCGCGATTTCGTAATCGCTCTGGGCCAGCAGCTCCTGCACCTCGCGCAATCGCGCCTTCACCCGGGGCATGACCGGGCTATCAGGATACTTCCGCAAGAACTCTTTGAACTCGGCTTCGGCGAGACCGGCCTCGGTGCGGTCCCGGTCATATTTGCCCATCAACTTGAAGTGGGACATGCCAGCGCGGAATTGCGCCTCGGGAGCTTCGGGCGCGGTGGGGAAAAAGGTGATGAAATCCTTGTACTCCGCCTCGGCCTGCGTCAGCCCCGAGACCCCGCCCTCGTTGTAATAGGAATCAGCGATTGCCAGCTTAGCCTTCGCCAGGTACTCGCTGTCGGGGTATGTGTTGATGAGGGTCTGCAGGGTCAACCGTCCCACGTCGTAGCGGCCGTGCTTGATTTCGTTCACGGCCTTTTCGTAGAGGACCTGGTCGGGCTGGTCACCCGGGTTAATCCTGGTCGCGAGGTCGGTGGAGCGATGACGATGAAGGATGAAGCACCCGGGTAGCAAGGCTACGGCGAGGATTAACCCCGCAGATCGCGCCGTAGTTCGCCCAAACCGCGTCACCGCAGAGACGCGCTGGCGCTGAGAACCGTCACTGGCCCCGCCAGGCGTACCGGCGCAAAAAAGTTTCTCTTGCTTGTCACTCATCATTGGTCACTGGCATCCCAGGCCCGCGACCGCTCACGCCCACCAGCCAGCGAGATCAGTTCCGCGAGCCGCGCCTTCGGGTCCTGACTATCAAAGATGGCCGAACCCACCACCAGGATGTCCGCCCCGGCCTCGACCAGCGCCGTCAAATTCTCGGCGGTCACGCCGCCTTCCACCTGCAACGTAAACTCCAAGCCGCGCGCGGCGCGAAGCTGCGCGGCGTGTTGCAGCTTGACGAGCAACTGCGGAAGTAACGCCGTGTCCCCACTTCCTCTGTCGCCCATGCTGGTCATGCCGCCAAAGTCCCCGCCGGAGACAATGCTCAGCGAATCCAGGTCCCCCAGAATGTCTGCCACCGAGTCGACCGCGGTCGCCGGGTCGAGCGTCACACCCGCCTTCTTGCCGCGAGCGCGAATCGCAGCGAGAACATCGTGCAGGTGCGGGGCGGCCTCTGCCGGAACCGAAATCGCGTCGGCGCCCGCCGCCGCGAAGTCGGCCACGAAGCGCTCCGGCCGCTCGATCGCCAGGTGAACTTCGAACCAGAGCCGCGTCGCCTGGCGCAGGCTCGCAACCACCGGCGCACCCACGGTGATTTCGGGCAGGAAATGGCCGTCGGCCACGTCGATGTGGGCGCGCGCCGCACCGCTTGCGCCGATCATCTCCAGAGCTTGCCCCAGCCGCGCGAAGTCTGCTGCCAGCAGCGTCGGCGCAATCGAAGCCATAGAAACCGTAACCCGGAACCGGCAGGCCGAAAACGCCCGGGCAAATGCGCGCCACCGGAGCGCTCCACCCCAACGAGCGCAGCCTGTAGAATAACACAATTTCGGTTCCTCCTCCGCCGGGCGTGCCGGGCGGGTACAGTCCACGGCGCTCGAGGCGGCGGCCGAAACCGGTTCAGCTTTCTGAACCGCGTAGTGATGGCCGTAGACAACTACAGGCCTGTCAAACACTTGCGGGTCCAGCCAGATTCCGTCATTAATCCGGACGCCGTCCATTGACTCGTCAGCCCAGCCACGCCAGAGTGGCCGGCGAGTTGGATTCCAGGCGCAACGCAATGAGTGCCAACGGCTTCTTAATCTCACATGACGACCGCTCCTTCGACAGTGGTCCGGTCTCGCAAATGTGGATCGATCCGCGGGTGGGCAGAGCACAAGCGCTTATGCGGCAGAATCTCCACCGCCACCTTCGGCTTGGCGAAGTGGCCGGCACGGTGGCCATGTCCACCTCCCGACTCTCACACCTGTTCAAAATTCAAACCGGCGTCTCGCCGGCCTGCCACCTGAAGCGGATTCGGCTGCAAAAGGCCGAAGACCTCCTGGAGAATTCCTCCTTGAGTATTAAGGAGATCTCGGCGGCCGTAGGCCTGGACTTCAGCCGATTTGTCAGGGTGTTTCGAGAGGCCTACGGAGTAACGCCCCGGCAGCACCGTCTACGCGCTTGGCGGTCAGGCCTGCTCTCACCGGCAACCCGCACAGCAGGATTCGCACATAAGTAGCAGAATTCGCATATCAATCTCCCTTGTCAGACTGGGATGCCGTGATACATCTGACGCCGAGGCCGGGTGGAGGCGCTCGTGCGCGGCCATCTCGCCGACTTTCAAAGAGAAAAGGAGACTCGTATGAAACGTACCCTCAATTTCGCGCTCGCAGCAGTGGTTTTCGCTGCAACGCTCACCCTGATGGGTGTGCCCAACGCTTTGGCTGAAGAAGAATCCTGTTCGAACGGGACCTTGCAAGGCAGCTATGGCGCCTCGATCACCGGAACCGTCGCCGGGCTTCCTCTGGCCGAGCTGGACCTTGTCAGCGCCGATGGCAAGGGCAACTTCACCTCCGGCACGGGCACGCTCAGCTTCAACGGCTCGGTGAGCACCTTCACGTTCACTGGCACGTACACGATCAATGCGGACTGCTCCGGCTCAGCTTCACTCAGCAACGGAGTGACGCAAAACCTTGTGATCAAGGCGGACGGGAGCGAGGTCATGTTCATCGGAACCAACGATCCCAACGCCCAAGTGACGGGCGCCGCCAAGCGAGTGCAGCACTGAACGAATGGAGGGGCGGAGGGGTGCCAGTATCCGCAGGCTGACACCTGCGGATACTCACCTCGCCTCCCTTTCCTCTCGCCGAAAACCCCACTGCACCGAAGTCGTGCCGTGGCTGCCCGCCGCCCCTTGACCCCGCACTGCAAATGAGTGACCATCCAACCTATGAGACTTCGATCGCTTGCGTTTCTGATGTTGGCCGCGGCCCTGGGTCCAGCGCCGGGCCACATCGCCGCCTTGAGTTCGGCGAAGACCGGAACCGACCTCCAGTTCTCCTCCCAAGAGTTTCTTGCGCCCATCAAGTACCTCTCGAGCGACCGGCTGAAGGGACGCGGCAACGGGACGCCGGAGTTGAACGAAGCGGCGGGCTACATCGCGGCGCACTTCAAGCGCGACGGGCTCGAGCCTGCCGGCGACCACGGCACTTACCTGCAACACTTTATGCTGACCACCGGCGCCACGCTGGGGCCGAAGAACTCCCTTGTCTACGAAGCAGGCGGCGTGCGCAAGGCCTTGAAGCTCCATGACGACTACATTCCCCTGAGCTTTTCCGAGGACACAACCATTCAGGCGCCGCTGGTGTTTGCCGGGTACGGCATCACGGCGCCGGAATATCACTACGACGATTACCAGGGGATCGACGCCAAGGGCAAGATCGTGATCGTGCTGCGCCACGAGCCGCAGGAGAACGACGAGAAGAGCGTCTTTGAAGGCAAGCAGTACACGCAGCATGCGGAGATTGTGAACAAGGCGATTAACGCCCGGAATCACGGCGCGGCGGGCATGGTGCTGGTGAACGATATGGGCAACCATCCCGGTGACGCCGACGGCCTTGTCAGCTTCGGGGAGCTCGCCGGCCCGGAAGAGATGCAGCTCGCGGTGATTCAGGTGAAAGCGGCGGTGGCGGATGAGTGGCTGAAGCCTTCGGGCCACACGCTCGACGAGCTCCGCCAGGCGATTGACAAGGACCTCTCGAACCACTCTTTCGCGCTCGAACCGTCGGCGCGCTTGGCGCTGGCGGTGGACGTGCGGCGGATTCGCAAGCCGGTGGCGAACGTCATCGGTATCCTGCCCGGCAGCGACTCGGGGCTGGCCAAACAATACATTGTGGTCGGCGCCCACTACGATCATCTTGGTCTCGGCGACCAGCACTCCCTCGCGCCGAGTGAAATAGGCCAGATCCATCCCGGCGCGGATGACAACGCCTCGGGCACGAGCGCCGTGCTGGAGCTGGCCGACGCTTTCGCCCATGCGCCGTCGCGCCCGAAGCACTCGATACTCTTCATGACCTTTGCGGGCGAGGAGCTGGGACTGCTGGGGTCGAACTACTACACGTCGCATCCGACGGCGCCGCTCGCCTCGACCATCGCCATGATCAATATGGACATGATTGGCCGCGTGCAGCACAACCGGCTCTACATCGGCGGCACCGGCACCTCGCCCGGGTTCAAGAGGCTCATGGAAGACGCGAATTCCGCGGGCTCGCCGGCGTTTGACATCAGCTACTCTGCTTCGGGCTACGGCGCGAGTGATCAAACCTCGTTCACGGCGCGCGGCGTTCCCATTCTCTTCTTCTTTTCCGGGCTGCACTCGGACTACCACAAGCCTTCGGACACCTGGGACAAGATTGACGCCGCCGACGGCGCCCGCGTCGTGGGGCTGGTGGCCCGCTGCATGGAAGGCCTCGATGCGCTGAGCGAGAAACCACAGTACGTCCGCGTGGCCGAACCGGCGCGGGCGAGCGTGGGCGGGGGCAGCGGATACGGGCCGTATTTCGGCTCCATCCCTGACTTCGGGCAGGTGGAGCACGGCGGCGTAAAATTCGCCGACGTGCACGATGGCTCGCCCGCCGGCAAGGCTGGTTTCAAGGCCGGCGACGTGCTTGTCCAGTTTGGCGACAAAAAGATTGACAACCTCTACGACTTCACCTACGCCCTGCGCGCGCACAAGCCGGGCGACAAGGTGATGGTGACGGTGGTGCGCAACGGCGAGAAACTGACGCGCGAGGTAACGCTGGAAGTGCGGAAGTGACTTCGCTCTGGGCGAATGGGGCCCGCGCAACGAACTGCTCGATTTTATCGAGGTTCGTTATAATATCCACATGGACTCACATACCGCCAACGCCAAATCGATCGTTCTCATGCGTCTCTTCGTGATGCTTGCCATTCTCTTAAACCTGTCTGGCCAGCGTCTCGCCGCGCAGGCAGCGACGGGTTTGGCCGCGAAGTCCAGCGCCAGCCAGAGCGGACTCCCCGACTGCTCTCAGCCACTGCCGAGTCTGCCTTACCCGAAAGGTCCGCACGGACTCTTCGCCATCTTCTTTCCCGGCAATCAATTCACGGAGGAAGCGGACACCTATCTTATCCACAACCCGGTTGTGTGCGGCGGCTTGTTCGACATTGTTTGGGCGCAGGTGGACAAGGGACCGGGCGCGTCGCCCCGCTATGACTGGACGCCCATCGAACGGCAGATCGAGCCCTGGATGCGGGCGGGCAAACTCGTCGCGCTCGATATCTGGGCGGTGAGTTACGGCGGTCTCGAGGCCACGCCCTCTTACGTGCTGTCGCAGGTGGATTCCGTCCGGTGCGTCGGCATGAACCCGAATGCAGCGGGGCCGGGCGGGCGGGGCCGCTTCCCTGGGGGGCCGGGCCGGTTCCCCGGCGCGCGGCCTCCGTTCTTCCCGCGGCCCGGATTCGGGAGGCCGGGCGGCCAGTTTCCGGGTGGCGCGCGCGGCGGACGGGAGTCCCCGGCCATTCCGGTTTACTGGGAAAGCGGCTTCGAGAAAAACTACCGGGAATTTATTGCCGCCGTCATTGAGAAATACGGATCGAATCCGTCTGTAGCCTACATTCGGCCCGGCCTGGGCGCCGGCGGCGAGAGCACGCCGCGCTGCGGCCAGCAAATGCGGCAGTACGGCTATTCCATCGACAAGTGGCGGCAGTATGTCTTCGACATGATCGATTTCGAAAAGTCCCTGCATTCACGTGCCACGCTCATCGTGGGCATTACGAATCCGGAGGGCAGCCGCGCCATTGAGTTCCCGCACCTCGAGGCGGCGCGCGCCGTTGAAGACGGCCTCGGCATCGGCAGCGAGGGCTTGCAAGAGAGCGACATTGAGAACAACAGCGCCGGGCGGCCCTGCGGCGTCGTAGACCGCTGCGCCCTCTTTGAGACCTATAAGGGCCGCGCGCCGCTCGAACTTCAGACGCTTTCCAGGAGCAACCCTGATGGCAACGGGCGCGTGGGGTCGCTCGTGGACATCCTGCCCCTGGGATTGAAAATTCACGCCCAGATTTTCGAGATCTATACCCAGGACTTTCTTGCCGCCTACGACCCCGCCTTCCCCGACTACGATCGGCACCATGCCGCTTATCAGCAGGCGCTGGAGCAGACGGCCGCCGTCGTCGGCGGCAAGCCGTGAGCACCGTGATTCGTGTGATCGGCTGTGATTGGCCGTTATCAGAATGGATGGCGACGGCCCGCCGCGCCGGCGGCTGGGGGTCGTCGCCATCTCTGGTTGGGCTTCCCTCATCAGCACTACTTGCAAATGGGGCAGTGCGGGCAGCACGGGCAGCTAGCGGCCACCGTTGCCAGAGCCGGCCACGCGGTCACAACAAGCGTCGCCAGACCGACGGGAAGTAACAGCCACAGTTTTCGCATCGGGTTTGCCTCCTTTCAAAGGTTTTGCTTCGGGCAATTCCTCGATCAGTTGGCAGACGTTACCGCACCGATCGGGCGGACACGACGCGCCGGACCATTGCCGCCGGATTCGCTTCAGGCGATGAAGCAGCGCCGAAAGCGAGCGGACTTGCTCTTCGAGCGAGCCAATCTTCCGCTCCGTCCATTCGATCACTTCGGGACACGGACAGTGACCGCTGCGCGCGAGTCGCAGAATCTCGCGCATCTCGGCCAGGGTGAGTCCGATGGCCTTTGACTTCTGGATGAACGCGACATATCGCAGGCTCTCGCGATCGAATAGACGGTAACCGGTGTGGCTCCGCGCGGCGCGCGGCAGGAGCCCGCGCCGCTCCCAGTAACGAAGCGTCTTCGACGTAACTCCTGCACGCCTCGCCAGCGCGGAAACTGTGAGCGTGTCTCCCATGAATTGCCTCCAACCCAACCTAAACCTTGCCCCAGGGGAAAGGTGCAAGCCCTTTTTTCGATGTACGGAACCGTCAGCGGATTCGCGTTCCCTGCCGAAAAGAAGCTGCCCTCCTGGCTTTGTGCTTCTTCGTGTCATGGGGTTCCATGCGCTCCACCAGTGGGCCGGCACTGAACAAAACACCCTGACTTTTCCAGAATGCCTATAGTACTCTACGAGTGTTAACCTAGTGATATTCCATTGGACCCATTCTAATCGGTGCGCCAAGAAGGTCTTGGGTAGCTCCGTCATGACCAGAATCGCCGCCAGCACCACAGAAAAGAACCCCGCCACCCAGCATCTGGCTGGCTGCACGCCCCCTCGACAGTGGCTCGAAGGAGCAAGAGTAGAAGTAAGAAAGTGAAAATTTAAGTCAAATATCAAGGTTGATCCTGACACGTTGTTGAAAACAAATGTAAAGCGAATAAAAAACCGAAATAAGTTTATATCTGATTTAAAATAAATGACATATTGATTTATATTTGCAGCGACCAATGCGAGATTAATGTAAGCCAAAGATATTATTAGTCTTAATAAAAATATCTCTCAACCCCAATTTCTTGCAGTTCCAAGTACCCGATGACCCGCCAGGAGTCACTGCGTCCCCCAAGGACCTGCACACCGCGGTGTCCGAATCCAGTCCGCTTCCTTCACGGGCCTGTGGGCGGCAGGGGCGGAGCGGGGTGCCTAAAATCATGTGTACAGGCCAAGGCGACGTATGGTATGATGATTATGTAGTTTGCAGTTGTAAAAGCCTACGAGTACCCACAAAGCGAAGAGCACAGGTAACAACCGGCTCTCGGCTTTTGGAGCCCTGTAGTTTTGCAGCGGGGTTGCCCCCGTCCTCACAAATTGCCAAATCAATAGCAAAGGCAAAGGATGTTAATGGAAATGAAGGAACAAGGTACAGTCAAGTGGTTTAATGCCGCCAAGGGTTATGGTTTTATCCATCGCGAAAGCGGCGACGACGTGTTTGTGCATTTTTCGGCCATCGTGGCGACGGATATCGCTCCCTGGAAGAGGGTGCGCAGGTAACCTTTGAGGTGAAGAGAGGCCCAAGAGATTGCAGGCCGAGAACGTGGAACGAGCGTAAGCGAACTCGGTTGGACGAGGGCGGTCCCGGAGGGCCGCCCCCTCGGTCCGGAATCGGATAGGGAGGGGCCTCGCGAGCCAGGATCGGCGCGCCCCAAATCGAAGGCCGGAGAGACTAGGGAGGTAGTGATGAGTCTTAAAGCTGGGCAATACGTACATCATTCGAAATATGGCAACGGCACCATCGTGGAACGCGACGAAGACCGCACCACGGTTGATTTTGACACCTTCGGCGTGAAGAAGTTCGTCACCTCGATTGCAGCCTTCCAAGCCGCCGAGGGCGAAGCGCCCAAGAAGAAGCGGGTGGTGAAGCGCCGAACCAAGGCGCTGGCGGCGGCGACGACAACGGTTCAGTAGGCTATGCATGTGGGCTAAGGGTAAGGGCCTGCTCCGCTGAAGCCCGGCCTTTATGGGCGATCTCGAGACCAAAGAGCGCCAACTCCAGGAGCACCTCGGGCGGGTTTCTTCGCTGATCGTCGCCTACTCCGGCGGCGTGGACTCGGCATACCTGGCGTACGCGGCGCACCAGGCGCTGGGCGCCCGCATGCTGGCGGTGACGGCGCTGAGCGCCAGCTACTCGCAGCGCGACCGCGCGGAAGCTGAAGCCTACGCCCGGCGATTCGGTCTGCCGCACGAGTTCATCGAAACCGGCGAGCTCGCGGACCCCAACTATCGCGCCAACCACGCCGATCGCTGCTACTTCTGCAAAGACGAACTCTTCGACCAGCTCGATCGGCTGGCGGCGGAGCGCGGCTTCGCGGCTATCGCCTACGGCATGAACCTGGACGACCAGGGCGACTGGCGCCCGGGCGAGCGCGCGGCGCGCGAACACCAGGTACTTGCTCCGCTCCTCGACGCCGGGCTGACGAAAGCCGACATCCGCGAGCTCGCACGCCGCGCTGAGTTGCCGGTGTGGGACCGCCCCGCTTCGGCGTGCCTTGCCTCGCGGCTCGCCTACGGCTTGGAGGTCACTCCGGAGCGCCTGGCGGCAGTCGAGCGAGGCGAAGAAGCGCTGCGCGGGCTCGGGTTCCGCCAGTTCCGCGTCCGCCATCACGATCAACTCGTGCGCATCGAAATCACGCCTGATGAACTGCCTCGCGCCCTCGCGCCCGAAATGGCGCGGCAGTTCCTCGAGATTTTCAAACCGCTCGGTTTCACTTATGTGACGCTCGACCTCGAAGGCTATCGGCAAGGGTCCATGAACCTGGTCAAGCTGGATTCCCGCTTTCGCGGGAATGACCCCTCGGGTTAGGCCCTCTCTGGCCGCAGATCCCCTCCGCATCTTGCCCCGCTCGCCATTGACACCTACCAGCCGCATCAGGCGCTAAGCTCCTTCGCCAGCCGGATGGTCGTGGCGTGAATCAGGATGGTGTGATCCAGGCGCCGCGCGTAGCCACCGGCAAGCGTTACCGCCACAGGGATCTTCTTCGCCCGCGCCTTGGCGAGCACGAGGCGGTCGCGCCGCTCCAATCCCTCCAGGCTTAGCTTGAGACCGCCTAACTGATCCTCGCGGTACGGATCGGCGCCGGCCAGGTAGAAGAGCAAATCGGGCTCGAAGCCGGCGAGCGCGCGGTCGAGCCCGTCCTCGAGGGCCGCCAGGTACTCTTCATCTTCGACGCCGTCCGCCAGGTTGATGTCGAGCGAACTGGGCGGTTTGGGGTAGGGGTAGTTGTTCTCTTGATGGATCGAAAAAGTGAAGACGCTGGGGTCGGCGGCAAAAATGCCAGCGGTGCCGTTGCCGTGGTGGACGTCGCAGTCGACTGTCATCGCCCGCTCGATCGCGCCCTGCTTCTGCAGGCGCCGGATGGCGATGGCCACGTCGTGCAGCACGCAGAACCCCTCGCCGTGGTCGGGAAAAGCGTGGTGGAAACCGCCGCCGACGTTCACGGCCACGCCATCTTCGAGCGCCAGGCGTCCGGCCAGAATCGAGCCGCCGGCGGCGAGCCACACGGCGCGAACCAGCTCGGGTGAATAGGGAATCTCCAGCCGCACAATGTCCAGTTCGGAAAGCGTTCCGGTTTTGAGTCTGCGGATGTAGTCACGGGTGTGCACCAGCGCCACGTCGTCGTCCGACGCGGGCGCCGGTTCCACGAAGTCCCGCGCCTCGGCCACGCCGTCGCGCAGCAGCTTTTCCTTGGTCAGCCTGAACTTGACTGAAGGAAAGACGTGGTCGCCGAGGTTGAGGTCGTATTGGTCAGAGTAAACGAGCTTCATAAAGAAAACGCCGATTGCCGGCTGCGAACTGGAAGCCTTCGACGTTGACCCTTCGATGCAGTGGCCTGGGTTGCTAGTGACGAGACCCTGCCGCCAGCCTGCGGCATTTCATCCCACAGCCTACCTTCAAATGTGCGGCCTCTCAGCTCCTTCCGGGCGCCACCCCACTGTTTGAAAAAGAAAGGCACCCTCGCCGCGACGCATTGCTGTCGGACACTCCGCACCCACTCTGGCCGCATGGGACGACAGCCGGGGCCGGACTCTCCACCCACGATTACCCAGGAGATTCTCTCAAGAGGAAGATCGGGCGTTGCAGCCAGGAGAGGCTCAAGGGATACAAATCTAATGGCTGCCGGGACACGCTCAAGATCGAAGATTCGCCAATAGAAGCGCGGGTTTTCCACTGACACTCCCAGCCAAACGTTTTCCCACGGCCAACCCGCTGGCAGATTTCCCGCCATGCGTTCGGGTCGTTTCGTCAAGATCTGGTAAGTATGGTGCGGTGTGCTTCGAATGACCTCCCATGCCTCTTCCCGCCAACGGTCGGCCTCTTCGATAAAGAAGTCAGACCACGAGCAAGTGAATATCATCCTGGAATCTTTCCATTTGAGCGGGGCATCAAAGGTCGTCTTGCTGCGGACAATCCTGGTCGGATCTTGTCCGTATTGCCGTTTCTCGCGGTACATATAGCAATGCGCGCACCCAGGTGAGATTTGGCGGCAACCATGCCAGGGATTCCACGTTGCCTCAGTCCACTCGATAGCAGAAAGCTGCCCCATACTGATACCTCCTACTCGTCAAACAGGTTCTTTTGTGGAGTGCTGTATTTCAGCACCTCGTCCCAGAACTCGTAAGCGCGGCTGTGCCTGGAGAAGAGTGCGAGCCGGTACAGCGGAAGGTTCTTTTCGTCTGATCGCACGAGCTTCATCCGGTGCAACGGCACGGCCAGGTAGCCAAGGGCCTTTATCTGTTCAGCGTATTGCACGGCGAGAAAAGTCGGAAATTCGATTCTCTCCCGGTCGGCTGCCTTCCACCGCGTTCGCCAGTCGGCTATACCAAGGAACTCCTCGACCTTGCTGTTTCCGACCGCCAGGTAGTTCGAGATGTTGCGGTTCGCATCCATATACAGCGCGAGAAGCAAGAGGAAATCCGTGTAAAATTGGGCCAGTCTCCTGATCGTTGAGAATTGCAACGAGATATCAAAAGGATCCAGAAAACATAACGAAAGAACGCTGCGATTCGTGGAAGGTTGCGGTACAGCTGCGCAGATCTGCTCCACGCGTTCGTTGCAATCCCCATTAACAAACTCGACGGCCAATCCAGGAAATAGGCGATTGACCCTCTGTTTCAGTGCGGTCATATAGACCTGGGAGCTTTCGCAGAAGATATACTTGTCGAACGGGTCTGGCACGGCCATGGCCAGCAGAGGGGAACCCGGTATCAGTCGTTGCGAGCCTGCGATGCGAGCGAACCCTGAGCCGGCGTACAGGTCAATATAAACACGTGAATCCCACTTGTTTTTCATCCCAGTTGAAAACAGTCTGTCGTAGAGAGCAACTAACCGATGCTTTGTTTCGACCCACGCGCAAACCTCCATAGTCGCAAGGCCATCGTCCTCGACGCTATCCGGAAGGGAGCCTCTGGTCACCATAATGTTGACTTCTCATTCCACCGTGACCGACTTGGCCAAGTTCCGCGGCTGATCTACGTCGCAGCC
>DASYXW010000045.1:0-4563 GCA_035934405.1 Terriglobia bacterium
CCTCTCCCCTGGGGAGAGGGGGTCCCGGCTTGCCGGGACGGGTGAGGGGTCCTTTCCTGGTGGCCAGGATATAACGCGGTTTTCTGTCACCAAGTACTAGCATTCTTATGAATTAGAATCCAAGCTCGGTGGGGGGAGCCTTGATGTTCGGCATGAGAGCCAAACTCTTTGGTATTCTCTGCAGTAAGATAACTATTTATATAACAAATAATGTTAGAATTAGTATCTATAAAAATAACTGAAAAATCGACAAAAGCGCCAAACGAAACCGTTAGGTCTATGAAAACAAAGGATCGGCCTTAGAGATATGGAGCAAATTTCCGGCATTAGCCAGAAGTCTGGATTGCATCTCGCTAAGTGACAAAATGCGTCACTGGTCAAATTACCGGAGACGCCCTTTGGCGCGGAAGCAGTCGGCGCCCCAACTACTCACGAAGCTATGCCGGTCGGGCAGGGAAGAGTGATCGCAGGCTCTCGGTGTAGGGTTCCCGCGCGATGCCGCGCTCGGTGATAATGGCGGTCACGTAGCGGTGCGGGGTGACGTCGAAAGCGGGATGCCGGGCTTCGATCTCCGGCGGCGCCGTGGCGACTCCGGCGAACTGCTTCACCTCGGCGGCAGAGCGTTCCTCGATCGGGATGGCGTCGCCGGTTGGAAGCGTGAGGTCAATGGTCGAGAGCGGCGCCGCCACGTAGAACGGAATCTGATTCTCCCGCGCCAGCACCGCCACCATGTATGTGCCGATCTTGTTGGCTACGTCGCCATTCGCGGCGATGCGATCGGCGCCCACAATCGCCGCGGCGATGCGGCCCTGCTTCATGAAGTGGCCCGCCATGCTGTCGGTAATCAGCGTCACCGGAATTCCGTCCTTCGCAAGTTCCCACGCCGTCAAGCGCGCGCCCTGCAGGAACGGCCGCGTTTCGTCGGCAAACACCTCGATTTTCTTTCCTGCCTCCACCGCCGCGCGGACCACGCCGAGCGCGGTGCCGTACCCGCCCGTCGCAAGCGCCCCGGCATTGCAATGCGTCAGGACGGTGCCGGAGGCCGGCAGCAGCGCCGCGCCGTGCCGTCCCATGGCCTCGTTGATGGCAATGTCTTCCACCAGGACGCGCTGCGCTTCTTCTACCAGCCGCGCCTTCACCGCCGCAATCGTTTCCGCCTCTGACCCTGGCTGAGCCAGCGACTTCTCAAACACCTCGCGCATCCGCTTGATCGCCCAGAACAGGTTGACGGCGGTGGGACGCGTCTTCAAGATCGTCTCCGCAATGGTCTCGAACTCAACCCGCAGCTCGTCCACGGTCCGCGCGCCAGACTGCTTCGCTCCGAGCGCGATGCCCATCGCTGCCGCCACGCCGATGGCGGGCGCGCCGCGAATCACCATGGAGCGGATGGCTTCGGCCACGCCGCGATAGTCGGCGTAAGTGCGGTAAACTTCCTCGGTCGGCAGGCGCGTCTGGTCAATCATGCGCACGCCGTCGTCGGTCCATTCGATGGTCTTGAACATAGGGATTCGCAGGGTGGGTTTCAAACCTGTCCCTGCAGTCCAGAATTATAGCAGTTCGATTTGGCCCTCGACGTGAATCGAGAATATCGCTAATCTTGTCGGGCATGGGAATCTTAGAGAAGCTCCGCGTCCAGGCCTGTGAGAATCCTCAACACATCGTCCTCTTCGAGGGCGAAGACGATCGGACGCTGCTGGCAGCGGAAATCATCGAAAAGGAAAAGCTGGCCCGCCTCACGCTGCTCGGCAATCGCGAGAGAATCCAGGCACGACTGAAGGCGCTCGATATCGAGCTGGGCGGCGCTGGAGTACTCGACCCGGCGTCGAGCGATAAGCTGAAAGCTTACGCGCGCCTGCTTTACGAACGCCGCCGCGCCAAAGGGATGACGGAAAGCGAGGCGCTCGAAACCGCGAAGATACCGCGCTTCTTTGCCGGGCTGATGGTCGCGGCGGGCGACGCCGATGGCTCGGTAGGCGGGGCGCTCACGACCACCGCCGACACCGTCCGCGCCGCGTTGTGGACCATCGGACTCGCGCCGCAGATGTCGCTCGTATCGAGCTTTTTCCTCATGGTTTCGCCTCGCCACGAGATCGGCGCCGAGGGCGCCTGCCTTTTCGCTGATTGCGGCGTGGTGCCGCAGCCCACCGCTGCCCAGCTTGCCGATATTGCCCTGGCCACGGCGGAAAACGCCCGCGCCCTGCTCGGTGTCGAGCCGCGGGTGGCGATGCTTTCCTTCTCCACCAAGGGCAGCGCCGCGCATCCCTCGGTCACGGCCGTGCAAGAGGCCACACGGACTCTCAAGGCGCGCGCGCCAAAGTTGCTCGTCGATGGCGAACTCCAGCTTGACGCTGCCATCGTGCCCGAAGTGGCCGCGCGCAAAGCGCCGGGTTCCGTCCTGGGCGGCCGCGCCAACGTGCTGATCTTCCCCGACCTCAATTCCGGCAACATCGCTTACAAGCTGGCGGAGCGCTTTGGAGGCTGCGCCGCGGTTGGACCCATCCTGCAGGGACTTGCCAAGCCCGCCAACGACCTCTCGCGCGGCTGCGACGCGGAGGCCATCGTCAACGTCACCGTCATCACCGCCATGCAATCGTTGGGCGTCAAGCAGCACCGCGCGTCCTGACTGCGGGCCTTTCCTTTTTCAGGCCGCAGAAACCTGCCCGCCGCATGGACAGCGCGAGACAAGTCAGCGTAAAATCAATTGGGGAACGAGTCGAACCCTGCCGGGATCATAGACTCAGGACTGAAACCATGCCAGCACTCACCATGTACGAAAAAATCTGGGAAGCGCACGTGGTGCGCGAGGAGCCGGGCGAGCCGTCGCTCATCTTCATTGACCGGCACCTCATCCATGAAGGCACTTCGCCGCAAGCCTTCGCCGGCCTGAAGGCGGCAGGGCGCAGGGTCCGCCGGCCGGACTTGACCTTCGCCGTGATGGACCATTCCGTCCCCACGCAGGGCGACCGTCACCTTCCGCTTGCCGACCAGGTGGCCGCGGCGCAGTTCGAGGCGCTGGAGCGCAACTGCCGCGAAACCGGCGTGACGCTTTTCACCATGAACAGCAGCAACCAGGGGATCGTACACGTCATCGGGCCGGAGCTTGGCATCACGCAGCCCGGCCAGACTATCGTCTGCGGCGACAGCCATACGTCCACTCACGGCGCGCTGGGCACGCTCGCCTTCGGCATCGGCACGAGCGAAGTGGAGCACGTGCTGGCAACGCAGTGTCTTTCGCAATTCAAATCGAAGACGATGCTGGTTCGTGTTGAAGGCCAGCGTCCATCAGGCGTCACGGCCAAGGACGTGATCCTCGCCATCATCGGCCGCATCGGCGTCGCCGGAGGCACGGGGCACGTGATCGAATATGGCGGCGCGGTGATCCGCGGGCTCTCGATGGAGGGCCGCATGACGGTGTGCAACATGACCATCGAAGGCGGCGCGCGCGCCGGGATGGTGGCGCCGGACCAAACGACGTTCGCTTATCTCGAAGGCCGCCCCTACGTGCCGCGTGGCAAGGATTTTGACGCCGCCGTGGACTTTTGGAAGTCCATCACTTCGGACCCCGGCGCTAGCTACGATAGCGTGGTCGAGCTCGACGGCGCGGAAATCGCCCCCCAGGTGACCTGGGGAACCAACCCCGGCATGGTCACCGACGTCACCAGCCGCGTACCCGACCCGGCATCGTTCGAGGACGCCGTGGACCGCCAGGCGGCGGAGCGCGCTCTCGAATACATGGCGCTCCGGCCCGGCACGCCGATGGTTGAGATTCCGCTCGACCGCGTGTTTATTGGCTCTTGCACCAACTCGCGCCTCGAAGACTTGCGCTTGGCGGCCCAGGTGGTAGAAGGCAAGCACGTGGCGAAGTCGCTCAAGCAGGCGCTGGTGGTGCCCGGCTCGCGCGTGGTGAAGGCGCAGGCCGAAGAAGAGGGCCTGGACAAGATTTTCCGCGCCGCCGGCTTCGAGTGGCGCGATTCCGGTTGCAGCATGTGCATCGGCATGAACGCCGACGTGCTGGGCGAGGGCGAGCGTTGCGCCTCCACCTCCAACCGCAACTTCGAGGGTCGCCAGGGCAAGGGCGGACGGACGCACCTCGTCAGCCCCATGATGGCGGCCGCAGCGGCGATCGAGGGGCACTTTGTGGATATCAGGCGATGGCCCGGACTGCAGTAAATGGGGCCCGGGACTTATTGTGTCAATGAGCCGATCAGTCAATGAGTCAATGGTTTCAACCAGGAGCAGAGCATGCAAGCTTTCACCAAGCACACCGGCATCGTGGCGCCGCTCGACCGCGTCAACGTGGACACCGACCAAATGGTGCCCAAGCAGTTCCTGAAGGCCCTGACGCGCGAGGGATTCGGCCGGACGCTCTTCTATGACTGGCGGTATCTGCCGGGCGAGAAGCCTAACCCCGACTTTGTCCTGAACCAGCCGCGCTATCGGGGCGCTTCCGTTCTGCTGGCCCGCGCCAACTTCGGTTGTGGCTCCAGCCGCGAGCACGCGCCGTGGGCCATCCTTGATTACGGCTTCCGCGTACTCGTGGCCTCCAGTTACGCTGACATCTTT
>DASYXW010000058.1:0-119222 GCA_035934405.1 Terriglobia bacterium
CACGCGCTCGGGGCCGGCCGCGGGCGCGAAGGCCTGCTCGAAGCGGGCGACGTGAGCGCGATAGCGGTCGAGACTTTCGCCCAGCCACGGCAGGCTGCGCTCGAAGAGCCGGGAGAAGAATCCGTGCTTGAGGCGCGGAGCCCAGCGCTGGGCGCGGGCCTTGACCAGGTTCGAGCGATTGGCCTCAAGGCGCTGCGGAGTGAGCCGAAAACGGCGCTTGAGGCGCGGCGCCGCGCCGGCTGGGGGAGAGGGTTCGCCGCCGCTGGGAGGCGCGGGCGGAGGCAGTTCGGAAGTGGAGGCTGGAGTGGGGGAGTCGACGGGCGCTCACCGCCCTTTCTGCAAGGGGTAAAGGACATGATATACCCAAGTTAGTGGATTGTCAAGTAAATTATTTCTGAGGGGGCGCTCCTGACAGGGGCGGGGCCGGTAAGCGCAGGTGTCTCGGAGGCGCACCGGATCGCAGACATCCCGACAAAAGGCGTCGGGACGTATGCGCCACCCGCGCAATCGAGGTTATTGGGCGGCGGGTCTCGGAGGGGTTTGCCGAATGAAGAAATGCCACTTGTCTGTGCCGGCGGGCACGGCGACGTCGAAGAAGCCGACCATCATCTCATCGTAGGTCTGGTCGCCCCAGTGGACGGCCTGGGTGGGGTCCGGGTTGTGGGGGTTCTGGCGCGAATTGTCGAACCAGGCGACGGCCTGCAACTCCGTTCCGGCCTTCAGGAATCGCGGCGCCGCGAGCCGGTAGCTCAGTTGCCAGTAAAAGTTGTAGTTGACGCGAAGCAGCGTTTCAACCCTGCCGTCGCGGTGGATGATGTTGTACTCGAACCGCTTGCCGCGCAGATGCATGTGCGGGAAGAAGCTGAGCAGAGTGCAATCGTTCGGCAACGTGCCGTGGACCTCGACGCGGAAGTCCGGCACTTCGGGCGGAATCACGAAGCGGCTATTGGTCAACTGCAGGGTGAGCACGCGCTGGCGGGGCGGCTGTTTGGCGAAAACCAGGCCGATGCGGGTCTGGTCGGTCGCTGCATGGCCATTGGTCGTATAGTGCATCTGAAAGACAATGTCGGAACCAGCGGGAACAAACTTCGCCATCGTGGCGGGCCACTGGTCGGGCGCGCTACCCGGAGCGTATACCAGCAGGATGTCACTGTCGGTCCATTCAGCGTCGCGCCGATCCCGTGCGTCGCGCAAGCTCGAAGCCGTGAAGGGAACGCCCAGCGGCGCGTGCCGCAGCCACTTGGAATCGGGCGGCCGGATGTAAACGACGGCATGATGGACGTGCTCCGGGCTGGAAGGAAGAATCTGCGACATCCGCACCCAGGCGTCGCTGGTAAATCCGGTGGGCACGATTTCATACGTATATTCCACATCACCGTGAGCGGGGATTTTCACGGGAGCGGGCATTTCGAGCACGCGGTCGGGCCGCCCGATGTTCCATCCCGCTACCCAGTGGCGGGGCGGAGGAGCGCGGCGCGGATCCCCGGCCGGCGCGCCGGCGGCAGCCCAGGAGGCGAGGGTCGCGATCTGCTGCGATGTAAGCGATGGGTTATTCGAGAAGTGTCCGCAGCACGGGCCGGCGAACCACGGCGGCATCTTTCTTGACCGCGTCGCTTGGGCGATAGCTCCCGCCCAAGGCTGCGTTTCGCGGTAGGTCACGAACGGCATCGGCGCGATGCCGCCTGACCGGTGGCAGCTCTGGCAATGGTCCTGGAGGATCGGCAGAACGTCGCGATAGAAGGCGGGCGCGGCCGGTTTTCCGGCGGGCAGCCCTACGGCTTCGGCGAGTAACAGAACGACCGCGGCGGCCTTCGCGCATGTGCTCAAGGCAAGGTTGATCATGAACTTCTCAACCCAATCCCGGCTCGGTTCACCGGCCAACCTGTAATATACAACGGGCCGGCCGCCGGTCAGTCCCAAGCCATCCTTCGCGGGACGAAGAGCATCTAGGTGGTCTGGTCCAGAACCGCGTGTTCTCGATTCCGCTTCTGCTCAGGAGGCGCCACGAAGGCGAACAACCCTTGACTTTCAAGCCGGGAGAAAATATAATCCGCAACCAGGGGATGGTGAAGATGAGGCCTGACGGGATGGAGCCGGCAAAGGAAAGCTCCCGTAAGCGCGCTTCGGCGCTCTGCCGGGGGATCGCCGTGGTGTTTCTGGTCCCGGTGCTCGCCGGCCTGGTGGGTTCCTCTCTGTTCGCATTTCCTCCCGACAAAAAAGACAAGGAAGAGAAGAAGCGGGAAAAGGCCATCCAGAAGGAAATGGAGAGCCCGTACAAGAAGTGGCTCACGCAGGAAGTTCCTTACATCATCACGCCGGAAGAGCGGTCGGCGTTCCTGAAGCTTTCCACGGACGACGAACGCGAGCAGTTCATCGAGGCGTTCTGGGAACGGCGCAACCCCAACCCCGGCAGTCCGGAAAACGAGTTCAAAGAGGAATACTACCGGCGCATCGCGTACGCCAACGAGCACTTCGCTTCCGGGATTCCGGGCTGGAAGACGGATCGCGGGCGGATTTACATCACCTACGGCCCGCCGGACGAGATTGATTCGCATCCGAGCGGCGGCAGCTACGAGCGTCCGGAGGAAGAAGGCGGCGGCGAGACGTCCACGTATCCTTTCGAGGACTGGCGCTACCGTTACATTGACGGCATCGGAGAAAACATCGAGCTGGAATTCGTGGATCCCTCGCTGTCGGGCGAGTACCACCTGACGATGGACCCGGGCGAGAAGGACGCGTTACTGCACGTCCCCGGCGCCGGACTCACCGAGCTCGAGTCGCTGGGCCTGGCGTCCAAGACGGACCGGTTCACTCGCGCCGACGGCATGACCACAGGGCGGGCTCTCGGCGGCCAGCCGGAAAGCATGGAAGAGTTCACGCGGCTTGACCTGTTCGCCAAGATTTTTAAGGCGCCGGAGGTGAAGTTCAACGACCTCAAGGCGGTGGTGACGCACAAGATTTCCTCGTCGCTTCTGCCTTTCAGCGTGCGCACGGATTTCATCCGCATTACCGAGGAGAGCGTCCTGACGCCGATCACGATCCAGGTGGCCAACAAGGATCTGGAGTTCCAGAACAAGGACGGCGTGATGCACGGCGTGCTCGACATATACGGCGAGTTGAGCACCTTGAGCGGCAGAATCGCCAACACCTTTGAGGACAGCGTGGCGCTCGACGTGCCCGAGCACGATTTTCAGTCGTATGTAAACCGCAAATCGGTTTACCAGAAGGCGCTGCCGCTGCGGCCGGGCCACTACAAGCTGAGCGTGGTGGTGAAAGACGACAATAACGGACAGGTGGGCTCGACGGACATCGGCATCATCGTGCCCGACTATGCCGACGACAAACTGTCCGCGAGCTCGCTGATCCTGGCCGACCTCATCCAGCAGTTGCCCACCAACCAGGTGGGGACCGGCCCATTCGTCATCGGCGGCACCAAGGTGCGGCCGAGCGTCGGCGATGTGTTTACGCGCGACCAGAACCTCGGCATCTACATGCAGGTGTACAACCTGCAGCCAGACCCGAAAACGCACCGCCCGTCGGCGAGCATCCAATACGACATCTCGAAGGACGGCAAACCCCTGTTCACCCACACGGAGCAGGCTTCTACCGCGCAGGTGACCATTGACAAGCTGCTGCCGCTGAAACCCCTCCAGCCCGGCAAGTATACGGTGGAGCTCAAGGTCACCGACAACGTCCGGCAGCAATCGGTTTCTCCGACGGCAACGTTTCAAGTACAGTGACGAGTGACGAGTGACGAGTGACGATCAAGCTCGATTGAACCATCGAAGGCGCCTCGCGCAGGCCCTTATTGCCGCTGTTGCCGTTGCGTGCCTGATGGCGGCTGCTCCGCGGGCGCGCGGCGCGGGCTACGGCCGCGTCTCGGGCACGGTAAACGATGTGCAGGGCAGCCCGCTGGTGGGCGTTACGGTGCTGGTCATGGCGTCGAGCGCCTACAATTTCGACCATATCGCCCATCGCGTTATTACCGACACCCACGGCCGCTTCACGGTTGAGCACCTACTGCCCGGCCGGTATTCGTTGCGGATCACCTCAGCCACCCACCTGCCGGTGATGCGCAACGACCTCCAGGTGACGCCGGGTTCGACGGTGGACCTGCATCTGATCCTCGGCGATATCTTCGCGCCTTTCCGCCTGCAGGCCCCCGCCGGCTCCTCGGTCACCCTGGCGGGCGATGACTGGAAGTGGGTCCTCCGCACGTCAGCCTCAACACGGCCCATCCTGCGTTTCAAGCCTGACCGCTCAAACTCATCCCGGCGGGGTTACGCGGCCAGCCAGCGGCGGGCGTTCGGCGTGATGCCGGGTGTGGACCGCTCCAATCCCTTGGCAGCGGACCCCGGGCTCGGCAGCGTGATGGCTTACTCGCGTGCGCTTTCCGACGACGCCGATTGGTTGGTGGCTGGTTCGATGGGAGCGGGCGGATTCACCGGGTCTTCGCTGGTCACAGCGTTCCGGCGCAACCTGGCGGGCGGCAACCCGCAGGAATTGGCCTTGGTGGTGCACCAGTTGAATCTGACGCAAGGCGCGGGCTCGCCGGCGGCCGCGGGCATCGGCAGCCTGGCCAACGCCCAGGGCGTGGTGGCAAGTTACACACAAGCGCGGCGGCTCACGCCGTCGCTCACGCTCACGAGCGGCTTGGAAATGGACTACCTCGACGCTTTGAGCGGCGCCCTGGCGGCGAGCCCGCGCGCCAGCCTGGAATATCGCGCCGGGCCGTCCACCCTGCTCACGCTCAAGTACGGAGCGTCGCCCGTCGCCGGTGACGGCACATTGCTCGACCGCGTGGGCGATCTGACTGCTTTCCCGCGCGTGACGCTGCGCGGATACCGTCCTGAGCTCGAGCAGGCGCATCACGCCGAAGTGAGCGTTACGCACCGCTTGGGCGCCAATTCAACGGTGGAAGTGGCCGCCTACCGCGACTCATTCCAGGACGCGGTGGTGCGCGGCTTCGGCAATGCGACGGTCTGGCAGGACCTGGAAGGAAATTTCCTTCCCAACACCGTCTCCAATGGCGTCAACCTGGATGCGGGTAATTATCGCTCCGTGGGTTTTCGGTCTACCGTCACGCGGCGGATCGGTGCCCACGTCCAGGCGGCCGTTCTTTACTCCAACGGCGATGCTTTGGTGCTCACCACCGGCCCGCGCTCGCAAGAAACGCAGTCTGTCCGTAACGTTCGCGACGCCCTGCGCACGTCGCGCAGCGACTCCATCGCCGGCAAGTTGCTGGCGCAGGTTCCGGGTACTAAGACAACCGTCATCACCTCCTACGAGTGGGTGGGACGGGGCCGCGTGACCGGCGTTGACCCGTACGGCCAGGCGGGATTGGGCATTGATCCTTACCTCGGCGTCCAAATCCGGCAGCCGCTGCCCTCGCCGGGCTTTCTGCCGGCCCGTATTGAGGCCGTGGCGGATTTCCAGAATCTGCTCGCCCAGGGCTACGCCCGCTTGGCCGGCGCCGGCGGTCAACCCCTCGTCCTGACGCCCGCCTACCGCAGCTTCCGCGGCGGCTTTTCCGTCCAGTTCTAGCCGCCAGCCGAGCCGGCTGCGCTGCCCGTTGGATTTTCCTCTTACCGATATGGTAGCTTGCGATTCCAAAACGAACTGGCAATTTATGAACCATCAATACCGGAATGTTTCCTGGAATCAACAGATGGATAATGCTGAGAAACTGCTCCGTCAACATGGGACGGCGTGGGAGAAGGGTGTCGGGTCCCCTTTTTTCGACTGACTCCTCAAGGGCGCCGAAGCGTCATTGAAAGGCCATCTTCTACTGAAAACTGTATGGTCTATCCGCAATTATATAGTAGCCTTCTGAAAAACGTAGGCAATTCTGTATGTCGCTGTATCATCATGTGCTTAGATTCTTCAGTCCAGAGCAAAGTGGCAGGTAACTTGCTTACTAACATTTTCGACCCTTCGGAATCTGTCTGGGCCGGTTAGTCGCATGAATCCGACGCCTCAAGTTCGCTTTACGACGCTCTTGGTCGCCCTTTTGAGCGGGGCGCTCATCGTTTGCGGCTACCTCAATTTTCGCCAGCGCGCCAATTACCAGTTGCCCACCGACGGCGTCTCGTGGGTGGATTCCTCCGACGGCGTTCAAGCGTGGATCGTCGCGGCCGCGGGGCCGGCCTCGAGCGCCGGCATTCGCGAGGGCGATTTGCTAGTCTCGGTGGACGGCGTCGCGGTAAAACGCGCCTCCGACGCCGCCCGCGCCGTCTTTCGCAGCGGGGTGTGGTCAAGCCTCACCTACGGCTTGGTTCGCCAGGGCCAGCGATTTGACGCTCAGGTCGTCGTCACTCCGCAGGCCAATTCCAGCCCGCTTCGTCATTACCTCGATTTCGTCGGGCTGCTCTACTTGTTCATCGGCGCCTTCATTCTTTTGCGGCGCTGGACAGCGGCCAAGTCCCTTCATTTCTATTTCTTTTGCCTGGCGTCCTTCGTTCTGTTCACGTTTTCCTACACCGGCAAGCTGAACACCTTTGATTGGACGGTCTATTGGCTGAACGTGGCCGCCTGGATCCTGACCCCTGCCCTGTTCCTGCATTTCTGCCTGAGTTTTCCGGAGCGTCCGCAGTGGCTCGCGCGCCGGCGCTACGCCATCCCGCTGGTTTACGGGCCGGGAGCACTGCTGGGCGGCGTGCACGTTCTGGTCTCCGCCGGCATCCTGACACTGGCCATGCCGCTCGCCGCGGCAAGGTGGGCGGTGGACCGCGTGGAGATCGGCTACTTGGCGGTGTATTTCCTTTTGGGCGCCGCCGCTTTGCAACACTCGTACCGCCGCGCGCGGTCTCCTCTGCTCAAGCAACAGTTGAAGTGGGTGACGCGGGGGACGTGTGTCGCCATCGTTCCGTTTTTCCTGCTTTACGCCGTGCCCTACTTCCTGGGATACCTGCCCACGCTCTGGATGAAAGCTTCGGTGTTCTCGCTCATTTTCCTGCCCCTGACCTTCGGGTACGCCATCGTGCGCTACCGGCTGATGGACGTCGACATCATCTTCCGCCGCGGGATTGCCTACACTCTTGCCACGCTCTCGATCGTCGGGGTTTATTTCGCCGTCATCGCCCTGTTCGCGGACTACTTCCACAACTGGGTGCCGGAAACCGGACACGGGGGCTGGATTTTCGCGATTATCGTCACCGCCCTGCTTTTCCAGCCCCTGGTGAAATGGATCCAGGCGCGTTTGGATCGGTTCTTCAACCCCGAGCGCTACGACTACCGCCAGACGCTGCTCGATTTCGCCCGCGAGCTCACTTCTGAGCTGCACGTGGGCCGCCTCGTTGACCGGGTGACGGAGCGGCTGGGGGAAACCCTCGATGTGGAGCGCGTGGCGATTGTGTTGGCGACGGGTTCGGGAGATTTTCGACTGGCGAGCGCTCGCGGCTTTACTTTTTCCGGCGATCCGGACTTTAGTTACCTCAATCCCCACCGCGCCGAGCTCGGCAAAGGGTACTTGTTTTTCGATAGCGTACGAAGAGCGTTCGGCGTCTCGCCAGAGGCGCGGGCAACAATCGAGCAGCTCGATCTTCACTACTACCTGCCCTTCAAGGTGAAGGGGCAAACGCTCGGCTACTTGGGCCTCGGCAAGACGCGCCACGGCGATTTTCTTTCGAGCGAGGACATCAGCCTGATTGAGACGCTCGCGGGGTACGTCTCGATCGCGCTCGAAAGCGCCGGGCTCTACGAGTCGCTGGAGCAGACCGCGCTCCAGCACCAGGCTCTCAAGGATTTCAGCGAGAGCATCATTGAGTCGATCAGCGCCGGGGTGCTGGCGGTGAACCTGGAGGAGAGGGTTGAATCCTGGAACTCCGCCATGGAGACGCTGTATGGCCTCGAGCGATCGCAAGCCTGCGGGCGTCGGCTGGCAGAGATTTTCCCGCCGGAACTGATTTCAGAACTGCCCTCGAATGGCGCGAGCCACCAGGCGTTCTCACTATACAAATTCCGGCTCAGCACGGCCGACGGCAGGCAGTTGATCGTGAACACGTCGATGGCGCCGCTGGTGGGCAAGGACGGCAGCGTCATCGGCCACCTGCTGATTTTCACCGACCTTACCGAGCGCGTCAGCCTGGAAGACCAGTTGGTGCAGGCGGAGAAACTCTCTTCCATCGGTCTGCTCGCGGCCGGGGTGGCCCACGAGGTGAATACCCCCCTGGCGGTGATTGCCTCGCAGGCGCAGATGCTGGCGCGGCAGATGCCGGCGGAGGATGCGCGCAGCCGCATCGTGGAAAAGATCATCAAGCAATCGTTCCGCGCCTCCGAAATCGTCAACAGCCTGCTGAAATTTTCGCGCGTCAGCGGCAGCGAATACTCCGAGCTCGACCTGAACAAGGTGATTCAGGAAACGTTGTCTCTGATCGAGCCGATGCTCAAGGCCTCGAGGATTTCGTTGAACCTGCAGCTTGCCTCCGGGTTGCCCGCCGTCCATGGCAATGCCGGCAAGCTGCAGCAGGTGTTCATGAATCTGCTGGTGAACGCGCGCGACGCCATGCCGCACGGCGGCGACCTGACCCTGGTGACCGAATGTGAGAACTCCACGGTGCGCGCCGAGGTGTGCGACACGGGGATCGGCATTCCGGCCGACAACTTGAGCCGAATCTTTGACCCGTTTTTCACCACCAAGTCCACCGGGCGCGGCACCGGCCTCGGCCTCGCTGTCACCTATGGCATCATGCGCGAACACTCCGGCAACGTGCAGGTGGAAAGCCGCGTCGGCCGGGGAACCACGTTCCGCCTCGAACTTCCCGCCGCAAGGAAGACCGTGAATGCCGTCTAAAAGTTCCATCCTGATCATCGACGACGAGCAGGAAATCCGCGAAAGCCTGCAGGAGCTGCTGACAGTTGACGGCTACACGCTCGACTCGGCGCCCAACGCCGAGGCGGGCCTCAAGAAAGTCGAGGATCGGCTCTATGACCTGGTGTTGCTCGATATCAACCTGCCGGGCCGCAACGGGCTCGACGTCCTCAAGCTTATCAAGCGCGACAGCCCCGACACGGCCGTCATCATGATCACCGCCTACGATTCGAGCCAGGTGGCGTTCCAGGCTTCGCGGGAAGGCGCGGACAGCTACATCACCAAGCCCTGGGACAACGACAAACTGCTGGTGGAAATCCGCAACTCGCTCGATAAGTCGCGGCTGCAGGTTGAGAACGTTCAACTGCGGCGCGCCTTGAAGCGCTTCGGCCTGCCGAATATCGTGGGCAAGAGCGAGCCGATGCAGAAAGTTTTCGACCTGATTACCCAGATTGCTCCCAGCCGCGCCACCGTGTTGATTCAGGGGGAGAGCGGCACCGGCAAGGAACTGGTGGCCAAGACGATTCACGCCACCAGTCCCCGCGCCGACAAGCCGTTCGTGCCGGTCAATACCGGCTCGCTGCCCGTGGACCTTCTCGACAGCACGCTGTTCGGCCACGTCAAAGGAGCATTTACGTCGGCCATTGCTTCGAAGCGCGGCCTCTTTGAGCTCGCCGACCAGGGGACGATTTTCTTCGACGAGATTGGCACCATCGGCGTCGAAACCCAATCCAAGCTGCTCCGCGTGATCCAGGAACGCGAGTTCATGCGCCTGGGCGGCACCGACACCCTGAAGGTGGACGTGCGGATTCTCGCGGCCACGAACACGGATCTGCGCCGGCTGGTGCAGGAGAACAAGTTTCGCGAGGACCTCTATTATCGCCTCAACGTTATCTCACTGTCGCTGCCGCCGCTGCGCGAGCGCAAGGAGGATATTCCCGCGCTTCTCGGTCACTTCTTGACCAAGTTCACGCAGGAAAACGCCAAGGGCGCCCTTCACTTCTCGCCCGAGGCGCTCAAGATGCTGATGGACTATGACTGGCCGGGAAACGTGCGCGAGCTGGAAAACGCGGTGGAGCGGGCGGTGGTTCTCTCCTCCAATACGGTGCTTGGCGCCGACCTGCTGCCGGAGCAGCTCACCTCAGACGGCTCGCAAGCGCCCCGCGCCGTCGTGGAGAGCCTCAACGGCAAGTCTCTCTTCGACATCACGGAGTCTTACGAGCGGGACGTGATTCTCGACGTGCTGGCGCGGACGAACTGGAGCCAGACCGATGCGGCCGAGCGCCTGAAAATCCCGCTTTCGACGCTCAACCAGAAGGTGAAGCGGCTGCAGATTGACATCAAGCGCCGCCGGAGCGCGTGACCAGGAAGCAGCGCTTCGAGGTCACTATGAGTGCCCCGGCAAGGCCGGCATGGTGCGGAAGTGGTGGGTAGCGAAGAAGAGGGCCGACATCAACGTGGCGTTGTATGCCATGTGCAGCACGACGCTGGGCGTGAGTGACTTCGTCACCGCGCGCGCCAGCGACAGAACCAGCCCCACCACCAGGATGACCAGAACCCGGCCCCACGCCCCCCAGTATTCCGGCACGTGAAGACCGGCAAACAGCACAGCCGTGCCCACGATGGCGAATTGAAAGCCGGCCAGCCTCTCAAAGAAGGCATAGAGGACGCCGCGAAAAACCAGCTCCTCCATGAAGGGCGCGATGAACACTGACAGGATGCCCAGGGCGTAGCCGGCGGCGGGAGAGTTGAAGAGTTTTTGGAGCGGAAACGTGTTGTTGTCGGGCAGAAGGGCCGGGATGAACTGCACCGCAACGGCGAGCAGCAAACCGCCTGCCATGTACCGACCAATCTGCCCCAGGGTCAGTGAATGCCATTGCAGGCCGCGCCAGAAGGGCTGGCGATAGTGGGCGACAATCAGGAGATACACGCACACCAGCACGAAGGCGTAACAGACAAACTGCAGCGCAACCAGGAAGAAAGTATTCTGCTCGAGCGTACTGAGGGAAGTGTGCCAGCCCATGAGGGGCCGCAGCAGCGCGTAGCCCAGAATCACCAGAAGCTGACAGACCACCAATCCACCGCACAGAATTGCCACGAAGACCAGGAGGTCACGCGGTCTCCACAAGCGGGGCGGCGCCTCGACCGACTCCGAGAACAGGGTCGGCGGTGCGGCCGCCGACGCGCCTTCGCTCGCGGGCATTTCAGAGGACGGGGCGGCCGGAGGCCGAGGGCCTTCCGGATAGGGCATCGGTCCCAAGGCGGCTTTATCCGGCTGCTCGTCACTCATCGCTTGTCACCGTCTCTGAGCGCCGCCGCCAGCAGCGGAATCATCAGTTCGTGATGACCGGTCAGGGCGTAACCGCGGCTGGCGTGGCGGCCTTTCCCCGCCGCCGTCGGGCGCCGCAGCACGTTCTCGGTGGGCCGGTAATGCTGGATGAAGTCGAGGTTCACCGTGGTGATGCCCCGCGGCGCGTGTCCCAGATTAGCAGCGAGGCTCACGCACTTCAGAAACACTTCCGGCAGAATCACCGCCGAGCCGGCGTTGAGATACACTCCGCCGTCGTCCATTTGCTTCACCAGCGCGGCCAGCAGCAGAAAGTCGCGGTGCGTGGCGGCGCCGACCGCCCGCGCATCCATCGCAGGATGATTGTGGATGATGTCCGTGCCGATGGCCTCGTGGACGGTCACCGGCACGCGCGCCCGGTACGCGGCCGCGAGCAAACTGTATCGCCGGAAGCGAACCGGCACCGGCGGACGCTTCTGCGCCAGAAACCGTCCGACTGCCTCGCCGATTCCCAACCCTTCGCGGTCGCCTTGCGCGATGGCTTCGTTGATGAAGCGGCCGGTCTCCTCCGCCATGCCAAACCGTCCCTGGCCGAGCACGGCCGGAACGTCCTCGGAGGTCGAGCCGACAAGGGCGATCTCGAAATCATGGATCAACGCTGCGCCGTTCATGGCCACGGCGGTGAGGAAGCCTCGCCGCATAAGATCGATCAGCACCGGCGCCAGGCCCACTTTGATTACGTGCCCGCCGAGCGCCCAGATGATCGGCTTGCGTTTGTCGCGGGCGCGCCGGATGGCGGCGACGACAGCGCGAAAGTCATTGCCGGCCAGGATGCGGGGCAAAGAGTTTACCCACTGACGAACTGAAGCGCCCGGCGGAGTGGCTTGCGCGAAATCGGAGAACGCGACCTTGCTAGGCCGCGATTGCAGACCATAGGTTCGAACCCGGTTAAGGTTGACTGGATGCTGGCGGTAGATGCTCATGAATGGGATGGTGAACAGCCGTTCTTCAACACTGGCGCCAGGGCGCGGCCGGTGTACGACTTCTTGCTGCGCGCCACCGCCTCCGGCGTGCCTTCGGCGACGATGCGGCCACCCGCTTCGCCGCCTTCCGGGCCGAGGTCGATGATCCAGTCCGCTTGTTTCACGACGTCCAGATTATGCTCGATGATGATGACGGTGTTGCCGAGGTCTGTCAAGCGATTGAGAACGTCCATGAGCTGCTTGACGTCGGCGAAGTGCAGTCCCGTGGTCGGCTCGTCGAGAATGTAGAGCGTGCGGCCGGTCTGGCGGCGGCTCAGCTCGCGCGCCAGTTTGATGCGCTGGGCTTCGCCGCCCGAAAGTGTGGTCGAGGGCTGGCCGAGGTGGAGATAGCCCAGGCCGACATCGACCACGGTTTGCAGCTTTTGCCTGATCGCCGGTATGTTTTCGAGCACCGGCAGAGCATCTTTTGCCGTCAGGTCGAGCAGGTCGGCAATCGACTGTCCCTTGTATTTCACCGCCAGCGTCTCCGAGTTGTAGCGCCGTCCGCGGCAGACCTCACAGGTGACAAAGACGTCGGGCAGAAAGTTCATCTCGATGCGCCGCAACCCGTCGCCCTGGCAGGCTTCGCAGCGCCCACCCTTGACGTTGAAACTGAAGCGGCCGGCGCGGTAGCCTCGCTGTTTGGACTCGGCCAGCATGGCGTAAAGCTCCCGGATGGGCGCGAAAACGCCGGTGTAAGTTGCGGGGTTCGAGCGCGGCGTTCGGCCGATAGGCGCTTGGTCGATCACAACCACCTTGTCGATATGTTCGAGACCCTTCATCCCGCGATGCGCTCCCGGCTCATCGAGAGCACGATACAGTTTCTTCGCTATCGCCTTGTAGAGGATGTCGTTCACCAGAGTGGACTTGCCAGAGCCGGAGACGCCGGTTATCACGGTCAATGCGCCGAGCGGGAAGCGAACGTCAATGTTCTTGAGATTGTTGGCGTGCGCGCCGAGGACAGCGACCCACTTGCCGTTGGGCGAGCGCCGCCGGGTCGGCACGGGAATCGCGAGCCGTCCCGAGAGGTACTGGCCGGTAAGCGAATCCGTCGCGGCGGCGATCGCTTCCGGCGGTCCGGAGGCGACCAGATGGCCGCCTTGCTTGCCGGCGCCGGGTCCGAGGTCAATCACGAAGTCGGCGCGACGGATCGTCTCCTCGTCGTGCTCAACCACCAGCACCGTGTTGCCGAGGTCGCGTAAGCGCTCGATCGATTCCAGCAGCCGCTGGTTATCGCGCGGGTGGAGGCCGATCGACGGCTCATCGAGCACGTACAGGACGCCGCGCAGCTTCGAGCCAATCTGCGTCGCCAGGCGGATGCGCTGGCTTTCGCCGCTGGAGAGCGAAGCGGCCGAGCGCTCCAGGCTCAAATATCCCAGGCCGACGGCCAGCAGAAAGTCGAGCCGCTCCGAGATTTCGCCGAGGATGCGCCGCGCCAGAATCGCCTCGCGTGGCGTGAGCTTGATTTTTCCCACCGTTTCGCGGGCGCGGCTGATCGGTAGAGCGGTGAAGTCGGCGATAGAGATACCGGCCACCGTAACGGCAAGGCTCTCGGGACGCAGGCGCCGGCCCTGACATTGAAAGCAGACCGTGGCCGACATGTACTGCTCGAACCACTCGCGGTAACTCTCGGAAGTGGTCTCGCCGTACCAGCGGTCGAGCAAGGGAATAACGCCGGCGAAAACCGACTGAGCCCGCGGGTTCCGCGGATTCCGGCCAAACAGAATCAGGTTCTGGATCGGCCGCGAAAGCTTTTCGAACGGCGTCTTCAGGTCAAACCCATATTGCTCCGCCGCGCGCGTCAAGCCGCGCTGGAGGAAGGCGGAACCGGCGCCCGGCCCCAATCCGCCGGCGAGCGCCGGGCGCGACCAGTCGGCCACCACCTTGGCGGGGTCGAACGCATACTGGCTGCCGAGCCCCTTGCACGCCGGGCAGGCTCCGTAAACGCTGTTAAACGAGAAGGAGCGCGGCTCGAGCGCCGGCACGCTGACACCGCAGTAGGCGCAAGCGGATTGCTGCGAATAAAGGTGCTCCCCGCCATCCACCACTGCGACGAGCACCAGGCCATTGGCGAGTTTCGTGGCGGTGTCGATGGAAGTGGCCAGGCGCGCTTCGATGCCGGGCTTCACCAGCAGGCGGTCGACGACGATTTCAATCGTATGATTCTTGCGGCGGTCGAGGCCGATTTCGTCTTCTACTTGCCGGAGCGCTCCATCCACCCGGACGCGCACAAAACCCTTCGCTGCCAGTTGCTCGAAAACCTTGCGAAACTCCCCCTTGCGCCCGCGCACCAGGGGAGCGAGGATCATCACGCGCTCCGCCCCCGAACCCAAACCCATGACGGAGGCCACGATCTGATCTGTCGTCTGGCGCGAGATGGGGCGCCGGCACTGATGGCAGTGCAGCACGCCGATGGACGAGTAAAGTAAACGGAGATAGTCGTAGATCTCGGTGATGGTGCCGACGGTGGAGCGCGGACTGCGGCTGGTGGTCTTCTGCTCGATCGAAATCGCCGGGCTCAGGCCCTCCACCGAATCCACTTCCGGCCGCTCCATCTGGTCCAGAAACTGCCGGGCGTAGGCCGAGAGCGTCTGCACGTAGCGCCGCTGCCCTTCAGCGTAGATGACGTCGAAAGCGAGGCTCGATTTGCCGGAGCCGCTGAGTCCCGTAACGACGGTCAGCGCGTTGCGGGGCATCTCAACATCGATGTTCTTAAGGTTGTGCTGACGCGCGCCGCGCACTGTGATTTGGTTGAGCATGGTTCTCTACACGCTACGAAGGGGGGGTCGACAAAACCCCCACCTACCATGCTAGGAGGGAAGGCCGCCGCGGTCAAGCACGCCGGCCGGCTCGGGTTGGAGGACCTGTAATTGACTTGGCGACGGACATCCCGCAAGATGATTGACGATGAGCGCCGCCAACCCAGAATCCAGTGACCGGGCTATTTCTGTTCCTGGTCTCGCGCCTCCGCCTGGTCTTCTGGGCAAGGTCCGAGTGACGTTCGAGATGATCAAGTTCGAGCACTCTGTCTTCGCTTTGCCTTTCGCTCTGACGGGGGCGGTACTGGCGGTGCGCGGCTGGCCCGCGTGGCGGCAGATACTCTGGATTGTGGTCGCCATGGTAGGCGCGCGCAGCGCCGCCATGACCTTTAACCGCATCGTTGACCTGAAGTTCGACACCGCCAATCCCCGCACCCGAACTCGCGCTCTCGCCGCCGGACATCTCAGCCTGCGGTTCGCGGCGGGCTTCACGGTTGCTGCCTGCGCCTTGCTGTTGCTCGCCGCCTGGGAGCTTAATCCGCTCGCCTTCAGGCTTTCGCCCCCCGCGCTGGCTATTCTTCTAGGCTACTCCTACACCAAGCGGTTCACCTGGCTCTCGCATCTCTGGCTGGGCGCATGTCTTGGGATGTCGCCGGTCGCCGCCTGGATCGCCCTGCGGGGCGACGTGAGCGCCGGCGTGCTGCTGCTGGGCGCGGCCGTTACCCTTTGGGTGGCGGGCTTCGATCTCATTTACGCGTGCCAGGATGTTGAGTTCGACCGCGCCCAGGGCCTGTGGTCGCTCCCTCGCCAGTTTGGCGTCCGCGCTACGCTCATCATTTCGGGCGCGCTCCACATCCTCATGCTGGCGCTCCTCGTCGAAGTTATCCGGCTTGAGCACCTGGGGTGGATCGCGCTCGCCGGCCTGGGGTTTGTGGCTATCCTGCTAGCCTACGAGCACGCCCTGGTGAAGCCGTCCGACCTCTCACGCGTCAATGCCGCCTTCTTCACCCTCAACGGCTATATCAGCGTGGTGTTTTTCGCGACCTGGTGCGCGGACGTCCTGGTGCGCTGAGCCGTGACGGAGGGTCTCAGGTCGAATTGCAGCTAGGCTAGACCAGCGGCCTTAGGCGGCGAACGGCGCTGGCGTCATTTGGATTCCTGCTTTCGCGGGGATGACCGCCAGGAGCGGGCCTTCCCCTGTTCCCTTGGCCAAATGACACCGGTACCCTGCGGACCGGCCGTTCCAGCGGCGTCCGGACGGAGTGATATAATCAGGAGCGATTGACCGTAGCATATTGAATCGAAAACCGGCGGCCAGGCCCAGGCGAAAAGTAAGGCTCGCGGGCCGCCGTGGTCCAACTGGCGTCTATGACCCCGCAGAAACAGATCGATGAACTTCGCCGCCGGCAGACGCTGGCAGAAGAGGGCGGCGGCCGCGAGCGTCGCGAACGGGAGCACGCCGAGGGCAAACTCTCGGCGCGTGAACGGGTGGCCTTGCTCTATGACGAGGGCACGTTTCAGGAGCTCGACGCGCTCGTCGAGCACGACTGCACCGACTTCGGCATGGCCGGCCAGCGCATTCCTGGCGACGGTGTGGTGGCGGGATACGGCCAGATTAACGGCCGCCTGACTTACGCCTTCGCACAAGACTTCACCGTCTTCGGAGGGTCACTCAGCAGGGCCAACGCGGCGAAGATCTGCAAGATTATGGACCTGGCCATGAAAGTTGGGGCGCCGGTCGTCGGACTGAACGATTCGGGCGGCGCGCGAATCCAGGAAGGCGTCGCTTCGCTCGCCGGCTACGCTGACATCTTTCTGCGCAACACGCTCGCCTCGGGAGTCATTCCACAGATCTCCGCTATTCTCGGCCCTTGCGCCGGCGGCGCCGTCTATTCGCCCGCCATCACCGACTTTACGATCATGGCCGACAAGATCAGCTACATGTTCGTGACCGGCCCCGACGTCATCAAGACGGTGATGCACGAGGAGGTGACCAAGGAAGAGCTGGGCGGCCCCATGACGCACAACTCGGTGAGCGGCGTGGCGCATTTTCTCGGTCGCGACGGGGCCGACTCGCTGGCGCTGGTCCGCGAACTGCTCTCCTTCATGCCGCAAAACAACCGCGAAGACCCACCGCGCCTCGAGTCCAGCGACCCGGTCGACCGGCGCGACATCGAGCTCGATACCGCGGTGCCGGCCGAACCCGACAAACCGTACGACATCAAGGATGTCATCCAGCGCGTCGTTGACGAAGGTTACTTCCTCGAGGTTCACGAGCACTACGCCCGGAATATCGTGGTGGGATTCGCGCGGCTCGCGGGCCAGAGCGTGGGCATCGTGGCCAATCAACCCGCTTTTCTCGCCGGGTGTCTCGACATCAACGCCTCGGTGAAGGGCGCGCGCTTCGTCCGCTTCTGCGACGCCTTCAACATCCCGCTCATCACTTTCGAGGATGTGCCGGGATTTCTGCCTGGGACCCAGCAGGAGTTCGGCGGCATCATCCGTCACGGCGCCAAGCTCCTTTTCGCCTTCGCCGAGGCCACGGTGCCGAAGATTACCGTGATCACCCGCAAGGCTTACGGCGGCGCTTACTGCGTGATGTCGTCGAAGCATATCCGCACCGACGTCAATTATGCCTACCCGACCGCTGAAATCGCCGTGATGGGGCCGGAAGGCGCGGTGAACATCGTCTACCGTCGCGAGCTGCAAAAGGCCGAAGACCCCGAGAAACTGCGCCGCGAAAAGGTGGAAGAATTCCGCCAGCGTTTCGCCAACCCGTATGTTGCGGCGGAGCGGGGGTACGTGGACGAGGTGATTCAACCGCGCGACACTCGCCCCAAACTGATTGCGGCCTTGCGCATGCTTGAAAACAAGCGCGACACCAACCCTCCGAAAAAGCACGGGAACATTCCGCTATGACTGAAGCTGGAGGAGCGCCGGTGTTCCGCAAGGTTCTCATCGCCAACCGCGGTGAGATTGCCGTGCGCGTCATGCGCGCGTGCCGCGAGATGGGGATCGCCACGGTCGCCGTCTATTCTGACGCGGACCGCAACGCGCTGCACGTGCGGTATGCCGACGAGGCGTACCCCATCGGTCCGGCGCCTTCTGCCGAGAGCTACTTGCGGATGGACCGCATCCTGGATGTGGCGCGCCGCAGCCACAGCGAAGCGATTCACCCAGGCTACGGATTTCTCTCCGAAAACGCGGCGTTTGCGCCTGCCTGTGAGGCGGCCGGAATCGTCTTCGTCGGTCCGCCCGCTTCCGCCATGAAGCTCATGGGCTCGAAGACGACGGCGCGACACGCGGCAATCCAAGCGGGGCTGCCGGTGGTGCCCGGCACAGACCACGATCTCAAAAGTCTGGAAGAGATTCGGCACGTCGCTCAGGAGATCGGATTTCCGGTGATGCTCAAGGCCGCGGCGGGTGGCGGCGGCAAGGGCATGCGCCTGGTCGATTCGGCAGACCAGCTTGAGGCCGCGTGGCGCAATGCGCGATCAGAAGCGCAGAACGCTTTCGGCGACGCGGCCGTTTACCTCGAGAAGTATATCGAACGGCCCCGCCATGTCGAGATCCAGATCCTGGGCGACCGCCATGGCGATGTGATCTATCTCGGCGAGCGGGAGTGCTCGCTCCAGCGCCGCCATCAAAAGGTGCTCGAAGAGTGCCCGTCGCCCCTGCTTGACGAGCCGTTGCGGCGCCGCATGGGCGAAACGGCGGTGCGCATCGGCAAGATCGCCGGGTACGTCAACGCCGGCACCGTCGAGTTTCTGGTGGACGGCGGCCGCAATTTTTATTTCCTCGAAATGAACACCCGCCTGCAGGTGGAACATCCGGTGACGGAACTCGTCACCGGCATCGACCTGGTGAAGGAACAGTTGCGAATTGCCGCTGGTCGGCGCCTGGGCTGGCGACAAGAAGACGTCCATCTGCGCGGAGCGGCCATCGAGTGCCGGATCTACGCTGAGGATCCGGCCAACAATTTTTTCCCTTCTCCGGGCCGCATCACGGCGCTCCGGGTTCCCTCGGGGCCGGGAGTCCGCAATGACAGCGGCGTCTACGAGGGCTGGACCGTGCCGCTGGAATATGACCCTCTGCTTTCGAAGCTGGTGGCGTGGGGTTCCGATCGGAGCGAGGCCGTGGCGCGAATCGAGCGGGCGCTTGGCGAGTACGAAATCGCGGGCATTCAGACAAATATTCCGTTCTTTCGCCGCCTGCTGCGCCATCCGGACTTCATCGCGGGCCGGCTTGATACGGGCTTGATCGAACGAGCGCTGGCCGCGGGCCTACTTGAAAGTGAATCGGCTGAAGGCGCCGCTGACGCCGCGTTACCGGTCGTGGCGATGCTCGTCGCGGGACTCCGTTCTTCTCTTGAGGGCAGCCGGCAACCCGCTCGGCTGCCCCACGCCAGCGCTTGGAAGGCGGCCGGGTGTGAGGCGGCGCTCAACAACTGGCCATCGACGGGCGCAGCGTCGTGGAGCCGCGCGGCATCTGGATTCGGCATGAGATCCGATGAAACTTGAGATGAGGCTCAAGGGTGCGTCCGGCGCCTCGGAGCATCAGCTCGACCTGCGGCCCGGCGCGAACGATGGCCGTGGACAGGCGCAATTCCTGCTCGACGCGGGCGAGCTTCAATCCGCCGATTGGTCGGAGGTCGAGCCGGGGGTCTATTCGATTTTACTTAACGGCAAGTCCTACGAGGCCCGGGCGACAAGGTCTGCTAGGTCCGTGCCCGGTGTGATGCGCTATGAAGTAGCCGTCGGCGAGCGCCGGTTTCTGGTGGAGGTTCACGACCCGCGAAAGTGGCGAACAAGTTCCGCGGATGCCGGCCGCGGGCCGCAGGAGATCGTGGCGCCGATGCCGGGCAGAATCGTCAAGGTGCTCGTGAAGGAAGGTCATGAAATCAAGTCCGGTGAGGGACTGGTGGTGGTCGAGGCGATGAAAATGCAGAATGAGATTCGCGCCCCTCGGGCGGGCCGCGTCGAAAGCGTTTACGTCATGGAGGGTGAAGGTGTTGAGACGGGGTCGAGGCTCCTCCGGTTGGAATGAAAACAGGTGCCAAGGGATGAGTGAGCGTATACAGACAGGCGAGTTCAGTAAGAACGCGGCCGGCCGGCGCGGTCTGGCCCTGCTGGCGCTCGTCTCCGCCGCCGGATGGCTCGCCTTTGCGCCGGCATGCTCCCGTAAGCCGGCATCGAATCGCGAGGTATGGGCGCAGGTGGACGGCGCGCCCGTTTACCGGGATCAAGTGGAGCGATACTATCGCAACCGCGCTCCGGGGTCTGATACCGGCGGCGAGGAACAAGCCCTGAATTTCAAACTCAACATTCTGAACCAGCTCATTGACAATCAGATTCTGCTGAAGCACGCGGCCGAATCGCAGATCGCGGTCTCGGACGCGGAAGTGGACAAGAGGATTGAGCAGCTCCGGAGCCCGTATTCGGCCGAGGAGTTCCAGAAAAAAGTGAAGGACCAGGGCATGACGCTGGACGATCTGCGTGAAGAAGTGCGCCAGGCGCTGACCATCGACAAGCTCATCAATAAAGACATCACTTCGCATATCAACGTGGCGCAGCCGGAGATTGAGAAGTACTACGCGGCGAACAAGGCAAGCTTCAACGTTGCCGAGACGCAGTTTCATCTGGCCCAGATCCTGGTCACGCCCGGCCCCGACCGGCAGACGCCCAATCTGAAGAACAGCGACGCGAAGAGCCGCGCCGAAGCTCTGCGCAAGATCAGGTCCCTTTACCTTCGGCTCCGCGCCGGCGAGGACTTTGCCAAGCTGGCCTCGGAGTATTCCGAAGACCCTCGCACCGCGCCAGGGGGTGGCGACATGGGTTTCATCCCGGCCTCCTCACTCGCTTCGGAGCGCGAGCTGCGCCTGGCGCTCAACGGACTCAAGCCGGGGCAGGTGTCTCCCATTTTTCGTGACACGAGCGGGTACCACATCATCAAATTGCTGGGCCGCGAAGACGCGGGCCAGCGCGCGCTGTCGAATCCGCAGGTGGAGAGTACGATCCGGCAGACCTTGATCAGCGACAAGGAGCAACTCCTGAAGGCGGCCTATATCGAAGACCTGCGAAACCGCGCCGCGGTGAAGGATTATCTGGCCGAACGGATTGCCGCCGCCCACGGTGACCCCGCCGGCGTCGAGTAGCGATGCCCGGCATGTTGCTGGAACATCATGGTCGAGTTCGAAGACATCCTCCGCAAGGTCCAGGCGTACCGCCCTGGCGATGACTTGGCGTTGCTGCGCAAGGCCTACGAGTTTTCTTCCTCCGAGCACCGAACCCAAAAGAGGCTTTCCGGCGAGCCCTACGTTTCTCATCCCCTCGAGGTCGCAAACGTTTTGGCGGAGATGAAGCTCGACGTCGTGTGCCTGGCGGGCGGCATGCTTCACGACGTCGTCGAAGACACTCCCACGACGATTGAACGCGTGCGGCAGGAGTTTGGCCCCGATGTGGCGCGCATCGTTGAAGGCGTCACGAAGATCGGCCGCTTCGAGTTTCTCAGTCCGGAGGAAAAGCAGGCCGAGAACCTGCGCAAGATGGTCCTCGCCATGGTGGACGACATCCGCGTGGTGCTGGTGAAACTCGCCGATCGCCTGCACAATATGCGGACTCTCGCGTTCCTGCCTCCCGATAAGCGGCAGCGCATTGCGCGCGAGACCCTCGAAATCTACGCGCCCATCGCCCACCGCCTGGGCATGGGCAAGGTTCGTGGAGAGCTCGAGGACCTCGCCTTCCAGCATCTTGAGCCCGACTCCTACCAAGAAGTGAAGCAGGCGGTCGAGAGCCGGCGCAAGGTGAGCGAGGCCTTTCTGGCCGAGGTGCGGGCCGAGATTGAACAGAAGATGAAGGCGCACGCCATTCCGGCGCGCATCGAGGGGCGCATCAAGCGGCTGTACAGCATCTGGCAAAAGTTGAGTCGGCAGCACATCGGAATCGAACAGGTTTACGACCTGCTGGCCGTTCGCATCATCACCGACTCGGTGAAGAACTGCTACGCCGCGCTTGGCGTCATTCACAACACCTGGCGGCCGGTGCCGGGCCGCATCAAGGATTTCATTGCCATTCCGCGGCCTAACCTCTACCAGTCACTGCACACCTCCGTGATCGGACCACATGGCCAGCCTTTCGAAGTGCAGATTCGCACCGACGAGATGCACCGCCTGGCCGAAGAAGGCATCGCCGCGCACTGGAAATACAAGGACGGGCGCCCCGCGACGCAGCAGGACGAGGAGCGTTTCGCCTGGCTGCGGCACTTGGTCGAATGGCAGCGGGAGATGCGCGATCCCGGCGACTTCCTTTCCACGCTCAAGATCGACCTCTATCCCATGGAGGTCTATACCTTCACGCCCAAAGGCAAGGTGATCGTGCTGCCGAAGGATGCGACGCCGATCGACTTCGCTTACGCCATCCACACCGAGGTGGGCCACCACTGCGTCGGCGCGCGCGTGAACGGTCGGATGGTGCCGCTCAAGTACAAGCTGCTGAATGGTGACATTGTCGAGATCACGCAGCGGGCTGACCATCGGCCGAGCCGCGACTGGCTGGCGCTCGCGCAGACTTCCCGGGCGCGCAACAAGATCAAGCACTGGATCAACCTGGCCGAGCGCCAGCAGGCCATCGACATCGGAAAGAAGTTGCTGGAAAAGGAAGCGCGCAAATACGACGTGGTGCTCAAGAACATCAGCGAAGACGATTACCGCCGCGTGGCGGGCGAGTACGGCTGCGGCCAGGCCGACGATTTGCTCGCCGGCCTCGGCTACGGCAAGTTCGCGGCCCGGCAGGTGCTGGCCAAGCTTTCCCCGAAGACTTCGCTGGAGGCGGAACCGGCGCCGAAGCTTTCGAGCGTGGTGAAGCGCGCGCTCGGATTGAGCCGCGAGGTGGCAATTCAGGTGCACGGCCACAACGACCTGATGGTCTACCGCGCCAAGTGCTGCAATCCGGTCCGTGGCGAGGAGATCGTCGGCTACGTCACCCGTGGCAAGGGCATCGCGGTACACTCGAAGTCGTGCTCCAACGTCCAGAACTTGTTCTACGATGCCGACCGGCGGATTGACGTGGAGTGGACGGGACCGAAATACACGCTCTATGCGGTGAAGCTGGAGCTGGCCACCGAGGACCGCCAGGGTTTGCTGGCGCAGGTGACCTCGGCCATCAGCGACGACCGCGCCAACATTCAGAACATCGCGGCGCACACCGGCGACGACCGCGCCTCGATCGACGTGACGCTGGATATCGTCGACATGCAGCACCTCAGCAAGATCATCTCGGCGCTCGAGAAGATCGACGGGGTGTATCAGGTGAAGCGGATCATGAATTGAGAGATTGAGAGATTGAGAGATTGGGAGATTGAGTGATGGACTGAGCTCGGTTCTTATTTGAGGATTACAGATAGATTATCGTGGCGCTCGTTTCTTGTAGCGGCCCTACGAACGCCGAAAATCCGGCGATCGCAGACCGTCGCTACAGCAAAGGCCGTCACTATAATCTGTAATTCTCAATAAATCGCCCGATCACTCCATCGCGCAATCGCTCAATCATTTCGTGACTTTGCCGGCGCGGATGCAAGCGGTACAGGCGAGCAGTGTCTTGGTGGCGCCGCTGACGACGGCGCGGACGCGGCGCAGGTTGGGTTCCCAGCGCCGCTTGGTAACATTGTGGGCGTGGCTGATGCGATTTCCGAAGACGGGACCTTTACCGCAGATGTCGCAGGTGCGAGCCATAGCTTACCTCTTCGATCGATGGAATGTGACCGGGCCGAAAATCTAGTATAGCAGGAACCCACGCTGTTGTCGCGTCTCGAAACCGCAAACCATGACCGCTCAACCCGCAGGTTTTTCCCCCGCCGCCGACGTGATTGTACTCGGGGGCGGCATTATCGGCAGCTCCGTCGCCCTGCGGCTGGCGCAAGCGGGACTCCGCGTGACCGTCTTCGACCGCGGCGAGCCCGGTGCCGAAGCCTCGAGCGCCGCCGCCGGTATGGTCGCCCCCCAGAGCGAAAAGGTGGAGCCAGACTCCTTTTTCGAGTTGTGTCTTGCCAGCCACAACCTCTATCCCGATTTCGTGGCTGAGATGGAAGATCTTTCTGGCAGCCACGTGGATTACCGCCGCGACGGCTGCCTGCTGCTGGCGCTCGACGATGAAGAAAGCCGCGAGCTTGACGAAATCTACGAAACCCAGAAAAAGCTGGGCCTGCCGATCGAGCGGCTGAGCGCCGAGGCGGCGCGGCGGCAGGCGCCCGGACTCTCGCCCTTGATCCGCGGCGGACTCTTTCTGCCGCAGGACCACTGGGTGGACAACGAACTGCTGACCCGGGCCACGGTGCGCGCCGGCGAGCGGCAGGGCGTTACGTTCTTTGCCGGAACCGTCGTAAGGAACCTGAACGTCCGGCAGGGCCGCCTGGAAAGCGTTGACGTGGAGGACCTCAGGGGCCCGCGCGCCACTTTCCCGGCCGGACATTTCGTGCTTGCCGCCGGCTGCTGGTCGCCGCAGGTCGCGGCCTCGGTGAATGTGCAACTCGACATGCAACCCTGCCGCGGTCAGATGATCGAGTTCGAGTCCCCGAAGGAGTTTCCGATGGTGGTCCGCGCCGGTCATCACTATGTGGTGCCGCGTTCCTCGCGCCGTCTGGTGCTGGGGACCACGGCCGAATACGTCGGCTATAAAAAGTCAGTGACGGCGGAAGGCATGGCCTCGATTCTTGCCGGCGCCACGCGCCTGGCGCCCCTGGTGCGGGAGTGCACATTCCGGCGGGCCTGGGCTGGCCTGCGTCCGGACACCGCCGACCACCGGCCGATCCTGGGATGCGACGTGATACCGAACCTCGTGTTCGCCACCGGACATTTTCGCAACGGCATCCTGCTCGCCCCGATTACCGCCCATCTCGTCTCCGAACTCGTGCTCACCGGCTCCACCTCCCGGTCGCTCGATCCTTACCGGCCGGGCCGATTCCACCGGCGGTTCGATCCTCAGGGCCGGGCACACGGTGCCGGCGCGCCTTCGCGCTCATGACCTCCCCAAAAAGTCTAAAGTCCCGGGCCGCTTCTGACGAGAGATGAGGCAGAGGCAAGACCGGCGCTGCTAGTTTCCTCCTTTTTCTAGCGGCGCCGTTTAACGCGGCGGCGGGACACGGTGCGAGCTTCCCCTTGAGCTTCACCCTCGACTGGTCCTGTCGCCGCGCCTCTTTGACCATTCCACGCCGATTGCTGATCAAGGACATCCGTCATCCTGCATCTCTTCCGCGACTGACGACCCCGGCATAAACCTCGACAATCCGCCGCGCCACCGTGTCCATCGCCAGGCGCGCCATCGCGTCGCGGCCCCGCGTCCGCGAGCCGTGCCGGCACACTTCGACGATCTTGGCGGCGATCGCCTCCGCGTCGCGCGGCACGAGATAACACCCTTCCGTCCCGGCAATCAAATCTGCTGCGTCGCCCGCGGCGACCGTGACGACCGGCAGGTTCACCGCCATCGCTTCCTTGAGCGCGTTCGGTGAGCCTTCCAGCATCGAGGCGAGAACCAACACGTCCGCGGCGTTGAGGTAGAGTGGCATCCGCTCGCGCGGCACGCCGCGAACCTGGAGAATCTCGATCTCGGGTATAGCCTCCCGCGCCCGCGCCACTGCCGCTTCCACCAGGTCGTACCGCTTCCGCGCTTCCGCCGGGTTGTAAGGAAAGAGGACGAACTTCCGGCTCGCATCAACCCCCAGCGAGCCGCGGGCCTCGGCCTGCTCCATCGGCTTGAACAGTTCCAGGTCCACGCCGTTCGGAATCACGTGCGCCGAATCGAGCTTCAACTGCTGCTTCATCCCGGCGCTTTTGACGATGACCGCCTCGGCCAGCCGGGCGAGCGCGAAACTCGAAAGCCGGAACGCGCGGCCCACGAGCGTCATGCCGCCGTCGCGCTTCGGACGCCCCAGAACGTCATCACCCATGAACGACACCACCACCGGCAGTGAGCGCTGACAGCGCGCGACCCAGCCCGACAATCCGAAGTGGGCGTGGACGAGGTCGTAGCGAGCCGAGCGCAGCCGGCGCCGCATTTCCACGACGCCGCGCGCGTAGTTCCAAAGCGATTCGCGTCCGTTGACAAACACCACGTCGTAGTCCACCCCCAGCGGTCGCAGGGACTCCATCTGCGCCTGAACGAAACTGCCGTAGCCGGGGTCGGCTGCGGTCGGCCAGAGGTTGGTCACCACCAGGACGCGGTACGACGCCATGGGCGATAGTGTAAGGCCGCTTCCGTGATTTGGCGAGACCCGACGGCCGGAGGCCGCAGAATTGATTGAGGCGCGGAGCGGCATCGGTTAGAATGATGCGACTCGGAGAGCGGCGGGCGCGAGAGGTCGGCGCGGTGAACGGATCCATATGGCAGAAACGGCGACTACTGCCCCGACCTCGACCGCAGCCGCCGAGCCGCACCTGCGGCGCGTGCTCTCGCTCTGGGACTTGATTTTCTACGGCATCGTTCTCATCCAACCGATTGCCGCCGTCCCGCTCTTCGGCATCGCCCAGAAGGACTCGGGCGGCCACGCCGTGCTCACGATTCTCGCCGGCATGGTGGCCTTCCTGCTCACCGCGGTCAGCTACGGCCGCATGGCGGCGCTTTACCCGGCGGCGGGCTCTGCCTACACCTACGTCGGCAAGGGCCTCAATCCACACTTCGGCTTCCTGGCCGGATGGGCTATGTTTCTAGGCTACCTCGTGCTGCCCCTCATCAACGTGGTGTACGTGGCGGTCACGCTCCACCGCGTCTTCCCGCGCGTTCCTTACGTCGCGGCGGCGGGCGGCTTCGCCCTGGTCATCACCCTGCTCAATCTGCTCGGCATCCGCTCCACGGCGCGCGCCAACCAGGTGCTGCTGGCGGCGATGTGCGCCGTCATCGGCGCCTTCATTATCCTGGGCATCCGGTACGTGGCGCGCACGGCGGGCGCGGGCGGCTTGCTGTCGCTCCACCCTTTTTACAACCCTCAGACTTTTGATCTTCACTCGATCGCCACGGCCACCGCCTTCGCGGCGCTCACCTATATCGGCTTTGACGGCGTGACCACGCTCGCCGAGGATGTCCAGAACCCCCGGCGCAATGTGCTGCTGGCGGTGGTTTTGGTGGTCCTGTTTACGGGCATTTTCAGCAGCTTTCTTTGCTACCTCGGGCAGCTTGTGTGGCCCAATTACCTCGACTTCCCCAATTTGGAGACCGCCTTCATGGACGTCTGCCGGCGCGTCGGCGGCCTCCTGCTCTACGACGCCATGGCCGTGATTCTGATTGTCGCCAGTTTCGGCAGCGGTTTGACCGGGCAGGTGGGCGCGGCGCGCATTCTCTTCGGCATGGGCCGTGACAACGTCTTGCCGCGCAAAGTTTTTTCCTACCTCGATCCGCGCCGGAACACGCCCGCCGTGAACATCTGGATGATCGGCGCTTTGGCTTTCGCGGGCGGCCTGGTGCTGACCTATGAGAGCGCCGCCGACATCCTCAACTTCGGCGCCTTTGTCGCTTTCATGGGCGTCAACGTGGCCGCCTTCTGGCAATTCTATGTGCGCCGGCCCCGATCCAATCGGCGCGGGCACGAAGGCCGGGAACGGCGACTAATCGCTGACGCCATCGTGCCGCTCCTCGGGTTTGTGAGCTGCTTCGCCATCTGGCTGAGCCTGCCTCGCCAAGCCATGGTGGTCGGCGGCGCGTTCCTGCTGGCCGGCTTCGCCATCGCCGCCGTCAAGACTCGCGGCTTCCGCACCCGTCCGGTGATGATTGACTTCCATGAAGCGTGAACCAGGGGACAGGGCCTTTAACCTTTGACTTCTGACCTTTAACTTTTGACCTTTAGCCTCTGTCGCATACCGTGTACCTATGCGGAACCGCCAACCGGAGACCGGGACCCGCGCCACCTTCGCCTGGATGGACCTCCTGTGGCTGGCCTTCCTCGGCGGCCTCGCGCTCCTCGATCCGATCTTCGAAATCCACAAACAGCTTATTCTGCTCGGCATTGGCTTGCTCCAGATCTTTGACCAACGCCTCTTCGCGGCGGTCAAGCCCTCGCGCCGCAACGCTTACAGCGTCATCATCAAGATTCTGCTCGCGACCCTGCTCATCGGCCACACCGCCGCCGTCCCGATTACCAGCAACTACTACCTCATTTACTTCCTGCCGGTGATCTCCGCCGCCATGACGTATGAGGCCTGGGGGGCGCTGTTCTGGACCGCCGTCGCTTCCGCAGCTTATTGCTCTTACTTGATTCCCGCCCTCGTTGAATATGAGCTGACGCCCAGCGGCGAGACCGAACTGGCGATTCGGGTCCTCTTCTTCTTCCTGGCTGCCATCGTGGTGAACCGCCTCGTCTCCGAGTATCGCCGCCAGACTGAGCGCTTCCGGACGCTCGCCGAGACGCTGGCCGAAACCAATCAGCGGCTGGAACAGGTGCAGGCCGAAGCGCGCCGGTCCGAGCGGCTGGCGGCGCTCGGCCAGCTTTCCGCCGGACTCGCCCACGAGATTCGCAACCCGCTCGGCGTCATCAAGGGTTCGGCGGAGATGCTTGCCGCCAAGCTCCCGCCGTCCGATTCCGTCGCGGTTGAACTGGCAGGGTACATTTCGAGCGAAGTGGACCGCCTGAACGGCATGGTGGGCCGCTTTCTCGATTTCGCGCGGCCCCTGCGGCTCGAGCCGCGCTCGCAGCAGATTGCGCCGGTCATCGAGAGAGCCCTCAAAGCCATCCACGACCGCTGGCCGGAAGCGCCGGTCGAGGTGGAGCGGCAATACGCGGCGCACCTGCCGGCCGTGCCAGTCGATGCCGAGATGTGTGAGCAGGTCTTCACCAACCTGGCGTCGAATGCTTACGAGGCGCTGGGAGAAAAAGGGGGCAAGCTGCGAGTGCGCGTCGCCCCGGCCTCGACCGGCAACCGCAGCGGAGTCCAGATTGATTTTGAAGATTCCGGCCCCGGCGTCCCCATCGAGCTTCGCGAGCAGATATTTAATCCTTTCTTCACCACCAAAAAGACCGGCACGGGATTGGGTCTTTCCATCGTCTCGAAAATTGTGGACGAGCATGGCGGGACGATCCGCGCTACCGGGGAACCGGCGCAGGGCGCCTGTTTTCGGGTCTTTCTGCCCGGTGCGGAGGGCGGGGCTGGAAAATAGAAACCAATGCTTCGCGACTCAACTCCGCGTCGTAACCACGCGGGAAGGGCGGGACTTTACTCCGCTGGAAGCGTCCCCTCACCCGGCCTACGGCCACCCTCTCCCCTCGGAGAGGGCTATTTCCTCGTTTTTGTTGCCCCTCTCCCCTGTGGGAGAAGGCTTTTTCCCTCGTTCTTGTTCCCCCTCTCCCTTTGGGAGAGGGTGGACCGCTGCCGGCGCTTTCACCAGCCGGAGCGGGCCGGGTGAGGGGAGCGATGTACTGGAAGTTAGGTGGCAGGGCCAAGGCAGGAGTATACTGTCGGGGCGCATTCACCATCACAACCGAAAGCCGCGAGTGTGGTGAGGTACGGCGAGGAGGTAACATGGATCAACTTAATTGGGCAAAGCGGGCCTTCGGTCTCTTTCTGCTCTCCGCCACCACCGCGATTGCCTTACCGGCGCAGACCTTCACCACGCTGCACAGCTTCGACAATACGGACGGCTACCTGCCCTCCGCGGGGCTGGTGCAAGGTATTGATGGGAACTTGTATGGTACGACGAGCAGCGGCGGCGCCAACGGCGGTGGAACGATCTTCAGAATCACCCCTGGTGGCGCCTTTGCGTCGGTTTATAACTTTTGCTCGCTGAGTAGCTGCGTGGACGGCAGCAGTCCCGGCGCGCTGGTCGTGGCCACAGACGGGTCCCTTTATGGGACAACCGGCAATGGCGGAGCCCATGGTTACGGTACGGTTTTCAGGATTACCCCCAATGGAGCTCTCACGGCTGTTTATAGCTTTTGCTCTAAGAGTAATTGCACGGATGGCGCTCGTCCGGGGCCGCTGATCCAGGCTGTGGACGGGAACTTTTACGGGACGACGGTCCAGGGAGGAAACAGCAACCAATGTGGTTTGGGCTGCGGCACGATCTTCAAAGTCTCCTCTGCCGGCGCTCTGAAGACGCTTTACAGCTTCTGCGTCTTTAGCAATTGCTTGGACGGCGACAACCCAATGGCGGGCCTGGTCGAGGCCAGAAACGGGGCGTTTTACGGCGTAACGCCCGGCGGCACACCGGGCTCACTCAGTAGGGGCGAGATCTTCATACTTACACTCGCCGGCATGGTGTCGATTCTGGACCTCTTCCAGGGCGGGGCTGGGCCTAACAACCTCCTCGCTGCGCTGGTCCAGGGGCTGGACGGGAACCTTTACGGAACAAGCGCCGGGGGCGGGTTTGGCAATTGCTCCGGAGGCTGTGGTACGTTCTTCAAGATCACTCCTCTCGGCGCGTTCACACAGCTTGCCAGCTTTGGCCTGCAAAGCGGGGACCCGAGCGGTCCCACAGCCGCCTTGGTTCAAGCGCAGGACCGGAATTTCTACAGTACCACAGCGGGTGGCGGAACCTTTAGTAACGGCACGGTGTACAAAGTCACCGCAAGCGGGACGCTGACGGGACTCTACAGCTTTTGTAGCCAAACCGGTTGCGTAGACGGGAGTACGCCGATCGCGCCGCTGGCTCAAGACACCAACGGAGAGTTCTACGGCACAACCTTGGACGGTGGGACCAGCAGCGCGTGCTCGTTTGGCTGTGGCACAATCTTCAGCCTCGACGTTGGTCTGGGCCCGTTCGTGGAAAGCAACCCAGCGGCCGGTAAGGTGGGAAAGGCCGTCAAGATTCTAGGCACCAAACTGACCGGCGCGACCAGCGTCACCTTTAACGGCACGGCGGCTACGTTCACCGTGGTCTCGCATTCCTTGATCACCACCACCGTACCCGCCGGCGCCACAACCGGTAAGGTCAAGGTGACGATCCCCAGCGGCACGCTTTCGAGCAACGTGCCCTTCCGAGTGCTGCCCTAGAGCATTCTTCGAGTGCGCTAGCTTTGGAGTGCGGTAGCTTGCTACCGCTTTCCCCGATCCTATCGGGGCCAGCTTGCTGGCCGTGAAGTCTCGCAGGGCTGGCGACCGGCTGCGAGCAAGCTCGCAAGAAAAAAGCGGTAGCAAGCTACCGCACTCCAGTATCAGGGGCGGTCGGCGGAGCCACCCCCCCAAGGGTAGTGGGTCAGTTTGCTGTAGCGCCGCTCGGAGCCTGCCCTGGAAGGGAGCGGCGGATTCGATTGAAAAGAAAAGGCCGCCGGTCGCAGACCGGCGCTACAATGCCCAAACTGACCCACTACCCCCCAAGAAAGGTCTTGACAACAGGGTCCTCATGATGTTATACTCTTCATTCGTCTGGAATCTCGCTCGATTCATTTGATAGTGAGGAACTTAGCTCCATTTTCGTACTCCCTCCCCCTGCCTGCCATCTTGCACCAAACAAGCCCACGAGCGAAGCTAACTGACTTAAGCTATTGTCCACAAACGAGATATTGTAAAAATGGCGGGAGTGAAGCTAACTCGATTAAGTCATTGATACTAAACAATATAGGCCAGAAAATGCCAAAAACGAAGCTAATCGGCTTATCCTTATGCTATCAAGAGAGATACAGTGTCAAAACACCTCGTTTTGAGGCAAAGATCAGAATGGGGGAATCGGTGGAACGAAGGTGACCAGGAATGGCGGCCAATTGGGGGGGGAACTAGCGGGGCCGAACCCATGGCGAACAAGCCTATTTGTTGTATAGGATTAGAGGCGAATTTGACCCATAAATTTGAAAAACTCGAGGGGGGCGAACCCAAAGCTAGTAACTCAAGTGGAATCATCAACATATTTCGTTTCGAGACCCCTCGTTTCCGAAAATCTCGTTTGGCCCCGAAAAACGGACGGCGGTTGTGGACAGAGCCAGCCGGACCCCGCCCTTGCTGGAGGAACGGTGCTGGCGGAGGTGGAAGCGCGCGCCGGCAAGACCGGGTTTGTGGGAGGGGACGGCGCTGGGCGAGGAAACCTAGCGGCTGGTAAGTCAGAAACAGTGAGAAAGGCCCAACAAAGCGGCGGGCCGGCCATTCGCGCATCGAGGTCAACCTTTGCTGGGTTCCGGCCATCAGAACGGTATAGAATCGGGGCGACAGAGATGCCGAGCCGCGCAAGGCGGTCGTCACAAGGATGGTGCCTATGAAGCTCGCTCACCGCTCAGTTCTCTTCGCTCTCGCTTTCAGCCTGGCGGCGCTCGCGAGCGTTCCGCCTGCCTCTGCTCAAGAGACCTCGCGCGCCCGGATCGTCCGCCTGAGTTACGTCGAGGGTACGGTCACGGTCGCGCGTCCTAATTCCACCGACTGGTCTGACGCCCCGGTGAACACGCCCGTCCAGGAAGGCTTCCGGCTCTCCACCGCGGCCGGCAGCTTTGCCGAAGTGGAGTTTGAGAACGGCTCCACGGCGCGGCTGGGCGAGCAGTCGCTCGTCGATTTCACCCAGCTCGGCTTGACCGAATCCGGCGACGCGATCAACCGGCTGACGCTGGAGCAGGGGTACGCCACCTTCCACGTTTTTCCCGCCCACGCCGACGTTTACGAGGTGAAAGCCGGAGAGGTGACGCTGCGGGCCGGGGAGAAGAGCGAGTTTCGCGCCGATCTCGATTCCGGGCGCTTGCGCGTGGAGGTGTTCAAGGGCGATGTAGCCTACACGTCCGCGCAAGGTTCCGGTACCGTGAGCAGGAACAAGGCGCTCGAAATCTCTCCCGGCGCCCAGGAAGCGACGCTCTCCCACGGCATCACCCGTGACGACTGGGACGATTGGGTGGCCGGCCGCGACCAGGAGCAGGAGGCCGACAGCCAGCGGCCCGGCCCCGACCGCAGCGCGCCCGCTTACGGCTGGAGCGACCTCGACCAGTACGGCGTGTGGTCAGACTATCCGGGCTACGGCTTCGGTTGGGCGCCCTCGGTCGCGAGCCTGGGCCCCTGGTCGCCGTTCACCTACGGCCAGTGGGTGTGGTATCCCAGCTTCGGCTACACCTGGATCGGTTACGAGCCTTGGGGCTGGCTTCCCTATCACTACGGAAGCTGGTTCTTTGACTCCTTTGCCGGCTGGTTCTGGATTCCTGGCGCGTTCAACTACTGGAACCCGGCGCCGGTGAATTGGTACGTGGGCGGAGGATTGGTGGGCTGGTGCCCGATGACTCCAACGGCCTCGAACGCCCTGACGGGTACGACCCCGGCGGCCGGGTCCGGCGCGCGCGGCGGCGCGGCAAAATCCTGCACGCCGGGTGCGCCCGGGTGCCTGGTGGCCGTGCCGATCAAGAACCTCGCCAAGGGAACGCCGGTCGAGCCAGGGCAGCTCGCCGCGCTCGACCCGGCCGAGGCTACAAAAGTAGCCAAGCCCGACGTTCCGCCCACGACGTTCGCCTTGCTGCCGGGGACACCCGCCACCGAGCCGGCGCTGATTGCGCGCTTGCGCTCGGGCGCCCCGCTCGGCTCAGCCGCGCCGCCTGGAGCGTCCGCCGCGGCCAGCCATGCAGCTCCTTCCCGCTCGCGTGAGGCCCGTGAGGGCTTGGACGGCTTCGCAGCTTCGCGCGGAACCTCACCGGGCGCGTGGCATGCGCGCCGGGCCCCCGTGTCTCCGCCGCCTGCATCCGCCGAGTCCCGCGCCGAGTCGGGTGATGGCCCGGCGCATTCTGCCCGCTTCTGGGGCAGTTGGGGCGCCGAATCGCGCACCGCCAGTGGCACGGCCCGCAGCATGGCCGGTGGCATGGAAAGCTCGGCGAGCGCCGGCGCCGCTTCGCATGCCGGCAGCGCATCGGGCGGCAGCTCACACAGCTCGGCGCCGCACCATTAAGAAGAGTGGTCGGTTGTCAGTTCTCAACTGTCAGTTGTGGAAGGTCACGGCTACAGGGTGGTGCTTGGTTGCGTAAGAAGCCGTTATTTCGGACACCCCAAGGCGGGGGTTCAACCCCGCCGTTAGCGGCCGCCCCCTTACCCCGCCCTCTCCCCCACACGGGTGGGGGAGAGCGTGTCCGAAGGACGGGTGAGGGGGCTTTTTCGGCGCGGCTGAAGTCCCACCCTTCCTGATGCGTTGTGACGCCAATTTACGCAGCCAAGCACTGGGCTAGGAAATGACAATCCCGGCGTAGCCTACAACGGCGTCGGGATCGCCCCCCGCATCCGCCGAAGTGGCGTATTTCACGAGCGTCGCCTGCCGTCCTCCGAGGTCTCTGACTGCCACGAGCATCGCCACGACGGGGCCGTACCCGCACATGGAAATGCGCTCGCGGTGCACCACGTCATAGAGCCCCTGGGGGTCGAGCGCCAGGATGCGGTCGATCGCCCGGCGATCCTTGACGCGCGTCACGCGGTCCGGCTCATAGTGGCTGAAGTCGCTCGAGGCGACGATGAGCAGCGGCTTCGCGGCCCGGCTGACGGCTTCCGCCACGCCGTGGCCGAGCGAGACGAGCGCGGCATAGTCGTCGAGACCGATAGCAACCGGCACGATGCTCCCGCCGAACCGGCGTTGCAGAAAGGGCACCTGGACTTCAATCGAATGCTCCGCATGAGCCGCCGCGTCTTCTTCAAGCCCCGGACAGCAGCGGCGCAGCTCGTCCGCGAGCGATCCATCGATCGGAGCCGGACCGAGAGGCGTCAGCCAGGCGCCGCGCGACATCACCGCCAAGGGTTTCCCGCGCCCAAAGTGGTTCGGACCCAGGATGAGGTATGTGGCGCGCGCCGGAAGCCGGGCGTACACGGCGCCGGCCACGCGGCCCGAGTACTGGTAGCCGGCGTGCGGCGCCACGCATCCGAGAGCGCCGGCGACGACCTGCTCGGAGCCCGCCTCACCTCCGAGGCAGGCGTCAACTTCGCGCGCGAGCGCTTCTGGGTCGGCCGGGTAAAACCTTCCGGCGACGGCAGGCGGACGCACCGGAGCTTCTTGCATGAAGGGATGGTAGCTGCCGGATGGCGGCGTGTCAAAGCAGGGCGGCTTCCGTGCCAGCGTGGGCTTGAACCCACTCGGGGAGGAACTCCCTGGCTAGCTGGAATTCGACTCGTCGTCCACGCTGATTTTCAAGGCGCGAAGGAACTCGGTGTCCTGATTCGTGAGCTGGAACTCGTTCCGGCCGGTGCCGCCGCCGGTCAGCCTCTCGCGGTGGATGAGATCCGTCTCGCCCCGCTTGTTGAAGCCGATGGTCACTTCGAGAACGAGAAACAAATCGTATCCGGCCGCCTTGATCCGCCCCATGATCTCGGCGATTCGATCCGACTCGGAAAGCGATTCGTTGATCGCATGGCCGAGTTCTTTGATCAGCCGCTTGAAATTTTCACTCAACCGCAATCTCCACTCTGTTCCCACAAACTCTGGGCAGGCTATTTTATGGTTCAAGGAGCGTACTGTCAAATGATGAACGCCGCGCCGCGCGGCCGCACCGGTTGCGCCGCCTTCGGCCGTTCTCCTATAATCGGAGGGATTCGGGACGACATCATCGCGACGAAAGCCGGACAGCGACTATGACTCTATCTCCTTCGCCGATCGTCAAGAAACTGCAGGACGAGATTCAAGCGCTCGAACGCGAGATCAGCTCGGAGCTGCCCAAGGAATTGAAACGCGCCCGCGCGCTGGGAGACTTGAGCGAGAACGCCGAATACATCATGGCCAAGCAGCGCCAGGAGATCGTCAACGCCCGCCTGGCCCAACTCAAGCGGCGCCTCGCTGACCTTTCGCTGATCAACATGAGCAACATCCCCCGGGATCGCATCGCGTTCGGATCGAGGGTGGTGCTCTACGATGTCGATCGGGGCGGGGAGGTGGAATACAAGCTGGTGACGAGCGAAGAAGCGGACTTCAGCAAGGGCTTGATCTCCACGACCTCTCCCATTGGCCGCGGGCTGATGGGCAAGAAGACCGGCGACATGGTGCAGATTTCCACGCCCAACGGGACCCGCGAGTTTGAAGTGCGGGAGATGCAGACAATTTACGACTTATAGCCGGCCGCGCCCGGAGCGTCGGAACGCGCCGAGGCCTCGCGCACGCGGGCCTCGAGGTCGGCGAGGTCTTTCTTGAGCCGCTCCTGCCGCCGCGAGAGACTCCAGGCGTAGACCATGAAGATCAGCCACACCAGGCTGTAAGCTGCTACGAGATATCGATTGACCACGGTGCTCCTTTGGCGATCAGCTGTCAGCTCGGCGGCTTCCGTTCGATGGCTCGGCTTATTGCTCAAGGCCAATCGCTGACGGCTGAGAGCCTTTCTAGGCCGCGAGTTCCCGCCGCAACTGGCGCGCCTCCCGCCGCAACTCCGCGAGTCCGATTCGGACACGAACGAGATAAACAAAGAGACAGAGCAACGCGCCCCAGGTGACCAGAATCGTGTACCACATACGAGGGTCGAGGCCCGAACCCTCGCCGCCGCCGATCACGGGTTGTGGGTGTTGAGTTCTCCACCAGCGAATCGCCATGTAATCGACCACGGCGTCCACGGCGCCGATAATGCTGACCACGGCGGCGAGTACTTCGGTGCGCCCGGGATTGGTGACGTAGGCGCGCAGCATGAGATAGGCAATGTAGAGGAGCCAGAGGACGAAGGTGGAGGTGAGGCGAGCGTCCCACGTCCACCAGATGCCCCACACCGGCTTCGCCCACAGCGGGCCCGTGACCAGAACGCAACTGCAGTAGACAAAGCCGACCTCGGCGCAGGCGTAAGCAAAGTCGTCGGCGGCGCGCGAGCGCTTCCAGAGATATGCGACGCTCCCCAGGAAGACGAGGAAATAACCGAGCAGCGCCGTCCAGGCCGAGGAAACGTGGATGTAGAAAATGCGCTGCACTTCCCCCATGGTCAGCTCGCGCGGTGCGTAGAGAAAGATCATGTACAGCGCGACGAGAAACCAGGCGAGGGTCACGGCAAGGTGCAAGCGAAGCGGAAATGCTTTGCTCATGAACACCGGCTATTCTTCGAGAACATACTCGAACAACAGAAACGACACGACGGCGAAAATCAAACTGAGGCCGGCCACGCGCGCCGCGCCCGCCGTGTTGGCCTTTCGCCCCATGCCGCGCAGCGCGTCGGAGGTGGCGTCGATCGAGAGAATCAGCACCCAGAAGGCCACCGGAAATTGCAACACCGGCAACATCACTTCGCGCATCCGGGTGTTGGCGGCGACGGCGCCGAAAATCGTCCCCAGCGCCGCGTATCCCAGCGTGCCCAGCAACACAATGAGCGCGAACCAGCCGAGCGCAGGTACAAAAGAAAAGTTATACCAGAGCGACGCCGCGAAGACCACCACCACTTCCGCCCCGCCAAGGAACAACAGGTTCGCCAGCAGTTTACCCACAAAAATCGCGCTCGGATCAATCGGCGCCAGCGTCATGCCCTCCAGGCACGAGTTGTCGCGCTCGGCGGCGAAGGAGCGGTTGAAGCCGAGGATTCCGGCGAAAGCGAAGGCAATCCAGAGCAGCCCTGGGAGCATGCGCAAGGTCTCTTCGCGTCCGGTCTCAAAAGCGAAGTTGAAGAGGAATACTACGAGCAATCCGAATACACACATCGAAGCCACCGCCTCGCGGTTGCGCCACTCCACGCGGAGGTCCTTCACGAAGATGGCCCAGATGATGCTCATAATTAAACTGTCAGTCGTCAGTGGTCAGTTCTCAGTTTCATTCCTTAATCAGGGAGTGTTTTCCTGATACAGCATTAATGCCGAGCGACTCCAGCGGCGCCAGGCTGAGCGGCCCATCGTAGCGCACCTGTCCGTTCTCCAGCGCCACCAGGCGTTGAGCGATGGCTGCGCCCTGCTCAAAGCTGTGAGTGGAAAAGACCACGGCCCTTCCCTCTTCGGGCAGGCGGCGCAATACGTCCTCCAGGTTCGTAGTCGCTGAGGCGTCAAGACCGGTGAAGGGCTCATCGAGCAGCAGGAAATCCGGCTCGTGCAGAAACGCGCGGGCAAGCGTTACCCGTTGCTGCAAGCCGCGCGACAGCGTGCGGACCGGCTCACGGTCACGACCGCGAAGGGAGAATAGGTCAAGCGCCCGGTCGGTCTTCCGCTCCAAACCGCCAAGACCGAAAAGCGTGCCGAAGAACCTCAAGTTCTCCCGCGCCGTCAGTTCGCCATAAAGAAACGTCGCGTGGGAGACGAAGCCGACATGGGCTTTCGACGCCGACCGATTGCGCGCCAGGCTCTCGCCCGCAAAGAGGACTTCGCCCTCGTTGGGACGGGCGAGCGCGGCGAGCGTCCGCAGCAGCGTCGTCTTGCCGGCGCCGTTCGGTCCGTATAGAAGCACGGAATCTCCCGGCGTCACGCGCATGCTGACGCGCCGTAAGGCCACGAGGTCGCCGAAGAATTTGGAAACCTCGCGGGCTTCAAGCGTCCACTCAGCGCGGACTTGGTCGGGCAGCATAGGACTCGAGAAGAGCGGGTGGGCTTTTTTTCAGGATTGCGACCAGCCTGGCTTTCAGTTCCAGGCGCTCCTTCCAGTAGTTTCTTTCAGGAACCTTGCCGGCGGCAAAAAGCTCGTCAAGGTCGGCGATGGAATTGAGCAGCGTCTCAACCTTGGCGCCGAATTTCTTCTGCGCGGGACCCGCGCCACGCTGTTTCCATCGGGGCCACTCTTTGGCGAAGCGCACGCCGAGCGCCCACAGCAACAGGAGCAGAAAGGCTGCGGCAATCGGCAGACGAAGCCGGCTTGCGGAATCCGGCAGGATCTCCACTTGTTGTCCGGGTTGCTGTCCCTGACCCTGGTCGCTGGTCGAGCCCGCCGGGACCGGGCCGGACTCTCCACTGAAGCGGGCTTCGAGCGTCGCGCCGGGCGGCACGGCGGCGGCCTCCAGCTTCTGCACGTTGTTCGCGCTGTCCTGACCGGCCGGCTTAAAGAGCGGAGCTTCGACCGACAGGCTGGCCGGGTAGACATACAGGCCGGCGCGGCCGACAGGATAAGGCGGCCGGTCCTTGATCTCGAACCCGGAAGGCGAATAGGCAAGCTCGTATTGCACGGTGACGAGGGTCACGCCGGGCTTGAGCGGGTAACGGATGAAGAACTCGCCCGGCGCCTGGCCGGGCTGCGGCGTCTGCGGAATCGGCATGTTGAGCAAGCCCTGCACCGAGACACCAAGCTGGCCGGCGGCGGCGGGAATGCGGAAGGCGAGCGTGCCGGAATCATTCGTGTACGCACGCGGTGGCTGGCTGGTGTTGGCGATTTCGTAGTCCTCCTGAACGCGGGCCTTGTCACCCTCAGCGGCGACCAGGGCGCGAAACTCCGGAATCGAAACTTTCTCGGCCCGCCGCATGGAATCGTAAATCTTCACGTCCACCTGCGCGCGGCCGTTCGAGTCGAATTTCACCGGCTCGTTGTAAGTAACACCCTGGTAAACGGTAGACAGCAGGTAGAAGGACTTCGCATCGATCGTCCCCTGCTCGAACGCGAAGTGGCCACTCGCGTCGGTCGGGACCGTTCCGACTTGCTGCATTCCGCCGCGCGGCAAGAGCAGCTTCACCTCTTGTTTCGCGGCGGGACGGTTGGACGTGCCGTTCGTGACGGTGCCTTCGATCTGCGCTTGAGCGAGCAGCGCCGCGGGCGAGAGGGCTGCCGCTATCAGAGCGAGCAAGAGCAAGAGAATGTTGATTGGGCGACGAAGTCTCATGACTACCTGTTCCCTGCCCCCTGTCCCCTGTCCCCCAATCGAGCGCCGCAATCGCCGCAGAACTTCACCGGCAGCGGATTCTCAAAACCGCACTTGGGGCAGACGTACTCGTCCTTGGGCGGAATCCGGCGCTGCGCGCGCCGCGAGGCGACTTCCTGCTCAATGAAGGCATCCTCGGGGCTGGAGCGCTCGATCTCCTGCGCCGCCGTGAGGAGGCGCACCGCCTCGGCGGTGTAACTTTCACGGAGCGATTCGTAATCGTCGCGCGCAATCTTCTTGGCGCGATACTCGAACTCCAGATCCTGGATATTCTCATAAAGCACCAGCCGCCGGCGCTTCAGGTCACCGAGCGGAGTGACGTCGATGGGCAGCGTGCCTCGCCCCTCAGCCGCGGTCGAGAGCAGCGGATAGGCTACGAAGACCGCCAAGGCCAACGAGATTGCGAATGCGATGCCCATGGACATAGATGGTCAGCGGCCCAGTCCCGAAGCCTTCATCTCCTCTTCCATCTCCGCCAGCAATTTGGGATCAACCGCTGTGGGCGCGCCGGCTGGCGACGCGGAGACTTCCACCCGCCGCCAGCGCCGGACGATCACGACGACGAACCACAAGCCGGCCAGGAAGCCGACGACCGGCAGAATCCAGATGGTCAGGTTGAAGCCGCTCGCGGGCGGGGCGGCGAGCACCTTCACTCCGTAGCGCAGGACGAAATCCTGCAGGATGGTGGTCTCGCTCTTGCCTGCGGCGATCTCCTTGTCAGCCATGGCCTGCATCTCGGTGCGCGAGGAGCACATGTAGTGATTGCAGGCCGCGACGGTCTGGTTACACCCGCACTGGCAGATGACGCCGTCGCCAATGGATTTGGCGGTGGGCGCGGAGCCAGACGCGCGAGCGGCCGGGATTCCTGAGACCAGCAGGGCGAGAGCCGTGATGGCGATCCTAAGACGCAAGAGCTAGATCGACCTCCTTCCTTTGCCATTGCCGCCGAAACGGCGTTCAAGCGCGCCAATGAAAGCGTTCAGGTGCTGCTCCGTTTTCTTTTGTGCTTCCGCGAGCGCCTGGTGGGACTCTCGCAACCCGGCAAGCGCATTTTCCATCCGAACTTGGCCTCTGGCAAGCTCGGCACCGAATGTCGAGAGTTGCATGATTTCAGACGAAGTCTTCGCCTGCTGTTGGAGGACGAAGTCGATAGATTTCTCTACCCGGCCCTCGAACTCCGCCTGCCGCTCGTGCAGTCGGCTCTCGAACTGTGCCTGGCGCTCCGCCATCCGGCTCTCGAACTGCGCCTGGCGCTCCGCCATGGATTCGATGGTCCGCTGAACATTGGCCTCGAATCTCACCAGCCGCTCGTCAGCTTTCGCCTGCCGCTCGTCGGCCTTCGCCTGCTGCTGAAGAATGAACTCCATCGAACGTTCCAGGTCATCATGAGTCATTGCTATCTATCTCCTGACCTCACTCGCCATGCCCGAAATCGTCCACGCTGAGAGCCTCCTCTTCCTGCTGTTGACGAATCTGCGCCATCTCGCGCTCGACGCGGCTGGGCACGAGGGCGAGCAGCGTGCCGAGGAACATCACGACGCCGCCGAGCCACACCCAGACCACCAGCGGATTGATGAAGACCTGCACGATGGCCTTTTGGGTGTCGGGATCCTGGCCGGCGAGGACGACGTAGAGGTCCTGCGCCAGCGTCGAGCGGATGGCCACGTGGCTCATCCGCTCCTGGCTGGCTTTGAACAGCCGAATCTCGGGATCGAGCGAGCCGATGGCGCGACCGTTGCGGGTGACGGAAAGCACCGCACGCTCGTATTGGTAATTGTCGTTTTCGCCGGTTGACACGCTCTCGCAGCGCAGCAGATAATCGCCGGCGCGAAGCAGGTCGCCCTGCCCCATCAAACCCTTGGTTTCGGTCTTGAACGCCTGGCCGACGAAGCCGACAAACAGAATCACGATGCCCAGGTGGATGACGTATCCGCCGTAGCGGCGGGTGTTCTTCATCGTCAAGTTGGAAACCGCTTGGACGAAATTCTCGCCCAGAGTGTGCTGCCGCGTCCGCGCGCCCTTGTAGAACTCACCCAGGATGGACACTGTGACGAAAGCGGCAAGGAAGAGCGCCATCCAGGGATATAGGCTGCGGACGCCGAGGGTAAAAAGAACCGCTCCCGCAATCAAAGCGAGTACCAGGGGCAGCGTAAAATTCTGCCGGATGCTCTGGAAGCTGGTCTTGCGCCAGGCGAGCAGCGGACCGGCGCCGGTGAGGAACAGCAGGATGAGCCCGATGGGAATCATGAAGCGGTTGAAGAACGGCGGGCCAACCGTGACCGTCTGGTTCTCGACCGCCTTCGAGAGAATGGGGAAAATCGTGCCCCAGAGAACGGCAAACACGGCGGCGAGCAGCACCCAGTTGTTGAACAGGAATCCGCTTTCGCGCGAGACGACGGAATCGAGCTGGTTTTCGCTCTTCAGGTATTCCAGCCGCAGGAAAAGCAGGGTGAGCGAAAACAGCACGATGATGCCCAGGAACGTGGCGAAGAACGGACCAATGTTCGATTGCGCGAAGGCATGTACGGAGGACACAATGCCGCTGCGAGTGAGGAAGGTGCCGAAAATCGAGAGCGCGAACGTGGCCATCACCAAGACGATGTTCCACACCTTCAACATGCCGCGCTTTTCCTGGATCATCACCGAGTGGAGGAAGGCCGTCCCTGCGAGCCAGGGTAGCAGCGACGCGTTTTCCACCGGGTCCCAGGCCCAGTAGCCGCCCCAGCCGAGCACTTCGTAAGCCCAGTTGCCGCCCAGGATGATGCCGACGCCGAGAAACATCCACGGCACCATGGTCCAGCGGCGCGTGGTGCGGATCCAGTTGTCGCCCAGTTGCCGCGTGATGAGCGCCGCCACGGCAAAGGCAAACGGCACCACCATCCCGACATAGCCGAGATAGAGCATCGGCGGATGGATGACCATGGAAGGATATTGCAGCGACGGGTTCAGACCGTTGCCGTCGGGCGGAGTGAACGCGGCGAGCTTTCCAGCGGAGGCAATTGAGAGTTCAGTGAACGGATTGGCGACGAAGACCACCAGCGACGAGAAGAATACGCCCACGCCCATCAGCACCGAGACCACATAGGGCATGAGCTGGCGATTCTTCCGCCGGTTCATCAGCACGACCAAGGCGCTGTACATGGCCAGCAGCCACGTCCACCACAACAGCGACCCTTCCTGTCCGGACCAGAGCACCGGAAACTTGTAATAGATGGGGAGGGCGCGGTTGGAATGCGAGGCGACGTAGGCGCTGTGGAAGTTGTCGGTGAGAATGAGGTATTCCAGCGCGAAGACCGCCATCGTGATCATGGCGAAGAAGGCCAGCGCAGCGCGCTCGGCGCTCTTGGTCACACGGACACTTCGCAGCTTGCCGCCGACCGCCCCGGCGACGACGGCGTAGATGGCGAACGCAAAGGCTGCGATCAGCCCGATGCTGCCAACCTGGTTCATGGTTTCACCCTAAACGCCAAAGGCTTCACAGGAGCCGTAATTCAACTAACTGTCTTTTTCTTCAATTAGTTGACGGCTTTAATGTCGTTAAGTCAAATAGTTTCAGCTAATTGGCGCTCTAAGAAAAATGCACGTTGATTCCAAATGACATTCAGGCTTTGTTTTTATAAGAACAACAATTTCTTGCTACCTGTTTGCGCCGAGGGCGGCAACCTTGCCTGGCTGAACCCCGGGCGGCGCGGCTTGATACTTGGATGCGCACTTGGCCTGAATCTTGTCGGCTTGAAACACGCCAGCGGACGTGTAATCGCCCTCGATGATCGCCTGCGCGCCACCCACGAAGGTGTCCGGCAGGGTGTCGCTGCCGGTGTAAGTCACCGGGACGGCAGCGGTGTCCTGCGCCAGGCGGAAGGTCACGACCCCGTTGTGGCGCTCAATCGATCCCGCCGCCACCACGCCGCCGACACGGACGTGGCGCCGCGCGGTTTTGCCTCCCACGAGTTCACTGACCGTGACATAGTACGTCTTGCTCTGTTGAAAGCCGGAGAAGGCCTCCCAGGCTACTACACCGAGGATGATGGCGATTCCGATGCCGAATTTCAGCGTCTTGTTCATGGGTTCATGCTCCCGGCGCCGTGGCCTCGCGTTGGGCTGTGGGCGGAGGCGCCCAGCCCAATTCTGCACCCGACGGGCATCGCAGTCAATCGGATATCACGGGGTGTTTTCGGGGTGGTCAATACCTTCCAGACGTTCGGGCGTATTCCACGCGCGACACCCCTGCTGCCGCGCGGAGGATGGCGGTTCAGCAAGTGTGTTACATTGACCTGAGCAGAAGGAGTCGCTGATGTCGCGCAGGCACATTGCGATCATGGTGCTGGCCATTGTGGTCACCGCGGCTCTGAGCGCGCTCGTGGCTTACCGGCGCGCGATCGGACACCGGGCGGCAGTCTCGGACGTTGCGGATGCGGCCGGACCAAGCGCAACGGCCACTGACGACGCCCAGTGCGTCGCCATCGACCAGGCCGCCGGGCACGTGGGCGAAAACCGATGCATTTCGGGACGCGTCCTGCGCGTTTACGCGTCGCGCGGCGGCAATACGTTTCTCGACTTCTGCCAGGACTACCGCCAGTGCCCTTTCACCAGCATCATCTTTGCCGCCGACCGGCAGAAGTTCGGCAACCTCGAGACGCTTGCGGGGCGCGACATTGAGATTCGCGGCAAGATTGAGCTTTACCAGGGCCGCGCCGAAATCGTGATTCACGACGCCGAGCAGATTAAGGCTCCGTAAACGGCGCCAAAAACGGACATCAAAAATGAGGGTACATCGCAGCTTCGCCCTTCGCGTTGGAACCTGCATCGTCGTTTTTCTGACCTCGGGTTTCTGCCCTCTGCCGCCTGGCCTTTGCTTTTCGCAGGACCCTCTCGGGCGGGCGGAAAATGCGGTGCGGGCGGCGAAGGCGCCGGGGGCTAAGGCAGCAGCCTACGTCGAACTGGGACTGGCCTATCTTTCAGAGGGCCAGGAACGGCAGGCCGAGGCACAATTCAAGGCCGCGCTTGAACTGGATCCGTCCGAGAGCGACGCTTACCTTGAGCTCGGCAGCATCCGGCTCAATGAACGTCGGCTGCCGGAAGCGGAGCAGGAGTTCCGCGACGCTATCCGTGTGGCGCCAGGGCGGGCCCCAGCTTACGCTGCGCTGGGAGAGGTGCTGGCCGAGACCGGCAGGGCGGCGGAAGCCCGGCCGCTGCTCGAGAAAGCTATCGAGCTGGAACCGCGCGACTGGCACAGTCGATACGGTCTGGCCACGCTCTTGGCAGATGCCGGCGAAGCGGCCCGTGCCTCCGACCTGCTCAAAGCCGTCGTTCGATTGCAGCCCGATTTCGCCCCGGCGCGCGAGCAACTGGCGCTCGGCCTCTTGCGCCGCGGTGACGTAGACGGCGCGAGCGCCCAGGCGGACGCAATTCTGAGCAAGAATCCGCAGGCGGCGGAAGGACATCGAGTGATGGCGCTGGTGCTTTGGAAGCAGCGGCAGACCGAGGCGTCGCTCGCCGAGTGCGCCCAAGCACTCAATGCCGACCCCGATTCGGTCGCAATGCTGGCCCTGCAGGCACTCGAGCTGTCGCAGACCGGCAGCAAGAAGGACGCCCGGACGGTGCTGGGTCGCGCCGCGAAGCTCCCGCCGCTCGGCCCGCGCATTGCCAACTCCGAGGTCTTTTGCCGGCTCATCCTGTGCGACGCGAAGGACATCGGCCCGGTGGGGGAGTTCCTGCAAAAGAACCGCTGGGTGGTGCAGCCCGCGCCAGCGCCCTGAAGCGGTAGCCACGATCAGTCGTTCTGGGATTGACCGTGGGTTCTTGCATCGAAGGAACTCACGGTCAGGGAGGCGCCAACGGTCCGGCCGGAGCGGGGGGCCGGCCGTGGCTCCCCGCTCAACCCATCCAGAGCTGCCTTACCTGCCGCTGATGTGCAGCACATCCAGAATGAAATAGCTCCTGGTACGGACCAACAAAATATTCGCGCCGATGATACCTCGCCGGCAGCCGCAATCCACTGGCAAAGGCGGCAGCCGGCGCTCGAGTTCTACCGGCAAGGGCTGCAGGCGCTTTTGCAGGCCAGGAGGAAGCGTGCCGTGGCGCACCAGTTGCTTCTCCAGACCCGGCGGCAGGTTTCCGCCGCGCTTGGCGAGGCCCGGGGGAAGGCCCCGGCCCGGGCCCCCGTAGTACCTGGCAATGGCATCGCGCTCCCCGGCCTCAAATCGATAAGCGCGATGGCCGCGCCCTTTTTCGGCCGCTTCGCTCTGTTCGCCCTCGTTGCTGCGGGCCTTCTTCTCCTGCCCCAGATGCCTTCCCTGCCCTAAGGCGGCCGCGCCGGCCGCAACAGCCCCAAGAAGGGCGATGCCGAAAACGGCCAGCCTCGCTAGGACTACGCCCAGATGAAGCCGGTTTGATCGGAACATGGAACACCTCCGTTGTTGGTTGGGGCGGGCCTGAAATCCGCCCGGGCAAGTCATTCACCCATCCCGACGGCAGGGCTGCCCAAGATCAACGCCGACCCGCGCCAGGGCACGTCGAGCGTCCGCCAACGCGCTATGACTTGATCCGGCTTACGTTCGACCCGCCGAACCTCCGTTCCGACGAATCATCTTGTCGACGGTGTCGATCAGCGCGTTCAATTTGTCATTGGTTTCTGCCAGTTTCTCGTCGGTCTCCGCCAGCTTCTCGTTGACCGTCGCCATCGCCCGGTCGAGCCGTCTCACGTCGCTGCGCAGCGAGACACCATACCGAACCAGGCGGGTGACCACACGGTTGTTCAGCGCTACCACCCGCTCCAGGCGAGTGAGCCGCGCGTCGGACTTGGCCCACCGCGCTTCGTTCCGGGCTGCCTCCTTCAGCAGAAAGTCGATGGTTTTCTCAACGTCCATGTCGGGCTCCTGCAAGATTGTACAACACCAAGGCCTCCGTCACTCCCCCGCAATCTCCGTGTACCGCAACTGCTGCTTCACGATGTCGCGCGGGTAAGAAATCTCAACCTCCGACTTGCCGTCAGGACCCTTGCGGAGTTCCAGGTCCGGGTTGATGCCCACCCAATATGTGGGCAAGTCGAGCGTCTTGTAACGGGCCACGACCTGGTCACGCCAGTCGGTATTGAAGTGGATGCCGTATTTCGTGATGAGCGCTTTGGCGGCGTCGTAATCACCTTCAGCCTTGATGCGCATGAGTTCGCTGAGCAGCATGCCGACGCCCTTGCGCATTCCCTGGTAGTCAGTCACGACAAGATACACCTTGCCGTCGCGGATCATGGGCTGGATCGAGCCGGTCTTGTCGCGAATGTAGTTGACAATGAGCTGCGTGCCGCGGCGGTGGTCTTCTTCAATCGTGTCGCCTTTGGGAACCTCGCGAAGCTGGACGAGCGCGGCACGAGCCTCGCTATCATAGGCAGTTTTGGCCACGTCGTAGCTAGGCATGGCGCCCATCTCAACGAGTTTCGGGTCCCAGAAATTCCACAGCGCCATCAGGTCGGCGCGAGTCTCTTCGAGCGTCGAATAGTACTCCTTGATGTAGTAAGCGGGCTCGTGCGTGAGCTTGGGATTGATCTTGCCGGAGCCGTGCCCGATGACTTCGTGCATGGCAGTGAAAAGATTTTCCGCCAAGTCGCCGTACTTGCGCGCCCGCTCAATTTCCGCCTGCGAGTTGGCGAACTCTTCGGCCACTTTGCTGCCCGTGGCGCTATTGAGGGCGCGAATCGAGCCAGTGAAGATGAAGCTCTTGGAGCCGTACTTCTCGTGGATCTCGTCCTCATTGGGCAAGTTGTCACCGATGGTGGTGACGTCGAAATCGCCGGTCTCAATCAGTGCCTCGTCGGCGTTGGCGAGCGGCGGGTTGGGCTTCTCCTGTTTGTACTTCGGATCCCAGGGGGCGCGCTGCTCGAAGTAGCCGGCGTTCTCGGCGAACCCGCGCATGAGCTTGTTCAGGTTCTCGTCCACCACGGTCACAAAGCCCTGAATAGCGCCCTTCGCGCCGCGCGGGTCCTTGTAGACTTCGACGAAGCCGTTGGAGAAATCAGGATTAGTCTTGTCCTGCACCCAGGCGATGCCGCAGGCGATCCAGTCGGCGCGATCGCCGGTCTCGTAATAGCGGATGAGGTTGTTGATGACTTTCTTCTGCGACTCGGGGGCATACGGCAGAGCTTCCTTGAGGTACTTGATGGCGCGGCGCAGCTCAGGGGCATATAGGCCCGGCGGAACTTTTCCATCTGGCGTGCCGGCGCGATAGACTTCCTCCACCAGCTTGCCGTTCTTCTTGGTCAGGCGCGAATTGAGCGGGAACTTCTCCGCGAAACCCTTGAGGTCCGCCGTGCTCACGCCCTGATACAAAGTCTCGCCGCTGGCGAGCAGCGGGTCCTGGCCGTTCGGCGGATTTTTCCACGTGGTCATGGGCTGAAAGTTGGGATCGAAGATCGGCTTCTGGAGCTCACTTAGCTCATGCTCCAGTTTTGCGGCCGAGCCGAGCTTGGCGCCGTTCTTCCGGGCCTGAATCGCCGCCGCCTTCAGTTCTTCGGGCGTGAAATCCGGCAGAAACTTGGCCGAGGTGAAGGTGTTGTGATTCCCGTGGTTGCCCCAGAAGAGCTTAGTGTAATCCGTGATCTTCTTGAGCGCCGTGGGGTCGATGCCCCCGGAGTGGGTCACAATCTGCTCCAGCAGATGCTTCTCGCGCAGGCCATAAGCCGAGTTCTGGTCGTAGACGATGGGGTTGACGGCGATCGCCGCCATCGAGAGCCAGTAAGCGTCGAGCTTCTGCTCCGCGGAAAGATCGTTGAAGCTGTCGGCGTTGAGCTGAATGAAGCCGGTCTGCTCGACGCGCTCGACCAGGGCGCTGGGCGGCGCGGCTTCCTGGGCGGCGGCGGTCGAGAAAGCCAAAAGCAGGAAGGCGAGAGTGGAACGGATTTTCAGGCGCAAGGGAAAGACTCCTCTCGTGAAATACAGCGTCTAACCACAGAGACACCGAGGCACAGAGAAGAAACTGCAGAGCGGAGGAAACCAAGTCAAGGGGTTGAACTTAGGTTTGCACGGCTTCTGCACTGGTGATTTGTTTGCGTCTTGCTCTTCCGTTTTTCGCTGTGTCTCCGTGCCTCTGTGGCCAACGACTGCGTTTAAGCGTCCGCCCGCAGGCCGACGTGCAGCACGGTCACCGCCCCTTGCTGCGAGTCAAGCTCGTAAACCACCCGGAACTTCCCCACGGGCAAGCGCCACCCGTCACGTTCAGCCAGCTTCCCGGACGCCGGCGGTATGGGGTCGCGCGCGAGCGAGCGGATGCCGTCGCGGACCTCTTGATAGGATTCGAGGGGCAGGCCGGCCAGTTCCTCCTGGGCACGCCGCAGGATCCTCACCGTGTAGGTCATACGCTCGAAGCCGGTTGTCTCTCAGCGTGCATACCGGGCGCGGTAAGCAACGTCCCAAACTGGCCTATCCGGCCTACCGGGCGCTCTCGATCTCCTCGACGGCGGCGTCGAAGGCCACCGCTTCGTCGCCCGCCGACTTAGCGGCATCATAAGCGCGAACCGATTCTTCCGCCTCGACCTCCTGCAGCAGGTCCTTGCAGTCGGTGATGTCGAGATGCACCACACGCCGGCCGAACTTGTCAACGGTATAACGTTCGCGGATGTTGGCCATTTTCAGTTCTCAGTTCTCAGTTGTCGTTCTCAGCGAAGAAACGCATGACTGCCAACTCGCTTCCTCGCCAGCTTAATACAGTCGCACCGCCGAAGCAAACGCAGCGGATTTGCGCTATGATAACAGAAGGGGCGTGGTTATCTCTTGAATGGAGGTCAACGAACATGAAGAAGAGAATGCTGTCAGTTCTGGGTCTGATGGTGTTTGCGCTTCTCGGGGCAACGTGGGGAATGTCGCAGGACACGGGTACGCAGACGGAAACTCCTGCCGCCAAGGCTCCGGCGATGAAGAAGATGGCGAAGCCGGCCAGGGCCGCGGCCATGCAGTCGGAGACGCTTTCCGGGACAATCACGATGGTTGACGCCGCAAAGAAACTTGTGGTGGTGACCGATTCAGGCGGCGTACCGTTCAATTTTGTTGTGAACGGCGCCACGCGGATCAAGGTCGGCGACAAGAAGGGCAAGTTGGCTGACCTCTCGTCGGACACCACCAAACAGGCTTCCGTCACGTTCGTGGCCATGAAAAAACGGGGCAACATCGCGAAGAGTATTGAAGTGACCGAGTGACCCCTCGGCGCCGGGGACCAATCAGTCGGCATCAGCTCCGCGACGCCATAGGCGAGGATGCGGGCCGGGAAGAACGCAGAGTGCTGTAACCGTTACGCCCGCTGCGCATCCAGCAGAGTGTGTCTATCAAAGTGACAGGGAGGAATTCATGAAGAGATTCATTTACCTGGGCGCCGCGATGCTGATGTTGGCAGGTCTCAGCTTGGCGGCTTCGGCCGCGCCCAAGACTTTTACCGGCAGCATCAGCGACAGCATGTGCGGCCAGAAACACATGATGGCGGGCAGCGACAAAGCCTGTACGCTGGCGTGCGTTAAGGAAGGCGCCAAGTACGTGCTCGCGGACTCTGGCGGCAAGAAGGTATACCAGCTCAGCGATCAGGGCAAGGCGGCCCAGTTCCCCGGCGAAAAAGTGACGGTCACCGGGACGCTCAATGGGGATACGATTGCCGTGCAGTCCATCGAAACGGCCAAATAGCGGCAGGGTTCGAGCCCGCAAGGGTGGCGCATACCTCACACGCCACCCGCCACCCGCGATTTGATACTCTCTCTTTTGAAAGGAGATTCATGATTGATGCCAAGACCGGGCAGACCGAAGCCGGCACACGGGCCGACGAGTGGAAAGTGCGCCGCGTGGGTCCGGTGACTTTCGCGATCTCCAAGCCGAAGCGCAAGGCCCACAAACTTCGCCAGAGCCGGATTAAGAACCGGCGGCGATCCCGCTAACGGTGGTTTGCCTGCCAACATGGCCCGCCGGTCCGCAATGTTCGCCGGTGGGCCATTGCGCAGCTTCGCGGCCAGGGAGGAGGCTTCAAGCGGCGCCGCAGCAAACGAAAGTCTCAGTTCGCCTCCAGCCAGACAACTCCCGTAGGCTTGTCAACCTCTATTCTGAATGAGACTCAATCGAGGTTAACGAAACCGTGAGACGAGCGTGCGTGGTAAAGGTTTTGGTCACCCTGATCGCGTGCCTTATCGCAGGTCCGGGGTGGGCGGCGCAAAAGCCACTCAGCCAGGACGACGTCCAGTTGCTACTGCTCGGCGGCGCGACCGAGCAGCGGATGCTGGCTTTGGTGAGCGCGCGCGGCGTGGACTTCCAGATGACGCCCGCGCTGGAGAAGAAGCTCCGCGATGCGGGCGCCACGGACCCGATTATCGCGGCGCTGAACAACGCGGGCCCGCGGCGGAGCGAAGGAGCGGCGAGTGCGCCGGGCGCGGGCAATTCTTCCCTGCCGCCTTCCGGTCACGACCCGTCAGCGCCTGCTCCACCTGCTGCTTCCAGCCCCGTGCGGCTAGCCGGCCCGACAGTCTCGCCGAGCGCGACCCAGGGTGCTCCGGCATCAAACCAGCAGGCTCAAGTGCCAACGTCCGCTTCCGTCAATCAGAAGATCGCTGCCGTCCTTGACGACCTTTCCAGCCACCCCCGCGAACGCCTCAGCGAATACCCTTACGCGCCGATGTTTTCCCTGAAGGACCTTTCGGGCCGGAAGCTCGATCTTCACGACTATAAGGGCAAAGTTGTCATGCTGGACTTCTGGGCCACGTGGTGCGGACCCTGCCGCAGCGAGATTCCAAAATTCGTCGGCCTCGAGCGGCGGTATCACGACCAGGGCTTCCAGTTGATTGGCGTCTCGGTTGACCGCAGCAGCATCCCGGTGCGCAGCTTCTACCGGCGCTATGGCATGAACTATCCCGTGGCCCTGTGCGACTCTTTCACCCGAAACGCCTACGGCGGACTCCGCGGCGTGCCCACCACCTTGCTGATTGGCCGCGACGGCCGCATCTACGCCACCGTGGTTGGGGCGCCCGCAGACCTCAGCTATTTCGAGGAAAAGATCCAGACCCTTCTGGCCGAACCGGCAAACGGCCAGAAACCGATTCTGGCGGCTGCCACGAAGTCACCGGCGAACAGCACGACGACACGACTGGTGCAAGTGGCGAGCACATCAAGCCCGCCGGGCACAGCAAGTCCGTCACGCTCCGCCGCGAAACCGGCCGCTCCCAACCCAACGCCGAACCTGAGTGATCCAAGCGCCGCAGAAATCCAGAGGATCATCCAGGCGTTCGCCGCCAAAGAAGAGCTGTTCAAGGAGGCGCGGGACGGTTATACCTATCACCAGATCAACAAGGTGGAGACGCTCGACGCTGATAGTCAGCCGAACGGCGAATTCGAACAGGACTGGGACATTCTGTACGACGACAACGGCAAGCGCATCGAGCGCGTGACCTACGCGCCGCTCGACACGCTGAAAGGCGTCCTGATTACCGAGCAGGATATTGACGCCATCCGTCACCTCCAGCCCTTCGTGCTCACCACCGCTGTCCTTCCCGAGTACGACGTGAGCTATCTCGGGCACGTCAAGCTGGACGAACTCACCGCGTATGTGTTTCGCGTGCGTCCCAAGGTGGTTAAGAAAGGGGGCCAATACTTCCAGGGTGTGGTTTGGGTGGACGACCGCGACCTGCAGATCGTGAAAGCAGAGGGAAAACCTGTCTTTGACAAAGAATTGAAGGAAGTGAAGGGCCAGCAGTTTCCGCGCTTCACCACCTGGCGCGAGCAGATCGACGGGAAGTTCTGGTTTCCGACCTTCACCATGGCCGATGACACGCTCTACTTTCCGGACGGTCCCGTGCACCTCAAGGAAATCATCAAGTACACCGACTACAAACAGTTCAAGTCAACGGTGAAGATTCTGGGTATGACGCCCAATGGCAAGACGCCGGGAAACCCGCCGAAAGATCAGAAACAGTGAACGAGTGGAACTGGCGCGTAGTGCTGGTGCGGCCGCGAAACCCCTTGAACATCGGCGCTGCGGCACGGGCCCTCGCCAACTTCGGATTCCGCGAGCTGGTGGTGGTCGCGCCCTTCGGTCCGACGTGGCGGGAGACGCGCTCCGCCGTCGGAGCCGAAGAGTTGATCCGCTCCGCGCGCGCGGTGGACACCCTGGATGAGGCGGTGGCCGACCGGACGATGATGATCGGAACCACGTCGGGTTCGCGGCGTAATCTCGACCGTGAACTGATCTCCCTGCAAGAATTGCCCGCATGGCTGAGCGCCAATGCCGGCTCGCCGCGGCGGGTGGCATCTCGCAGCAAGCCAGCGCCAGCGGCGCTGCTGTTCGGCTCCGAGAAGACCGGGCTCTCCAACGAGCACCTGAGCTATTGCCACGCACTCGTCCGGATTCCCACTTCGCCCGTCTGTCCTTCCATGAACCTCGGCCAGGCGGTTGCCGTCTGCTGCTATGAGCTGGCTCGCACGGGCGCGGTCTCCAGCCAGTCTCCCGCGTTACGCCAGCACATCTCGCGTCCCACCAACATGCAGTCGCTCGACCATCTGCTCACCCGCGCCGTGAGCGTCCTCGACCAAACGGGTTACCTGCAGCCCAAGAGCCGCGACGCTATGATCATCAAGCTGCGCCGCCTGCTCGTTGATTTACGTCTCACCAACAACGACGCCAAGATCCTGGGCGGGGTGCTGGCTCAGGTCGAATGGAAGCTAGGAATCTCGAACGATTGAGAGGTCGCGGTGAATTCCTTGCCTTCCCTGCCCCGGTTGTTTAGAATCGCCCCCTGGAGCATGGAGGACGGCATGACGTTCGAAGAGGCGGGGCGCGCGATGGATCGCGAGGTTGGCAAACTGGTGAAGATGATCGAGCAAAAGGTGAAGACGTCCGGACGGCGGGACGCGGCTGACATGCTGCGCCGCGCCTCCGAACAGCTTGCCAAGCTCGCCGCGAATCTGGAGAAACCGGGAAAGCGGTAAGCGGCAAACAGTAGACGGAATACGGTAGACGGAAGTTTGGAACTTCGAGAACCTCCGATGCGGGTAGCTGCTGCTCTGGCCTTTACTGGACGCCGCTGTATGCCGTCTACCGCCTACCGCCTACCAGCTTTCGTCTGCTGTCTGCTGCTTCTCACCGCCTCTACCGGCTGCCTGCATCGCCATCATCATCACGCCGCACGACGGTATCCTCCGCCGCCTCCTCCGTCACAGCCGCCTCCGCCAGAGACGGGCGGGGCGCCCGCGCCGTCCATCCCCCCAACGCCCTCCCGCTCCGTGCCCGGCGCTCCACCCGCTCCTATTGTCCAAGGCGAGGAGGGCATCGCCTCCTGGTACGGGCATCCTTACCACGGCCGTCCGACCGCGAGCGGGGAAATCTACAACATGTACGGCATCAGCGCCGCCCATCGCACGCTGCCCTTCGGCACCGAGGTGCGCGTCCACGACCTCGACAACGGCCGGAGCGTGGACGTGCGCATCAACGACCGTGGGCCGTTCGTGGAAGGTCGCATCATTGATCTTTCCTACGGCGCGGCGAAGGCGATCGCCATGCTTGGCCCTGGAATTGCGCGGGTGCAACTGGAGATTCTGAACCCGCAGGTGGCGAGCCTCCCCGGCATCTTCGCGGTGCAGGTCGGTGCCTTCCGTGATCCTTCGAACGCCGCCCGAATGCGCGACCGCATCACCGCGGCCGCGTTCAGCCAAGTGATGATCCAGAGCTTCGACCGCGGCGACGGGATGTTCCATCGCGTCCGTGTGGGGCGCGAAGCTACGGAAGATGATGCCCGCGCTCTGGCGGAGCAATTGAAGCAAGCGGGTCTGGCAACTGAGACATTTGTGGTCAGGTTGAATTATTGAGGATTACATATTACAGTGGCGCTCGTTCGTTGTAGCGGCGTCTATAACGGCGTCGGCTCTGTCAAGATACACGACGTCCTTCGCGAGCCGGGGGCGGAGTCAAGGGCGAGCGCAGCGAGTTCATCGCAGACCCTTGACGCCGCGACCGGCTCGCCCCAGGCAAGAGTTCGAGGCTCGACAACTCGGCTCGGCCCTGGCCGCTCCACCGCTTCCAGCGCCAGCACGCCCCCTGGCCAATGGCCATCGCCTGCAACGGGTCTTCCCCGCCGTCCGCAACCGATCCCGCCCGCCGCGGCGGGCTCGGCATCACGAGGGGCGGTCTTCTGCGCCCGCACCACCCGGGCCCGGATGCGCACCGCGTCCCCCACTCACCACTGATGCCCACACTTCACCAGCAGCCGCTCGAACCCGAGCGCGGGAAAGGTGCTTCGATTCCCAAGATGGCGCCGCGGGGCCAACCGGCATGGAATGCTGCTACCTCCTCTTTGCCGGGTTCCAACCAGCGAATCATGATCTCGCCGGTCTCTTCCTTCACCCAAGCCATCACTTGGTAGCGCGTATGCAAATCACATCCGATAATGTTCATAGCTCGGCTTTTTTCTTCCGCGGCCTTGGTCTGGGACAACCCAAGTCTACGATTAGAGGAGCCGACGCCGTTATCCAATCACTCTCTGAGCGGCGGATTCGATTGAAAAGAAAAGGCCGCCGGTCGCAGACCGCCGCTATAACGTCTAAACTGGACCACTGCCGACCTAAGAAAGGTCTTGACAACACGTCCTAATGGTGTCATACTTTTTGTTGGCCCTGAATCTCGCTCGATTTGTTTGATAGTGAGGAACTTAGCTCCAGTTTCGCGCTCCCTCCCCGTGCCCTCCACCTTCAAACAGCCCAACAGAAAAGCGAAGCTAACCTGCTTAAGTCATTGGCCATTAAAGAGATATTTGAAAAACGGAGAAAGCGAAGCTAATTCAATTAAGATATTGATACTAAACAAGATAGGCAAAGAAATGCAGAAAAACGAAGCTAACTGTACTATCATTCATGGTATCATACAGATACAGCGTGATAACACGTCGTTTTTGGGAAAAATCAGAACGCGGGAGTTCCTTGGCCGAATTGGGAGCGCGAATGACCGCGAGTTTCGGTACGACAGAATCCATGGTGAACAAGCTTTGGTTATTGCATAGGATTAGAGACGAAATCGACCCCCCAAATTATGAGCAACTCGATGAGGGAAAAAACTAATAAACAGTTCTGAATCAGCAACATAATGGTTTCTAAATCCCTCGTCGGCAAAATATCATTTTGGCGCCGCGGACATAACGATGCCCACCATCCTGATTGTCGAAGACGAAGCGAAGATGGCCCGGCTGCTGGAGCTTACCATGGCGGAGGCGGGCTACAGCACGCGTTCGGTGGCGGACGCCGAAGCCGGACTGAAATTCGTGCACAGTGAGCCCGTTGACCTCGTGCTCACCGACCTGCGCCTTCCTGGAATGGACGGGCTCGAGTTCCTACAGGCCGTGAAGCGGACCAACGCCGAGCTGCCCGTAGTCGTGATGACGGCCTATGGCACGGTTTCGACGGCGGTCGAGGCCATGAAGGCCGGGGCCAGCGATTACGTCCTCAAGCCTTTTTCGCTCGATGAAATAAAGCTCATCATCGGCAAGGAACTCGACGTCAACCGCTTGCGCCAGGAAAACCGGTCGCTGCGCGAGGCCCTGGGCAAACGCTACGAGTTCCGCAACATCATCGCCGGGAGCGCCAGGATGCAGGAAGTGCTGGCGACGGTCGAGCGCGTGGCGCCCACCAACTCCACCGTTCTGCTGGGCGGCGAAAGCGGCGCCGGCAAGGACATGATCGCGCGCGCCATCCACGAGCATTCCCGCCGCGCCTCGGGGCCCTTTGTCAAAATCAACTGCACCGCAATTCCGGAGAATCTGCTGGAGAGCGAGCTCTTCGGATTTGAGAAGGGCGCCTTTACCGGCGCCGTCGCTGCCAAGCCGGGCAAGTTCGAGCTGGCCGATAGGGGAACGTTGTTCCTCGACGAAATCGGCGACGTGGCTCCGGCGATCCAGGTGAAGCTCTTGCGGGTGCTGCAGGAACGCGAGTTCGAGCGGCTGGGCAGCACCAAGACCTTGAGGGTGGACGTGCGCCTCGTGGCGGCGACCAACCGCGACCTTCGCGCCGCGCTCGAAGACGGCACTTTCCGCGAGGACTTGTACTATCGCTTGAACGTGGTGCCGATTGACATTCCGCCGTTGCGCGAGCACAAGGAAGACATTCCCCTGCTGGTCAACCTGTTCATCGAGCGCTCTGCCGCGGAGTCCGGCAAGCCGGTTCGCGGGATCACACCGGCGGCACTGCAGCAATTGTGCGACTTCCACTGGCCCGGCAACGTCCGCGAGCTGCAAAACATTATCGAGCGCGCCGTAGCTCTTTCAACGGGAACGATGATTGACCTGGAAGATATTCGGCTGGATTCGCCCGGCTTGTCGCGAGCAACCACCGAGAGCGGCGTCACGGCCGCAGCAGGGTCTGCCGCCACCGCGCCTTTCCCGCCCGCCGGCATGACCCTTGAAGCCTACGAAGACGAGATGATCCGCGAGGCGGTGCGTCGTGCCGGCGGCAACAAGAGCGAGGCCGCAAGAATGTTGGGTCTGTCGCGCAACACGCTGCGTTATCGGCTGTCGAAGATGGGGGTTCCGGACGAGGGTTAGGCCTCGCTTATTGTGTGATTCCGTGCCGTTATGGCGTTCCTGATGTCTTAACCCCGCAACCCGGCCACTCAAGACGCGCCCGGCAGCAGCGGCTCAGGGCTTGGGGCCTGGCTCAGGCAGTAACTCGACCCGCCACTCTGCTGGTCGTCGTAGCTGCTATAGATACTCTGCACCGTCCACGTGTTGGCGCCGACGGTGATGGTATCCGACTCGCCGTTGCAGATGTCCCCGACCTCTTCGCTGTTGGGATCAGTCTGGTCGTACCATCCGGTCGGTGGGTTGGGGTCCGTAACCATCTCGGCGAACTCGTGGCTGGCTACTTGAGTGCGCCGCTGTTCCTGCGTCTCGCTGAGCTGCAGCGTGCAGCCGGGGGAGCCGCCGCACGAATTCTCAAGACAGGCGTCGTCCAGGGCGGGAATCACGGAGTAGTAAAACGGATTCCCCGCCGAAGTCGTAAAGCCATTGTGATAGCCGAACGCGGTGTCGCCCATCGGCTCGCACATCACGATGCCGAGGCTGGAGTCGTTCACTTCGGTGTTCTCGTCGAGAAATATGAGCAGCACGTCGGACGTATTGTTCGCCGGCGGCTCCGGAATCACGCCAGCGTCGATGTTCGATTGGATGACGCTCTGAATGTCGCTGTCGGCAAGTTGACTGGCCACGTTCGCCACGAGCGAGGATTCGCCGAAACTTCCGCTGCCGTTGCCCGTCCCCACGCCGTACTGGCTGAGCACGTTCATGAAGTCGCTGTTCAAAAGGTCCTGCGCGAACTGGGTGAGCCGCTGCGCCGCCGTTTGGTGCGCGGCATCGCTCCAAAGCGCCCCCCAGAAACTCGTGGAGAGGGCCGGGTTCGTAATCACCGGACCGCCGTTGTAGACAAAGCCCGGGTAGGCCGGCTGCCCCGGTGCCGCCGCGGCCCGCGGCGGCCGGAATGCGCCCACTCGTCCGAGCATTCGCCGCTTCGGCGGTCTCTTGGCGCCCCGCCCCTGCGGCTGACGTTTCCTGCCCCGAGCGGCCTTCGGAGCCGCTGGTCGCCGCTTGGCCGTGACTCTTGCAGCGCGCCGCACGTGTCTTTTCGCCCGCGCCTTCGTCCGCTTGGCGCGCTTGGGCCGCTTGGTCTTATCCGGCCGTTTACCACCGGTCTTGGTACGAGCCTTAACTTTCTTCCGGGGCATGCTCGCTCCTTTTCTCGGCGCTGCAAGAACCATCCAGTATGTCTCAGTTCGATGCAGTGCCGGATCGCTTGGGGTGCGCCATTTATAGTCCAAAGACGATGAATCGGCCGAAAATAATAAGCCCCCGGCCTTGCGCCGAAACGCACGGCCAGGGGCCTCAGGGTGCTGATGGGATTGGCTGCCTCGCGTCGAGCGAGTTCAGGCGCCGACTAGCGCCTTCGACCGTCCTCCCTTCGCTGAAAGGAGGCTCCCAAACGAGCGCCAGCGAGCGCCTAAGCCTCAGCACCCTCGCTACGGTTACTTTCGATGGTCATGGATCACCTCCTTTCTAGCGATGGCCCGATAATAGAGGCCGATTCGCGGCCCTGTCAAGAGGAATCCGCCGCTGCTGGGCCGAGGGAACCGCAAGCGAAGTAATCGTTGCGCTGCGGCGCGCCCCGCGCTAAGATTCGAGGCTAGCCAGGTAGACGGCGCCGAGGCAACGCAGGTGGGCTACATCCGCCTGGCCGGGGGGCAAGGGGCAGGGAGCTCGACATGTTATGGGATAAGAAGCAGCCACGCGCGACGTCGCCGGGTCCGCCAGATCCGATGACGGTTCCGCCTGAGTTTCTTCCGGCAGCGCGGCCGTCGCCCAGCGGCCCGCCAAGTCAGTCAGGCCAGCCGGACTCTTCGGGCCAATCAAATCGCTCCAGCCAACCGGGCAGATGGGAAAACCCAATGACAGACAACGCACAGAGAACGACTCCGATCTCGACGGGCCAGCAGACGGTACTCGGCCGCTCGGTGGTGCTGAAAGGCGAGCTCTCCGGAAACGAGGATTTGCTCATCGAGGGCCAGTTTGAAGGTACCATCAACGTGAAGGACCACACCCTGACGGTCGGTCCGCAGGGCCAGGTGAAGTCCGAGATTCACGCCCGGCAAGTGGTCATCCACGGCTCGGTCGACGGCAAGGTCTCGGCGCGCGACAAGATCGAGATCCGCAAGACCGGGAACGTGGTGGGCGACCTGGTTTCGGCCGGCGTGGCCATTGAGGACGGCGCCTACTTCAAGGGCAGCATCGAGATCCTCCGCGAAGGCAAGCAGGAAGCCCCACGCGCCGCAGCCGCGGCGGCTGCCAGGGATTGACGATCGACGATTGCAGATTGAGAGCGAAGCGTCTGAATCGGCAGTCAGCAATCTTGAGGGCTGAGGATTGAGGATCGCGGCACAATCAGCCGTCGCCAATGGCGCCACTCTAAAGAGCAACGGCCTCGAATGGCTCTGGCAGCACCTTCGCGACGTTCCCCGCCCGCGCCTCCTCGATTGCGGGCCAGCGCGTCGGGCGACGGTCGAAGTCCTGCTGCGGCGCGGCTCGACGCTCCACGTCGCCGACTTGATCTCTCCCGTCGAGCGCGGCGATCCGGAATTGTGGGATCGCGCCCGCAAGGCGCCCGTCTTCCGCACTGAAGTTCTCCTGGCGCAGATACCGCCCATCCCCGCCGCGTCCCTATCCGCCATCTTCTGCTGGCAACTCCTGGACCTGCTACCGCGCGATGCGCTTGCCGCCGTCGTGCTCCACTTGTATCTCTACCTCGAGCCCAATGGCGTCCTCTTCTGCCTGCTCCGCGATCCGCACTTGGCCACCGGCGTCGAACCGCACTGGTGGCTCGAAAGCCTGGCAACGATGGGACGAGATGACGAAGGGACAAAGCCCTTTCCACATCCCGCGCTGACCAATCGCGAAATGGAAGGCCTGATTCCCACCGGCAGCGTGAAGACTTTCCTCACCCGCTCGGGTTGGCGTGAATTCCTGGCCATCAAATAGCATGACCGTCTCGTTCAACCTGACTTCGTCGCAAGGTCTCGAGTGGATCGAGTGCAGCCTTTTCAGCCGCCTTCCCTGGCTGCTCCACGCCGTCAGCACGCGCCGGGGAGGAGTGAGCCCTCCACCGGCCGAGGGTCTGAATCTGGGTTACACGCCGGGAGACGAGCGCTACCGCGTGGACGAGAACCGCCGGCGGTTCCTCCACGCCATCGGAGCCAGGGGGTTCACGCTCGCCACGCTCCAGCAGGTGCACTCGACGGCTGTTCACCAGGTTATCCGCGAACCTTCCGGCGCGCTTGAGTGCGTGCCAACGGGCTTGCAAATGGCGCTTGGCGGTAACGGACCCGGCGACAGCTTAACGCTGACTCCCGGCCCCCGGTCCGTGACCCCCGAGTGCGGCCCCGCGGGTGACGCCTTGATGACGGCGGAAAGCGGGGTTCTGCTTTCGGTTCGGGTGGCTGACTGCCTGCCCATTCTGTTGGTCGATCCCCGGCAGCGGGTCGTGGCCGCTGTGCACGCCGGTTGGCGCGGCGCGCTCGGCCGAATCGCGCAGAAGACTGCGGCGGAGATGCAGCGAATCTTTGGGTCGCGGCCTTCCGAGATTCTTGCCGCTGTCGGACCCGGTATCGGCGCCTGCTGCTACGAAGTGGGCGGCGAGGTGGCGCAACGGTTTCGCGGCGCCTTCGCCGGCGGTGACGCCTTTTTTTGCGAGCGGGAACAGGCTGCCGCCAGCGCGAGAAATAATCTCCTGCAATTGGATCTCACCGCGGTCGTGCGCCGGCAACTCCTCGACGGCGACCTCGATCCGGACAACATTCACGCGACAGATTTCTGTACGGCTTGTCGTACTGACCTGTTTTTCTCGCACCGCAAGGAAGGCCCCACGACCGGCCGGATGATGGCCGTCGCGGGTATGCGTCCGTGAAAAAACTGAGAAAAACCAAGTCGGTTCTGGCCGTGGCGATATGACCGCTCGGGGAAGTGCCGGGGGCGGGTTTGTCAAACGGCCGCCTGCCGGCAACCAGCCGCTAGTCCAGCCGCGACCTTTCAGATGCGCGGCAACACAATACCTTGCTGCGCCTGGTATTTGCCCTTCTTGTCTTTGTATGAGATTTCGCATTCCTCGTCGGACTCAAAGAAGACGATCTGGCAGAGGCCTTCGTTGGAATACACGCGGGCCGGAAGGGGCGTGGTGTTGGAAATTTCGAGCGTCACGAACCCTTCCCATTCCGGCTCGAGTGGAGTAACGTTGACGATGATGCCGCAGCGCGCGTAGGTGGACTTGCCGACGCAGATGGTGAGCACATTGCGCGGAATCCGGAAATACTCCACCGACCGGGCGAGAGCGAAGGAGTTGGGCGGCACGATGCAGACCTCTCCTTTGAACTCGACAAAGGACCGGGCGTCAAAGTGCTTGGGATCGACGATGGTGCTGTTCACGTTAGTAAAGATCTTAAACTCGTCGGCCACGCGCAGGTCGTAGCCGTAAGACGAGACGCCGTAAGAGATCACACCTTCACGCACCTGGCGTTCGGCGAAGGGTTTGATCATGTCGTGGTCGCGGACCTGGCACTCAATCCAGCGGTCGCTTTTAACCGCCATGGGCAGCACCTCGAATTGAAGATGGACGATGGATGATGGATGGGTTGATGATCGATGATTGACTCATGGCTCGATCCTGATCTTAGCTGTTACTGGCCATCGCGTGGCGAACAATCTTTATAAATTTTCAATCGGCAATCATCAATCTAAAATTTCGAAAGGGGCTTGACAAGGCCGAAGCGCATTTTCTACCATGAAGTCCTTGTGTTTCAGGAGATTACTGTGATTAAGCTCGACATCGTCAATGAAGTTGTAACCCGAACCGGCATCACCAAAACCAAAGCGGAGACGGCCGTCGAGACGGTGTTCGACGCCCTCAAGAAGGCGCTCGCTTCGGGCGGCCGCATTGAGTTGCGAGGCTTCGGCGTGTTCACGGTGAAAGCCCGCAAGACGGGTGTGGGCCGGAATCCTCGCACGGGCCAGGAGGTGAACATCGCGCCCGGCAAGGCGGTGCGCTTTAAGCCGGGCAAGGACATCCAGACGCTCTGAGGCGCGAACGCGGGCGAACCTACGCCGCGTGGCCATCTTATGGGTGACGATCTTTCCCCATCCCTTCGGGCGCTCGATGCCGGTGCGGGCGGCCCCGTGGTTTGGGCGGCGTATGAGCCGCCGCAGCCCCTGAGGCGAATGTTGCGCAGATTGCGGCCGTGGCTGTCGGCCCCGCTTTTTCATCTGCTGCTTTTCCTGCTCACCGCTGCGACTACACTCGACGTGGGCGCACACTTGGCCGCGAACTTCGCTCATCACCTTCCGGCTTTCGATCTCGACCTTTCGCCCGCCTTTTTCCTCGAACCCCTACACCACCCTTCCAGCGTGGCCACCGGCATACCGTTTGCGTTCACACTGCTCGCGATCCTGCTGGCGCATGAGCTCGGGCACTATTTTGCCTGCCGCTATTACGGCATCCGATCGACGCTCCCCTATTTTCTGCCGGCGCCGACGCTGATCGGGACGCTCGGCGCCTTTATCCGCATCCAATCGCCGATTCCCACGCGTCGCATGTTGTTTGACGTCGGCATCGCAGGCCCGATTGCCGGTTTCGTCGTCGCCGTGCCGTCGCTCTGGGTGGGCGTGTTGCGGTCAAGGTTTAGCCTCCGTTCCACCGCTTTCGATCCCATCCGCCTCGGCAGTCCGCCGGCGCTAACGCTGCTCGTGCGCGTGCTGCGTCACGGGATCGAGCCTTCCCATCTCGTGCTCAATCCGATCGCTTGCGCGGCCTGGGTGGGCTTGTTCGCCACCGCGCTCAACCTGCTGCCGATGGGGCAACTCGATGGCGGTCACATCTTGTACGCTGTCTTCGGGCGCCGGCACAAGGCGCTCTCTCTCGCCTTTTTTCTTGCCCTGCTGCCGCTGGGGATTTTCTACTGGACGGGCTGGATCGTGTGGGCGGTGCTGATGCTGGTGGTGGGGCTGCGCCATCCGGCTCTCGTCGATTCCGACGAGCCCCTGGGCCGCGGCCGCAAGTGGCTGGCGCTCGTCGCCGCGCTCATGCTCGTGCTGTGCTTTGTTCCGACGCCGTTCTCAGTCCGGTGAGTTCGGTTGTCGGCTCTCGGTTTTCGGTTACCGGATGAACTCACTATGGCGCCATGTGCCGTGCAATAGCCTCTGCACCGACAACCGACTACTGATTTCTCAGCGAGGCCACCGGAAAGTAGAGTCCTTTCGGCTCGCGGCGCCACCAGGCTCCCGTCGCGCGCCGCTCGGCAAAGGTGGTGAAGTGGTAGTCGTAGACCATAGCGCGAACATACCGTGGGGGCGCGCCAGGAAACGGGTTCCGGGCGAGGAGCGCCAAGACCTCGGGCGATCCTTGGAGCAGCCGCACCATGAAGTTCACGAACCACGGGCTTTGCTGGTAGCTCCCGAGCGCCGCGAACCACATCTGCCAGTCAAGCCGCGGCTGGAAAGGCTCCACCCAGCGCGGCCTGCGCCGCACGTCGCCCGGTTTGTACTTAAACTCATAGGCGAGCCACGTCACGCCGTCGTTGCTGCCTTCCACCTGAATCTCCAGGCGCGACGTGGTCATCACCGCGAAGAGCCCGTAGTTGTTGGCGAGGTAGAGCGGTGCGAGGCCGTCGAGCGCGCGATCGGCGGCGTCCGGGATCCAGCCCGCGGCGCCGAACCTCTGCGCCATGCGCGCGCTCGTCGCAAACAAAATGATGACGGCCAGCGCTGCGATGACCGCGCGCCGTAACCGCGAGGGCGCCCGGTGCTCCACGCCGCCACTGATGCGCTCAGCAAGCCGTGAGGGCCATAAGGGGAAGACCCGGCGGAGCGCGGCGTCGTCGAGCAGTAGAACGCACAGCGTGACGGTTAGCAGGTTAAAGAAGCAATAATTGCCAGTCAGCGCGATGAGCGCCTGGAAAATGACCGCCAGCGCGGCGCCAGCCAAGCGCAAGCGTCGCGGAAGAAAGATGAGGAAAGGAACCAGTAGTTCGAACCCGAAGACGGCGGCAACCGATGCTTTTTGAAACCAGTCCGGCAACTGCGCCATGTACCAGGCAACGGCTGTAGGCAGCGGTTGGGTCCAGTAGTGGTAATCGAGCGCGGTCAGGTTGCGCCACGCGGAATCGCCGCTCAACAGCTTGACGGCGCCCGAGAGAAACAGCAACCGGAAGAGCAACCAGCGCAGCAGCCACAAGACCACAGTTGAAGGCGGCGATTCTGCCCGAATGCCGCGCTTCCACGGCGCCCCGATCCATTGCCAGGGCGCGAAGAAGATGGCGAGGAATCCGGTTTCGAGCAGCAGGATGTCCCACTGGAACGACATGAAGTCGCCGCCGACGGCAACGAGCGATAGATAGAACGCCCAGAGGACGACGAGCACGGGCGCGGTCGAGACATCGAATACCACGAGTACAGAAAGCGCGGCGCCTCCTCGGGCAAGAAATCTCAGGAAGAAGTCACTGGAGTCGAGCCACACGAGCGTCGGAAACATGTGGTAGCGCTCGGAGCCGAACGCGCTCGTCGCCTGCCGCAGAAGATTGTGAGCAGGCAAAATCCCGTGGGCTCCGACGAGGCCCGTGACCTGCGTCGAAAGCGACAGAAAGGCGACGAAATAAACCACGCCGAGCAGCCGCAAGAAGAGCCAGCGCGAGAGCGCATAGGAAGAGGGGTTCGGGTGTTTGCCCCACAGGAGACGAGTGAGCGTGGAGAAAAAAGGACGGTGCGCAGCCACCACCCGATAGGCGGCTTCGCTGGCGGTTGCGAAGCCGGGAACGCGCTCGTACACGCCGAGCGTCCACGCGCGCCCCGGCGCGTAAGCGAGGGCCTGAAAAATGGCTTCCGCGCCGCTCGAGACCCGGCCGTCCGGCAGAATAAGTTGCACGGATTGGGCGAACTGCTCCGGTGGTATTTGCGGGAACTGCCCCGCCACCTCCTGCGAGGGCGCGAAGCTGACGCGATCGCCGACGGCGCTGCGCCAGCGCGCGACCCAGAAGCGGCAGAATCCGCAGTCTCCGTCGTACACGAGAAGCGGCTGCGACATGCCGCGGCCTTCATGCGCGGGGGTCTCGCTTTGGGGCGGGTGGGGTTCCATGAACAACTAGAGTTGTCGGCCTTCGGTGTAACTTTGTCAAGCGTAGAACTCGTCCGCTGATGCCGTTTACAGTTCTCACGCCCTGACTTAGGGTACGGCCCGTGAAGCCCATATGACCGATAAAATCGTCATCCTTGTCACCGCCGGTAGCCTGCGCGAGGCGCGCAAGATCGCGCGGAGCCTGCTCGAGCAGAAGCTCGCGGCGTGCGTTAACATCTCGCCGCCCGTCCAATCGGTCTACCGTTGGCAAGGCAGGGTTGAGATGGCAAGGGAGTTTCTCCTGATTATCAAAAGCACTCGTGAACTGTTTGATCCCATCAAGGCGGAGGTTCTCAAGCTGCACAGCTACACCACGCCGGAAATCATCTGCCTGCCGATTATTGACGGCTCGGCGGAGTACTTGCGGTGGTTGGAAGAGTCGGTGAGAAAGTAGGTTCGACGCTCGCTTTTGACAACGGCCGACGTCAAGGGCAGACTGTCCGCGCGACCTGTCGCATCGTATTCCAGTAATGCTGGCGGAGAGGGTTTCCGCCAAGCCTTTGAAATGAGGCGAAGCGATGAAGACAAACTATCGGGCGGGGATTGTCTCGGCGATCCTGTGCTGGATTCTTGGAGCCGTGTGGTACGACCTGCTCTTTGGCAAACCGTGGATGGCGCTTGAGAATATGACCGAGGCACAGGTGCGAAGTATGAATCCGGTTCTGCCCTTCGTCGTTACATTCCTTTTGAATGTGCTGATTGCGTGAGCGCTGGCGCGAGTCTGTGTCTGGCGCCCGGGTGTGGATTGGCTTTGTCGGTCTGATCACCTACCCGACGTCGATGTATGAGATGGGCCCATGAAACTGTTCGTCATCAACGAAGTCCATTCCCTGATTGGGTTGTGCCTGATGGGTGCGGTGCTTGGCGCCTGGAAGAAAAAGACCGCGTAGTGGGTAGGGGAGCGGAATCATTAACTAATCGTCGCCAGCGCCTGCTTCAGATCCGCAATCAGGTCCTCCACGTCCTCGACTCCGACCGAAATCCGCACCAGTCCGTCGGTGATGCCCAGCCGCTGGCGCTCCTCCGGTGGGACACTGGCGTGGGTCATGCTGGCCGGGTGGGAAATCAATGTCTCAACTCCGCCCAGGCTTTCGGCGAGCGAACACAGGCGCACGGATTTCAGCAGAAGTCGCGCGTTCTCGATCGAGCCGGTTTCAAACGAGATCATGCCGCCGAATCCTCGCATCTGCCGTTTTGCCAGTTCGTGCTGCGGATGCGATGGGAGGCCGGGGTAGTGGACTCTCTTGACCGCGGGGTGAGAGTTCAAGAACGCCGCCACGGCCATGCCGTTCGCGTTGTGTTTTTCCATGCGAAGAGCTAGTGTCTTCACGCCACGCAGAATCAGCCAACTATCCATGGGTCCGAGGACCGCGCCGGCGGCGTTCTGCAAAAACTTTAGCCGCTCGGCGAGCGTCGCATCGTTCAGGATGACGGCGCCACCTACGCCGTCCGAATGACCGTTGAGATACTTCGTCGTGCTGTGAACCACGAAGTCGGCTCCGAGCTCGAGCGGACGCTGCAGGTACGGGCTCATGAAGGTGTTGTCCACCGCTAGCCACACATTGTGCCGATGCGCCAGCGTGGCGGCGGCGGCGATGTCGGTAATCTCCATGATGGGATTGGTCGGCGTCTCAATGAACAGCATCCGCGTGTTTGGGCGGAAGGCGTGCTCCACGTCCTCCAGCCGGCAGGTGTTGACATAGCTGAAACTGAGGCCGAAATCCTTCAGCACACGCTCGAAAAGGCGGAACGATCCTCCGTAGAGATTGTGGCCGGACACGACGTGATCGCCGGACTTGAGCAGACTCATCAGGATGTTGGTGGCCGCCATGCCCGAAGCGAAGGCATAAGCGAAGCTCCCGCCTTCAAGCCGCGCCAGGTTCCGCTCGAGCGCCGCGCGCGTGGGATTGCCCGTGCGGGCGTATTCATATCCCTTGTGCTTGCCCAGCTCTTCCTGCACGAAGGTCGAGGTTTGATAAATCGGAACGATAATCGCCCCGGTGGCGGGGTCCGGCTCCTGCCCTACGTGAATCGCGTCGGTTGCAAATCCCATGCATCTCCTCTTGGTGGAATCCTGGATCTTGAATCGGCGGACGGCTCAGCAGTTCGACGGCTAGTCGCCAGAGATGAACTCCTCCATGTCCGGCGCGGTCGCGGCCAGACCCGGAAAGGTCGTGAGGCCTATGGCCTCGGACATGAAGCGAAGCGTGCTTTGATGCTGATACGGATTGCTAGAAATGAAACCCGGCTTGACGTTGGGTCCGACGGCAACCCAGGCCACCTTGCCGCCGCCGTGGTTGTTGTCGGTTAGCGACTCGTCGAACACGATCACCAGCAGCCCGCCGCCCGGCGTGCTGAAATCGGAGCTCTGGATGAGGGGTTGAAGGTTCGTCTGTAGCCAGCTATCCACGTTCGCCAGGTTCTGGTTGTCGGTGCAATTCGGATTGTTGTCAGGGCAGTCGTGGCCGTCGTGATCGTTGTCGGGGACAATGAAGGAATAATTCGGCAACGTGTGATTGTTCAGATCGGTCGCAAACTGGGTGAAGGGCACCAGGTTTTGCCGCTCGCTCGTGCTTTGGCGCACATCGGAGAAATAGGAGAGGGGGTTGTGGTGCTGGGTGTAGTCGCCCTGATTACGCCCGATGTAGCCGACCGAGGGGAGCCCCTCCGAGTATTCCTTCCACGTTTTCCCCGCGCCAATCAGATGCCGGACGATGTTGTCTTTCGTCACCGTGGCCCCGAAATTATCATCATTGGTGATGATCTCGCCCGCGGTCAGCATGAAGTAATTGCCGATGGAAGGATGCGTGTTCGCAAAATAGTTTTGGGCGTAAGCGTAAGTGGTGGCTAGGCTGTTGAGGTATGGCATGCTGGCATTGCCGATGACGCTCGAATAGTTGTGATTCTCTAGCAGAACGATGAAAACGTGATTTACCTGCACGTCGGATGTTGAAAGGGGGCCCACCGTTTGCGCGGTGTTTCGGGACATGGTGCGTGGCGCCCAGGGACCTACGGGCGTCACACTCAGCCCCGCGAGAATCAATACCAACAGCCCGGCTGAAGTCTTGGTCACCGTTACCTCCGCTGTGCTGTTCATCAGAGTCATCTCAGTTTACATCTTCCTGGGCTCCCGGGGCTGCAAAAACGCTCGGTGTATCATTCGATGTTGGCGGATGTTTCCTCTATTGCCAGTGGTTACCGCGCCGGGCCTATCGGACCAACGAGTATTGGGATGTCACTTCGGGTCAGGAAGCTGGGCTGAAAATAACGTCCCGCCGATCCTGGGCTCCCTATTCCTGCCTTTCCAGCCGCTGCTTCTCGCCGAGCGCCCATGTACCTGGGAAGGGCGAGGCGTGTGACCCTCCGGCCCCATGCCAGCAATGTCAGGTCGAGGCTAGGGAACTGGCCTATCTCAAGGTGAAAGAACCGGCCAGCTCGTCTTCGGCGCGCGAAGAGCACAAATATACTGCCGTTCGCGGTGCGGTGTGTGGGCCGCGCACGTGCATTGATCCTTCGCAAAAATCGCTTGGCAGTCCGGCAGGGTTTGGGTATACTCGATTCGCGGGGTGGAGCAGTCAGGTAGCTCGTTGGGCTCATAACCCAAAGGTCGCTGGTTCAAATCCAGCCCCCGCAACCATCAATTTCTGTCATTCTTGGTCGCGGGTCGGTCAGGAAACTGCTTGTATAGCCACCTAACAGATTCCATTCGCCTTCGGCGACGTAGAACCTTGCCCCTCCCACTTGCTGGGGACTCATGCGGATTTCTTTAACGTGCTTGGCAAGCTCGGCACGCGCGGCCGGGATGTCCCGGTGAAGCAAAGCGCGAATGTCGGTCAGGCTCTTGTCCACAAACCTGCGGATTTCGTCCAGATGCGTTTCGACTGAACCGGGACCGTCCGAAAGTAGGCGGCTCGTTATCTCCCTGAGTTCCCGCTCGCGCTGAGCGATCTGAGACTTCAAGGAATCAAACGCACAGCCTTGGGCGGCCAAGCGCCACAGGCGATCAAGCTCAAGCTCCAAGGAAGCCTTGCGCTCACGATCTGTGTCGAGTTTCGACGAAAGCCCGGAAAATCGCGCCTTGAGCTGGACTCCGAATTCTTCAACCGCAAAATCGATAACCTCGGGCCTCAGAACTTCGCTCTGTAGGTCCGCGAGCAACCGCTGCTCCAGCCAATCTTCCCGCTCCCTCAAGTCATTTGAGCACGCGCCGCGCTCGGAGTTCTGCGGGCAACCGTACTTCGGACGCCCACCCTTGCGAGAGCCGCTCACGATAGTCAGGTTGTGACCGCAGGCTCCACACTTTATGAAACCAGTAAGCAGGTGGTGGACTCCCCGACCGATTAGGTCTCGTCCCTTGCCTCGGCGTCCGTAAGTCTCGCCAGTCCACGCGAGCCGATCTTGTACCGTCCGCCAAAGCTCATCCGCGAGGATGCGCAGCTCCGGGCGCTCCATCACGCGCCATTCACTTTGCGGCCGCTCTCGACGAATCCGCTTTCGGCTCCCAGGCTTCTTGATGAACTTGGCCCGATTCCATACCATCCGGCCGATGTAAAGCTCGCGCCGCAGCATTTCCCGAATCGCACTAGGGCACCAGCTTGCCCGTCGCCTCCCGCTTCGGGCACGGGGCGAAGGCAGCCGTTCAGCGTTCAACGCCTTTGCGATTGCTTTCAGCGAGTAGCCGTTGGCCGACATTTCGAAAATGCGTCGAACAGTCGCCGCTTCAGCTTCGCTTACTTCGAGCCGGACGCCATCGGTACTCGGGACGCTCCGGTAGCCAAAACAACGGCCGCCAGCATGGAGGCCGCGTAAGACCTTCCCCTCAAGCCCTCGGTGAGTCTTCTTTGCCAACTCTTTCACGTACTGGTTGTCGATCAGGCCATGCACAGCTATCAGCACATCGGCCTGCTCGCTCGATGAGTCAATTCCTTGTCCTACTGCCACAACGCGGACGCCAGCGAAATTGAACCGCTCAAAGAGCTGCATCGCGGTCGCCTGATGCCGTGACAGACGGCTCGTGTCGTCCACAAGCAGCACATCGAACGTCCGGCCCGGCATCGATACAGCGTCCACGAGTGCGCACAGGCCGGGCCGGTCCTCAGACGAACTGCCGGACATCGCGCCGTCCGAGTAGATATGCTCTGGCAGAATCTGCCAGCCTTGGCTCGCAGCGTGTTCGCAGCACTTTCGCACCTGGTCTTCGATGGATAGAGGGCTCTGCTTGTCGGTGGAATACCGGGCGTAAACGGCGCACCAAGGGTTGCTCATTGTACGTCACACTCCAACGGCGTCCTTGCCGCTTCGGGCGACTCTCTCACAGTCTCGTGCTCGAATGCAACCTCAACCCTCACCTTCCGTTCGGCGAGGTACTGATCCACCATCACCGGCACTAGGCAGTTCTTAATCCAACTTCGCAGCGCAGGAGACAGAGACGAACCGGCCGCTTGATTCCGTCGCTCGACAGAGATACCCTGCGCCTCGTCTGCGAGCCGAATTCTGCCACCAGTTGCCTGATTCACGATGACCTAGCCCGACAAGGAAAATCAGCGATGCCAGCGGCCGAGGCCGAGACGAAAGAACGCCCTCGGTAGATCAGCTGATAGAACCGTATCCCGGCGGCCTCCGGCAGCCTTGGGCTCTTCGCTCACGGAAAGATCGACGCCCCCGAGCGTGCCTCCAAAATGGAGTTGGCCGAGAGCCTTCGCCGCATACTTGGCCGCGTAGAAGGCCGCGCCGCGTTTGGGATCGAAGGGCTCAATTCGCGTTCGGCCAAAGCGTCGAAACGCTTCCCGCCACCAAAAGTGCCTTCGCAACTTGGCGACGCCCGTCACCAGAGCATGGCAGTGATACCGGCCCCCGAGCCTCCCGAACTCTTCAGCGATCATCCAGCCGATAGGTGACACGGCCTGACGCTGAACCAGGGCGAAATACTCCTCGATTTGCGTTATCGCCGCGTCGGGCACGGGCTCCACCCGAAACGAAAACGGGTTGACAAACCAATCCCAGGGTGCAAGGTCCGCGATGAATTGCCCGAATGCGCTCGCCATTTTGCTTCGCTCGCGCCTTTGTGCCGCCCAACGCTCCACCGCTCGCCCGTGATCCTGAAGCATGGGTCGCGCTCACCGGTGAGCCCAAATAGGCACACTCTGAGTTACGAGGATGGGACAGCGGGTCACGCTGTCACGCCCCCTTCTTTTTCTCCCCACCGGGCATTCAGGGGCACCGAGGGCGGTTCAGGTGCCCGTATGGGTCGCGAGTCGAGAGAAGGGGAAGCTCGTCGCTCGCGCTTTTGGGTGCCGCCTGAACCGGCCTCGATGCCTCTCTGACGTGCTAGGCTCTGCTGCTTGCCTTTGTTAATTCGTCGTATTTCTGCAGTACGGCCGCGTCCACCCGTTTCTTAACCGCGCCTTTGAGATGAACGACATCAAACCAGGTCTGGTCGCCCTTCCTGGCCGGTGGCGCTACCCAAGGAGGCTTGCCATCGGGCAGCATTACGCGGAAACCGCACATCTTGATTGAGCCCGCGTCGGCCAAGTCCAGCGTCGCATCTGCCACGGCTGCGACGAGATTTCCTGACTTTTTCGCAAGATTCAAGCTAACTGAGATTTCCTTAATCACCGTGTGCCTCCTTTGCTTCCTTTCCGCTCTTGGCATGTTTGGGGCGCAAGCGCCCGCGCCCGATGTTCGGGAAGAGCTGCCAAGTTGGTACCCCCAGGAAGCGAGCGATTTTGGCTCGCTCGCGAGGGCGCGGCCGAGCGTGCCCGCGTAGGATTCGGGAAACTCGCGACGAGTGGATGCCCACAGCCCGTGCGAGTTCCTGTTGCGCGACGCGCTTTCGAAACAGCTCAATTTTTAGCCTCAGCAACATTTAGCACCTGCCCTCAAATCCATCCTGTTCACTGGAAAAGTTTGCTAGACTCCCGGTGTTATGGCTAGGACGCGAAATAGGAATCTCGTGTCCCCGGCCGGCCGCTCCGGTCGGCGCTCTCCACGCCTTCCGAGCGGGAGTGACTCGGCGGTCGGGTGGAAGGCGAAGCTAAACCCGTGCCTTGTTGAAGACGCCCGCAGCTATGTCAGCCTTCATACGGGCGAGATCAATCGCGCTGAGGCTCGCGAGTGCCTTCTCAAGTGGGTCAAACAGATGGGCGGGCAAATACTGGGACCGTCATCGAGCGGGGAGAGACCCTCGGCACCGGACGGGTCGCGTCGCCTCAAGAGGCCTCCCGGTGGTCGCGTCCGGGCTTCCAAAGAATCGGTTACGGTTATTACCACTCTGGCGCAGTTTACGGAGTCGTGGGCTTTAAGATGGACCTGTTTCATGAAGTACATGCAGTTTCCAGAAGAGCTGCTTGGAAAGATCCAGGCGGGCGGACCCGAGGGGCTGGCGGCCTTCGATCAATGGAATTCGGTGGCGCGCAGCGTGTATAAGAGGCTGCACGGCAAGCCAGACGCGAAAGCGGAACTGCGATTCAAAACCAACACCTTGCACACGACGCTGATGCTGAGGGGCCTTGACGTCGAACGGGGCCTTCAATGCCTCAATGAGCAAGAGTTGGCGGATTTCTTCGATAATGTGTGCCACTGCGGGGAGGATCAGCACTCAGCAGAAGCTCTCAGAAGACTGCGCGACAGGCTCCGGGGGAAACTGGAGCAATCAATGCAGTCCATGAACCCGCCACCGGCAACACCTGCGAGTAATGTCAACCCGTCTGCGAGAGCGACAAAAAGGAACGCCGGATTAGGCTCCTGCGAATGAACACACTCTATTACGGTGACAACCTCGACATTCTGCGGCGATACGTGAAGGACGAGTCGATTGACCTCGTGTACCTGGACCCACCGTTCAAAAGCAATCAGGATTACAACGTGCTTTTTGCCGAGAAGGACGGCACCCGCGCCGCCGCGCAGATCAAAGCGTTTGAGGACACCTGGCAGTGGGACCAGGAAGCCGCCCGCGCCTACCACGAGATTGTGGAAACCGGCCCCGAGCGTGTTTCCAAGGTGATGCAGGCGTTCATGACCTTCCTGGGTGGGAGCGGGAACACCGCAAGCGACATGATGGCCTATCTCGCCATGATGGCGCCACGGCTGGTGGAACTGCATCGTGTGCTGAAGTCGACAGGAAGCATTTACCTTCACTGTGATTCGACGGCCAGCCACTACTTGAAGCTGTTGATGGACTCCATATTCCGGCCGGAGAACTTCCGAAATGAGATCATTTGGAAGAGGTCTCATGCCCACAGTGATTCGAAACAGGGCGCCCGGCACTACGGCAGAGTGACTGACACGCTTCTTTTTTACTCGAAAGGGCAGGAACCGAAATGGAACCCGCAACACGTTCCATATGACCAACAGTACCTTGATAGAGACTATCGCCGAACGGATCCCGACGGCCGAAGATACCGAATCGACAATCTGCAAGGGCCGGGTGGCGCTGCCAAGGGGAATCCACAGTACGAAGTGATGGGAGTTACGCGCTATTGGCGGTATTCCAAAGAGAAGATGGACGAACTGATTCGGCAGGGGCGAGTCATCCAAACCCGTCCCGGCGCGGTGCCACAGTACAAACGTTACTTGGACGAAATGCCGGGCGTTCCCACTCAGAATCTCTGGGACGACCTTCCACCGATCAACAATCGCTCGAAGGAACTATTGGGTTACCCAACTCAAAAACCAGAGGCTCTGCTGGAAAGGATTATCAAGACTGGGACCGACGAGGCCAACCTTGTTCTCGATCCATTCTGCGGATGTGGTACGGCGATCGCCGTCGCCGAACGCCTGAAGCGCAACTGGATTGGCATAGACATCACCCATCTTGCCATCGGCCTTGTTCGCCGTCGGTTATTCGACGCGTTCGGCGAGGCAGCGCAATTTCAGGTTGTCGGCGAGCCAGTCTCATTACCTGACGCCGAGAAGTTGGCCCGAGAAGAACCCTACCAATTCCAGTCGTGGGCGCTCGGGCTGGTGGGTGCGCGTCAGGCCGACTTGAAAAAAGGCGCGGACAAGGGCATCGACGGACACCTCTACTTCCACGACGAGCCGAAAACCACCAAGCAGGTGATCATCTCCGTGAAAGGTGGGCACCTTCTGGCGCAACACGTGCGCGACCTGCGTGGCGTAATCGAGCGCGAGAAGGCAGCGATCGGCGTGCTCATCACCATGCACGAACCGACGCATCCGATGCGTGCTGAGGCTGCCTCTGCTGGATTCTATGAGGCACCTTGGGGCAGCAAATACGCCCGCCTGCAACTCTTGACCGTTGCCGAGCTGCTGGCAGGCAAGACGCTAGACTTCCCGCGCGAGAACGTTACGTTCAAGAAAGCACCGAAGGCCAGCGAACCTGTGCCCGAAACTGAAACCTTGCCGTTCTAAGGCGAGTCTGGGAGACCTTTTAAGCTCTTGAGGAGCTGCGCTGCATTGAAGCGTGAAGAGAAAGTTGCCAAGGTTTTTCTGAAAGCATTCTTCGGGACAGAGCCGATTTATGAGCCTCTCGGAAAGGGCACTGCTCCCGACTTTAGCATCGGCACGACTGCGTTTGAGGTTCGCCGATTGAACCAACAGCATGTCAGTGAGAACGGGACGACCGAAGGGCTGGAGCAGGTCGAGCATCCGCTTTCCGAAGCGGTCTCTGGGGAATTGAATAAAGTTTCGTTTTCTCAGCAGAGGGGCACCTTCTATTGGGGTTTGGGTTACAAAAGGCCGCTCCAAGCCAAACCAGGTCAGATAGCTAGGGCTCTAGCCCAGCAGGCAGCCTCCCATTACGCGAGTGGATCACGAGCCGAACAAACGATCGAAGCTTACGGTGTAACCATTAGACTCGTTCCCGCAAGGACTCCGCGCGGAAAAGCCTTTCATATGGGCTACATATCGGATGACGACTCGGGCGGGTTCATAGGCGGGATTTACCTGGAAGCCATGCGGTTTGCACTGAAGGAGAAGATTGCCAAGACCAGGAACATTGCTCACTTTTTCAATCGCTGGGTTCTTGTTCTCGTAGACGCGATCATGCCGGAAATCTCGTGGGTGGACGAAGTGGTATCAATGACCTGGGATTTGGGCCACTTCAACAGCGTGGCGGTCATCGACGTAACAAACGGGTCGCTTGAATTCGAATGGCCTCGGAATTCGTTGGGTGGCGCTGTTCTACGTAACCCGCGAAGCCTCAACCTTCCAAAGCGTCATCAATGATGGCGCGAGTCAGCTCGCGGACTTTCGAGACGGTTTCCTCACCTGTCAACTCGTCGTCTAGGCCGCGCTGCACGGCCTTTTTCAGATCGGTATTGAAGTCGGTATCCCAATAGTCGTCGGCGGAGATTTCGTCGGCGTTCTTCAGTTTCCACAGGTACCCGGAGACTTCGTCCACGCCTTGCTGAACCAAGCTGGCCTTTCGGACCTGCCGCTGCTTTTCGGCCTGCCGCAGTTCAATCCCTCGGCCCGCTTCCTGCACGGTGGATTCCAACGCTTCCTTGCCGTCGGCCTCTGAAATATCGATGGGCATTTCCGCTAGAATCTCAGCGCACTCCCGGCGAATCCGTGCCTCGTCCCTGTCGGTGCGGCCCCACGGGAGCTGCCAGATCGCCCAATGCAATAACCGCGCATCGAGCAACCGCCGTTCCACGGCCTGGCGGATGGACCGAACTGCTTCCTGGGCGGCGACTCGCATTTCGCTTACGTCGGCAGAGCCGTCCAAGCGCCCAAGGGCTTCCCGGATCGCGGCCGTCGCGTTCACTTTCTCGGCCTCGGTCGCGGAGTGCGGCAAACTCCACAATGCCTCGTTTGTGACCTTCTGGCGGCGTTCTTGTGCGTCGCGCTCAGCCCGGAGGGGTTCGATCAGGGCCTCCAGGCTCCGGGCGATGATAGCGCCCATGCGCGGCTCGTCGGCGGGCTGGCGGCGCTCGATCTCGGCTTCCAGCGCCTCTGTCACTTCCTTGCGTTGGCCGGGAGTCAGCCAAGCCAGTTTCGGGGTCGCGACGGCTGCGGCGTCATACCATCGCTGGCGAAAATCGGCCAATTCCTCTTGGGCGTCCAACCGCGCCTGCTCCTGTGCCCGCTCTCGCTCCAGCCCTCGCCGCTCCAGGGCTTTTTCATGTTCCAACCGTTCCCGCTCGAATTCGATCTCGGCCTGATGCTGGGCGGCCTCCTCCTCGCGGGCCCGGGCCTCGGCCTCTCGGCTCTCGGCCTCCTTCTGTTCCTCGCGCTCAAGTTTTGTCAGCTCACGCCGTGCTCTGTGTTCCTGGGCTTCCAGCGTCAACTCCTCCAGCCGCTCGCGACGGTTCTGTAGCACGGGCGATGCATCGCGTACCTGGCGCGGCTGGCCGTGCTTGCCTTCTCGCATGGCCTCCACGCTCTCAGCCAGAATCCGAAGATGGCGGCCCGGCGTGCGGTAGGCTTCGAGTCGGCTTTCGGCCACCATCCGTTTCACAGTGGGTGCGGACACTCCAAGAGCCGCGGCTGCCTCGCTCACCGAATACGAATCCTTTTCAGAACGATTTTTGCCGTTATTTTTCACAGTTCTTGTTACCGACTTTTCCTGCCTTCGCATCTTAAGCGGTCCGTTGTGGGTGCCGATTCGCGCTGATGTTTGCCGATTTTTGCCAGTTTTTTCGGAACGTTCATTTTGCTATCGAGATTGGTGGCGGCGGTCGGTGCCGCGTGCTCGGCGTCGTCGCCAGATTTCAGCGGCGTACTCCCGGCGCTTTTCCTTCGGGGTCTCGTGAATGATCTTCCCGCCGGCGTCGTACTGACCTCGGGTGTGCTGTAAGGCGGCCTCGGTGTACTGCGCGAGCGTGTACGCTCCTGGGTTGAACTGGCGGGTCCGTCGCCCCTGGCCCGCTCGTGCCATCGCAAGCCCGAGCCGGGTATTACAGCTCTTGCAAAGCCAGCGAAGATTTTCCGGGTCGCCGTTCGATTCGTCGCCGTCGATGTGGTCGATTACCAGGAAACGAGTCGAGCCGCACAAGGCACACTTGGCGGGTCCAGGCGGGCGGCACTCAGGTTGGTGCGCCCGGTATCGCTTCGCCCGGTCGGTGACTAGGGACGTTGGCTTTCGCCACTTCGCGCCGCACGCTCGGCGCGGCGTCATTCCCCCGAGTCTTCGTCTTCGCTTCCTTGGTCTTCATCAGGAGTAACAATGTCAGCAATCTCGTCAAGCTGTGACTGAAGCTGTTCGTTTTCTCCTTCAAGCTCTTCGATTCGTTCCAAAAGGTCACGTCGTGTTGGCACTGCCATGGTTCCACCTCTCTTCGGATTTAGAAGCTTGATGCGCCGCCGCTCGGCATATTCTTCGAGCGTCTCGTCCTCGATTTCATCGGCGAGATCGTCATCCTCGCGGACATCACGCGCGAACCGCACGGCCTGCGCTTGCCGACGTTCGAGTTGCTCCCGAGTAAGCGACTTCACGTTTCTAAGCTACAATCGGGCGCTCGATGGCGTCTAGCCACGCAAGCTGCGGCAATTTTCGCGGGCCTAAAATGGTCGCTCTTTTTGTGTACGGATGGAGCTATACTGGCGAGTGCCTGTCGCGTGACACCGGAGAACGCCGCCCAGGGCGGTGTTGACTTGCGTGGACACCGCCTTAGAATTGGCGGTTCCCTAAAGCCGCCAATGTCAGTCTGGAAGGTCACATTCTGGCCACTCTTGGTCGAGGCCGAACTGAGGGCAGCGAAGGAGTTTCACGGTCAGGCCGACGCGGCCTTTCGTGCGCAGCTCTTGACGTTGGACACCGAGTACCGGTCTCGCCCCTTCGCCTACTGGAACAAATCGAGCGAGGGCATTGCACAAGGAGATGAACTTAGGGAACGTCGCGAGGAAATAGAGAGCCTGCTGGACCTAAACGAATATTTCGGTGTGATCGCGGTCCATACAGCCTTCGACCATTTTCTCTTTAAGATCTTCGAGTATGCCAAGTCGCAAGGGCTAATCAAGGGTCGCTCCGCTAAGAGACGTTTCCTGCCGTTCAATCAGTCTGTGGACATGTTAAAGGCCGAGTTCGCGATTGACCTCCGGCGGCCACCCTTCGATTGGAACCGCATCGACAAACTAACGAGGGTCAGGAACGCTATCGCGCACAAGGGGGGATGGATTGACCCGACGGGTGAGGATTTCGAGCGATTTAAGGCTTATCGGTTCCCTTCGACCTGGCCACTTAAGCTTCCCAAGGGCTATGTCCTCCAAAGCAACAGGCTGGTGCTTCGCACGGTTGACACAATCGCCCGGAAGGTCGTCAAGTATGTCCAGAAGCGTAGCACCGCGCGGGCGCTGCCCTTGAAGCGCGGCTCATTCGGCACGGCCTGAACCTTTGCGGCATCTCAATGAAACCCTGGAATTAGTCTTTGAAACAGTCAACCTGTATGGTCTCGAAACCTAAGAAGCCTTCCGTGGACGCCAAGCCTCGAAGATGCTCGACTTGTGGCCAAGCATTCCGTCCGATGAGCGATGGGTTGTGGCAGCACGTGCAGCAACTTCATAGACTCTCAGTTCGCCATCAGCGATCCTTGGAATCAGCCGGGAAAGGCTGATAATCGCGTGTTGCCGTTCGACGCCTGCGAGAGATCGCCTGGCGCAAGGCTTTTTCCGCCAACATCCGGCCCCAAGTGTCGAGTTGATCAAAGCCGGGAACTTGAGTTCGTAGGATTTCCCGCACCGTCTTTCCTTGCCGACTCATGGCGAGCGCGGCCTCGATCTCGGGCCTTGTGGGTCGGCCTCGGCGTGGCGGAAGCTGGCGGCGAATGAGCCGGAGAAGCTGTTTCTTAAAGTCGCGGGGATTGCGCGCAAGCTCTTGGGAGAAGTCGCTCTTCAGGCGGGTGGCAAAGTCACGGGCAGCAGTCTCTAGCCTCTTCACCGGCTTGCCTCCACTGCGTGCAAGAACTCCAAGTGAAAAGGGATGACCAGTCGCAGTGCAGATTCAGTGGGTTGCAAGCCCCCGCAACCACGCCTTTCACAACGGATTCAGGCAGACGGTAACTGATTTTCACTTCAAGGCTTTCCGGCTCCAGCCTCATCTCGTTCACCCAAGCGCGTAGCAGCCTCTTGCGCTCGGCGGCGTGCCCGGACACCATCAATTTCTCGGTGTCGCGGCGATACGGCCTCTTCCTTCGAGAGGGGAATCGTTCAGCGGCGTGTAAGGGCTCGAAAAGTCGAGCAGTTCCCGCACCATTGGTTCCCGCCGCGGATTAGGCCAGCCTAGCATATTGCGTTCCACCTATCCATTCCGATAGGAATGGCCGGTTCAACCGGCTTCCCCTCTGACGCGTGGACTCAATCTAAGGCAAGCCGCTCCACAAACTTGCGCCGGATCACCCTGCGCATTCCAGCGACGGCCTCCGTTTGGCAACACAACTGCGTCAATCTTGCTTCCGGGCGGCGTAGTGTGTAAGGGGAGGCTACGCGTCGGGGCGCTCAACGAAGGTCGTTTGCGCGTCGCATCGCACGGGCTTGCGCGTGATGCTGAAGATCTACCCCTGTTGATTTCGCCTTGCGGGGCGGACACCGATGTCACATAATCGGGCTGAGTTCCGAGGCGCTCCCCAGCGCGAAGCTTGCGCGGTCTTGTTTATGGAATGTCCACACTGCCACGCCAGCAATCCCGACAGCTCTTTTCGCTGCGCGCAGTGCGGCGTGACGTTTGACAGCGTTTACGATGCCGCGACCCTGGGAGGCCTCTCCGGTTCCGCGACGCCGGCGTCTCCCACCGCGGCGCCTTCGGTCCGCGAGCCTGGGGCGGCAATCGGCGTAGCGTCGCCCACACCCGGCGCCGGATCGCGCCCACTGAGCGGCAGCGTTTCCTGGGTTATGCCCACTGGCCAGGTGATGAGGCTCGAAGCCGGCTCCGAGTTCGGGCCGCGCTATCGCATTGAGGGTTTGCTGGGCCAGGGTGGGATGGGTGCGGTCTACAAGGCCTACGACAAAGATCTCGACCGCACCGTGGCGCTCAAGCTGGTGCGCCCGGACCTGGTGGCCTCGCCCGCCACCATGCAGCGGTTCAAACAAGAGCTGCTGCTTTCCCGAAAAATCTCGCAGAAGAACGTGCTGCGCATCCACGACCTCGGCGACGTGGATGGCGTGAAGTTCATTTCCATGGCCTACGTCGAGGGCGACGACCTGCACCGGGTCATCGAAGGGCACGGACGTCTTCCGGTGGAGCGGGCCGTGAGCATCGCGCGCCAGCTCTGCGCGGCGCTCGAAGCCGCGCAGGCCGAAGGCGTGGTGCACCGCGACCTGAAGCCGCAGAATGTCCTCGTGGACCAGGACGACAACGCCTACGTGTCGGATTTCGGCCTGGCCAAGTCGCTCGAAGCCGGTTCCGCCATGATGACTAACACCGGCGACTTGCTGGGTACGCCGCGTTACATGTCCCCCGAGCAGGTGGAAGGCAAGCCGGCGGATCATCGCAGCGATCTCTACTCGCTGGGCCTGATTTTCTATGAGATGGTCACCGGCGAGGTCCCCTTCAAGGGCGACTCGGCCCTGCAGGTGATGTACGCGCGCACGAAAGAAAAGCCCAAGAGTCCGAAGCTGCTCAACCCCGATCTCCCCGATTATCTGGTGCGCATCATTCTGCGGTGCCTGGAGCGGGACCCCGCAGACCGCTACCAGAATGCCAGAGAGATCGCGCACGACCTTGACGCCGAATACGGTCCCAGCCTTTCGCGCAGCGTGAGAATTTCGGTCGAGATTCCCGCTAAGCATGGATGGTTGTTCGCGGCTGGGGGAGCGCTTGTTTTGCTTGCGATTCTGGCGCTGGCCATTCCGACGACGCGCAACTTCATTCTGCGGCGGCCGCAGGCTTCCACAGTCGCGCCAAGCCCGGGCATCCCGTCGCTCGCCCAGGGCAAGTACATCGCCGTGCTGCCATTCCGCGTGCTGGGCGACGCGGAGCAACTCGGCTACATCGCGGAAGGTCTGGGCGACGCGCTCTCGACCAAGCTTTTCCAGCTCAAGAATATTCACGTCGCTTCGCCGGGTGCTCTGGACAAGACCGGCCCCCAGGAATCCGCGCAGAAGATCGCCCGGCAGTTGGGCGCGAACCTGGTTGTCCAGGGGACTCTGCAAAGCGGAGGGGGCAAGATCGCAATCATCGTCAGCCTGGTGGACGCGGCGAGCGGCCAGCGGCTTTGGACGAACGAATTTTCCGGAGTGTCGCAGGACCTGCTGACTCTCGAAGACGAAATCTACACTCAGCTCGTGGGCGCGCTCGAGCTCAAGCCGGGTTATGTGGAACAAGCGCGGGCCGCGATGCATCCCACCGAAAACACCGCCGCCTACGATCTCTACCTGAAGGGCAAACAAGCGATGCGCGGCCAGCAGAATCTCGATAACGTCACCAAGGCCATCGAGTATTACAACGACGCGCTGCAAAGAGACCCGAATTTCGCCCTGGCCTACGCCGGTCTCGCCGACGCCAGCCTGGCCATGTACCGGGACAAGAAAGACAGCTTCTGGTCCGACAAGGCGCTGGCGGCGGCCGAGCAGGCGCAGCAGTTGAATAACGGTCTGGCGGAGGTTCACTTCGCCCTGGGAAGCGTATACGGAACAACCGGCAAGACCAATGAGGCGATCCTCGAACTGGATCGCGCCATCACGCTCGATCCCAGATCCGATGAGGCCTACCGCCGGTTGGGCGGAGCCTATCTGAACAAGGGCCGCAAAGACGAAGCTATCGAGGCCTATCACAAGGCGGTCCAGCTCAACCCTTACTACTGGCTCAACTACAACGCCCTGGGCGAGGCCTACCTGCAGACCGGCGACAACGAGAAGGCCTTGGCGATGTTTTCGAAGGTCACGGAGCTCGAGCCGGATAATGTGTGGGGCTACGAAAATATCGGAGCGGTGTACCTGACGGAAGGAGAGTACGACAAGTGCATTCCGGTCTTCCAGAAGGCGCTGCAGTTGCAACCCACCGACGTCATTTACTCCAACCTGGGCACGGCGTACTTCTATCTGAAGCGGTACTCCGATGCGGTGCCGATGTTTGAGAAGGCGGTGCAATTGAATCCGAACGACGAGACCGACATGGGGAATCTGGCGGACGCTTACCGGGGGGCGGGACAGAAGGACAAGGCCAGCGCGACTTATGACAAGGCGATCGCGCTCGCCTACAAGGAACTGGCGGTGAATCCGCGCAAGGCGGACACCATGGATCATCTGGCGCTCTATTACTCCAAGAAGGGCGAGACTACCCAGGCGCTGCAGTTCATTCATCGGGCCCGCGAGATCGACGGCAGCAACGTGGAGCCGATTTATGACGAAGCTACCATCCAGACCGCCGCCGGGCACACGCAGGAAGCACTGAAGGCATTGCGGGAAGCCTTCCAGCGAGGCTACTCGCCACGTCAGGCGGCGAATGATCCAGAGTTGAAGAGTTTGCAGGGAAACCCGGAATTTGCGGAACTGATCAAAGAGTTCAGCGATAAGCCCCAATAGGCCGGGCCTGGCCGGAAACGCTTCGGGCGCCGGCTCCCTTAAGAACCGTTCACGACTTGGTGGCGCACGATCTCCTGCGGCCTAGCAGCGTGCCGATGCCCCCGAGGAGCAGCGCGAGGGTGCCGGGCTCCGGTGTGATGGCCGTCCCTCCGAAGTTGAAGTTCTGCGGGAAACCTTCAAAGTCCAGCGTAAAATCGGCGTGGAAGGGGATGGAGCCGTCGAAGAAGCTGATCTCCGTACCACCTCCTTCAAGCTGATCAACGCCGCACCCCAAGAACGGGCTGCCGGTCAGGAATCCGCACATCACCGTGTTCGGATCAATGCCGGGCGCGTCGAAGATGAGCGATGTGATGGTGACGCCGACACCGTTCAGAGCGATATCGTTCTCAAACAGGCACTGGGGCGACGTGGTCATGATGTTGCCCTGGGTCAGAATACAAGGGCTCGTGCCAGGACTGGTTCCGCTCGGCGAGGTAATTGTGAAGCTTGTCGTAATGATGCCCGCCGGCACCGATCCAAGAGATCCGGTGGGAGCAAGCCCGCCGCCGCCCCCGGTCTTGACCACCGGGTCGCCGCCAAGCGCGTTGTCGGCAAGCGCCACGCCGGAGCACAGCAGCACCAACAGGGCCGACAGCAGAATGCGATTCAGTCTCATAGCAACCTCCACTCGGGAAAAACTTGCCTGGGCCTTCTCTGCATTCGATGGCGACGCCACCTGTCGAACGGCCTTGACTCCCAAGGGAAGCGATTCTCAGGCTGGCCGGAGACGAAGTCAATAGAAAACTGCATGCCAAACCTGCCATTGTATCCTATAGGGATATTAACCAAATATGTTAACGTCGTTTTTTGCCCTTCCACCTTAGACGTCCTCGTGGCCCTCCTCGTCCATCACCCAGCGATGCAACTTCAGAATGTCGGCGGCGCGAGCGACACCGATCGGCTTTGAGTGGGCGCGATCGACCACGACGGTGTGCTCCACGTTGCGCGACAGCATCTCGCGCGTCACTGCATCCACGGTCTGTCCCGGATAGGCGACCACGTAGTCCTGGCGGCACATCTCGCCCGCCTTGCGGCTAGCATGATCCAGCGAAAGGTCCCGCCACTTTAGCAAATCCCGGGCGTCGAGGATTCCCAGAAGCTTTCCGTCTTGCCCAACGACGGGGAGAGCGTCCATCGTCTCCAGGGGAAATTTCTCCGTGACCGATTTCACGTCGGCATCGGCGGGAATGGGAGCGAACTGTTTCTGCATCACCTGATCGATGCGGGCGCGCATCACTACGGGCACGGAGTAGTCCTGCAGTACGATGAGCCCGCGCTTCACAAGCTTCCCCGTCATGATGGACTCGGCGCTGAACAGCCGCACCACCGCGTCTGAGATCATGCAGCAGACGATGAGGGGGAGCAGAGCATTGGGATTGCGGCTGAGCTCGAAGAGGAACACGATGCTGGTGAACGGTGCACGCGCGATGCCGGCGAACGAGGCCGCCATGGCCACCAGGGCGTAAAGCGCCGGGTCACTCACGAAGCTCGGGAAATAGTGATGCCAGGCCGTGGCATACGCCGCGCCGATGCCGCCGCCGACGATCAGCGAGGGCGCGAAGACGCCGCCCGTGGTCCCCGAGCCGAGTGAGATCACCAACGCCCAGAACTTGGCGATAGAGACGCCAAGCAATTTACTTACCGTGAGCTTGTCGTTCAGCATGGCGCGAATGGTATCGTAGCCGGTGCCGAAAATCTGCGGGTAGAAGTAGCCGATGACGCCGAGCACGAGCGCGCCCGCTACTGGCGCCCAGATGGCAGAAGGCTTGAGGAAGAAGCCGTCGAACCAGTCTTCAAGAAAAAAGAGCACCCGGATCATGAGGATGCCGACGCCGCCCATAATCACGCCCAGGAGCGCGAACAGCCACAGCTCCTGCATGCTGCTCATCGAAAACGCCGGAGTGGGGAAGAGCGGCGCCCAGCCGCGAAAATGGACGGCGACGGTCGTGGCCGCGACCGATGCAATCGCCACGGGAATGAACGACCGGGCGCGAAACTCGAAGAGCAACAGCTCGATGGCCACCAGGATGCCGGCAAGCGGCGCGATGAAAGTAGCGGCCATGCCACCCGCGGCTCCGGCGGCGAGCAGCACGCGGCGCTGATACGGGGTCATGTGGGTGGTCTGGCCGAAGAGCGAACCAAAAGCCGCGCCCGTCTGAATGATCGGTCCTTCGGCGCCAAACGGACCGCCGGTGCCGATGGCGAATGCGGTCGCGAGAGGCTTCAAGATGGCGACGCGCATCCGCACCACGCTCTTGCCCATCAGCACGGCCTCCATCGCTTCCGGAATGCCGTGACCCTTGAGCGTCGGCTCCCAGAAGTGAACCATCAGCCCGACCAGGAGTCCGCCGATGGGAGGAACCAGGATTACCCATACGCCGAGATGATGGCCGACGGGATAAGTGATCGCGAACGACCACTGGTGGTAGAAGAAAATGTTGGTGAAGAGATAGATGAGTTCGAGCAGGCCTTGCGCCACGAGACCGGCAATCAGGCCCACCAGCAGCGCGTAGAAACAGGCGCGGATGATCTTCGGCTCGATTGCCAGGCCAAATTCCTTGAACCATTTCCTGGGGGCAGCAGCGGCTGGACGCGGGTTCGGCGCTGTCTGGTTCATCATGGTGTTTCCTGTCTCATGCCCACTGCCTGCGGCTCTCTACGCGCCCTTGCTCTGCCGCAGGCGGCGCGGACGGCTCCTGCCCACGGTCAGGATCTGCGCCTGGACGCGCGCCAGTTCTTCCCGGTGTAGCTGCGCGAGCTTGCTGAGCGTCATCTCACCGCTCCGAGTCAGGTGGACGCGCACGAACCGGCGGTCGCTCGGGCCGGGCTCTTTGCGAACCAGTCCACGCCGCGCCGCACGCTCGACCAGACCCACCACCGCGTTGTGGCGCTCCTGTAGGAACTCCGCCAGCTCGGAGATGGTGGCCCAGCCGCGTCCGGTGTAGCCGGCCACGCCGAGCAGCAACTGGTGTTGCTGCGGCGTCACGCTACAGGCCCGCGCCGCCTGCTCGCTGAAACGCAGGAACTGGCGGAGCTGGTAGCGGAACCAGGCGAGATGCCGGATGAGACGCGTGCTCCCGATCGCCGCGCGTGATCCGGATTGGTGAACTTTTGGCGATTTCTTCACTGGCCTTATTATATCACACTGCGACCTATTATCGCTTGATTGTCTTCAGCGAGCAGGGGGCGGGAGGTGGCGCTGACTGGCAAACTACACCGCGTCCGGGCCACTCGGCGCGGCTGTCGCAGTTAAAGAAAATGGATGGAACGTTCCCAGGTCCCTACGGCGCGCCAGGGAGCGCTGCCAGCTTGCCGCCGTCCCAGTCGACGCCGGCTTCGGCCCCCAAACCGGCCGGTCCTGGAGAGGTAGGCTCCAGCCGCATGGCAAATCGGGCCAGCCAGCTCACGTTCCTCTCTTAATGGCCTGTAATCAGTCACATTCCCGCTTTGGTCGCCTTTCTTCCCTGCGAGCCCAGCCCTCACCCGGCACCATATCTGAAGCGCTACCCGGCGCGCTCTTCTCTCCTCCGCCCCTCCCGCTCGGGCCTCCCGGGGCAGAAATCCGTTGCGGATGGCTCGGAGGATCCTGTTATAGAGCAGCCGGTCGTCGAAGCTGAGACCGCGGGGCAGAAGCCAGGCCAGGGCGGGGGGCGCGGCGTCCGTGGCGGAGGGCGTTCAAAGCGACGCTGGCCTTGCCGGAAGAGGTACGCGGTCCGGTGGACTTTGGGGAGTTGGCGCGGCAAGCGGCCAGGAGAGCGGACCGGGGACTTTCGCAGGGACAGGATAACCTCAAGTGGAAGCCCCAGGTTACCATTGATGAAAGTATCTGTCAATTAAAATGATGTCCCGGGTCGGCGATGACAGTTTCAGAAGGTAACGCTATGGATAACGAGGGGGGGGTCAAGGCTAGAGGACATCCGGAAGCCGCAACCGATCGGATAGTGGCGCTATCTGATCGGACAGTCTCACTGTCCGCCGGAGGGCCGGATCGAATGGCCGGTTTGACGAGTTGCCCCGCGAGGACTCTGAGCTTGTACTTGAGCCATTGTGTTGGCAACGCTTCACGTCGTACAGAGTCGAGCCAGAGTATCAATCAGGTCACGGCATTGGGATTGCTCTGGCCGACTTCGTGCATGGAGATTTCGCGACCATTTCCATAAGGGGAGGATGTATGAAAATCATTCGAACCCTGACCCTGTGTGTGGTTTTCTGTTCGGCGCTGGCTTGGGGACAGACCTATGGAGCAAACGTGAATGAAAGCTCGGAAACGGTGCTCATTACCGTGGACCAGGCCCTCGGGAACAACTTGAGTCCTTGCGTGACGGGCTCAATTTTCAAAACCATCGGCGCCGCCGCGGCTTGCGCGCTTCTGCAGAACGAGTCAGTGAGCGGGGCGGGCAGCGATAGAACGGTGCGATTTAGGGGCTAAGTCGACGGGCTGGTTCCTGGGGGTACTCATGGTAAGCGAGACGGCTGAACGGTTATTACCGAACCGAAAACAATGGTTGCATTGGCCGTCATAGTTGGATATTGTAACTTGCCCTCAACGCACGGGAGATCACACAACCTTGCTGCTGCTGAAAGAGCTGAAATTGGGAATCTAATCATTTCAACTAGGGGGAGATGTATGAAAACCATCGGAGCCGCAATCCTGTGCGCAGTTCTTTGCTCGGAGTTAGCCAGCGGGCAGACTTGCGCGACTTACGGAGCCAACGTTAACGAAGCGACGGAGACGGCGTTGATTACCGTTGACCAGACGACGGGGAATGATTTGAGTCCCTGCCAGAGCGGATCAATTTTTCAACACATCCAGGTGGCCGCGAACTGCGCGCTGACGCTCAACGAGCTGATGCTTGGACAGGGACAGGGCACCAAGGTGACGATTGATTCGGGCATCTACCGGGAATCCATCACGTTAATTGTATCGGGCATACAGAACCCCAGTCTGGCCATGACGTTTGAGGCTGCGCCCGGGGCGAACGTCGTCATCAGCGGCGCCGACCAATACACCAACTGGCAGGTATACAGCGGCAACAACTCGATCTACACCAACTCATGGCCGTACGCGTGGGGGGTATGTCCGAACGACGGCAGCGGCAACCTGCAGCAGGATATCGTCCTGCGGCGAGAGATGGTTTTTGTGAACGGCGTGCAGATGACCCAGGTCATGGCGCTCGGCGAGATGCAGCCTGGAACGTTCTATGTGGATGAAGCAGGGGCCACCATTTACCTGTGGCCGCCCGCCGGCACCCAGATTGACAGCGCGGACGTTGAAGTGGCCACAGACCACAACCTGCCCGGCCTGGGCGCCATCGAGGGTTTGTTCAACGACTTCGGTGAGAGCAATGTGGTTTTGCGCAACCTGAACTTTCAGTATGACAACTCCTGCGCGGGGAGCTCAGCCGTAACGCCGGCCGAGCGCGGCACGGCGGTATACTTTACGGGCGCAACCAACGTCCTCCTGGATACGGACATCTTCAGCTGGAACAATGCCGGTGGTCTAAGCGTCGACACCGGCTCGGCGAACATCCAGGTGCAGAACAGCCATGCCAACCACAACGGCGAACTGGGCATGAACTCGACCAAAACCATCTGCAGCGTTTGGACGGGCAACGAGACCTCCTACAACGACTGGAGGGGTGCCCAGGGCGTTTACCAGACCTTTGGCGGCGGCGCTTTCCACTTCTATCAGGCGCACCGCGATCAAGTGCTGAATCACACCTCGCTTTACAATCAGACTCATGGCATCCATTTCGATTTCGACAGTTCGAACATTAACAATTCGACAACCAGCCCCTCAAACCTGTTTTCCTCCGGCAACTTCGCCGCTTCTTTGCTTATTGAAAAGAGCGGAGGCGAAGGACCGCTCGAGTTGACCGGCAGCAACTTCTGCAACGGCAACGCGCCCGTAAACTCCACCATCGTGAACGGAGTCTCGGTGAACCAGTCCGAACAGGTCAGTTTGACGAACGACGTGATTTACAACGGCGGCGATCAGCTCACGATTGGCGGCATGCCCGGAAAAGTGACCGTGTCGGACTGGGAGCCACCCTTCACCCAGTACCATCTCAACGCCCAGAGCCTTACCTTGGACCAGGACACGATCGACGCGGTGGGCTCGAGCCAGAACGTCTTTTACGACGCGCTGGGCAATACGAGTAAGAACACGGATTGGACCGATTTCACGAGCACGTTGATGTCAAATAACAACACATGGTGGAATACCGGCGGGAACACGAACGTCTTCGGCCTCCCCACCACGTCGCCGCTGACTTTTACGAACCTCGCCGGCTGGCAAGCCGCAACCGGTCAGGACTCGGCCTCCGTCTTTGCGATGCCGACCGTTGATCCCGCAATCGCCTGCGCCGCGAACGCCGATGCTCCGGACTATTGGCTCACGGCGAGCACGGGCCAGGTGACGGTGCACAACACGGTCCCGGCAGTGTTCACGGCCACACTGACCTCGATCGGTGGAATGACCGGCACGGCCAACCTCACCTACGATGTGTCGAGCATTCCCAATGCCACCGCCACGTGGTCCCCGAGCCCGGCGACCATCGGGGGAACGTCCACCTTTACGGTAAACACGCCAAGCACCACGCCGGACGGAAATTATCCCGTGGTGATGATCGCGACTAGCGGCAGCGTGACGCGAGCCACGACGGTCGAAGTGGTGATCGACAACAATGTCGGCGTTTCGCCCACAAGCATCAGCTTCCCGAACACGCCGATCAATACCAACAGCTCCACGCAAATGGTGACACTGACCAACAACGGCAATACGACTCTAACGCAACTCAGCGTGGCTCTGGCCTCGGGGCCTGACAACAACGACTTCAGCCTCAACGCATCGGCGTGCGGCAACAGTCTCCTGGCTGGAGCGAGTTGTCTGATCAACGTGACCTTCACCCCGAAGGTCACCGGATTGCTGACGGCGACAATCCAAATCAGCAATTCCGACCCCACCAGCCCGCAGACGGTAGCCCTGAGCGGAACAGGAACGGCTCCAGTGGCGGTGATCACGCCGCTCAGCCTGAGTTTTGGCAATCAAATCGTCAACACTCCGAGCCCGGCTCAGGTGGTGACCGTGATGAACACCGGCAACGCCACGCTCGACATCAGCAAGGTTTCGCTTACCGGCACCTCGTTCACCATGTCGAAGACATGTGGCACGACGCTGGCCCCGGGCGCGAGCTGCACGGTCAGCGTGGTCTTTAAGCCCAAAGTGACCGGAGCCATAAACGCCAACCTAAACTTTACCCTCAACTCGATGCCGAGTTTCGTTTCAGTGGCTCTCAGCGGCACCGGGGTCCAGCCCGTTGCCTCACTGACGCCGAGCACGCTCAACTTCGGCAGCGTCACCGTGGGCACTACCAGTCCTCCCATGACCGCGACCTTGAGCAATACGGGCACGGCGGCGCTCACCATCACCAGCATCAACACCAACAAACTGTATTACCAAATTTCGAGCAACATGTGCGGCACGAGCCTGGGAATAGGCCAGAGCTGCTCGATCATGATCACCTTCAAGCCGTCGGCCAAGGGAACCCAGGATGGGACCTTGACCGTCCTCGATAACGGAAAGACGACCAAGCAGACCGCCAGCCTGCAAGGCACGGGAATGTGAACTGGCGGCATTCGAAAAAGAGAAGGGCGGGGATTGCTCCCCGCCCTCCGGAAAAGCCGCAGGGCTAACAGCAAGCCCTGCGCTACGTTTGGTTTCGTGCTTACTGACAACTGAGAACTGACTACTGCCAACTGGTTCTCAGTACATTCCCCCGCCCATGCCGCCGCCCGGAGGCATGGGCGGAGCCTTGTCGTCCTTTTCCGGGATCTCGCTCACCAGCGCCTCGGTAGTGAGGAGCAGGGAAGCGATGGAAGCGGCGTTCTGAAGCGCGGTGCGCACGACCTTGGTGGGGTCAATGACGCCCTCGCTGACCAGGTCGCCGAAGGCTTCGGTCTGAGCGTTGAAGCCGTAATGCGGGTTGGAGTTCGACTTCACCTTCTCGACCACCACGGCGCCTTCGTGCCCGGCGTTGTGGGAAATCATCCGCACGGGCTCTTCCAGCGACCGCTTGACGATGTTGATGCCGATCTGCTCGTCGCCCTCGGCCTTGAGCTTGTCGAGCGCCGGAATGCAGCGCAGCAGAGCCACGCCGCCGCCGGGAACGATGCCTTCCTCGACAGCCGCCTTGGTGGCGTGCATGGCGTCTTCGACGCGAGCTTTCTTTTCCTTCATCTCGGTTTCAGTGGCCGCCCCGACCTTGATCTGGGCCACGCCGCCCACCAGTTTCGCGAGGCGCTCCTGCAGCTTCTCGCGATCGTAGTCGGACGTGGTCTCGTCAATCTGGGTACGGAGCTGCTTCACGCGGCCTTCGATGTCGGAGGTCTTGCCCGAGCCCTCGATGAGGGTGGTGTTGTCCTTGTCAATGGTGACCTTCTTGGCCTTGCCCAGATCATCGAGCTTCACGTTCTCAAGCTTGATGCCCAGGTCTTCCGAGATGGCCTTGCCACCGGTCAGGATGGCAATGTCTTCGAGCATCGCTTTGCGACGATCGCCGAAGCCCGGCGCCTTCACCGCCGCGCACTGCAGCGTGCCGCGCAGCTTGTTCACCACCAGGGTAGCGAGCGCTTCGCCCTCCACTTCCTCGGCGATAATCAGCAGCGGCTTGCCGCTCTTGGCAATCTGTTCGAGCAGCGGCAGCAGGTCTTTCATGGAGCTGATCTTCTTTTCGTGAATCAGGATCAGCGCGTTTTCGAGCACCACTTCCATGCGCTCGGGGTCGGTGACGAAGTAAGGCGAGAGGTACCCTCTGTCGAACTGCATCCCTTCCACCACTTCGAGCGCCGTCTCCATGGTCTTCGACTCTTCCACGGTGATGACGCCGTCCTTGCCCACCTTCTTCATGGCCTCGGCGATGATCGAGCCGATGGTGTGGTCGTTGTTGGCAGAAACGGCGCCAACCTGCGCGATCATGGTGCCCTCGACCGGCTTCGAAATCTTGTCGAGTTCGCCCTTCACGTGCTTCTTGTTGCCGTTCTTGTCGGTCTCGTCGTAGCCGCACACGGTGCGGACGGCGGTCTCGATGCCGCGCTTCACGGCCATGGGGTTGGCTCCGGCGGCCACGGTCTTCGCGCCCTCGCGGAAAATCGCCTGGGCGAGAACGGTCGCGGTGGTGGTGCCGTCACCGGCCACGTCGGACGTCTTCGAGGCCACTTCGCGCACCATCTGCGCGCCCATGTTCTCCATCGGGTCCTTCAGCTCGATCTCCTTGGCCACGGTCACGCCGTCCTTGGTGATCAACGGGGAGCCGAACTTCTTGTCGAGCACCACGTTGCGTCCTTTGGGGCCGAGCGTAATCTTCACGGCGTCCGCCAGTTGATTCACGCCTCGCAGAATCGCCTGACGGCTTTGCTCGCCGTGCACAATCTGTTTTGCATTTGCCATTTCTTATTTCCTCCAGATTTCTCTTAAGAATTTTCCGCTGTTCGTTGTCTCTAATGCGTCAGATTCTCGGGTCGCCGCAAGCCACCAGCGGGCCGCCGGCAACTGACTACTGAAAACTGACGACTGACTTTACTTCTTGCCGCCCGCTGCCTTCGCGGACGCTTCGATCACGCCCAGCACTTCGTCCTCGCGGATGATGAGGTACTCTTCTCCGTCGAGCTTGATTTCGGTGCCGGAATACTTGCCGAACAGGATGCGGTCGCCGGCCTTGACGTCGAGCGAAATCACTTCGCCCTTATCCGTCTTCTTGCCCTTGCCCACGGCCACTACCTCGGCCTCCTGCGGTTTTTCCTTGGCCGTGTCGGGAATGATGATGCCCCCCTTCACAGTTTCCTTCTCCTCAATGCGCTTGATCAAAATGCGATCATGAAGCGGTCTCACGTTCATGCTTGCTGTCTCCTTTCGTGCTCAGTTTGTCAGATAGTTGCCATGTTGATTGATAGCCGGATCATTCGATTCTTCCCCCCTGCGCGGCCCGCCGTCGGCGGGCGAGGGGGACGGCGAACGTCCTGCGCCTCGGTGCCGGAAGCAATTTAGCACTCCTTGCCCGAGAGTGCTAAATGTAGAGCATCCAGGTCGTGCTGTCAAGAGGCAATTTGTACGGGCACTGTCAATCCGACGCGTGAAAGCGGAATCGCCCACACACCGCAGGCAGCCTGAGGAATCGTCCCAGTCGGCAAGATGGTTCCGTCCAGGAATTCGGCTTGGGGATCACAGATCAGGTTATCATTTAGAATCATAAACATTCCGGCTTCGTCGAAGACCTTCCCGGCTCGGCGGCTCAGTTCGGACGAGGGCCGTAAGCAAGAGTGCTCAAAGAGTCGGCTGGTCGGAATCCGCCGCCGATACAATGCTTGAGGTTTAGCCTTTAGAATCAGCAGCTTTGTCGGCAGATGAGGAGCGTTTCCAAATTCTGCGTTGGGTGCGTATGGCGTGTATCTACTCATTCTAATATACATCATTGATTTGGCGCGAGGCCGGCGGCAGCCGGCCCGGCGGGGCCAGGCTTGGCGAGTCGGGAAGCGAGCCTGGTCTGGCAGATGACAGCAAGGGCGCATAGCTCGACAGTTTACTATTGGGTACTTTAGAAAGTCAAGCCATTTTTGATGCCGCCAAGCAACCGCTGCGACGCTGGAGGACAATCATAATCCAGGTTGCCTCACCACAATAGTTGGGGAATAATGCTCGGCGGAGGTTGCCTGTGCGCCATCCAACTCTTGCGGCGATTTTCATTGTCGTTAGTCTCGTTTTTGGGGTCAGGAGTCCCCGGTCCGGCCGGGACGGGCAGGGGTTGGGGCCCGGGGAAAAGAGCACTGATCCCCGACCCCTGGTCCCCGATCCCTATCTTGCCCGTGGCGCCGACCTCATTCTGCTGCACGGCAAGATCTGGACCGGCGAGCCGTACGCGAAACCCGGCGAAAAGGAGACGCCGGCCCGGTTCGCGCAGGCCGTGGCCGTTGCTAACGGACGCATCCTCGCCGTCGGCACCGACGATGAGATTCAGGCTTATACAGGACCGAACACGCAGGCGATCGATCTTCATGGCCGCTTCGCCATGCCGGGCTTCATTGACGACCACGTGCACTTCTCCGACGGCAGCTTCCAGCTTTTGCAGATTGACTTGAAGAACGTCCGCAGCGAGGCGGAATTCGTGCGCCAGATCGGTGAGAAGGCCAAGACCCTCGCGCCGGGACGGTGGCTCCTGGGCGGCGACTGGGACGAGGAAGCCTGGCCGGACGCGAAGCTGCCGACGCGTTGGATGATCGACGCCGTCACGCCCAACAATCCAGTGTACATCAGCCGCTACGACGGTCACGCCGGACTGGCCAATTCGCTGGCGATGAAGTTGGCCGGCGTGACCAAGGACGCGAAGGACCCCGTCGGCGGCCGCATCGTCCGCGACCCGAAGACCCATGAGCCGACCGGCGTCTTCAAGGACGCGGCTCAGGGGCTTATCGAGCATGTGATTCCCAATCCGAGCGAAGCGGAATACGAGGAGGCTATCAAGACAGGCCTCGCGGAAGCGCGCCGTGTGGGTGTGACCTCGGTTGAAGACATGAACCTCGGCGGCGACACGCCGGACGGCCAGTTCACGGGCGAAATCCGCCTGCTGAGCCGGGCCGAGCGCGAAGGCTGGCTCACCTGCCGCTTCACGGAATACATCCCGATCCGGCAATGGAAGACTCTCGCCGATGCGGCGCTCTCGCACAACATGGGCAGCGACTTCCTGAAGCTGGGCGGCGTGAAAGGATTCGCCGACGGCTCGCTCGGCTCGCGCACCGCCTGGATGTTCGAGCCTTACGCGGACGACCCCCACAACTTCGGGATACCTCTGCCGATGATGAGCCCGCCGGCGAAAATGGAAGCCGCAGTGCGCGGCGCGGACGCAGCGGGCATCCAGATTGCGGTGCATGCCATCGGCACGCGGGCCGTGGCCGAGATGCTCGACATTTACCAGCGCGTGGGCGGCGCGGATTCTCCCGCGCATCGCTTCCGCATCGAGCACGCTCAGCACATGCGTCCCCAGGACTTCGCGCGCTTCGGCAAGCTCGGCATCGTGGCCAGCATGCAGCCGTACCACGCCATCGACGACGGCCGCTGGGCTGAGAAGCGCATCAACCACGAGGTGGCGAAATACAGCTACGCCTGGCGTTCCATGCTCGATGCCGGCGCGCCGCTTGCCTTCGGAACGGACTGGCCGGTGGCGCCGCTCAATCCGCTGCTCGGCATCTACGCCGCCGTCACTCGCGCTACGCTCGACGGCAAGCATCCCGAGGGCTGGTTCCCGGAGCAGAAGCTGACGCTTGATGAGGCCCTGCGCGCTTACACGGCGGGCAGCGCCTACGCAGCTTTCCAGGAAGGCGACCGGGGGACGATCGCGCCCGGCAAGCTCGGCGACGTGATCGTGCTTTCCGACGACCTCTTCTCGATCGCGCCCGAGAAAATCCGCGACGCACACGTCGAGATGACGATCGTGGGCGGCAAGGTGGTTTTTCAGTAGGGCAGTATTTCAGTATTTCAGGTTGTCAGTATTCCAGGTGCCCAGTATTTCGGGTTCCGACTGGGAGAGGCTAAAGGTCAGTTGCTCGGCGGTTCAGCAGGGGCTGATAAACCGACCAATTGAAATACTGAGGTCCTGAAATACTGACCGACTGAGCACTGAAGGCCTTTCCGCTCAGAATCAATTTGACAGGTATCTGGCGCGGAAGTATTCTCACCCCTCGTTCCCGCCAAACTGTTCATCATTTCAACCGGGGTATTACTCGACGTGGCGGGCGAGACCGAGGGGGGAATCTCATGAAGCGAGCAATCTGTTGTCTGTCGGTTTCGCTGGCGTTTGCCGTGGCTGCAGCGAGCGCCGATTCCGGCCGGCCCGGCCGCAGCCAAGCCGGCGCAAGCGGGCAGGGCGTCCAGGCGGGCACTCCCGCCCTCGCCGCGCCCGCCACTGACCTTACGAAAGCCTCGCCCGACGAGTTGCTCAAAGTCTACGCGCAGCTTCGTGACCTCAGCGGTAGCGATCGGTACGCCGTGGCCGGGAACGTCACCTTCAAGCGCGGCGAGGGAACCTTTACGTTCAAAGACGGACGCCTCGCCTTCGCGGCCCCGGTGGCAGGGCACGTGGTGGCGGCGGTGTTCACCGGCGAGGGCACGTTCGAGCTCGACCCACCCACTGCTATCGACCGTTACCAGATCTCCCGCTTCACCAAACAACCCAGGCTCCTCGAAGGTTTCCGCGATGCCGTCTTCTTCTTCACCGACGATTCCTGGCAGGAGTTGCAGAAGTTGGTGAAGGTTCAGTCCGGAGGGGATGCCGCGGCGGCCTCGAAGACGTTGCAGTCCGCCCAGCGGAAATACGCGGAAGACTTCAACGAGTGGATTGACAACCTGCGCAAGGGTAACCCCGAGATGCGGAACCTGCCGGCGCGGATGCTCGCCGACCTCAGCGATCCCCTGAGCCGGGGCATGTTTCTGGCCGATTTCAAAGGCGAGAAGAGCGGCGACCTGCTCTATCACGTCAGTTGGAACCGCCAGCCCATTGTGCCGGCCGGTCTCGACACCGACGAGGAAGTGATGCTGGTCCATTACCGGCACAACGAGTACTGGGAATGGTGGTCCGGATTCCACCTGGCGGGCGAGTACACCAGAAGCTCGCACCCGGAGCATCGCACGCTCATCGCGCACTGCGGCTCGGAAAGCATCGACGCTGAAATCAGCAAGGATAACCACCTTTCCGCCACCGCCGAAATGGAGTTTGACGTGCCGGAGGGCCTCGCTCGCGTGCTCCCGCTCAACCTCGACGGGGTGCTGCGCGTGTCGTCGATTACTGGCATCACCGGCGACGTCGGCCAGAAGCTGAGCTTCATTCAGGAAGACCGCAAGCTCGATAGCGACCTCTGGCTGATTCTTCCCGAGCCGCCGGCGGCGGGGCAACCATACAAAATCAAGATTGCTTACCAAGAGGATTCCACCCGCGACAGCCGCATTATCCATCAAGAAGGCTCCGGCCTTTATTTCGTGGGCGCGCGGGAATCCTGGTACCCGAGCTTCGGCGCTTTTGACGACCGCACGAATTTCAAGCTCCACTTCCGGTCGCCGAAGAAATACACCTTTGTTGCCACTGGGCGCCGGCTGAGCGAGAAGAAGGAAGGCGACGGCATCGAGAGCGACTGGGAATCCGAGATGCCCTATAACGTCGTAGGGTTCAACTACGGCGACTTTGTGGATAAGAGCCACTCGGATCCGAACCTCACGGTCACGGTGTACGCCGGGCGCGAGGTTCCGGACGAGTTGAAAAACCTGTCGGCAGCGATCGAGCAGGGTCAATTTGCCCAGCAATCGGGAGGGGTCGGAGGAGGCGTGGGAGGGCGGCAGAGCAACGTCGAAGCCGACAGCGGAATCCTGACCGGGGGCTTCAACACCGTGGGCATGGCCGGGTACGCCGCGGCTGAAAGCTACCAGGCTTTCAAGCTCTACGAACACTACTTCGGTCCGCTGCCGTTTAAAACCATTTCGGTCACCGAGCAGCCCGTGGGGTCCTTCGGGCAAAGCTGGCCCACCTTGATCTTCCTGCCCTACCTGTCCCTGCTCGATACCACTACGCGGCACAGCCTCAGACTGGAAGACACCGCCGAAGGCCGCGAGTTCTTCAATGTCGTCGCCATACACGAAATGTCGCACCAGTGGTGGGGTCACATGGTGGGCTGGAAGACTTACCACGACCAGTGGATGTCTGAAGGTTTCGCGGATTTCTCCGCCGCGCTCTATTTCAAGACCTTCGAGCCGAAAAAGTTCAAGCCGTTCTGGGACCTCAAGCGCCAGCACCTGCTCTCGAAGAATCGTGAAGGGCACCGCCCCGTGGACGTGGGCCCGCTGTGGCTCAACTACCAGACGAACGCCTACCTTGAAGGCGGCAACTCGACACTTCTGATCTACGAAAAAGGCGCCTATGTGCTCGAAATGCTTCGCGCCCTCATGGAAGATACCCGGTCGCCCGAACCGGACGCCAAGTTCATCGCCATGATGCACGATTTTGTGTCGACCTACGCCGGCAAGAACGCCTCCACCGAGGACTTCCGCCGTGTCGTCGAAAAGCACTTCGGCGAGCCGATGGACTGGTTCTTCAACGAATGGGTGTACGGCACCGAAGTGCCGCGGTATGACTTCGGCTACGAACTGAAAGACGCTGGCCAGGGCAAGACCACCCTGCACTTCTCGCTGCAGCAGTCCGAGGTGTCGGACTCTTTCTTCATGCGGGTACCCCTCTACGTGTGGGTAAAGGGCGCGCCGCATCGCCTGGGATTCATCTCCATCAAAGGACCCTCGACCTTCACGCGCGACATCGCTTTGCCGTTCCGCCCCGACAAGGTCACTGTTGACGAGTATCACAGCATCTTGGCAATTGAGAAGTAGAAGCCGTCTCAATGGACCGGCTGGCTGCGCTCCGTTGCACGCCGCGCCATCGGAAATTTGTACACACCCCGGAAAGATTTCGACGCTCGCTCTTTTCTCCCTACCGACCCAACAATGCCTGTAACTATCTGACGGTCCAGTTACTTAACATTTGTCTCCGAGAGCTGGCAAGCACCGTGCTCTTACCAGCCTGGAGGCAACTTGCCATGAGACGACTTGCCATGACACTTTCTCACAAGACCCTCGCGCTGATTTTGCTGGGCGGCACACTGACCTTGGGCGCGTACGAGATCGGCGCCAACCACTTCTCACAAAGTGCGAATGCGGCCGGCCAGACCAGCCCGGCCAACCAGCCCGCCGCGACGAACACGTCCAGCGCTAACCCGGCCGCCAACCCGGGGCTGGCATCGGACGCCGCGAGCGCTCCCGCTGGCGCGACGAACTCGCCGAGCGCGTCGAATTCGCAGGGTGGTGGCGCGCCGCCCGAGCCGCAGCAGTTGACGGTTCCCGACGGCACGCCGGTTGACGTGCGCCTCGTGGACGCCGTCGGCTCCTCGCTCGACCGTACTGGCCAGACGTTTGCGGCGACGCTTGCCCGGCCCATTGAGGTAGACGGCTCGATCGTGGCTCCAGAAGGCGCCAACGTGACCGGTCGCGTCATCGAAGCCCGACCCTCGGGCCACCTGAAGACGCCGGCTTACCTTGCTGTCACTCTGACTTCGGTTGAAATCAACGGCCAGTCGTACGACCTCTCCACGTCCCACAGGAGTTGGCGCGGCAAGTCGCATAAGAAGCGCAACGTCTTGTGGATCGCGGGCGCGACGGGAGCCGGCGCCTTGGTGGGCGGCCTGGTTGGGGCCGGCAAGGGCGCGGCCATTGGCGCGGGCGTTGGGGCCGGTGGCGGCACCGCCACGGCTTACGCCACGGGAAAGAAGAACATCATGCTGCCCTCCGAGACGCGTTTGCGCTTCGTGCTGCGGCAGCCGCTGACCGTCACTCAGGCTTGATTTTGCAACCTGCCTTCACTTCCCACCCCGACTTGGAGGCGGCGCTTGACGGCTATCAAGGTCAGCCCTCGGCAACCAATCGCTGATAGCTGACTGCTGACAGCCGAAAAGGGCCGCCTCCTCTCGCCTCTCACTTGGACTTCAGACGGCCCCGACCGTGACGGGCTGATTGCGTCTGTCGCGCTACTACCGCGCCGCCAGCTTGCGCGCGAAGTCGAGCAGAAACGTGCGGTCCTGCTCCACCATGCGGCCTACGAGCCCCTTCAACCGCAGCAGGAACCGCGCTTCGGCGCCGCCTGAGCCTGCTTCCTCCGCCAGTTCTTCCAGCGTGCGGCGCGGAGTCAGGTTGGGAGTGGCCGGCGTGTCTTCGCCGGTGTAAAACAAACGGTACAGCGGCACGTCGAGCGCAGAGGCGAACCGCTCGAGTGTATCGAGCGAAGGGATCGTGTGTCCGTGTTCAACGCGAGAGATGTAGCACCGCAGCAAACCACTGGACTTCTCGATGTCACCCTGCGAAAGGCTCTTCTGCTCCCGCAGTTGACGAATTCTCTGACCGATTAACATATGTTTAGCTCCCTGCCATTCTGTTATTTTCAGGTCAACCATCGCCTGTCCAGATAACCTATCGCCAGAGATACTCACTGAGACGATAACTCCGGGGTACCGGTACTTTGGTACGGGCCGCTACGGCCGCTCCCCCAGCACCGCGCCCAACAGCGCCATGCGGACGTAAAGGCCGTTCTGCGCCTGACGGAAATAAGCGGCGCGCGGGTCGGCGTCCACTTCGGGCGTGATTTCGCCCACGCGCGGCAGCGGGTGCATCACAATCGCCCCGGGTTTCATGAGCTCCAGGCTGGCGCGATTGATCACGTAGAGGCTCGTGCCACCGAGCACGAGCTGCGACGGGTCGGCGAAGCGCTCCTTCTGCACCCGCGTCTGGTACACCACGTCCACCTCGGGCAGGACGCGTTCGAGCGAACTCTCTTCCGTGTATTCCACTCCGTGGGCGTCGAGGTAAGCCAGGATGTCCTCTTTCATTCGAAGCAGCGGCGGGGCCACGAAATAAAGCCGGATCCGCTCGAATTTGCCGAGCAGGTAGGCGAGCGAGCGGACGGTGCGTCCTTGCGCGAGGTCCCCCACCATGGCCACGCACAGGCTGTCCACGCGGCCCAGCTCCTTCTCGATGGTGTAGAGGTCCAGCAGCGCCTGGGTGGGATGCTGCCCCGCGCCGTCGCCGGCGTTGACGACCGGCACGCGCGAGACCGCCGCCGCCCGCCCCGCCGCGCCCACCTCGTAGTGGCGCAGCACGATCACGTCGGCGTAGCCGTTCAGGATGCGGACCGTATCTTCCAGTGTCTCGCCCTTCGAAACCGAGGAGAACTCGCCCGCGCTCTCGGTGGAGATTACCCGGCCGCCGAGCCGGTGCATGGCCGTCTCGAAAGAAAAGCGGGTGCGGGTGGAGGGCTCGTAGAAAAGCGTGGCCATGATGCGGTCGGCATACTCGCGGCTGCCGCCGCGCCGCACCAGTTCTTCCATTCGGCGCGCCTGCGCAAAAAGTTCCATTAAATTGGCGCGGTCGAACTGCTGCGCTTCAATGATGTGATGAAAATGCACCGGCTGCCTCAACTCGATTCACAATATCACAGTGGAACTGGGGATTGATGATTGAAGATTGATGATTGGACGTGTAGAAAGTCGCGTCGCTCGATATGCAATCTTCAATTGGCAACCTTCAATCTCGCCCGCAGCTTCCCGAACGCCTCTTCCACCGTCGTGTTGGCCACAGACGCCTCGCCCAGCAGATCGCACACCTTAGTAGTGCACCGCACAGCGGGGCGGCAAAGCCGCAGGGCTAAGCGTAGGCGCCGCCCGGCGAATCCATCCTCAGGGCAGGCCCGGGTACAGGCACAGTCCGGTTCAGCGGACTGCACGCGCAAAGTACCTGTCTTCAGGAAAAGCCTTATTACCCAATCGATTAGCGGTTCAGCCACAGTCCATCCACAATCCGGCCACAAGTCAGACGCCGTCCATTGCATTGCGTTCGGCGAGAGCACAGAGTAGGCGCGATCAGGCCATGCTGCGCCAAGTCCTGGTGGGCTCTGACGGGCTCTGACGGACTGTGACAGACGGTGACGGTCGCCTGATGAGAAAGGGAGGCGTTATGAAAAACCAAGCATTGAAGGTGTTGGCAGGACTCGGCGGGCTCGTGGCGCTCGCGGCGGTAATGATCGCCCGACCAGCGCAGAGTTCCTCGAAGGGGTTTACCATGTCGGCGTCCCCGACCACGGCGCAGACGTGGCCGCTCGGCCCGACGGCGGAATACACCGTCGGTTTCAGTTCGGTCGGCGGTTTTGCGGGCCGGGTCAACTTGCAGTGTCACCCGAGCTCGCCGGAAATCGACTGCGTGGTTGAGCCGTCATCGGTGGAAGTGAATCGCGAGCTGGCGGTCTCGGTGAAGGTGCTGGCGGGAGCCGGTGCCAAAGCCCGGGGCGCTTATTCGCTTAACGTCGAGGGCAGGTCGGACGGCCCGAGCAACAGCACGGCGATGACGCTGATTGTGCGGTAGTCGCAACTCCATCCTCGGCTGGCTCATGCCGGCCTGTGCGGTTGGCGCCTACAGCACAGTTCATGTAGGCGCCATCCGGCCCTCCACGGTGGCTACGGAAGAGTCCGTGGTACGGCAAGTCGTACCCACTACAAGCCGACCCGGAAGAATCTACCGAACACCCGCAGCAAATTCACCACGGACGGCCCTGATGCGACCCTGACGTCATGGCCTAACTCTCGGTTATCATTTGACTTAATCGGTGCCCATGGTCGGTTGGTAAGGCGCATGCTAATGAAACGAAGATATGCGATTCAGCTTCCGGCTGATTCTCTCGTTAGCGTTCGGGATCACCGTGGTGACGTTTCTGTTTGCTCGCGCCCAGGTGCGCGCCGAGAAGCGCGATCTCCGGAACGATTTGGAAAAGCGCGCCGAGGTGCTGGCGGAAAGCATGGAAGAGACCGCGGAGCCTCTGCTCGCCCGGGGCTTGCGGTGGGAGTTGCAGCGCGTGGTCGACCGCTTTGGCAACCGCGAGCGGCTGGCGGGAATCGCGGTTTACGACCGCGCCGGCCGGTTGATGATCACAACGCCGCGCCTGGACGCGCTGGTGGGCGCCGCCTCCGGGCTCGTCAGCCAGGCATTGGCCCAGGGTTCCGGCCGGGGAGACTTTGTCAAGTCGGGCGGCAACGACCTGCACATTTACGTCATGCCACTGCGCGCAGATTCGGGTGCCGTGGTGGGGGCGCTGGCGCTATTCCACGACGCGGATTACATTGAGGCCGCGAGCGCCGGTATCTGGAAGGAAGCGCTGGCCCACGTGCTCATCCAGATGGTCCTGATTGTGCTGGTGACGCTGCTCATCGTGCGGTGGAGCGTGCGCGGGCCGATCGCGAAGATGGCGCAATGGATGAAGGCGCAGCGGGCCGGAGGCGCGGCTCCCCAACCCGACATACCGGAAGACCTCTTCAAGCCGCTCGCCCACGAGGTGACGAACCTGGCGAGCAGCCTGCAAGCGGCCCGCGATTCGGCGGAGACCGAGGCGCGCCTGCGCGACCTCGGTGAAGCGATGTGGACTCCGGAGCGGCTTCACGTCCATGTGCAGGGCCTCCTACAGGGAAACGGCCTTTATGTGGTGTCAAACCGCGAACCGTACATTCACCGGCGGCGCGGCAACGCGACCGAAGTGATGGTTCCGGCGAGCGGTCTGGTGACCGCCATGGAGCCCATCCTGGTGGCGTGCGCCGGCACCTGGATCGCGAATGGTTCGGGCGATGCGGACCGCGAGAACGTTGACGCTCACGACCGCCTGCGGGTTCCGCCCGATCAACCGCAATACGCGCTGCGCCGCGTCTGGCTGAGCCGGGAAGAGGAGGCTGGGTATTACCTGGGCTTTTCGAACGAAGGGCTTTGGCCGCTCTGCCACATCGCTCACACGCGGCCGCTGTTCCGGGCGGAGGATTGGCAGCGCTACCGGGAGGTGAACGAGAAGTTCGCGCGCGCCGTGGTGGAGGAGATGGCCGGCGCCGAGGAGCCCTTGCTGCTGATTCAGGACTATCATTTTGCGCTGCTGCCGCGGCTGGTGAAGAAGGCGCGCCCGGACGCGCGCGTTTCCATCTTCTGGCACATCCCTTGGCCCAACCCGCAGGTGTTCGGGATTTGTCCGTGGCAGAGCGAGGTGCTGAACGGGCTGCTGGGCGCCGACCTCGTTGGCTTTCACATCCAGGCGCACTGCAACCATTTTCTCGAGACGGTGGACGCCGCGCTCGAATCCCACGTGGACTGGGAGCATTTCGCGGTGGACCGCCGGGGCCATCGGACGCTGGTGCGGCCGTTTCCCATCAGCGTGGCGGCGGAGAACCGCGAGCAGCCGGCGGCGCGCAGCGTTTACGTGGAACGGGCGAAACTGTTCAAGCGGCTGGACGTGGAAGGCGCCTACCTGGGCGTGGGTGTAGACCGCTTGGACTACACCAAAGGGATCGTCGAGCGGTTTCGTGGCATCGAACGGTTCCTGGAGCTCCATCCCCGGTATCAAGGCCAGTTCACCTTTGTGCAGATCGCGGCTCCGAGCCGGAGTGAGATTCCGCGCTACGCCCGATTTGTGCAGGAAGTCACGGAGGAATCGGAGCGCATCAACGGGCGCTTCCAGAAGGGAAAGTGGAAACCCATCGTGCTGCTGAGGCGGCATCACAGTCACGCCGAGATCGCGGAGTATTACCGCGCCGCTGACCTGTGCCTGGTCACTTCGCTGCATGATGGGATGAACCTTGTGGCCAAGGAGTTCGTGGCCTCGCGGGATGACGAGCAGGGCGCTTTGATCCTGAGCCAGTTCACCGGGGCGGCCCACGAACTGCCGGACGCGCTGGTGGTGAACCCGTACGACACCGAACAAGTGGCCCAGGCCATCAGGCTGGCCCTGGAGATGGATCCGGAGGATGGGCGAGCGCGAATGCGGCGGATGCGGGTGCGAGTGCAGGAACACAATGTCTACCACTGGGCCGCGAGCCTGATTGGAGCGCTGGCCGAGATCCGAGTGGACCACCCCATCAAGCCGCAGGCCGAGGTCCTGCCCATCCGGACGCTCAGAGCGGCCGCCGGCCAGACTTCTTTGAGAACATGACATTGAGCGCCCAACCCATCCCCATGGCCCGTGAGACCGGCCGAGATGACGGGATCCGCTCGCTGTCGGCGAAGAGCGTCCGCCGGCGTCCGCAACCGAGGCCCGGACGTCCACCCCATTTGTTTGACCGCTGGCACGAGGTCGAGGGGCGCCTGCGGGCGGCACAGCGGCTGGCGCTGTTCCTTGACTTTGACGGCACGCTCGCCCCGATTCGCCGCCGCCCGGGCGAGGTCTGGCTCGGCCGCAGCACGCGCGCGGCGCTCGACCGGCTGCTGCGGCACGGGCGGAGCGATTTATGGATCATCAGCGGCCGGCGGCTCGCCGACCTGCAGCGTCGGGTGGGGGTGGACGGCGCGCACTATCTCGGACTTTTCGGCTGGGAGGAGTCGGATAGCGCCAGTTTATCGGTGCCAGCCACACAACTGATGCTTTGGGCAGGCCGAGTGCTCAAGGAGTTTCTGGCCTCGCTCGACGGCGTCTGGATCGAAGAAAAGGGCGCCGCTATAGCGATCCACTATCGCGGCGCGCCGCGCCACGCCGTCCGCCTGGCACACGGCAGGGTCGAGGGGTTCCTCGAAACCTTCGAACCGGGCTTGCGGATGGTTTGGGGCAAGAAGGTGTGGGAGCTGTTGCCGCGCGAGGTTCGAGGCAAGGGAGAAAGCCTCCGCCGTTTTATCGCCAAGCAGGCGCCGGGTACCCTGACCGTCTACGCCGGGGATGACACCGAGGATGAAGACGCCTTTCGCGCCCTCCCGAACGCCATCACGGTGCGGGTGGGTTCGCGGGCGCAGACCGCAGCCGGGTTTCGACTGGACAATCCAAAGCAGGTGCGGGAGTTTCTGGAGCGGCTGGAGAGGGCGTTATGAAGCGAGCGGCTGAACCCTTCCGGTTTTTCACGGCTTCGTACGTGACGCGCATTGGCGCCCAGAAGGCCGCCAACCTGCGCGAGCTCGGCGAGGGGCTGGAACACTGCAGTGACAACTCCATTTTCCACCATACCTACCAGACGCTGGAGATGCATCATTTCCTCACGGAACGGTTCTCGAACGACTTTGCGCAGTGGGTTCTGGCCGCCATGAACCGCGCCGCGCTGGCCGAGCAACTTGGCGGCATCGATATCCGAGATTATGTTTCGCTGGCCGAGTTGCGCGCCGACCTGACACGCGCGGTCAGAGACTACTGCAAAGCCCGGCCTGCCGATTCAGAACAGGCGGCCCTGGAGCCGTTTTATTTCTGCGAGAGCATCAAGGTGACGGTACCGCTCGAGCGGGAAGCCTGGACGCTCGAAGCGTTTCGCGAGGGTCTGGAAAGCCTGAGTCATGCCTCGATTTATTATCACTTCATCTCCTCGCGATTGCGACTCCACTTGCGCACCAACGATTTCTCGCTCTGGTTCACCGACAACCTGGAATTGCCGGACCTGGCGCACCGCGCCAATCGAATTGATATTTACACCAACACTTTGGACACCACGAAGGCGAGACTTCTGGCCCTCGTGGACAGGCAACTGAACTCGTGAGCGTCGCAACGGCGAACTCCCCAACCCGACGAGCGGCGATGGCGCCCCTCGACGATTATGCCCGCCTGCTGGGAACGGCCGAGGTGGATGAACTGAGGGTGATGGCGCGTCGTCTGGAGGGACGTGATATCCAGATGGTGAACTCCACGGCGGTGGGTGGCGGCGTGGCCGAGATACTGAACCGTCTGGTGCCGCTCGGGCAGGAACTCGGAGTCTCCCTTCGATGGGATGTGATCGAGGGGGGCGCCGACTTTTTCGAGATCACCAAAGCCTTCCACAACGCGCTCCAGGGCGGCGCCTACGAGGCCAAACCGGAAAACTTCGACATCTTCCTGGCCTACAACGAGCAGAACCGCGCCCGGCTGCGATTGGATGCGGAGATCGCGATCATTCATGACCCCCAGCCGGTGGCGCTCATCAATGGCCGTCAGAATCACTTCGGGCACTGGATTTGGCGTTGCCATATCGACCTTTCACGCCCGAATCCCACGGTGTGGAAGTTCCTCGAAACCTATGTCAACCGCTACGACGGCGCCATTTTTTCGTCTCCCGAGTTCACGCGCCAGCTTCCCATCCCTCAGTATCTTATTTACCCTTCCATTGACCCGCTGGCGGACAAGAACCGTGAGTTGGAGCCCGAATTTATCCGCAGCGTCCTCGAACAATTCGGGATTGATCCCGGGCGTCCCATATTGGCCCAGATCTCGCGCTTTGACCGCTGGAAAGACCCCGTCGGGGTGATCCGCGCCTACCGGATCGTCAAGCGGTATTTCGACTGCCAGTTAGTGCTGGCCGGCGGAGGAGCGACGGACGATCCCGAGGGCGGCGCGGTGCTGGCCGAAGTTCGCGACGCGGGGTCGGGCGACGCCGACATTCACATCCTTGAACTGCCGCCTTGGAGCCCGCTCGAAATCAACGCCCTGCAGAGAGGCGCGACCATCGTCATTCAGAAAAGTTTGCGCGAAGGGTTCGGGCTGACGGTGACGGAGGCCTTGTGGAAGAAGAAACCCGTGGTCGCTTCCGCGGTCGGCGGCATTCCCTCGCAGGTCATTCACAAGCACACCGGGCTGCTGGCGCATTCGGTGGAAGGCACGGCCTACCAGATCCGGTTTCTTCTCTCCCATCCCGACATCGCCGAGAAACTGGGCTCACAGGGACGCGAGCACGTGCGGGAACAGTTCCTGATCACCGCCCACCTTAGGCGATACCTGACCCTGTTTCTGCATTTGATCGAGAGCCGCTGAGGCCTGCCCGAAAGTCAGGCCGGTGCGGGGCCGTCAGCCGGGGCGGGGGCGGCAGTTGGGACCTGGCGGCGCCTGAACCGAGACGTGAAGAGGTAGGCGCCAAAGCCGGCGAGAATAATCAGGGCGCCGAAGGTGAGGCCGTTCAGGCCCAACACTTCCTCGTGCTCGCTGTGGACGACGGCGAGGGCGAGCAGCAGCACCGGGACCACACCGGCGAGCACGCAGCCCGCAAGCCCGCCCGGCACGCGGAACTCGCGCGGCAGTTGCGGCTCGCGGAGACGCAACATCACGAGCGTAATGAACTCGAGGGAGAGGCTGGCGCCGTAGAGCATGATGTCGAGAGTCACCAGGCGCTCGAAGCCGAGGCCGAGGCACAGCGCCCAACCGGTGGCCAGCACCAGAATCGCCACCCAAGGGGCGCGAGTTTTCGGATGCACTTTGGCGAAAGCGCGCGGCAGCATGCCGTCCTGGGCCATGGCGAGCGGCAGGCGCGAGTAGCTCATCACCAGGGCGTTGAACATGCCAAAGCCGCTCATCATGCCGCCGAGCACCAGCGCGATGCGCAGCCAGTTGCCGGCCATCAAACCCGCAAAGTCCGCCCACGAGCCGGTCTCGAACGCCGCGGCCGGCACACCCGTGGCCTTCATCGCCAGCACCGGCAAGATGTAAGTGAGCGACACCAGGACCACGGCGGCGATCATGGCGCGCGGGTAAGTGCGCTGCGGCCGTTCCACTTCCTGCGCGATGGTGGAAGCGTTGTCCCACCCCATGTAATTCCACATGGCGATGAGAGTGCCGCCGAGCAGTCCCACGGTGGAGGTGACCGGCGCGGTGTGCGCCGTGGCCAGCGCTCCCATCTTGAACGGCGCCAGCACCACAATCAGCGCAAACGGCGCGGACAACAGGAAGAAGAGCCACAGCGACGTGATGCCCACCACCTGGATTCCCGCCAGGTTGAGCGCGGCGCAAACGATCACGACGCCCAGCGCCACCATCGCGCCGCGGTGCCCCACGGCCAACGCCGGCACGAGGCGCGTCATGTAAGCGACAAAGAGCGTGGGGTAGATGGCCATGTCAAAGATGCTGGCCACGAGCGAGAGCCACGCTTCCTGGAATCCCCAGAAGTTGCCCATGCCGCGCCGCACCCAGGCGTAGTAGCCGCCCTCGGCGGGCAGGGCGCTGGCCAGCTCGCCGATCATGAAAGCCGTGGGCAGGCTCCAGACGAGCGGTGTCAAGATCAGAATCAGTATGCCCAGGCCGTAACCCGCGCCGTGGATGACGTCCTCGGTGCCGTAGGTCCCGCCCGAAACCATGAAAAACGTGGCGGCGATAAGCGGCCAGAGCGTCAGCTTGGCGAAGCTTTTGCGTCTTGCTTGGGGGAGAGATTGGGGCTGGAGTTGGGCGGGGAAAGATAGCGTGCTCAATTTTCTATCTCTCGTCCTCCTCAGCGAAGGCCGCTCTCAGGATGCGCTCGAACGGTTCGCATTGGCAGAATACAAGTTTCTGCCGGGCGCGCAAGAGAAAAATGAGGCTCGCACGCATTTTTTTTCGTGCGCGACCGAGGCCAGGCGCCGGGAGCCGAAATCGGCGGCGGGCCGGAGCGGATTCCGTTACAATTGGGAAGCTGGAACGTCAGCCAAGAAGGTCCAAGGAGATCACCCGCATGGAAGCAAGCGTCGCAGAGCGAAGTCTGAAGCCCGGCAAACTTTTCATCGACGGCAAACCGGCCGATGGCGCATCGGGCAAAAAGATTGACGTCATCAACCCGGCAACGGGACAGTTGCTGACCACGGTGGAGCGCGGCGAGACGGAGGACGTGAATCGCGCCGTCGCCGCCGCCCGCCGGGCGTTCGAAGGTGGTCCGTGGCCGAAGATGAATGCCTCGGACCGGTCAAAAATCCTGTGGAAGATCGGCGAACTCATCGACAAGAACCGCGACGAGCTGGGCACGCTCGAAGCGATGAATACCGGCAAGACCATCAAGGGCGCGACGCGCGGCGACATGAAGCCCGCCGGCGACATTTTCTATTATTACGCCGGCTGGGCGCGGAACCTGCACGGCGAAGTGATTCCCGTGGACGGGCCGTTCATGAATTACACCCTGCGCGAGCCCGTGGGCGTGGTCGGCATGATTACGGCGTGGAACTATCCCATGCTGCTCGCGGCCTGGAAGGTGGCGCCGGCGCTCGCCACCGGCTGCACCTGCGTCATCAAGCCGTCGGAGCTGACGCCGCTTACGACGTTGCGCTTGGCAGAGTTCTGCCAGGAAGCCGGCGTGCCGGATGGCGTGGTGAACGTGGTCACAGGATACGGTCCCGAGGCGGGTGAAGCGCTGGGCCGTCACATGGACGTGGATAAGATTGCCTTCACCGGCAGCACACGGAGCGGCCGGGCGCTGCTGAAAGCAGCGGGCGAGTCGAATCTGAAGCGATTGTCGCTCGAACTCGGCGGCAAATCGCCGAACGTGGTATTTCCCGACGCGGACCTCGACGCGGCGATTCCTGCCGCCTTCTGGGCGATATACGCCAACAAGGGCGAACTTTGTTCTGCCGGAAGCCGGTTGCTCTTGCACGCGGACATTCACGACCAGTTCCTCGAACGGCTGGTGGACAAGGCGAGGAAGATGCGCGTGGGCAATCCGCTCGATCCCAAGACCGAGATGGGGTCGCAGATTTCGCAGGCGCAGCTCGACCGCATCCTGGGATACATCGCGTCCGGCAAAGAACAGGGCGCGAAGCTGCTCGCCGGCGGCGAGCGCGATACCGAGGGAGAAAAATCCCAGGGCTTTTTCATGAAGCCCACCGTGTTCGCCGACGTCAAGCCCGAGATGAAGATCGCGCAAGAAGAAATCTTCGGGCCCGTGCTCGCAGCCATGAAGTTCAAGGACGAGGAAGAAGCCGTCGCCATCTCGAACGGCACGGTCTACGGGCTCGTCTCCGCCATCTGGACACGCGACATCCAGCGGGCGCACCGCATGGCGCGGCAAATGAAGGCGGGCGTGGTGTGGATCAACACCTACAACGGCTTCGACAGCGCCGCGCCCTTCGGCGGCTACAAGCAGAGTGGATTCGGGCGTGAGATGGGGGCGCACGCGCTGGAGTCGTACACGCAGGTGAAGTCGGTGTGGGTTGCGCTGTAGTCTTTCGGTAGCTCAGGGTTCCAGTATTTCAGTTCCTCAGTCGGAGTCCGGCGTCGCGACGCCTACGACGTGGAAGGGGAAAGCATGCCTGAAGCTACAATCGTCAGTAGCCTGGACGAGGGGCGGAACCGACTTGACGAGCTTAGCTCCGTGGGTGTCGGGTTAGCCCGGTATGCAGAGAGCCTCTCACCCGGCGGCCGCTTCGTTCATGAGGGTACCCGCTGGGTATACCGGCCCGACAATTTTGTTACGTTCAGTATCCAAAAAAGAAATCCGAAGTTCACACTTACCCTGAGTGGTCACTCGGTCCAATTCAAGAACCGCGCAGAACGGGCAGGCCTGGAGGCCGAGCGGTGGGACCTCGAAGTTGCCCGGCGTGAATACAGCAGGTACACGGTTGCGAAGCCAGGACAGCTCCTGGCGGCAGCCTTCTTCATCCGATGCGCGCGTGACTACAAGCACCGCCGAGACAAGAAAGCTGTCTGACATGGACCTCAAATCCATCCAATCGCTTTTTTCCGAGCGCGACATCACCAAAATCAAAGTCGGTGACTTCGACATTGACGGCGTCCTGCGCGGCAAGCACATCACAAGGGAGCGCGTACGTGTTCGGTCCGTAAGGGAGGGGCGCACCCTCCCCTGGCAGTGAGACTTGAAGGGCTCACTACCAATTCGCCAGCCGCCCCGCGGTCTTCGCACGGTTCGCACAGTTTCATCGGCCGGCGGTCCGGGCATCGCCCGGATCAATCCTTCGCCCGCATTGGCTCTTTGGTTCGTCTGTTCTACCCACTTCAGTGACAAGTGACCCTTCGGCAGGCTCAAGATGACATGATTACGAGGCTTTTCAGCATTCTGCTCTTGAAGACCACTATTGCAATCGGATCGAGCGGCCGAATTCGCGAAAGACGAGAGAGTCAAAAATGGCGAGGACTTGCTTGCGGTAATTCAGCATGCGGTTGAAGGTGAGCTGGTACCACGGGTCGTGGACGGCGAGGCGCTGCCAGCGCTCCAGCACATCGGGCGGCACGTTGATATCCTCGCGCAGCTTCTGCAGCGGGTGGCCGCGCAGAAACAGGCCGTAGAAGAACGCTGCTTCGTGGCGCGGCTCGCTCAGGGTGTTTTCAAGTTGCGGCATAAATCGGACTCCCGCGGGCGGCGCAGTTGCCGCCCGCAAGACTCACCAAAAAAAATTAGATGCGCATCGTGCCGGCGCTGCTTCGCCCAGCGGGCGAAAAGGCTATGGTAAACCCGTTGTCAAGTTTTTTGTGGGGTTTCAGCCAATGTTTATGCAGGTTCGGCCCCGCCTCACCGAGCACGGGAAGGGCCAAATTATGATTGGCAGGAAAGTTGCTCGCGGCCCTGAAATCTCACTGGCGCGCGAATGGCCTCCAGATTAGACGCATCGCTGTTATCATAGGCATGGCGCGAGCAAGCCGGGCGATCGCTGCCTCGCCTTAGTGCCGCACCCGGTTACACGGGCGCGGCTCACAGGGGCGGGGGAGAGGAAAGTCCGAACTCCGCAGGGCGGTGTGCTGGCTAACGGCCAGGGCTGGAGGTGGATTCCCGGCGAGCCGGGACGTACGCCTCCGGCACGGAAAGTGCCACAGAAAATATACCGCCCCGACTTGGTCGGGGTAAGGGTGAAAAGGTGCGGTCCCGGCGTGCCGGGAATCAAAGTAAGAGCGCACCGCGCCGACAGTGATGCCGGTGGCAGGGTAAACCCCACACGGAGCAAGACCAAATAGGAGGGGAGGAGCGGCCCGCTCCGTCACAACCCTCGGGTAGGTCGCTGGACCGCGGCAGCAATGCCGGGGCTAGATGAATGGTCGCCGTCCCGATTCCGTCGGGAAACAGAATTCGGCTTACAGGCTGGCTCGCGCCATCTTACCGCCCCAATGCCGAACCGGGCTTGGGCGCAACCCACCCACGCTCATACGTAGGTCTTGTCCACGTAACACCACGACCAGTTTTCGCCGGGCTCGGCGGATCGCATCACCGGGTGGGTGGTGGCGTGGAAGTGTGCGGTGGCGTGGCGGCCGGGTGAGGAATCGCAGCAACCAACGTGTCCGCAGACCAGGCACATGCGGAGGGCCACCCACTTCTGGCCCGACTTCAGGCATTCCTCGCAGCCCTGGGTGTTAGGTTTCACCGCCTTCGCTTGACTCATATGCGTGCATTTCGCGGCCATGTTAATTTGCTCCTAATGGTGATGCTCTCTTTGCCGGCGCTATTTTCCGGCGGTCTCCCTTAACACTTTCAGCGCGCCGCCCCATGCGATCACCTCGTCGGCCATCGCGTGCACAGCCTTCTGATGATGCTCGTGCGGCTTAAAGGTGGTGAAGTTCTCAAAGTCCGTAAACAGCGAAAGCGTCACCTGGGCCCGCACATCGGCAACCTTGATTTCGCCCATCACCAGCCTGAGGTTCTCCACCGCGCGGACACCACCCGCACCGCCATACCCGACGAATCCAGCAGCCTTGTTATTCCACTCATGGTAGAGGAAATCGATGGCGTTCTTCAATGCTGCCGATGTGCCATGGTTGTACTCGGGTGTGACGAAGATATAGGCGTCGAATGAGGCGATTTTATCGCTCCACATCTTCGTGTGCGGTCTGCTGTATTGACGCATCGAGGGCGGCATCGGCTCGTCCAGGAGCGGCAGCTTGTAATCCGCAATATCAACGCTCTCGAACTCGGCGTCCTTGCGGCTCTTCAGGACTTCCTGCACCCACTTTGCGACCGCCGCGGCCTTCCGTCCTGGTCGCGTGCTTCCCACGATAATTCCTATTCTCAGCATTTCGCGTCACTCCTCCCAGGTTCCAGTCACCGGCCGCGCAGAATGGAAGCGTCACGCGGCGGCCGCCTGCTCGACGCTTCCGCGCCTTCCTCGTAGAAGCTCCGCCAGCTTGGCGCGAGCCCGATGCAGTTGCGACTTGAGCGTTCCTTGCGAAAGGCCCAGCGCCTCAGCCGCTTCCTCGGTTGAGAGACCCTCGACGTCGCGTAGCCACACGGCGGTCTGCAAGGCCGGCGGCAGCGCCTTGAGTTGCCGCTCGAAGGTTTCGAACTGCTCTTTTCCAGCGTAGATCTGTTCCGGGCTGGGCCGCTCGTCGGTGATGCGGGTGGCAAGCGACAGTTCCCGTTGCTCCGGATCTTCCTGGTCGAGCGACGCGGCGGGATGCGCGCGCTGGCTGCGCAGCCGCATCAACGCGGCGTTGATGACGATGCGGGTGAGCCAGGTGGAAAACCGGGAGCGCCCCTCGAACCGTCCAAGGTTACGATAGGCCGAGAGCAAGCCATCCTGCAGCGCGTCTTCGGCGTCCTGAACGTTGCCGAGCAGGCGCAGCGCCGTCTGATAGAGCGGGCCGGTGTGACGCGCGAAGATCCGGTCGAGAGCGGCCGGGTCGCCGGCCTGCGCTTTCCGGATCAGGCGTTCATCGTCATTCCAGGATTCCAGGCTGGGCATGGGTTTCACAGTCTCCTTCTCTCCAAATTCGAATCCAAAGTTCAAATCAGTGCGCGGGCGTCGCGGCGCCCTTGGGCGGTCTCTTCATCAGGAAGACAAACGGAATAATCAGGAAGCTGGCCAGGGCCAGCACCCAGAAATTGTCGAGGTACGCCAGCATGTTCGATTGCCGCAGGATTTCAGCGTAGAACTGCGCATAGGCGTGCTGCTGCGCCGCGCCGGCGCCCGACCGCGCGAAGTTCTGCGTGGCGCCCTGGACGGCGGCGCGAAAGGCCGGGCTGTACGCCGTGGCGTGAGCCGTCAGCACGCCTTGATGGAACTGCGTGCGCCGCGCCAGCAGCGTCTCGACGAAGGATATGCCCACGCTGCCGCCGATGTTGCGCGCCAGATTGATCAAGCCCGACGCGGCGTTGTTCTTCTCGCGGGGAAGATAGGCATAAGCCGCCGTATTGATGGGGATGAAGAGAAACGCCAGCGGCGCCGCTTGAAACACGCGCGCCCACACCAGGGTCTTAAAGTCCATCCCCAGTTCAAACTGGTGCGCCATGTAGAACATGGCAATCCCCAGGCAGAAAAGCCCGAAGGCAATCATCACTCGCGCGTCATTCCGGGCCAGCAAGTAACCGACCAGCGGCAGCACGGCGATGAGGGCGAGGCCGCCCGGCATCAGCATCAGGCCGGCGAGCTCGGCGGTGTAGCCCATCAGCGTTTGTACGAGCTGCGGCAGCAAGACGGTGGTTCCGTAAAGGACGAAGCCCACCATGAACAGCATGATGCACGCCATCCCGAAAGTGCGGTTCATGAACAGGCGCACCTCAACGATCGGGTCCTTGTGGCGCAGCTCCCAGAAAAAGAGCGCCACCAGGCAGACCGCCGAGACCACGGCCAGGACCGTGATGTAGTGCGTTTCGAACCAATCTTCGCGCTGGCCCTTGTCAAGGATCACTTGCAGCGCACCCAAGCCCAGCGCCAGCAGCCCGAAGCCGATGTAATCCACCCGGATGCCCGCGCCCTTCTTGCGTTTGAGCCAGGGTGGATCCTTGACCAGTTGCGAGGTCAGCAGGATGGATAAGGCGCCAACCGGAATGTTGATGAAAAAGATCCAGCGCCAGCTATAGTTGTCGGTAATCCAGCCGCCGATCGTCGGCCCCAGCGCCGGTGCCACGACAACAGCCATGCCATACACCGCGAAAGCCATGCCGCGCTTGGCGGGAGTAAAGGTATCGGCGAGGATCGCCTGCTCGCTGGGCTGCAAGCCGCCGCCGCCCGCCCCCTGAAAAACACGGAACAGAATCAGCATGGGCAGCGAAGGGGCAATGCCGCACATGAACGAGCTGATGGTGAACAGGGCCACGCAGCTCATGTAAAAACGCTTGCGTCCGAACACCGACGAGAGCCAGCCGCTGAGCGGCAGGATGATGGCATTCGAAACCAGGTATGAGGTGAGAACCCAGGTGCTCTCGTCCACCCCCGAGGCCAGGCCCCCGGCGATGTGCGGCAAGGCGACGTTGGCCACGCTCGTGTCGAGCACTTCCATGAATGTCGCCAGCGTCACCGTGAGGGCGATCAGCCACGGGTTATGCCCGGGATTCCAGCCCAACTCGGCGGTCATCTTCGCTTTGTCTTCGTTACTCATGGCGGATTCAGGGTGCGATCAATTCACACGCACGCTGGGCTCTACGGACATGCCGACCCGCAGCAAATGGTCCGGGTCCTGACCTTCGTCGAAGACAATCTTCACCGGCACGCGTTGCACCACCTTTACGTAATTGCCGGTGGCATTCTCGGGCGGCAGCAGACTGTATTCCGCGCCCGTGGCGGCGGCGAGGTTGAGCACGCGGCCCGTGTAGTCGCGGCCGTAGGCATCCACGTGAATCTTCACCGGCTGGCCGGGCCGCATTTGTTTCAACTGCGTCTCTTTGAAATTCGCCGTCACCCAGGTGTCGTTCAAAGGGACGACCGCCATCAAATCCTCCCCGGCTTGCACGTTCTGGCCGGCTTCCACCGATTTCTTGCCCACAATGCCGCTGACCGGCGCGACGATGGTCGTGTAGCGCAGGTTGAGTTGCGCCTGTTCGAGCGCTGCTTGCGCCGTCTTCACCATGGCGTCCGCGGCCTCCGCCCGCGAGCGAGTGACCGCCACCTGCTGCGGACCGGTTTGGGATGAGCGAAGCTGGGCCTGGGTCTGGGCCAGCTTGCCGCGCGCCTCCGCCTCCTGCGACTGCGCTGCCGCCGCTGAGGCCTGCATCGCGGCCACCGTCGCCGCCGCCGACTCGGCGGCAGCCACCGCCTGGTCGTATTGCTGCCGGGAGATCTCCTGCTTGCCGATCAGTTGGGCGTAACGCTTCAAATCGGCCTGGGCCTTCGCGTTGTTCGCTTCCGCTTCCTGCACTTTGGCTTGTGCCGCCGCAAACTCTTTCTCGGCCGAAATCACTCCAGCCTGGGCGCTCTCGACGTCGGCGCCGGCCACGCTCAACTGGCTGGAGGTGCTCACCGAAGTGATCGGCACGCCCACTTGCGCCCCCTGCGCCGCCGCTTCGGCATTGGCCAGGTCCGCCGCGGCGCGGTCCACCGCCACCTGATAGTCCTTCGGGTCAAGCTCCACCAGCACCGTGCCCGCCTCGACGTACTGGTTGTTGTCCGCGGTCACTTTGAGCACGTGCCCACCGACGCGCGCGCTGATGGGGTAGATGTGACCGTCAATCACCGCATCATCGGTGGACTCCCAACCGGCGTAGTGCCGCCAAACCAGAACGCTCACCGCCACCGCCGCAATCACCGCCGCAACGATCAGCCATTTCCGGCCCGGCTTCGTGTTGTTCGAAACCTTCCCGTTCACTTCGCTCATGTCCGCCTCATTCACTCCGGCGCGAGCCCCGCTAATTCTGGACTGGCCGGACTGGCTCGTCTTTTGCTCTTCGATTTCGGCCCGTTGCGCCATTACTTTCCTCCCAGATACTGCATCACGGCCTGCTCGGCCACGCCGACGGCGCGCGCCAGTTGCACTTTGGACACGTTGTGCGCGTAAAGGCTCGAAATGTAAGCGTCGTTGGCTGCGGCCACGTTGTCCTGAGCCTGCACCACTTCGAGGTTATCTACGACGCCGGCTCCGAACCGGTCCTGCGCTTGGGCCAGGGTCTGCTGCGCCAAGTCGAGCTGGCTCTTTGCCACCCCCACCTGGTCGGAGGCAGCCTTCAGGTCCAGCCGCGCCGTGCGCACCTCGTAGTCGATTCGGGCGTGCAGGTCCGCCACTTCCGCCCGGCGTTGCTTGAGCAGAGCATCGGCTTCAATAATGTCTCCCTTGATTCTGCCGCCCTGAAAAAGCGGCAGGCTCAGGGTTCCGGCCACGGAAAACGTTCCATGCGAATTGCCGGGCTCCAGTCCGATATCGCCGTAGTCGGCGTTGAGCCCCAGCGATGGGTAACGCTCCGCGGCTGCCGCTTTGCGGGCCAGCTCGGCCGCCCTCAACTGGGCCAGCGCGCTCTGGTAATCCGACCGCGAGGCAAACGCCCGGCCCAGTTCGTTCTCCAGGCTCGGCGGTTCGAAGGGAGCGTACGGAGTCTTTTCCGCGAGCGTAAACTCCTGACCCTCCGCGAGGCCGATGGCTCGCGCCAGGTTCAGCTTCTGCTTGGCGAAGTCGTTGCGAGCGACGATGAGCTGCTGCTGCCGCGTCTGCAACTCCACTTTGGCCCGCAACTCGTCAATGGAGGGCGTTAAGCCGGCCTTGAGCATGTCCTGCGCCTTGTCGTGCAAGGCCGCGGCCGTGTTCATTTCCGCCTCTGCCGCCTCCACCCGCGCCGCATCGGCGTTCGCCAGCAGGTAGGCGTTTCCGACCACCAGCAGCACCAAGTCGCGCGCGTCCTTGGCGGTGTACTGGGCGGCCTGCACATTTTTCGCGGCCGCCTTGAGGTTCTCCAAAGACCCAAAGTTGAAGACTGATTGCGACAAATTCGCCCGCGCATCGAACACGCTGAACGGTCCAACCACGCTGGGTAGTCCTGGGAAACTTGGAATGCCGAGCGCCTTGAGGTTCACCTGCTGCGTCGTCTCGCTCACGTGGGCCGAGACATGGGGCAGAAGTTCGCTGAGAGCGTTCCAGCGGCGGCCGCGCTCCACGCGCGTCGCCTCGCTGTCCAGCAGAAGCCCCAGATTGTGTTTGAGCCCGCGATCGAGCGCGTCCTTGATGGTGAGCTGCAACACTCCCGGCGTTGGTTTCGCGTCCGGCACGCTGCCTTCGAGCGGGCTTTGCGACTGGTTGCTCATCAGCATCGAGACTGCCGGAGACGATCCTTGCGCCCCTGCCTGGAGGCTCGGCGCCGCCGATCCTTGCTGCGGCCCTTGCGCGGAGGCAGTTTGCGCCGCCGTGGCTCCGAGCCAGAGCCCTATCACTAACAACAACTTCATGCGCTTGCTTAGCTCCGCTTCCACGGCAATCTCCTCTTGATCTCTTCCACCACGCACCGCGTCATGCAGCCGGCGGCCTGCAGCCGCCCCTTCTGCTGGTGAATCTCCGCCAGCAGCTTTTTACCCTCGGCGTCAATGAAGGTCACGGCGGAGAGGTCAACGGTGATATGTGCCTTGTCACAGGAGGCGGCAGACGCTTGCCAGGCGCGCTCCAACTCGGCAACCCACGGACCTGCGATCTTGCCCTCCAGTTTGAGCGTCATCGCCTCGGCACCTTGTTCAGTCGTTATTTTCAACACTAGCTCTGAGCCTCCCCTCGCAGCCAGACTTGCGGCAATCGGAGACCCAACGCACAGAGGGCCGCCGCAATCGCCAATAATGTGAACTTTTTCATCGTCTTAGGAATATTATGGGAGCTGCCTTGACATAGAGCAATGAATGCCTTGTCTGCCGAAATATCGGCAGTTTGCCTAAATGTCGGCAGATAAGCCTTACCTGTTCAGTTACCTGGACGATCCGACCAGGCGCCTTCTCGCCCTGGCAACTAATATTGTACTTGACAGATAAGTGAAATAGTGGTAATATCATCTTTTCGCTGGAGCGACTTAAAGCATGCACTTTTCAGGCGGGCAGATCGGCGTGGCGGACTTAGAGGTGGCGTTCGGATTCGGAGGTTTGACGCTCCAAGCCGTAATGTGGTTTGAAATCAAGAGGATGCTGCGGTGTATCTCGAACTCTGTCCCTCTAAGCCGGGATGTTATTTAGAATCAATAGAATCTTGGAATGTATCTCCCAAGCTGGCCCGAATGGGATTCCGCGTCTCCCAGGCCGCTCTTTACGAAATACGAGCGATTCTTCTCCGGCGGATACGTTCGTGAAATGATAATGTCGCAGATCAGGTACCCAGAGCCCGTCCGACCGGGTTGGAAGTCTCCCTGGAGATCCCGAGCTTGTGCATTCTGGACTGCAGAGTGGTGCGCTTCATGCCCAGACGGGCGGCGGCCCCGTTGGGGCCCGAAATCACCCACCGGGTCTCTTCGAGTACGCGTTGGATGTGTTCGCGCTCGGCGGCTTCGAGCGTTACCGGAAAATCGTGGTTGGCGGCCTCGACGGGTACTCTGAGATCCCCGAGCGACACACGAAGCACCGAGCCGGGCGAGAGGATCACGGCGCGCTCAATGAAGTTTTCAAGCTCCCGGACGTTGCCC
>DASYXW010000078.1:0-33117 GCA_035934405.1 Terriglobia bacterium
GATCTGGGAGGAGGCGATGGCCGGGGAAAGGCCTGGGAGCCCGGTTGCCTACTCTCCGCCGGCGGGCTTGAGCGACCGCAGGTAGGCAGCGATGGCGGCGGCGTCTTCGTGGGTCATATGGTAGACATGCATGGGCGGGCGGATCGGCGCGCCTTCGGGCGTCAGGCCCTTTTCCAGAATGTTCGTCATGTCGGCGTCGCTGAAGCTCGGCAGGCCGGCGAGCGCCGGAGCCGTGTAAGCCCAGTTCCGCATGGCGTGGACCGGCGTGAACCAGGTCGGCGCGCCCTGCAGCCAGCGCGCGCGGTCGAGATTCCCTTGCGCGTCGCGCGGCGAATGGCACTCGCCGCACATCCCGACGTCTTCCACGAGATAGCGTCCGCGCTCGGCCGCGCCGCCGGGCACTGCCTTCGGCGTCCGGGCGGGCTTCTGCGCCGACAAGGCGACGGCAAATGAAAACGCCAGAATGAGGAAGAGAGCTTTGGTCATTGCGAGCACCTCGAGTCTTTTCGGATTGCCGCTATCTATAGTCGGAGAAAACCTTCAGAACTGTCATCCTGAGGAGGTCGCCGCGGCGACCGACGAAGGATCTCGGTATTTGCCTGATTGTAACAATGCCGGAATTCTTCGGTCGCCGCGGCGACCTCAGAATGACATCCCGCAGGTGGCGAGATCACTTCAGCTCGTTCTTGACCACTTCGCCGCCCTTCATCACAAATTTTACGCGCTCCAGTTCCGTGATGTCGGCCAGCGGATCCCCGGAGACGGCGATGACGTCTGCGAACTTCCCCGGCTCAATCGAGCCGACGCGGTCGCGCCAACCCATCAGGTCGGCGGCGCGCGTGGTCGCGGCCTGAATCGCGGCCGCGGGAGTCATGCCGAACTTCACCAGATACTCGAACTCCTTCGCTTGCGTGCCGTGCGGGAACGGTCCGACGTCGGTGCCGAAGGCGATCTTGATTCCGGCCGCCAGCGCCTTGCGGAAGCTCGCTTCGTGAATGAGCGCGCGGCTGGTCTTGCCGCCGGTCGCGGCCAGGTCCTCTTCCGGCTCGAATTCGTAAACGTACAGGGTGGGCACGAGCCAGGTGCCCCTCGCCACCATCTCCGTGACGGCTTGGTCGTCCAAGTCGAGTCCGTGCTCGATCGAGTCCACGCCGCCGTCAATGCAGTTGTGCAGTCCGGGACCGCCGTAGGCGTGGCAGGCCACCTTCTTGCCCTCGGCGTGCGCTTCGTCCGTGATGGCCTTGACTTCGGCAAGCGAAAACGTGGGGATCGAAACCATCTTGCCGTCCGGCGTGAAGTAGAAGTGGTGCGTGCCATAAATCTTGATGAAGTCGGCGCCGTACTTGATCTGCTCGCGCACGGCCTTGCGCGCTTCCTCCACGCCGTCCACAATCTGCACGCCGGAAGGCACCGTGACCTCCGGCGAGTAGCCTTCGAGCGGATAGCCGCCGGTGGTGGACATGGCGCGCGTGGCCACTTCGAGGCGCGGCCCCGGAATCAGGCCGCGGTTGATCGCCGTCTTCACGTCCACGTCGCTGTACATGGCGCCTTCGGTCTCGCAGTCGCGCATCGAGGTGAAGCCGGCCTCAAGGTCGCGCCGGGCGTTGAGCACTGCTTCAATGGTGCGGTACTGCCACGACTCTTTCAGGATTTGCTCTTCGTAGCGGCCGTGCGATTCGCCGGTGAGGAAGATGTGAGTATGCGCGTCAATCAATCCCGGCAGGACCGTGGCGTGGCTGAGATCGATCACCTGAGCTCCCGCCGGGACCTTCACCTGCGCGCTCGGGCCCACCTCCGCGATCCGGTCGCCCCGGGTGACGATCACCTGGTCCGCAAGCATCTGTCCGCTCTTGCTGTCGAACAGGTGACCGGCCTTGACCGCGGTCACCTGATTCGCCGGCGCGCCGGCCTCATGCGCCTCGGTCGCCCCAAACTGCGCCCCCGCCGGCACGGCCGCGAGCGCCACAACGAACACCCCGAAGATAAGTTCTCGAACTCGCTGCGAAGCCCTGCTCTTTACGATGGTCATAGGCGACACCTCCCGAGCACTCATAACTCAACGGATTCCATGAGTCAATCACTCAATGGCCTGTCCATTCTGACTTCTGACTCCTGGCTTCTGACTCCGGCTTGCTCACCGCAGCAGGTACGCCCCGAGCACGGCGCGGCAGCGGTCGCGGTAAACTTCGAGCGGCGCTCGGTCCGACTCGACCAGCCACTGCAGGCAAAGGCCGTCCACCAGGCCGCGAATCGCGCTCGCGGCGTTCTCGGGATCGACGCGGCGAAACTCGTCCCGCTCGATGCCTTCGGCCACAATCACCGCGTCGCGCCGCCGGCAGTTCTCAAAGAAGGCCGCGAGCGGAGCGCGGTAGCGTTCGGAGCGCGCGCCCATGCTGACAAAGTCGAACAACATCAGGTACAGTTTGCGATTCACTTCCGCGCTATGGAAGAGCACCTCGACCTCGGAGGCCAGCCGGCTGCGCGGCGCGGCGTCGCTGGTTGCAATATCTTCCAACGTGCGGTCGAGTTCCGCGAGCAGCCAGTTGAGCACCGCCAGCAGCAGGTCATCCTTGGTGGGAAAGTAATAGAGCGCCCCACCCTTGCTCGACCCGGCGCGAGCGACCACCGAATCGATGGTCGTTCCCTGGATGCCCTTTTCCAGAATCTCGGCGTAGCCTGCCTTCACGAGCTCGGCGCGGCGTCGTTCGGTCAATTTGGGATCTCGACGACGGGACATAAGATCATTTCAAGTATGACGGGACGGATTATGGCGGTAGGGGCAGGGTTTGGTCAAGCGCCAAGGGAGTAATGCGGTCCGCCGTCAGCCTTGCCTCGGAGCATGCTATGATGTCGGGTATTTTTCGGGCGAGACTCCATCGCAGCCCGAAGGTGCCTGCCGGGCTGGCGAGAGGAGAAGCAATCCATTGATTATCGGCGTCCCCAAAGAGAGCTTCCCGGGCGAGCGCCGCGTGGCCTTGGTGCCGGCGGTCGGGCCGAACCTCGCCAAGGCAGGCTGCGAGGTGGTGGTCGAAGCCGGGGCCGGCGCCGGCGCGGGATACCTCGATAAGAGCTATCAGGAGAAGGGCGCGAGGATCGTCGCGAGCCGCGCCGAAGTGTTCCAGGCGGCTGACGTGATTGTGCAGGTGCTTTCGTACGGATCGAATGACGTGACCGGCCAGGCCGATCTGCCGCTCCTGCGCCAGGGTCAGATTCTGATCGGCTTTCTGCGCCCCGTAGGATCGCTCGAAACCGTGCAAGCCATTGCCGCGACGGGCGCGACGGCTTTCGCGGTGGAGCTCATGCCGCGCATCACGCGAGCCCAGAGCATGGACGCGCTCTCCTCGATGGCCACCCTCTGCGGCTATCGCGCCGTGGTGCTCGCGGCGAACACGTTACCCAAGATTTTCCCCATGCTGACCACGGCAGCCGGAACCATCACGCCGGCGCGGGTGTTGATCATGGGTGCGGGCGTAGCGGGCTTGCAGGCCATTGCCACGGCTCGGCGCCTTGGAGCCGTCGCCTCGGCCTACGATCTCCGGCCGGCGGTGAAGGAGCAGGTGCAAAGCCTCGGCGGCCGCTTCGTCGAGCTTCCCATCGAAGCTGCAGACGCCCAGGACGCGCGTGGTTACGCCACGGCGCAGGACGAGAGTTTCTACCGGCGGCAGCGTGAGCTGCTGGGAGAGGTGGTGGCCGAGAGCGACGTGGTGATCACGGCGGCCGTGGTGCCGGGAAGAAAATCGCCGGTGCTCGTGACCCGTGAGATGGTGGAGCGCATGGCGCCGGGATCGGTCATCGTGGACCTGGCGGCGGAGCGGGGCGGCAACTGCGAGCTCACACGCGCGGGCGAGATCGTGGTCGAGCACGGCATCACCCTCATCGGCCAGATCAATCTCGCCTCCACCGTGCCGTATCACGCCAGCTACATGTACGCGCGCAATCTCACAGCGTTTCTGCTCCATCTTGTGAAGGACGGAAAGGTTCAGCTCAATCTGGAAGATGAGATTACACGGGAGACGCTGGTCACCCGGGGCGGTGAGATTGTGAACGCCCGGGTGCGGGAATTCTTCTCGCTTCCCTCGCCGGTTCCGCAGAAGAATTAAGCCTTGGCAGGAGGAAACTGTGCCTTCGGATTTCATCTCAAGCTTGTACGTGTTCGTGCTGGCGGGATTCGTCGGATTTGAAGTAATCCGGCGCGTCTCGCCGCTGCTGCACACGCCGCTGATGTCGCTCACCAACGCCCTCGACGCCATCGTGGTGGTCGCTGCCATCATCATCGCCGGCCGGCATGAAACCAGGCTCTCCACGATCCTCGGCGCCGTGGCGGTGGCGGCGTCGTTCAGCAACATGGTGGGAGGATTCGTCATCACCGACCGCATGCTGCGAATGTTCAAGACCAGCAAACCCAAAAAATCATGACCGCGCTCGCGACCGGACAACTGATTGACTTCGCCTACATCGCCGCCGTCACCCTGTTCGTCCTGGCGCTGAAGTGGCTGAGCTCGCCGGCCACGGCGCGGCGCGGAGTGCTGGCCGGGGAAATCGCGGCAGCGTTGGCCGTCGGCGCCACACTGCTCAACCCGGAAGTGGTCGAGTACAAGTGGATCATCGTGGCGCTCGCCATCGGCGCGGGCGTCGGCGTTCCGCTGGGCATGGTGCACATGACCGCCGTGCCGCAGCGGACGGCGCTCAGCCACGCCTTTGGGGCGCTTTCCGCCGCCCTGATTGGCATCGCGGAGTACTACGTGCGCGCTCCGCAGATTTCGCGATTCGCGATGACCGAGATCGCGCTCGAAGTGATTATCGGCTCGCTGACGTTCACCGGCAGCCTGATCGCGGCGGGCAAGCTGCAAGAGCTCCTGCCGCAGCGGCCGATCACTTACAAAGGACAGAACGTCGTCAGCCTGTCGGTGCTGGGCGCGGCGGTTGGGATCGCCGTCGTCCTCGCCGTCCGGCCCGGCACCATGTTTCTTTTTCCGATCATGGTTGCGGTTTCGCTCGTATTCGGCGTGATGCTGGTGACGCCGATCGGCGGGGCGGATATGCCGACCGTGATCTCGCTCCTGAACTCCTATGCCGGCTTCTCGGCGGCGCTGCTGGGCTTCGTGCTCAACAGCAAGGTGCTGGTGGTGGCGGGCGCGCTCGACGGTTCTTCCGGCTTCATCCTTTCGGTCATCATGTGCAAGGCGATGAACCGTTCCTTCGCCAATGTGATGTTCGGCGCCTTCGGGCAGGTGCAGCCCGCGGGCGCGGTGTCACGCGAGGAGCGCACCGTTCACAGCGCGACGGCGGAAGAGGCGGCAGGGATTCTTGCCGCCGCGAACAAGATCATCATTGTTCCGGGTTACGGCATGGCGGTGGCGCAGGCGCAGCATAAGGTCCGCGAGCTTTACGACGTGCTCACGCGCAAGGGCGTGGACGTGAAGTTCGGCATTCATCCGGTGGCAGGACGCATGCCGGGCCACATGAACGTGCTGCTGGCCGAAGCCGACATTCCTTACGACCGGCTCCTCGACATGGAAGACGCCAACGCCGAGTTCGCGCAGACGGACGTGGCGCTCATCATCGGCGCCAACGACGTCACCAATCCGGCGGCGCGCAATAACGCTTCGAGCCCCATCTACGGCATGCCCATCCTCGATGTGGACAAGGCCCGGACGGTGATGGTGATCAAGCGCAGCATGAGTCCGGGATTCGCCGGCATCGACAACGATCTGTATTACCTCGACCGGACGCTGATGCTCTTCGGCGACGCCAAGGCTTTTGTCGGCGACATCCTCCGCGAACTCAACGGCGGACATCCCTCGTAATTCAAGGCGCTTTCCGTCCGCCTTACGAGCTGCCAATCAGAATCCCGGTGATGAAGACGAGCGCGCCACCCAGGCCAACCTGCAGCGCCGCCGACACGAGCGGCGTATCCATGTAACGGTGGCGGACGTAGCTGATGATGGCGAGTTCAGCCGCCACGACAACCGCCGCCGCCGTGATGGCAATGCGAAAGTTGGGAATGAGAAAAGGCAGGGTGTGCCCGATGCCGCCGGCGGTGGTCATCAGGCCTTCGACGACTCCGCGCAGCAAAGGGCGCCCGCGCCCGGTGAGCGAGCCATCGTCGGAGAGGGCTTCGGCGAAAGCCATGGAGATACCGGCGCCGACCGAAGCCGCCAGGCCGATGAGAAAAGCATCCCAGCTCTTGTGGGTGGCGAAGGCGGCGGCGAACACGGGCGCCAACGTCGAAACAGAACCGTCCATGAGGCCGGCCAAGCCTGGTTGGACGACTTGAAGAACGAAGAGGCGGCGTTGAGCTTTTTCTTCCTCGGCGCGAACGTCGGGCGTGAGATGTTTCTCCTCGAGCGAGCCCGCGAAGTCGTAGTGCTTCTGCTCGGCCTCGGCCAAATCGCCGAGCAGTTTGCGAACCGAGGCGTCGGTGACTCGCGGAATGGCGCGCCGGTAGAAGCGACCGGTCTCCATTTCCATGATCTCAACCTGCTTGCGGACGGCGTCGAGCCCGAGCGGACGCACCAGCCAGACGGGACGGCGCTCGACAAAGCCTTTCACGTCTTGCCGGCGGATGTGGGGGATGTGTTCTCCAAAGCGCCGGCGGTAGGTCTCAATCAGGCTCTGGCGGTGGCCGGATTCCTCCGCCTGCATTTCGTCGAACACCTTGGCCGTGGCTGGATAGGTATCGCGCAGACCCTCGGCGAAGTCGGCGTAGATGCGGGCGTCTTCTTCTTCGAGTGAGATGGCCATCGCCAGGATTTCCCGCTCCGAGAGGTCCTTGAAGTTTCTCGCCATGAATGTGCCTCCGAACGTGTGTGCGCCGCTCCAGGCGTAGGCCAGCATGATAACCCATCAAGCGGCGCGAGGCGCGCTATACTGACTCTGCGGAACGAGGCGAGGTGAACAAGATGCGCATCGTGCTGGGCGCCGACCATGCCGGATACGATTTGAAGCAGAATATTCTGGAATACGTGGCCGGCCTCGGCCACGAGACTCTCGATGTGGGCGCGAACAGCGCCGCGTTGCCCGACGACTATCCCGACTTCGCGGAGGCTTTAGGGAACACTGTGCGGAACCGGCAGGCGGAGCGGGGCATCCTAATATGCGGGAGCGGCGTAGGAGCGTCCGTCGCCGCCAACAAGCTGCCGGGCATTCGCGCGGCGGTGTGCCACGACGCTTATTCGGCGCACCAGGGCGTGGAGCACGACGACATGAACGTGCTGGTGCTGGGTTCGCGGGTGATCGGCGTGGACCTGGCGCGCGACCTGGCGCGCAATTTTCTCGCGGCCAAGTTTTCCGGCGAAGAACGGCACGTCCGCCGGCTCGCCAAGGTGAAAGCGCTCGAACAAAGATTCGCGAGGTGAGCCATGAATCCACTGAAGACTCTCGAACAACTCGGCCAGGCCGTCTGGCTCGACTATATCCGGCGCAGCTTGATCACCGGCGGCGAGCTGCAGAAGCTCATTGACGAGGACGGCCTGAAAGGCATGACGTCGAACCCTGCGATCTTTGAGAAAGCCATCGTCGGCAGCACGGACTATGCCGAGTCGCTTGAGAAGCTTTACCACGAGGGCTCACTCGACGCCATGACGCTTTACGAGCGGCTGGCGATTGCCGACATCCAGATGGCCGCCGACGCTTTCCGGCCGGTGTACGAGAAGACCGGCGGGCGCGATGGCTTCGTCAGCATGGAGGTCTCGCCGTATCTCGCGCAGGAAACGGAGAGCACCATCAAGGAGGCGCGCCGCCTTTGGAAAGCCGTCGCGCGCCCCAACGTGATGATCAAGATTCCGGGGACGGTGGAGGGCATTCCGGCCATTCAGCAGGCCACGAGCGAGGGCATCAACATCAACATCACGCTGCTCTTCGCGCAGGAGCGATACGAGCAGGTGGCCGAAGCGTTTATTTCGGGACTCGAAGCTTACGCCACGAAGGGCGGCGACGTGAGCAAAATGGCCAGCGTCGCGAGCTTCTTTGTGAGCCGCATTGACACGTTGGTAGATTCGCAGGTGGAAGCGAAGCTAAAGACCGCTGCGACGCCAGCGGGCCGCGCGCTGCTGCAAAGCGTCCTGGGGCGCGTGGCGATAGCGAACGCCAAGCTGACGTATCAGAAATACAAGGAAATCATCGCCGGGCCGCGCTGGAAGGCGCTCGAAGCCAAAGGCGGGCGGACGCAGCGCCTGCTGTGGGCGAGCACCAGCACCAAGAACCCGCAATACCGCGACGTGCTTTACATCGAGGAACTCATCGGAGTGGACACTGTGAACACAATCCCCACCGCCACGCTCGAGGCGTTCCGCGAGCACGGACGTCCGCGGCTGAGCCTGGAAGAGGACACCGAGGCGGCAGCCGACACCATGCGGGCGCTCGACCACGTGGGGATCTCGATGAAAGAGGTCACGGACGAGCTGGTAACGCAGGGAGTGCGGCTCTTTTCCGACGCTTTCGACAAACTTCTGAACGCGCTCGACCAGCGCTGCAAGATGAAAGTGGCGCCCGACATCAATCGGCAGACGTATGTGCTGCCCGAGCCGCTCGCCGGCGGCGTCAAGGCGGCGTTCGGCGAGTGCCGCTCCAAGGGCATGGTGCGGCGCTTGTGGTCGCGCGACGCCGCCCTGTGGACCGGCGCCGATGAAGGCAGTTGGCTCGGCTGGCTCGGCATCACCGAGGATCAGATGGCGCACGCGCACCATTTTGAGGAGATCGCCGCCGAGGCGAAAGACGCGGGATTCACGCACGCAGCGCTGCTGGGCATGGGTGGATCGAGCTTGTGCCCGGAAGTGATGCGGTTGGCCTTCGGCAAGATCGAAGGCTACCCCGAATTACATGTTCTCGATTCCACCGATCCGGCCCAGATCAGGACGCTCGAAGGCAAACTCGATCTCGCGAAGACCCTGTTCATCGTTTCGAGCAAATCAGGCTCGACGCTTGAACCCAACATCTTCAAGCAGTATTTCTTCGAGCGCGTCAAGCAGACAGTAGGGACGAAGGAAGCCGGCAGCCGTTTTATCGCTATCACCGATCCTGGTTCGAAGCTTGAGGAGGTAGCCCGAGGCGATGGATTCCGGCGCATTTTCCACGGCGTGCCTTCCATCGGCGGGCGCTATTCGGCGCTCTCAGACTTCGGGATGGTACCGGCGGCCATGATGGGCGTGGATGTGCCGAAGTTCCTCGACAAGGCCGACGTGATGGTTAATTCCTGCAGTTCGTGCGTTCCGGTCGAGCAGAATCCTGGCGTGACGCTGGGAACCATCCTGGGCTTGGCAGCCAAGACCGGGCGCGACAAGGTCACGTTCATCACATCGCCCGGCATCTCTGACCTCGGCGCGTGGCTCGAGCAATTGCTGGCGGAATCCACGGGCAAGTCCGGCAAGGGCCTGATTCCCGTTGATCGGGAGGAACTCGGCCCGCCGGAGGTATACGGCGACGATCGCGTGTTTGCTTACCTGAGGCTCGAATCGGAATCCGACACCGCGAAGGATGCGGCGCTCGACAAGCTTGAAAAGGCCGGGCATCCGGTGGTGCGGATCGTCCTGGCTGACGCCTACGATCTCGGCCAGGAATTTTTCCGCTGGGAGATTGCGACCGCGGTGGCGGGATCAATCCTGGGCATCAATGCCTTCAACCAGCCGGACGTGGAAGCGGCCAAGATCGCGGCGCGGCAACTTACCGACGCTTACGAAAAAGCCGGCACCCTGCCGGCCGAGACACCGCTCCTCGAAGAGGCCGGCATCAAGCTCTTTGCGGACGAGAAGAACGCGGCGGCGGCCGGCAAAGATCGAACGCTCGGCGGCTACCTGCGCGCTCACCTGAACCGTCTCGGGGCCGGCGACTATTTCGCCGTCCTCGCCTATCTGGAGATGAACGCGGCGAATGAGCGAGAGCTGCAGACGGTGCGCCATGCCGTCCGCGACCGGAAGCGCGTGGCCACGTGTCTCGGCTTCGGTCCCCGGTTCCAGCACTCGACGGGACAGGCGTACAAAGGCGGGCCGAACACGGGAGTCTTCCTGCAGGTCACCTGCGATGACGCTCAGGATCTGCCGGTGCCGGGCCAGAAGTACACCTTCGGCGTTGTGAAGGCCGCACAAGCGCGAGGCGACCTGAAAGTACTGGCGGAACGAAACCGCCGCGCGCTGCGGGTGCACCTGGGGCCGGATGTGAAGGCAGGCCTCGGAGCGTTGAAGAACACCGTTGCACAGGCGGTGCGATAGCTTCAGAGACGATAGTTCGCGGGGGAGAACGCGCTTCCGGTGTGCTCGTCCACCAACCAATCCATGAGGCGTCGCTCGAAGAACGCTTCGCGCGCACGGCGCATTGCGCTCTTGTTTGCGGCACTGTGCGGATTGCTCGGCGGCGTCGCGCTCCAGGGGCGGCAAGCCGCCTCCTTCTATTTGCGTGATGGTGACCGGGTGGTCTTCTACGGCGACAGCATTACCGAGCAGCGCCTTTACACCGCCGACATCGAAAGCTACGTCGTCACTCGCTTTCCTTCCCTCAACGTTTCGTTCACCAATTCCGGCTGGAGCGGAGACCGCGCCACGATGAGCGGCGGCGGCCCAATCGACGTGCGCCTGCGCCGCGACGTGTTCGCCTACCAGCCCACTGTGGTGTCGGTGATGCTGGGCATGAATGACGCCGGCTACCGCGCCTACGATCCGGGGGTCTTCGATGCCTTTTCGAGCGCCTACGAGTTTATGGTTGACGCCGTCAGGAAGGCGCTCCCCCACGTTCGCATGACGCTCGTTCAGCCTTCGCCTTTTGACGACGTTACGCGCCCGCCGCAGTTTGCGGGCGGATACAACGCCGTCCTCATTCGTTATGGCGCGTTCGTCAAGCAACTCGGCGAGCGCGAGAACTTGGCGGTGGCGGACATGAACGCGCCCGTCGTCGAGACTCTTCAGCGCGCCGAGAAAGCGGATCCCCGCATGGCGCAGGAAATCATCCCCGATCGCGTTCACCCCTCGCCCGCCGGACATCTCGTCATGGCGGCGGCGCTGCTCCGGGCCTGGGACGCGCCGTCGCTGGTCGCCTCGGTGCAGATTGACGCCGCGGCGCATCGCGTCGTGCGCGCCGAGAACGCGCAGGTCACCCTGTTCGATGCTTCGAAGGGCCTCGCCTGGAGTGAAACCGACCGCGCGCTGCCCATGCCGCTTGACCTGGACGACCCGGTGGTAAGACTCGTGCTGCGCTGCTCGGACGTCGCGGCGACGCTCGATCAGGAGCCGCTGCGCGTCACCGGCCTCCAGGCGCCGGAGTATGCGCTCACCATTGACGGCGCCAAGGTGGGCGTTTATTCAGCGCAGAAGCTCGCGGAAGGCGTCAACCTGGCGCTCGAGCCCACACCGATGGAAGAACAAGCGAAGGCGGCGAACGACCTGACCCGGAAGCACAATGAGGTTCACTTCGCGCGCTGGCGACTGGTGCAGGTGCCGCTCGAAAAGGATCGCGCGCCGGAGGTTCAGGCGGCCCTCGACGGGCTCGACAGGCTGGAGGCCGAATTGGTGAAGGAGCAGCGAGCGGCGGCCCAACCGAAGACCCACCGCTATGAACTGACACCCCAGTAGAGAGGAGACTGCATTGGCCTCGATCATACTGGCAGCCGTCGAAGACCTGTTCTTCCTGGCGCGAATCCAGGAGACGGCGCGGCGCACGGGCGTGGGCGTCGAGGCCGTCAACCCCGCCACGCTCGGCCAGGAATTGCAGGTTCACCCAGGCCGGGAGGTGAGTGCGATTATTCTGGACCTGAATTGCCGATTCGTGTCTGCCGTCGAGCTGCTGCGCGCTCTCAAAACCGCGCCTTCCACCCGGGGCATTCCCGTGGTGGGCTTTGTCTCGCACGTCCAGGGTGATCTCATCGCCGCCGCCCGGTCGGCAGGATGCGATACGGTGCTCGCGCGCTCGGCTTTTACCGCGCAGCTTCCCGAGCTTCTGACAAGACTCGCCTCGACGAATTGAAGGTGGGGTGAAATGCCGGGCGATATTTGCTGGAGGTGCTCCGCTACCTGGGACATAATAGAGCGTGGCGGATCAGGGCTCGGGACGAGGGGCAAATGACATATTCTGCTTCGAACGTGCTCGTTGACAACTGGACGAACCGGCGCACGCTCTCGCTTGACGTCGTCTGGGTGATCGGATTCAGCCTGCTGACCGCGCTGCTGGCCCAAGTCAGGATCCCCTTGCCGTTCACGCCGGTTCCCCTAACTGGCCAGACTTTCGGTGTACTGCTTGCGGGCGCAGTGCTGGGAAGCCGGCGGGGCTTCATCTGCCAGACGCTGTATCTTGCCGCGGGGGCAGGGGGCTTGCCGGTGTTTGCGGGCGGGGCGTTCTCGCTTGCCTACATGCTCGGGCCTACCGGTGGCTACCTTTGGAGCTTTCCGCTCGCCGCCGGACTCCTCGGCTGGCTCATCGAGGCGGGCGCGGGCAGGAGGATTTGGAAGCTGGGTGCGGTGCTGGGCTTTACGACCGGCGTGATTCTCGTGTCTGGCGCGCTCTGGCTGGCGGTCAGTCGCGGTCTTGGGGTTCACCAGGCCGCGCTCTTAGGGGTGTATCCCTTTCTGCCGGGGGAAGCTCTCAAGGTGGCGCTTGTGATGTCATCGCTTCCGGCGATCTTGCGGCGGTATCCCGCTTGCGAGTCGGCTTAGGATTGGGGCAGGGACCTATCCCCTCCCGTGGGGCCCCAATGAAAAGCCCGTCGGCCGAGTCGCCAATTTACCGAACCGACTTCAGTTGAAGGTCTCGCACCAACTTTCGGAGCCGGCGGTTTTCCTCTTCTTGCCGCTGGACGGCGCTCTTGCTCTTGTCGAGCTGATTGCGCAAGCGGTCGTTCTCCTTTTGCAGCAAGGAAGATCCCGCGCCGGCGAATACGGAGACTTTACCATTTGGCGGCTCTGCGATGCGACCCTGGGTCTCTTTGATCAGAGCGTCCAACTGCTGACGCTCGATGCCTGCCGGACAGATCTGGCGCAAGGCGATCAGCCGCGCGAGGTCCGGGTGATTCCGTCCTCGCTCCCAGTGCTGAACAGCCCCCTTGGTGGCGTTGAGGCGGCGAGAGAGACCTTCTTGGCTTACTCCCAGCCGCGCCCGAACCTTGCGGATAATCTTGGCGACATCTAGTTTAGCTGCCATAATTTACCGCCCTCCTCAAAAAAAGTACTTGACAAACACTAGAGGCATAGGCTAGACTCTAGCTTCAAAAAGTTAGTGGTGTGGTGCACACACTTGTTCTCCGGGGGCCCTTCGAATCCGGCGAGCAAAAGGGCACCTCGTCTTGGACGCCAATGCGGCGTCTTTTTTTGGCGTTATGTTATTACTTATAAGTAACGTAATTATTGAGTTACTCACTGTGTCACGGTACCAGCAACTCACCGCCGCGAACCTGCGCCCCAGCATCTCATTGCCCCCATATTTCCTGCCGTTGGGCCGGTCCGTGCCTCTCCCATCGCTGGCCGCCGCGACTTTGAGCGCCCGGCCTGTGACGGCGCAACGGACGCTTTCCGCAGCGAATCGATCGCACGGCGGCACTGCAGTTGGCTGCCGCCGGAACTGTGCCCTCCGGCTCGATGCAAGCGATGTCAGGCGGTCTTGCACCCGATCTTTGGGCGTGGTTGACAATCGGCCCTTTCAGCTTGAGGTGATGTTTGCCCGTCCCCGTCGGGCTTCGAGCCGCAGGAGCATAGCCGAGCGTAGCCTACGTTGCAAGGAAAAAATGCAAGGTCGTATTTCCGTTCGTAGCCTACAAGCCGGCCTACCGGCGCTGGCGACCTCCAACCGCCCAATCGAAAGTGGAGCCAGAACACGCCTTCGGGATGCTGCGGGTTCCTCATTTGCCGCCCGCACCCAGGTCCGGGTGGAGCGTCCCACCCAGCCTCGATCACACGTTTCCGTCGCAAGGTCTTCGCCGCACCAGTTGTTCGGATCTCAAGCGCCGTACTTAATTCGCTTACAGGAGCCAATCCATGGGAGCTATACAAGGCGGATTTGAGTTTCCCGCGCCTCAGTCTCGATTCCCAGAACCGTCGGGCGAGACCGCCAGGCCGCAACTTGCAATTACTTGTAGCCCTCAAAGGCCGGTGGGGCCGCTCACGGGTTGGTCGCCGACGCCTCCACTGGGAGTTTTGGCGCCACCGGCCCGCACGCCCGTCGCTCTGCAAACCCGAGCGCCGGCTCGATGCGTTGAAAGAGGATGCGTTTTCCCGGCCCAAGGAAACTCATGCAGGTGCTTGCACCATGAGCGGCAGCTCCGGGAGCCGACGCTTTACCAGTCCTTTCAGCCGACGTCCGCTGTGGTGGATCGCGGCAAGTACGGTGTGGCAGCCGAGGAGATCGACGATTCCCGGTTTCGCGACCGCAAGCGACTGGCTTCGCAACGTGAGGCGTTCCTTGACGACTAGCGCCGCTCTAGCTCAAAACTTGGCTTTCGCAGAGCGCGATTAGCCAAGATGAGTTGGGATGGCGCTAACGGAGGCTGAAATGGCCGCGGAGCAATACTTTCTCTCGGGCCTACGCGGGCGAAACGCCAGTTTAGTTTAGATCGAGGTTAAGAATGCGTGAATCAGTTCGAGTCTCTGAAATTCCGCTACTACCGACGGCGACCAATGAGAGCGGTCTCGGCCGGCTGCCGATGGTTACACCCAGCCACGCCTGGAGGATCCTTTTCCGGCGCACGGGCGTAGAGTGCGGCCGGGCAACGTTCTACCGCTGGATCACCTGCGGCAAGGTCTATTCCATTCGGCTCGGCGGCCGGATTTACATCCCCTGGCCGGAGCTCGAGTCGGTCATTAAGAAATGCCGCGGAGGAGAAAAGCTGTGACCGCTGACCGGAGCGAGTGGGCCACCCACTCGCTGGTTCTTCCCGTCCCTCCCGGCCCTTCGTCAAGCAGATTCGCAATCCGCACCCCCGCCGGTAACATCTAACGAAATAATGGATTGCCTCTCGTGGGCAGAATCCATGATGTTAATCAAAATGAATGTGTCAACTTTTCAGGCAGTACCGCACTGCCTCTCAAGTGACCGAAGCCGAGAGCCTACACCTCTCTGCACTTACTTTGCGGTTGACCCCCGTCGGCGCGGAAAAGTACAATGCTGCCAGGCCTTGGGGAAGCTCACTTCGACGTTGTCGCGACGTCTTAGCTTAGCGGGGAGCCCGTTTGGGAAGTTTGCGAAGAATGAAGTCAGGATTGCTTCTGGCAGGGGTCTTAATCCTGTGCTCCTGCGGGACCGTACCGCAGCGCCAACCAGCGTCCCAGCTGCCGCCCGCAGCCTTCGCACCTAGTCCCGTGCCGGCCGCTCCCGCCATTCAGCAGCCGGTCACAGCCGGAATTTCAACTGGGGCACAGGAGCCGGCATCATCCCCTTCGCAAGCTCCAGCCGCCGCTCAAGCCGCCGATCCGGCCGCGGCCCTCCTGGCGAAGGCCCAAGCCACCTACCAGTCCGGGGTAGAGGATTACCGCTCGGGCTTGCTTGAGAAAGCCAGGGAAGAGTTTGACCGGGCGCTCAGCATGCTGCTCCAGTCCGACCTTGACCTCGAAACCCATGACCGCCTGAACAGCGAGTTCGACGATCTCGTCGAGAACATCTACGACATGGAGCTCGCCGCTGTCGAGCGCGGCGACACGCTGAACGCCCACACTTACGAGCCGCCGCCGATAGAATCCTTTGCCGGGCTCACCTTCCCTGTGGACCCGAACGTCAAGGAACGCGCCGCCGCTGAGCTCGAGTCTGTCCACTCCGACCTCCCTTTGGTCTCGAACGACTACGTGGATGGCGTTCTCACCTACTTGCAGAGTCACGGCCGGCATTACATCGAGACAGTGCTGAAGCGCCGCGGCACCTACGGGGCGATGATCAGCGAAGTGTTGCGCAAGGAAGGCCTGCCCCAGGATCTTATATACGTTGCTGCCGGCGAGAGCTCGTTTAATCCCCACGCGCTCTCAAGGAAAGGCGCCAAAGGCATCTGGCAGTTCATGCCGGGCACGGGCGAGCTTTACGGACTTAAGGAGAACCGCTGGGTGGATGAGCGCGAAGATCCGGTGAAGTCCACCGAGGCGGCAGCGCGAGTGCTCAAGGACCTTTACAAGACTTTCGGGGACTGGTTCCTGGCCATGGCCGCCTATGACTGGAGCCCGGCCGGAGTACAAAAGGCGATCCAGAGGACCGGTTACGCCGATTACTGGAAGCTGCGACAACTCGGCGCCTTGCCCGCCGAAACCCAGAACTACGTTCCCATCTTTCTGGCCACGGCTCTCATTGCCAAGGACCCCAAGACTTACGGTTTTGATGTGGTTCCGGACCCTTCGCTCCAGCCGGATTCCGTCGTGGTCAGTGTTCCGACCGACCTGCGCCTCGTGGCACAATTGATTGACCACCCGGTCGAAGAGTTGGTCCGCTTGAACCCCAGTCTCCTTCGGTGGACGACGCCCGCGAGCGACCCGAGCTTTGTCCTCAACCTGCCGCCGGGCACCAAGGACGTTTTTGAGCGCACCATCGCCCACGTTCCGCCCGACCGGCGGATCTGGTGGCGCGCTTACGAGGTGCAAGACGGCGACACCTTGGCATCGGTGGCGCGCCGGTTCCGGATTTCGCCGGTCAGCCTGGCGCGAGCCAATCAGATGGACGGCCATACCCTGGAAACGGGATCGCAACTCTTGCTGCCTCTCTCACCTGGTCCGGAATCGTCCCTGGCCCGGGTGCGCGAGCGCACGCGTCTCCGCAAGCACTACTATCGGGTGCAGCGCGGCGACTCCCTCGAGCTCGTGGCCGACCGATTCGACGCCACAACTTATGACATCCGCCGCTGGAACCACCTCAAGGGTTTTCGTTTGAGCCCTGGGAAAAACCTGCTGGTGTACGTTCCCGCTCCGGCCCGCCGTTCCCGGCGCACGCGGCGGAAGCCGGCCCGCCGCCATCCGGCCCGTAAGAGCCCGGCCGCAAGAGCTCGCCGCGCCGCGAAATTGAGACCGCCGGTGGGCGGCCCCGGCACTCCGGTAGAACGTTGAAGCCACCCATGATATGCCCCATTTGCCAGAAGCGAAAAGCCAGCCGATTCTGCCCGGCGAAGGCTGAATCCATCTGCTCGGTGTGTTGCGCAACCGAGCGTGAGGTAACCATTGACTGCCCGTCGGACTGCGACTACTTGATTGCCAGCCGTCAACGCGAGGGTGGGCGGCGCGTGATCGACTGGTCCAAGATTCCATTCGCCGATGTCAAGATTCCGCCCGAGGCGATGGCGGGACACTGGCCCTTGATTTCGGCGCTCGTTTGGGTGATCGCGAGGTTCGCGCAAGATAACCGGCCGCTGGTGGATACGGACGCGATTGCGTCGGTCACCGCACTGGCTGAGACTTACCGCACGCTTTCAAGCGGTCTCTATTACGAGAAGCCACCGGATTACCGCCTGCAGCGGGAACTCTACGAAGCTCTCAAGGTGGGGATCGAGGACTACAAGAAGGCAGAGGCGCAGGAGATGGGCGCTACACGCCTGGGTGATGGAACCGTTCGCGATGCCCTGATATTTCTGGCGCAAATCGGCTCGACGCGCCAGAACGGCCGGCCCAAAGGCCGCGCTTATCTGGATTTTCTCCGCGCCCAGTCCAAGCTCACTGCAACCGAGAGCTCGGCGCCGGGTCTCGTGCTGCCTTAAGATCAGTCGTCAGCGGTCAGTTGCCGGTTGTCTCAGTGGCCAAGGACCGGTGAGTTCGATTTCTGGAGGAAACATGGCGAATGAGCGTCGGGTTCTAACGCGCGCTATCCTGGTGCCGCTTGTGGTCGGATTCATCGGGCTCGCGGTGTTAATGAGGAATCCTCGATTTGAAGGGTTCCACACCGTTGACGTCCTGCAGCTTCTCGCATCGGGAATGTGTTTCGGAGTCGCATTGGCCGCCTTGCTGCTCATGTTGCAGGGATCGCGCAAACCGTCAGGTCAGTGATCAGGGGTCAGTGACCACGGGTGTCTCTGTCCTTGACTGATGACTGGCAACTGAAAATTGACAACCGTTTTTCCCATGTCCCAAGTTGACGAAGTTCGCTCCCGCGCCGATATCGTGAAGATCGTCGGCGATTACGTCAAGCTGCGCAAGTCGGGCGCGAGGTTCGTCGGGCTATGCCCGTTCCACCAGGAGAAAACTCCCTCGTTCTCGCTTGACCCCAACAAGCAACTGTTCTACTGCTTCGGCTGTCACGCCGGCGGCGACGTCTTCAAGTTCGTGATGCAGATTGAGACCCTCACTTTTCCGGAGGCGCTCGGCCGCCTGGCCGAGAAGGCGGGCGTCACGCTCGGCGAACGGTCCGGTGACACCACCTTTGACGCCGGCGCGCGCGAGCGGACGGTCCTATACAAGATCCACGAGGTCGCCGTCAAGTTCTACGCGGCTCAACTCGGAGCGACCGCCGAGGGGCGGACGGCGCGGGCTTACCTGACGGACCGCGGCCTCGGCGACGAAACCATCGCCCGATTTCGTCTGGGTTACGCGCCATCGAACGGGCAGGCGCTCGCGCGGCATCTGGCCGAGGCCGGATTTGAGGCGGCGGACGCCGAGAAAAGCGGCTTGGTGTTGCGCGGCGCCGAGGGCGAGCGCCGTTTCGACCGCTTCCGCCGCCGGGTGATTTTCCCCATCGCGCGCGACAACGGCAAGGTGGCGGCTTTTGGCGCCCGCGCGCTCGGCGAAGACCAGCCGAAGTATCTCAACTCGCCCGAGACGCCCATCTACACCAAGAGCCGCACGCTTTACAATCTCGACGGCGCCGGCGCCGCTATCCGCAAGCTCGACCGCGCCGTTCTGGTGGAAGGCTATATGGATTGCATCGCCGTCGCCTCGGCGGGGATCGACAACGTGGTAGCCTCGTGCGGCACCAGCCTCACCGAAAGCCAGGTTCGGCTGCTCGGCCGCTACTCACGGCACGTGGTGGTGAATTACGACCCCGACTCGGCAGGTGTAGCCGCCACCGAGCGGTCGCTCGTGGTCCTGCTGGAAGGCGGTTTCGAGGTCAGAGTGTTGGCGTTGACCGAGGGCCTCGACCCGGACTCCTTCATCCGCCAGCAGGGCGCAGCGCACTACCAGAAGTTGCTGGAAGCAGCCCCGGCCTATCTCGACTACTTGACCGACCGGGCGACGGCGGCGCACGATCTGCGGACGCCGGAGGGCAAGATTGCGGCCGCCAATGCCGTGATGCCTTTTCTGGTCAAGGTTTCGAACTCCATGCTGCGCGCCGAACTGGCGAATCGTCTGGCGGAGCGGCTGCGGCTCGACGACCGGCTGCTGCGTGACGAGCTGAAACGCGCCGCGGCACAGGGCGAGCGCGAAATCGGGCCCAGGTCCGCCTTGGCGCCGGTCGAAGCGAGCGCCGCGGAACGAGAATTGATTCGGGCATTCCTCGAAAGCGAGGATCTCACGGATGAGTTCCTGGCTGAGCTGCTCGATGAAGGATATTGCGCCGGCCAGCCGGCGGAACGCATCTTCCGCGGGCTTTTCGAATTGCGGCAGCGCGGCGAGCAAATCGAGATCAATCGCCTTGAGGCGTCGCTCGACCCCGAGGATCGGCGCCTTGTCTATGAGAGCGTTTTCGACTCCAGAGAGGTCGTGAGCCGCGACCGCGTGGCAGATGCCTTTGAAGGCCTGAAGCGCAGTAAGGCCGAGCGCGAGCGGCAGGAACTGGCGCGGGCAATCCAGACCGCCGAACGGGAGCAGAACCCTCGCCGGGCCATCGAGTTGGCGCAGGCTCAGTTGCTAATGCAGCAACGGCTGGCGAAGCCCAAAAATCTTCCCTGAGCTGGAACATTGTGGTATAAAATGACATCTAAGAGCATGGGTAGGCTGTCCCTCACAGGCAGCTTTATAGCTTCAGGTGACCAGGCGCCGCCGCCCGGCTGGGGTTCGGTGTTGCCCATCATGCTCAAAGTAACGCGAAAGGCAAAGGGCTCGCCGAGCGCGAGCGGAGGCCACAAGCTTGGCATTTGAAGACAAGTTCGACCAGGTAAGCAAGCTGATCACGATGGGCAAAGAGAAGGGGTACCTTCTCTACGAGGAGGTGAACGAACTCCTGCCCTCCGATGTCCATTCTCCTGAAGACCTCGACGACATGCTGAACATGTTCGAGAACGCCGGCATTGAAGTGCTGGAATCTCCCCGGGCGAAGCTGGCCGACAAGATCGAGAAGGATGAGGAGCCCAAGGAGGAAGCGGAGGAAAGTGAGCTCGACCTGGCGCCGGGCGCTCTCGACAAGACCAACGACCCGGTGCGCATGTACCTGCGCGAAATGGGCACCGTTCCGCTGCTGACACGCCAAGGCGAGGTGGAGATCGCCAAGCGCATCGAGCGCGGACAGCTTAACGTTCTCAAGGCTCTCTCCCGTTCCCCGCTGGTCATCCAGGAAATGTTCACCCTTCGCCGGGAACTCACGGAGTTCAAGCGATCGGTGAAGGAAGTTGTTGTCTTCAACGATGACGAACTGACGGAAGAAAAGGTGACGGAGCGCCGCCAGGATGTGGTCTCGACCATTGACGAGATCGACCGCCTGCACAAGCGTCTCGTGCAGTTTAAGGCGAAACGCGATTCCAAAGCGGGACGCGGGCCCGACCCCCCCACCCCGCGCAGCAAAGGTTTCCGCGACTACCGGCGCTACGACCTGGCCCACGCCCGCCACCGGATTCTGATTTCCAAACTGATTCGTGCCCTCGAGTTCACCCACCTGGAGCGCAAGCGCCTCATCGAAAGGGTCCGTCATTTGGCAGATGAGATTCGACCCATCGAGCGCGAAGTCGGCCGGCTCGAGAAGCGGGTTGAGGCGGCCCGCGGCAACGCCCAGAAAGACTTGCGGCGCGAGCTCTATCAGTTCAAGGCCCAGCTCGCTGAGATCGAGGGCCGCAATGAGGCGTCCGCCATCGAGCTCCGCCGGACGGTGCAAACCATCCTGAGCGGCGAGAAGCAGGCGGACGCCGCCAAGCGCGAGCTGATCGAGGCCAACCTGCGGCTGGTGGTTTCCATCGCCAAGAAGTACACCAACCGCGGCCTGCAGTTCCTGGACCTCATCCAGGAAGGCAACATCGGGCTGATGAAAGCGGTGGACAAGTTTGAGTACCGCCGCGGCTACAAGTTCTCCACCTACGCCACGTGGTGGATCCGGCAGGCGATCACGCGCGCCATCGCCGACCAGGCCCGCACCATCCGCATCCCCGTGCACATGATTGAGACCATCAACAAGCTCATTCGCACGTCGCGGCAACTGGTGCAGGAGTACGGCCGCGAGCCTACCTCGGAAGAAATCGCCAAGCGCATGGATATTCCCGTGGTCAAGGTGCGCAAGGTGATGAAGATCGCGCAGGAGCCGATCTCGCTCGAAACGCCCATCGGCGAAGAGGAAGACTCGCATCTGGGTGACTTCATCGAAGACCGCGGCGTGATTTCCCCGGCCGAAGCCGTCATTAACATCAATCTCAAGGAACAGACGGAGTCGGTGCTGAAGACTCTGACTCCGCGCGAGGAGAAAGTCATCAAGATGCGCTTTGGCCTTGACGACGGCAGTGAGCACACGCTCGAGGAGGTCGGCCAGAGCTTTGCCGTGACTCGGGAACGTATCCGGCAGATCGAGGCGAAAGCCCTGCGCAAGCTGCGCCATCCGTCGCGCAGCCGCAAGCTGCGCGCCTTCCTGGACGCGCAGGCGCACGCCGCGGCGGCCGCCGCCGCGGCCAGCAGTGACTAAGCCTTTTGCCCAAGCCCTGGCGCTCCTCACCAGGAGCGGCCGGCAACGGGGCTAGCCACTGACCACTCGCCACTAGCCACTGTTCTTATGTTTCAAGCTCTCGTCATCACACTGCGTGAAGGAGTGGAAGCCGCCCTCGTGGTGGGTATCGTCTTCGGCTACCTCAAGAAGACCGGGTGCGCCTCGTGGGACCGGATCGTCTATTGGGGCCTTGCTGCCGCCGCACTCGCGAGTCTGGGCGTCGGGTATGCGCTTCACCGTCTGCAACTGAGCGAACTGGGCGACGCGCGCGAGGGTTGGCTGATGCTCGCGGGCGCCGTCTTTGTGGCCTCGATGGTCGTGTGGATGTGGAGGACGGGCAAGCGCCTGAAGCAGGAGATTGAAGGCAGGCTCCAGACTCTTGCGGCAGCCCCGCGCCGCGGGGCGGCGCTGGGGCTTTTCGCTTTCGTTTTCCTGATGGTGTTCCGCGAGGGCGTTGAGACGGTGTTGTTCTTGGGGGCGGTTTCTCTTCGCACTTCGAGCGCGCTTCTGGAGTTCATGGGTGGCCTGGTAGGACTGGGCCTCGCCGTGGCGTTCGGCATCGCGTTCTTCAAGGGCAGTATTCGGGTGAACCTGCGGAAGTTTTTCTCCGTCACCACCATCATCCTTCTCGTGGTGGCCCTGCAGCTCGCTATTGCCGGCGTGCACGAACTTTCCGAGGCCCAGGTCCTGCCCTCCAGCCCACGCGAGATGGCGCTGGTGGGCCCGTTCGTGAACAACGACCTGCTGTTTTTCGTCATCGTCATCGCTCTGTGCCTTTTCCTGGTCATCGCGCAACGAATTCAGTCTGGCGCCGCAACGGCGGCGCTCGATAGCCTGCCGGCGCCCGAGCGGCGTAAAGTGGCCGCGGCCGAGCGGCGCGACCGCTTCTGGAAGTTGACCGCAAGCGCCGTCGCCCTGGCCGTCATCGTCCTCATCAGCGCCCAGTTCATTTACTCGCGCGTGGCCCAGGCCGTCTCGCCGCCCGAGCCCCTCGCTATCGAAAACGGCGAGGCGCGAATCCCGGTGGCCGAACTGGCCGGCCACAAACTACACCGTTTCTCGGTAACGGTCGGTGGCTCGCAGGTTCGCCTCATCGCCATCCTCGACTCGTCCGACAGCGTCCGGGTCGCGCTCGACGCTTGCGCCATTTGCGGCGCCCAGGGCTATTACCAGGACGGCGGGAACGTGGTCTGCCGCAATTGCGGCGCCGCCATCTCCGTTCCGACCATCGGCATGGCGGGCGGATGCAATCCTATACACCTCGATCCTCCTTACCGCGTGGACGGGCAGACCGTGATTATTCCAGAGGCAGCGCTCGAGGCTGCCGGCAAGGTATTTCATTAAAGTCATGCTGGCTCGCATTACAGCTCGCTCGCTCTCCCGACGTGGCCGTCGCAAGCTCCTGAGCGCCGTGGCCGTGGCGCTCGGCATCACGGTGGCGACCGTGGTCGGCACCATGGCGCTCGACGTGGGCGACAAGGTGAACCGCGAGCTGCGCTCTTTCGGCGCCAACCTCACCGTGACCCCCGCGGCCGACGGCCTGCCCATTAACGTCGGTGGCGTGGACTATCGCCCGGCGGGGTCCGGCGCCTTCCTGCCCGAAGCGGACCTGGCAAATCTCAAGAAGATTTTCTGGCGCAACAACATCCTCGCCTTCGCTCCGTACCTTTATGTACCCGTCACCGTCGAGGCTGCTGCCCCTGGCGCGCGGACGACGGTTCCCGGCGGAGAACCTGCTTCTGGCGCCCAACCTGTTCGCGCCCGAGGCCGCGAGATCGTGCTGATCGGCACTTGGTTTGACCAGGCCGTGCCGGTGGATAAGTCGGACGCGTTTCGGACCGGAGTCAGGAAGCTGCATACCGGTTGGAAAGTCCAGGGCGCGTGGCCCCGGGATAACGACGCCCATGGCTGTCTCGTGGGCCGTCGCCTGGCCGAAGCCCTGGGCGTCAAGTCAGGCGATACGGTGGAGGTTCGAAAATCGAAAATTTCCAATCTCAAATCTCAAATCTCAAATTTCAAATTTCCAATCTCAAATTTCCAATCTCAAATCTCCAATTCCAACCCTCCAGTTTCGAGCTTCGAATTTCGAGTTCGCGGCATCGTTGAGACCGGCGGCCCCGAAGACGACCAGATCCTCGCGCCGCTTTCCGCCGTGCAGAAGCTGACAGGCGAGGAAGGCGAGGTGCGCCGCGTGGAAGTGAGCGCGCTCACCAAGCCGGAAGACGACTTCGCCCGCTCCGACCCCAGCCGCATGAGCCCCGCGCAGTTCGAGCGCTGGAGCTGCTCGCCCTACGTGAGCTCGATCGCCTATCAGATTCAGCAAGCGATTCCGGGCTCGGTCGCGAAGCCGGTGTATCGAGTGACGGAGACGGAAGGCAACATTCTCGATCGCGTGGGCGCGATCATGGCCCTGCTGGCTGGCGCGGCGCTGGCCACCGCGGCGCTTGCCGTGGCTTCCATGATGCTGGCCACGGTGTTCGAGCGGCGGGCGGAAATCGGCCTCTTCAAGTCGTTGGGCGCCACCAACGCGCGCGTGGCGGTGATCCTCCTGCTCGAAGCCTCTATGATTGGCCTCGCGGGAGGCGTGGCCGGTTACCTGGGTGGGAGCCTCCTGGCCGAACGGCTGGCGCGGCTGGTTTTCGGGACACCCGTGAGCGTCCACTGGACGATGTTGCCGGTAGCAGTCACGCTGGCGCTCTTCGTGACCTGGATTGGAAGCGCGTTGCCTCTGGCCCGCGGTTTGAAGACGCCGGCGGCAACGGCATTGAGGAGCTGAGAACAGTGGTAAGAAGGGTCGGAGAAAACAAAATATTACGAACGAAGCCGTCAACTGATTGAAAACAAATGATGACGATTTGTAGGAGAAGCGGAAAGCCGTCAGATTGTTGAAAATAAACGTGTTATCAGTTATAATGCCGTCAAATAATTGATAACAAGACCTTTATTTCAGTTGATGCATGAGCGTCCTGGGAGTTTCGAGCCTGAAATGACACTGTCGCCCAATCGCCGAATGTTCTTCCGGTTATGGTTACGCTCGCTGGTCGTGAAGCGCCCCCAGGCCCTGCTGGCGCTCGCTTCCCTCGCCGTGGGCGCGGCCGTGGCCTCGCTGCTTCTCAATCTTTATGGCGGCGCGCGGCGCAAAATGACGGAGGAGTTTCGCGCCTACGGGGCAAACGTGATCGTGACGCCCCGCGAGTCCGCCTCCACGGCGGCCTCGAACGTGACCGGGCAACCGGGCGCTTCCGGCGTGGACAGCGCGCTGCTGGACGAGAGTGTGATGACCAGGGTTGAGAGCCTCGCGCCGCATGCTCCCGGCCTTGGGGCCGCCCCGGTGCTTTACGTGGTGGCGCGCGCCACACCTGGAGCCTCGAAGCCGATAGGGGCGCTGGGGGAAGGCGCCAACCTGGTGGTGGTGGGCACGGACTTTGCCGCCCTGCGCCAGATGAATCCGGGGTGGCATGTCGAAGGCGGAGAGAGCGTCCCGGAGAGCGGGACCTGCGTTCTCGGAGCCCACGCAGCGGCGCGGTTGGGAGTGGGCGCCGGCGGCACGATTGAGCTGCAACCGCTAGGGGCCGAAAATCGAAATTCGAAAAACAAACTTCGAAGCTCGAAACTGGAAATTCGAAATTCGAAAATGGAAACTCGAAATTCGAAATTCCAAAACCGAACTCCGGTCGAGTCTGCAATTTCGGATTTCCAATTTCCAATTTCCAATTTCCAATTCCGCGTTTCCGCTGTACTGGCGACTGGCGCCGCCGAAGACGACCAGATATTCGTCCCGCTGCATTCGTTGCAGGCGCTCTCGAACCTTCCAGGCAAGCTGAGCCTGGTTGAGTTGAGTGTGCCCGGCGAGACTGCGGGCGTCGAGCGCGCGGTCCGCGACCTGAGAGCGGCTCTGGCCGCCGGCGTGCCGGGCGAATCAGGCGGCCCGGGCGAATGGCCGGTTGAAGTGCGCGCCGTGCCGCAAATCCTGGCTTCGGAAGGCAAGGTGCTCGACACTCTGCGTGGCCTGCTGGTCTCCTTGACCGGCCTGATTCTCGGCATTGTGGCGCTCTGCGTGATGGCCACCGTCACCGTGATCGTGCTCGAGCGGCGCAAGGACGTGGCGGTGATGAAGGCGCTCGGCGCGAGCGACCGCCTCGTGATGCGGCTGTTTTTAAGCGAAATCTCGGCCCTGGGCCTCGCCGGGGGGCTCCTGGGATTCGCCGCGGGCGCGTTGCTTGCTCGCGATTTGGGCCGCCGGTTGTTCGGCGTCACCCTCAACCCGGCTTGGTGGAGCCTGCCGGCGATCTGCGCGGCGAGCCTCCTGGTTGCGGTATTATCAACTCTCCTGCCGGTGCGGAACGTGCGCAGCGTCCAGCCGGCCCTGGTGCTGAAAGGGGAATAGGTTGGCTTTCATCGAAGTCCAGAGCCTGACGAAGCGGTACGGCGCCTCGGTCTACGCCCTCAACCGCACCTCGTTCCAGGTGGAGCAGGGTGAGTGGATCGCCGTCACCGGACCTTCCGGCTCCGGCAAGAGCACGCTGCTCAACATCATCGGCTGTCTCGACGCGCCCACCGAGGGCCATGTGATCCTCGAGGGCGAGGACCTGGCGCTGCTTTCCGCGGCCGAGCGGGCGCGCTTTCGCGCCGAGAAAATCGGCTTCATCTTCCAGCAGTACCACCTGGTGCCGTATCTCTCGACGCTCGAGAACGTCATGCTGGCGCAGTATTTCCACAGCATGGCGGACGAGAAGGAGGCAGCGGACGCGCTCCGGTGCGTCGGCCTCGGCGACCGTCTCCATCACCTGCCGAAGCAGCTTTCGGGCGGCGAACAGCAGCGGGTGTGCATCGCCCGCGCCCTGATCAATCAGCCGGCGCTGATCCTGGCCGACGAGCCCACCGGCAATCTCGATGAAGTGAACGAAGCCATCGTGATGAGCCTGATGTCGCAGCTTCACCGCCAGGGCCGCACCGTGATCGTGGTGACCCACGACCCGGAGATCGCGCGCATGGCCGAGCGGCGCATCGAGCTGCATCACGGACGCCTGACTGAGGTGAGCCAGTTCGCCCACCACCGCGAGGAAGACTTGGTCGACGAACTGCTGCACGCGGTGTGGAAGGCTCGTGAAAATTACGGCGAGACCCTCGTCCGGGCGGAAGCTTTGCCCGAGTTCTCGGCCAGCCGCGCCACTTTCATGCTGATGGAGTCCGGAGGCTGGATCAGTCTCACCGACGGCCGCTTGACCCTCACACCCAGGGGCGAGGAGCGCGCGCGTTACGTCATCCGCCGCCACCGCCTGGCGGAGCGATTGTTCTACGATACCTTCGGAATGGCGCCGGAGCTGCTCGACCGGAGCGCCGGACGGATTGAACACACACTCAACCCCGCCGTCACGGAGAAGCTCTGCATCTTTCTGAAGCACCCGCAGACGTGTCCCCACGGCTCGCCGATTCCCGCCGGTGCCTGCTGCGGGGAAGCGAAGCCGCAGCCTGCCCCGGTAGCTTGGGAGGGGGCTTAAAAGGGCAACAATATAGATGACTGACCAAGCTGCTAGTGTCACTAATTTGGATAGTGGCACTAATCCATCCAGTTTCCCTTGGGGCAAATTTCAAACGATGTTCCTGTCGTATATCTTAAGCAGAATTTCGTAGTGTGTTCCTTCCGGGTAAGCAAGTCGGAATAAGTGATCTTTCCGAGAACGTAAAGGAACATCGGCAAGTGGTCTTTATTGCGCCTAGCCCAACTATCTGGTCGGAGAAGCGGGAGCTTCCTCGGAACCCCTGGAGGGAGCACTTCACCTCTATAGGTGTATTCCTTTATGGCGGCAGCACGGCTCGCCTCAAACTCCTTCATGCCAGAGACAATCTCTTCCTTCATAGTTGGATTCTGTTTGATCATCTCGGCTGTAGTCTGCTCTTGCAACGCCTTATTTTCCTCCGCCGAAGCTGCGGCCTCACGGTCGTAGTCTGGAATCGGATCGCTCCACAGTTTTGGCCTAACTATGCAGCACTGCTTACCTACTTTGAGAGCTGGCGTTTTTCCAGTGTTAAGAATTACGAGTTCCAAACCTTGAAACGTGAACGTGTCATGAGTTGCAACTCCGTCGTCTGTTACCACGTCAACTACGCTGACCCAAGGGCGTTGGTCAACGTTCATGGCTGTGATAGTCGCATTCAGCGCCTTCCTACTAATATCGGCTTGAGAGTTAGCGGCAACCGCAGCGCTCTTGGCAGCGTTAGCAGCCTTCTCCTGCGCCGCTGTCTGAGCTTTCATCTGGGGCAAAGTTTTGGCAGCCGTATCGGAAGCCTGTTTGGAAGCATAGGCGGCATCCTTGGCCGCCCAAATCTGATCCCCCAATTTGGAAAGTCCCTCAGCATTGAGCTTCCATTGGCGATGCATGTACCAAAGCTGGATACCTCCGACAGCGCCCATCACGATGGTAGCGATGACCAAGGCCACAGTCGCTTTGACAAGCCTTCTATTGAGGGCTATTTGATCGTTCTTATACTGCTGATCGCGGCTTTCAGCTTCGGCCTGCTTGCGCTCCACTTCGCTAACTCGAAAATCGAGAATAGGGACTCCGCCTTCGTAGTGAACTTGCGGCTGTTTATCGTCTTCTTGTTTATCACTCAAGGTCTTGCCATCCTGGCCGCAATTGAGATTGCGCGGGAAGTGCTTGGAAACAAATAAACTAAAGTACTTGACAGACCACTGATTTTAAGGTAGTAGGTTGACCATGACGAAGAACAATGATAACCCGAAAACGCTGCTGGAAGCGGTGAAGTTTTTCAGCGATTTCGAGCATTGCCGGAAGTTCATGGTCGAGGCTCGCTGGACGGATGGCGTAGTTCGTTGCCCGAGGTGCGATTCCGAACACGTCACCTACCTGTCGAATGCGCGAGTCTGGAAATGCTACGGCAAGCACGAACGTCCGAAGTTCTCGCTCAAAGTCGGGACGATATTCGCGGACTCTCCGATTCCGCTTGAGAAGTGGCTGCCGACCGTGTGGCTATTGGCGAATTCCAAGAATGGTATCAGTTCCTATGAAGTGGGCCGCGCTCTTGGCGTGACGCAAAAGACCGCATGGTTCATGATGCATAGAATCCGCAAGGCCATGCAGCATGGTTCGTTCTTGAAGCTAGACGGAGAAGTCGAGATTGACGAGACTTTCATAGGCGGCAAGGCTCGCAACATGCACGTCGCGCAACGTCAGCGGCGCATCACCGGAACCGGCGGAACGCACAAAACGGCAGTCATGGGAATTGTGAAGCGCGGCGGCGAAGTCCGAACGGTAATCGTGCCTGACCGCAAGAAAAGCACGCTGCAAACCGAAGTCGAAAAGAACGTCCAGGCTGGCTCGGCGCTCTACAGTGATGATCTCCGTTCCTATGACGGACTCGCTGGCCGGTATGCCCACCAAGTCGTTGACCACGCCGTCGAGTACGTGAACGGTCGGGTTCACACTAACACGCTTGAGAACTTTTGGTCGCTCTTGAAGCGTGGCATTCACGGAACCTATGTAAGCGTTGAACCGTTCCACCTTCACCGCTACCTTGACGAACAGACCTTCCGCTATAACAACCGAGGAAAGGAACTCGGGGATTCTGGCCGCTTCGCGCTGGCCTTGTCGCAGATCGCCGGCAAGAGGTTGACCTATGACGAGCTTATCGGCAAGGCAGCAATGGAGAAGCAAAGGCGTCCGTGCTAGGCAACATCGCGGCAAGCGGACTGGACGAACGTGTGCGAATGAAAGCAGAACAATTCGAGGTACACGACCCCGACAAGGCCATGACTCGGTTTCAATCCCTCTTGGGAAAACTGACAAGAGTTACCAAGCACGAGGTTAAAGCTGAGAGCAAGCGTCGGAAGGTCAAGCGAAAGCGTAAACGGTAGTTCAACCTGAGCTTGACGCTCATCTCAAACGTGAAAGCAATTCGGTTCTTCTTATGAGTTCAGGTCAGCCAAGTATGTTGTTACCCTTAAAAGTGTTGGACAACGCTACTGCTGCGATTTGACCCTTCCGCCAGAACAGTTATCTAGTATATTATCAAAACTGCTATAAAATATTAACTATAAAAATAACATAAAACAGACGAAAAGCGCCAAACGAAACCGTTAGGTCTATGAAAACAAAGGATCGCAAAGGACGCGTGGGGGGCGAAAGGCGAAATCCAGAAAGTCGCCGCAAATACGGACTGACGGATTCTTAGTTGGCTTCCGGCGGGCCGAAATTGATGCGCACCAGCTCGATTCGCGTGCCCGCGCCTTCGGGCTTGAGCGCTACCACTCTCTCGAAATCCGAGCGCCGGATTTCGAACACGGTTTTGCCCTCCGAGCTCTTGCCGGTATAGTTCCCCAGGTCGCGGTGGCCACGGCCGTGCGTCCACTCGTCGCCCTCGAAGAAGCTGGGATTCGATTCCGCGGTGAACGTCCCGTCCTCGGCGGTCAGGCGCTCCTGGTAGAAGCTCTTCACCTTGTCGAAAGAGTCCGGGCTCTCGAACTTCCCCGCCACAATGCGCAGCTTGTTCTCGCCGGGCAGGCCGAGGCTCACCGACGCCGAGTCTTCATCCTTCATGCGGTGCGCGCCGGGATACATCGGCAGGCCCAGCGACGCCTCGGAGATGTCCTCGTTCTTGTTCACCTCGATGCCGCCGAAGGGAGTCTTGATCGAAACCTGCTTCTTGTCGCCGCCTCGGTCGTTCACTTGAACGTGGATGCCCCGGGTGATGATTCGCATGCCCACCCAGACGGCGACGCCCGAAATCACCACCACCAGCGCCAAAATCAGCAGCACGATGCCCAGCACGTTGCTACTGGATCGCGGCGGCGCCGGCGGAATCGGCGGCTGCGGTGGTTGAGGAGTCGTAGACATTAAATCCTCCTGGCGGGCCCGGTACGCCCGTGGACGAGCTAGCCTGGCGGCCATTCCCGCGAAACTTGTCCTCCGCGAAAGCGGGGGGAGCGGGAATCCTTCATCACTTGTCGTCAACCTCCACACCCTCGACGCGCACCAGGTCAATCTCCGTACCACCGTTCGCCCGCTTGAGCTTTACGAACTTGCCGCCCTTCTTGTGCCTCATCTCGAACAACAGTGCGCCATTTTCGGTCTTCTCGGTGAACTTGAGCGATGCCTTCCCCAGGCTCTTCTCGTAAAAGTCGCGTACCGTCTCCAGACTGTCCGCCGTTTGGAACTTGCCCACCATGAAGCGGACGTCGGGCTTGCCGCTGATGCTGAGATCGAAACTGAGCGACCCGGTGTTCTTGTCCGCGTCTTCCTTCAGAAGCTTGGCGCCCGGATACAACGGCAGGCCGAGCTTGCCGGGATCCGTTGAGACGGCCGCATCGAACGAACCCCACGGCGACTTGACCGCGATCTCTTTCTTGTCCTGTTTGCCGGGCTGTTCCTGAGCGCGCGCAAACAGACCGCCGGAAGCGAGAGCAAAGAACATCGAGGCAACAGCGAACGCCCCAAACCATAGACGCGGTGATCGTCGGGCCGTCTGGGCCAGCCGAGGCAGTCGAGGCAGATTATTCATGAATCCTCCCAGGGCTTCGCCCCTGCCATGAACTACGCTCCCGGCCGCCAGCCAGTTCCCTGAACCCTGACCCCCGGCCCCTGACCCCTGTGGTCACGACAGCGTCACCTTAAAGTCCGGACGCTTCGAGAGATGGATCGAATCAATGAACCGCACCGAACGGGTGGCGAAGGTCATCACCAGCGAGTTCACGCGGACGCCGTCGCCGAAAAAGCGCACGCCTTTGAGCAGGCTGCCTTCGGTAACGCCGGTGGCCGTGAAGATGATCTCCTTGCCCGGCGCCAGCTCTGCCGTGGTGAAAATCTTCCTCGGATCCTTGATGCCCATCGACTTGATGCGCTCCGCCTGCTCCTCATCCTTCGGCACGAGCCGCGCCAGGATTTCGCCGTTCAGGCAGCGCAGCGCCGCCGCCGTCAGCACGCCCTCGGGCGCGCCGCCGATGCCCATGATGGCGTTAACGCCCGTGCCGCTCACCGCGGCGGTGATGCCGGCCGAAAGGTCGCCGTCGCCAATCAGCCGGATGCGGGCGCCGGTCGCGCGAATGTCGGCAATCAGCTTCTCGTGGCGCGGCCGGTCCAGCACCACGACGACGAGATCTTCCACCTCGCGCTCCAAACGCTTGGCAATCGCCCGCAGGTTGTCCTTCACCGGCGCGTCGAGCTCCACGGCGCCCTTGGCTCCGGCATCCACCACGATCTTCTCCATGTAACAGTCCGGCGCGTGCAGCAGGCCGCCGCGCTCCGAGGCTGCGAGCACTGCAATCGCCCCCGAGACACCCATGGCGCAGAGGTTGGTGCCTTCGAGCGGGTCCACCGCGATGTCGATTTCGGGCACGGCGTTGCCGTTCGGATGCTTGCCGCCCACTTTCTCGCCGATGTAGAGCATCGGCGCCTCGTCGCGCTCGCCTTCGCCGATGACCACCGTGCCGTTGATGGGCACGCTCTCGAGCGTCTTCCGCATCCGCTCCACCGCCATCTGGTCGGCATAATGCCGGTCGCCCCGGCCCATCGTCCGCGCCGCCGCAATCGCCGCTTCTTCCACCACGCGCACAAATTCGAGTGACAGTTCCGCTTCCATGGTTCCTCCCACGCCAGGATGCTGAGGGCGGCTCTCGGAATGACGGCGCACCCGCGGCGGACAGTCTAGCGAGGGGCGCGGCGCGAGTCAACACTTCCCGTAATGGGTCTTTTGCTGTAGCGGCGCTCGGAGCCTGCCCTGGAAGGGAGCGTCGGATTCGATTGAGAAGAAGAGACCGGCGGCCGAAGGCCGCCGCGTAAGAGGTGAACAACTAATTCCTGGGCGTCATTCCCGCGAAAGCGGGAATCCAGCGCCATAGGGTACACTGAACGCTGCTCCGTTGCGGAGAAACACCGATGCCCACACTAGCCTCGCTGGCCTTTCACCTGCCGCCAATCGCGATCACCCTGGGGAAGATCTTTCTCGCCTATCTGCTCACGCTGCCCATCGGCTGGGAGCGCGAACGCGAAGCGCACAGCGTCGGCGTGCGCACCTTTCCCATCGTGGCCATGGCGAGCTGCGCCTACTTGCTCCTCATGCCTTCCACCGACGTTGCCAGCCAGTCCCGCGTGCTGCAAGGGTTGATTGCCGGCATCGGCTTCATCGGCGGAGGCGCGATCCTCAAGGAGGGGGCGACGGTCAGGGGCACGGCGACCGCCGCCAGCATCTGGAACACCGGCGTGCTCGGCGCCGCTGTGGCTATGGGGCGCTACGACATTGCCGTGATTCTGGCCGCGCTCAACTTTCTCACCTTGAAAGTGCTGTGGCGCTACAAACAGAAGCTCGACCAGCGAGATAAGCCGGGCCTGTAGCGCCGGTGTCCCCACCGGCGTCATTCACTGCAGTTGACTGGCCGGCGCAGACCCTTGGGGT
>DASYXW010000015.1:0-9107 GCA_035934405.1 Terriglobia bacterium
GATGAAGTCAAGCAGCTCGGCTTCAAGTTTGCCACCCGCGCCGGCTTGTCCATCGGCATCGATGACATGGTCATCCCCGACAGCAAAAAAGTCCTGGTCAAAGACGCCGAGAAGCAGGTGGTCAACGTCCAGCAGCAGTATCTGGACGGCGCCATCACTAACGGCGAGCGCTACAACAAGGTCATCGAGATCTGGTCGGCGATTACGGAAAAAGTTGCCGACGAAATGTTCGGTGAAATGCAGCGCCGCGACAAGGAAGGCGAGCTCAACCCGATTTACGTCATGGCCGACTCCGGCGCTCGCGGATCGAAACAGCAGATCCGCCAGCTCTCCGGCATGCGTGGATTGATGGCCAAGCCGTCCGGCGAAATCATCGAGTCGCCCATCACCGCCAACTTCCGCGAAGGACTGACGGTGTTGGAATACTTCGTCTCGACCCACGGCGCCCGCAAAGGTCTGGCCGACACGGCGCTCAAGACGGCCGATTCCGGCTACCTGACTCGCCGCCTGGTCGACGTCGCGCAAGACGTCATCATCAGCGAGTACGATTGCGGAACCGTCGACGGCATCTACGTGCAGGGCATCGTGGAAGCCGGCGAGATTATCGAACCGCTGCGCGACCGCATCGTGGGCCGCGTATCGCTCGAGAAAATCAAAGACTATGACGGCAACGTCGTGGTCGACATCAACCAGGAAATCACCGAAGACCTCGCGGGAGCGATCCAGGCCGCCGGCATCGAGCGCGTGAAAATCCGCTCCGTGCTGACCTGCGAATCCAAGCGCGGCGTCTGCGTCATGTGCTACGGCCGCAACCTGGCCTCCGGACGCCTCGTCGAACTCGGCGAAGCCACCGGGGTCATCGCGGCGCAGTCCATCGGCGAGCCCGGAACCCAGCTCACCATGCGTACCTTCCACATCGGCGGGACCGCATCGCGAGTCTCCGAGCAGTCGCGCCTCGATGCCAAGAACAACGGCGTCGTGCGCTTCATCGGATTGCAGACCGTCAAAGCCAAGTCCGGCGATCTGGTCGTCATGAACCGCCAGGGCTCGATCGCGGTGGTCGACGAAAAGAACCGTGAGCGCGAGCGCTACTCGGTCGTGTACGGCGCCAAGCTCAAGGTCAACGAGGGCGATCCGGTCACGCTCGGACAGGTCCTGGTCGAGTGGGATCCTTACACCTTCGCCATCCTGACCGAAATCGGCGGCACCGTGCAGTTCAAGGACCTGCAGGAGGGCGTCACCCTCCACGAAGAAGTGGACGAAGTCACCGGCCTGTCGCGTCACGTGGTCGGCGATTCTCCCGACGAGAAGCGCCAGCCCGCCATCGTCATCAAGGGCGGCAAGACCAGCAAGCGTTACCTCATGCCGTCCCGCGCTCACTTGATGATCCAGGATGGCGACACGGTCAGCCCCGGCGATGTGCTGGCCAAGATCCCGCGCGAAACCACCAAGACCAAAGACATCACCGGTGGTCTGCCGCGCGTCGTCGAGCTCTTCGAAGCCCGCAAGCCGCATGAAACCGCCGTCATCAGCGAGATCGATGGCACGGTCAAATTCGGCGAGGTCTCCAAGGGCCAGCGCAAAATCTACGTGGTCGCCGACAACGGCACCGAAAAGGAATACTCGGTTCCGCGCGGCGTTCACATCAACGTGCAGGAAGGCGAGCGCGTGAAAGCTGGCGAACCGCTCATGGACGGCCCGCTCAACCCGCACGACATCCTCGCCGTCCTCGGCGAAAAAGAGCTGCAGGCTTACCTGGTCAACGAAATCCAGGAAGTCTACCGGCTCCAGGGCGTCAACATCTCCGACAAGCACATCGAAGTGATTGTGCGGCAGATGATGCGCTGGGTGAAGGTCGAAGACGTGGGCGACACCCGGTTCCTGCTCGAAGAGCAGACCGACAAGTTCGCCTTCCGCGAAGAGAACGAGCGCGTGATCGCGCAGGGCGGCAAGCCGGCCACCGGACGCCCGCTGCTCCTCGGCATCACCAAGGCTTCGCTCTCCACCGACTCGTTCATCTCGGCGGCGTCGTTCCAGGAGACCACGCGCGTGCTCACCGAAGCCAGCATCAACGGCAAGGTCGATCACCTGCGCGGCCTGAAAGAGAACGTCATCGTCGGACGCCTCATCCCCGCCGGTACCGGCATGGAGTACTACCGCAACGTCCGCCTCTCGCCAGAAATGGAAGAGGCGGCCGCCAAGGTCCAGGCCGAAGTTTCCGCGGCGTACGAAGAAGCCGAGCGCGCTCTGGAGATGATGCGCCACGAGGGCGAGAACGAAGACCTGACTGCCGCCGAACTGCCCGCGGCCGAATGATCGCTATGGAAGCATTCTTCGGGGGCGATTCTCGCCCCCGAAGCCCGCTTCCAGCACCGAGCACATGGTCACGGCCGCCCATGTGGTGACGGCCGCATGTGGTGACGGCCGCCTCGGCCGTCCGGTTTTCGAATCGAACTTAGCATGTGAGCAGCAGCCGTCCAATTTTTGAATCGAACTCAAACCAATCCATGCACGCCACCCCCCAGCGCTTGCGCATTCAGGAACCTGCTCCACTTCCTTCTTTGCAGGCAGCCCCTTCAAGTCCTAAGCTAAGTCAGGGCATGTTACGTTTCCTTCGTCTCTTGCGGCTCTCGTTCTGGCGAGCATTCGCTCACGATGCCTTCGCCACCTCCAAAGCTTCCGCCTACTCCTCGATCCTCACCTTCTTTCCCGTCCTGGTGATTGTGGGATCGGTTTTGGCCAACTGGCGCAAAGGTGCGCCGTACCTTCGCGAAATCTCCTACGCGCTCGGCAGTATCCTTCCCGCCGGAAGCAACACTGCATTGAACTACCTGAAGGGAGCGCCCAAACATCCCATCGGTTTCCTGCTGACCACAGCGGTCATTACTCTGTGGACCGCCTCGGGCGTGATGATCTCGTGGATGGACGGCTTTCGCCGCTGCTACGAACTGCCCAAAACCTGGGGCCTGGTCAAGGAACGCCTGGTCGCATTCCTGCTCGTCATTTTCGCTCTCACCCCGATGGCGTTTGCCACTACTCTGGTCGCGGTCGGCAGCAAGTTCGAGATTCGCCTGCTTCCTTATCTCGACCCCGACTTCAGCTTCTACATTCTGCTCATGTGGGGCGCCATCCGCTGGGTGATCGCCACCCTAACCAGCATCTCGGTCATCGCATTGATCTACCATCATGCGGTCCCGCGAACTCAACCTTGGCACAGCGTGATTCCCGGCGCCATTCTGGCCACAATTTTATGGTTCTCGGTTACGGTGGGCTTTCGCGCCTATTTGCAGCACTTCGGAGATTTCACCACGATCTACGGATCGCTGGGCGCAGGCATGGCCCTGCTGGTCTGGATGTACATGATTTCTCTCGTGGTTCTGGTGGGCGCGGAATTCAACGCCCTGCTGTTCCCCCGCGCCATGCTGGGCAAAGAACTCACCGCCATCAATTCAACCAAGCCATAGAGATGGGAAAGAGCGTCGTCACGGAAGCCTGGCGCCATGCAAGACGTGTCCTGGCAGAGCGTTTCGTGAAAGAGGGTTTGTGAAAAAGGTTTTGGGGGCAGGGTCTTGTGGACAGGATCTTGGGGAAGAGGGTTCCCTGAATGTGGAAGAGCGGCCCTTTAGGGCCGCGTTACGCACGTGAATGACCCGGGCTTTAGCCCCCGTGTTCACCAAACTCGTCGAGGAACAAATTGCAGAGCGATAATCATCCCCAGGACCCGTCTACCCCAACCAACTCCCGCCGCGCCAAAATCATCTGCACCATCGGACCCGCCTGCAACACCGAGCTCGCCATGCGCGACCTGCTTCGCCTCGGCATGGACATCGCCCGCCTCAACTTCTCCCATGGCACCCACGAAGATCACGCCCACAACATCCAACGCCTGCGCCGCGCCGCCGACCGCGAACGCCGCACCCTCTGCATCCTGCAGGACCTGCAAGGCCCCAAAATCCGCACCGCGCAACTGGAACGCCACGAGCCCGTTCTGCTCAAGACCGGCTCGGTCGTATCCATCACGCCGCAAAATGTTCTGGGCAACGCGACTCGCATCTCCACCACCTTTCCCGATCTCGCCCGTGAACTCGCTCCCGGCGCCCGTATCCTGCTCAGCGATGGCCTGATCGAACTCCGCGTCCGCAGCGTGCGCGGCAGAGACGTTCAGTGCGAGGTGATCAACGGAGGCATGCTGGGCGAGCACAAAGGCATCAACCTGCCCGGCGTCGCGCTCTCCATCCCCGCCCTCACCGGCAAAGATCGTAAAGATCTCGAATTCGGCCTCGATCACGGCATCGACGCTGTAGCTCTCTCCTTCGTCCGCACTGCCGCCGACATCAGCATGGTCAAGCAGATCATCGCCGCGCACGGCAGCGATGTTCCCGTCATCGCTAAACTCGAGAAGCCGCAGGCCATCGATCATCTGGAAGAAATTCTCGAAGCCTCCGACGGAGTCATGGTCGCCCGCGGCGATCTCGGCGTCGAGATGGCACCCGAAAAAGTTCCCGTCATTCAGAAGCACGTCATCCGCCGCGCTGCCGCCTGGCGCAAGCCCGTCATCACCGCCACCCAGATGCTCGAATCCATGATCGAAAACCCGCGTCCCACGCGCGCCGAGGCCAGCGACGTCGCCAACGCCATCTTCGACGGCACCGACGCCGTTATGCTCTCCGCCGAAACCGCCAGCGGCCAGTACCCCCGCGAATCGGTTTCCATCATGGCGCGCATCGTGGTCGAAGCCGAGCGCAATATCGGAGATCTCGGCTCTGCCCGCCGACGCCGCGAGCACCGTGGCCTTTCGGTCGCCGAAACCATCTGTGAAGCCATCGCCCACGCCGCCGAAGATTTGCCCATGGGCGCCATCGCCATCTTCACCGAGACCGGCAACACCGCGCGCATGATCTCCAAATACCGCCCCAAAGTCCCCATCTACGCCTTCACCCACATCGCCCCGGTTGTGCAACGCATGAATCTTTACTGGGGAGTCCATCCCGTTCGCTGTCGCCAGGCCCATTCCGCCGAACAGATGGTGACCATGGCCGAGCTGGAACTGGTTCGCCGCGGCCAGATCAACGCGGGAGAAGTTCTCGGCGTAGTTGCGGGCACACGTCAAACTTCCGGCTCGACCAATCTCATGCGCCTGCACGTAGTCACCGAGCAGGAAGCCGACCGCATCGTGCATCCCAAAAAGAAGCCGCGCTAAATGCAGAGCTCGTGGAGCGGCGGACGCCTCGTCCGCCGCCGTGCGCAGCCGGCGTCTTCGTCAGCCAGCGACCTTTCGCCTTCGCAACCCGCAACCCCGGACGAGGCGTCCGCGGCTTCACTCGTCCGGGACTCCACCCGTCCCGCACTCGAAGATTCGCTATAATCCCAACTTATGCCGCAAGAGATACTCTCGCTGGCTGTCTTTGACCCCGTCCCCGAAATGGAAGCATCGGCCCTGAATACCTTTGCCGAACTGAGGTCCATCGTTTCCCGCAAGGGCTACGGACGCGACCTGCTCTATCGCGACCGCGATTCGCACTACGTTTTTCTGCGCTACTGGAATTCCGAACAATCCCGCCGCGCCGCCCTGGAAGATCCCGAAATGCTCCGCTGCTGGGCCAAACTCGGCAACGAAATTCAAATCGTCAAGGTCTACGAAACCCTCACCGAAGTTTCACCCTAGAGCTGCTTCCCATGGCCTCATCCCGAGCCCAGCCGTTCTTCAGGCCGAGCGAGGGATCTCCCGCACTCCCGTTCCGCTTCATCCGACAACCCCTCAAGGCAAGCCCGGCATCTATTTAGCGATCGTAGTCAGTGAATCGCGGGTTGGCGGCCGGGGGGCATGGTTACCTGGAGTTCCTGTTTTGCTAAGTGTCTGCTGGTAGTGTCGGTTGCTCTTCCCTTGGCTGCTTGCGGCGGAGGGAACTCTTCGACTTCACACTCCTCTTCCCAACAGATCAGCGTCCATCTAAACCAATCCACTGCGAATTTATTCCCCGGTGCAACTCAACAGTTCTCTGCCACCGTGACGGGGACTTCCAACACCGCCGTGACGTGGACTGTGGACAGCGTAGGCGGAGGAAACTCCGCCGACGGCACGATCGCGAACACCGGCCTTTACACTGCCCCGCAACAGACCGGCACTCACGTCATCACCGCCACCAGCGTCGTCGACGCCACTAAGAGCGCCAGCGCCACCGTCACGGTTAGCGGAAGTGTCTCGATCAGTCCATCCACCTCGACGCTGCTCACCGGCGCCACCCAGCAATTCCAGGCAACCGTAGATGGGAAGGCCAACTCCACCGTCACCTGGGCGGTCGACGGAGTGAACGGCGGCAACTCCACATCCGGCACCATCAGCAGCGCAGGACTTTACACCGCGCCCTCGCAAGCGGGAAATCACACTATCAGCGCCAGCGCCGGCACTGGCGCCGGCAACACTGCCAGCGTGCAGCTCAACGTCTTCTCTTTTGCAATCTCACCCGATGGCGCGGCAATCTCTCCCGGCTCGACCGAGCAGTTCACCGCAACCATTCAGGGTTTGACTAACACCGCCGTGACCTGGTCGGTAGACGGTGCAGCCGGCGGCAACAGCTCCGTCGGAACCGTCAGCACCAGCGGCCTCTACACCGCGCCCAACGCCATCGGCCCTCACACGGTGACCGCGGCCAGCGTGGCCTATCCTTCGGACACGGTGAACGCACGCATCACCGTCATCAATGTGGCCCAGTCCGCGGTCCTGACCTACCACAATGACGACGCCCGCGACGGCGCTTACCTCGAGGAAGTCACGCTGACTCCCTCCAACGTCAATCTCAGCCAGTTCGGCAAGCTGATTTCCTATCCCGTCGACGGGCAGATTTACGGTCAGCCGCTCTACCTGCCGCAGCTCAATATCAACGGCGGCACTCACGATGTCGTCTTCGTCGCCACCCAGAACAATACCGTTTATGCCTTCGATGCCGATGCCACTTCCGGCAACGGCGCCACATTCTGGCAGGTGAATTTCGGCACGCCCCGCAACGCCTACGATAGCGCCGGTCCCTGGCCGGTCGTCGGAATTCTCTCTACTCCCGTGATCGACGCAACCAGCAACACCATCTACGTCGTGTCTCACTCCGGCAGCGCGAGCCCCGAATACTGGCTGCATGCCCTGGATGTGACCACCGGCAAGGACAAAGTTTCTCCCGTCGGTATCACTGGCTCGAATGGAAGCGACCATCTCGGCAGCGGCTGCTATCAGCGCATGGGGCTGGCGCTTGATCCCGTCACCAATTGGATTTACGTTCCCTTCGGCAGTTGTCCCAACGGCTGGATGTTCGCGTACGACAAGATCACGCTCCAGCAAAAGGCCGTCTTTGAAGCCACTCCCGGCGCCGGCGGTGGCGGCTTCTGGGGCAGCGGCGCCGCTCCCGCCATCGATGACTCCACCGGCGATCTCTACGTCATGAACGGCACCGATGCCGGCGACCAGCAATGGATCTCTGCCCAGTCCATGACCGGGTATAACGATTCCTTCCTGCGCATGAGCGCCAGCGACTTGTCCGTGCTCGACTATTTCGCGCCCGACGACAACGCCTATCTTGCCACCCACGACGCCGATCTGGGCAGCGGCGGCAACGTCCTGCTCCCCGGATCCTCCTCGTTCCCGCACGAACTGCTCGGCGGCGGTAAAGACGGCAATGTCTTCGTGATTAATCGCGACAGCATGGGTGGCTACAACAATACTTCCAACAATGTTCTCCAAACCGTTCATACCGGCACGTCGGAATTCGACAATATCTTTTCCACTCCCGTTTATTGGAACGGGATGATCTACATCCACGGCAACGACGACGTGTTGCGCGCCTTCAGTTGGAACGCGGGCGCAACTGGCGGACAGCAGCTTTCGTCCAGTCCCGTCGCCACTGGCAACGCGTACTTCGGGCAGCATGGCGCCACGCCCTCGCTCTCCGCCAACGGCAACAACAATGGCATCCTCTGGGATATCGACAACTCCAGTTACAACAGCACCGATCCCACCACCAGCGGAGCCGCCGTGCTGCATGCCTATGACGCCGGCAACATCGCCAACGAGCTTTACAACAGCGCCGATTCCGGCAGCCGCGATCAGGCAGGACAGGCCCTGAAGTTTACCGTCCCCACCATTGCCAACGGAAAAGTGTTCGTTCCCACCGCGAGCGAACTGGACATCTACGGCCTGCTGAATCCATAGCGGCTGGCGATTTTTCCCGCCGGCAAAATCGCGTTTGCCCAGCCCGGACTGCCCCGCATCCCGCGGACAAACTTCCTCGGATTTACAATCATGGCTTGCCCGAAATATCCATCCGCGAATTCCTCGACCTATCCACCGATCCCGGCGTCCGCGGATTCCTGCATCAGCCTGACAGTCCCAACGGCAGCGGCCTGATTCTCACTCATGGCGCCGGAGGCAACGCGCAAGCGCCGCTGCTCCGCGCCTTGGCCGATACCTTCGCCGCCGCTGGCCTCACCGTTCTGCGCTGCGATCTGCCCTTCCGTCAGGTACGTTCCTTCGGCCCGCCCGGCCCCGCAGACGCCGCCCGCGACCGCGCCGGCCTGAAGAACGCCATCGCCGCTCTGAAGAATAGTTTGGGTGCCCCACTTCTCCCGGGCTTTGGGAGAAGTGGGGATTTTAGCCAGGACAAGCACAAAGAGGCCCGCATTTTCCTCGCAGGCCACTCCTACGGCGGACGCCAGGCCAGCATGCTCTGCGCCGAGCGCCCCGATCTCGCCGCCGCACTCCTGCTGCTCTCCTATCCGCTGCATCCTCCGCGCCGCCCAGAACAGCAGCGCACCCAGCATCTCCCCGACCTGCGCACCCCCACGCTTTTCGTCCACGGAACCCGCGACCCCTTCGGCTCCATCGAAGAATTGCAACGAGCAATGAAGATGATTCCGGCAGAGACGAAGCTGCTCCCAATAGAAGGCGCCGGTCACGACCTGGGATTTAAGGGAAAAGCTCGAAAGGAAGAACTACCAAAGCTGATCCTTTCCGAATTCTTAAAACTCACGAAACTATCATCGTGAGCGCATAAAACGGATGGCACTGTCATCCTGAGCGCAGCGAAGGATCCCTCGCAATCAGGCACATTCATGCGACTCAG
>DASYXW010000036.1:0-32252 GCA_035934405.1 Terriglobia bacterium
AGAAGAGGGCGGGGGGCCGATCTACCCTCCAGGCTCTCAACTTGACGTTGGGCCTCAGCGCAGAACGGCCTCCCCGAAACCCCGAATACCCATCGGAGACTGTTTTCTAACATCGCTGGCCAAGATACAAGCGCAGAGGTAGGCGCCGTTTGCCTTCCTCTGCGGCTTTTCTTGATCGAACGCCGTTTGACGCCTTCGGTTTGCGGTCTATAATGCCGCCATGTCGCGCCTGCGACGCTTGGTGGTATCCGACCGTTGGTTCTTTATAACCTGCCGCGTGTTACCCCGGCGGCGTACTCTTAGTGAGTCGGAATTCGCTCGCTTGGCGCAGGTGATTCAGGAGCGTCGCGCGGAACACCGCTTCCTGCTCAGCGCCTGGGTGTTTCCCCGGCAACACCCAGCGGCCTCGCGGTGGACCGCGTGTTGCTGCCTGCCGATGAGCGGACACGGATTTGAAGAAAGCCGCGGAGGAAGGCAAACTGCGCCTACCTCCGCGCTACCCCCGGCTACCTCCGCGCTACCCCCGGCTCCGGTTACGATTTCGTCGGCCATCGAGCCGGTGAAGCAAAGTTCCACGAGCGCCATCAACGACCCCCGATCCGCGAGCCCGAATCGGCCCAAATCGGATGGGCGAACCATCGCAGCCAAAAGCCTGCCCTGAGCAACGCGAAGGGACGCGGACCGCAAAAGCGGCGGCCCGTGCTACGCTTGCTGATGCGAGTGGCGTCCATTGCCATGCAGGAACTGTTCGCGGCGCGACAGTCGCCGACATGAAGGGCAATGCAACACACGGCCATCGGCGGACGGTAATCGTATGCAACCGCAGACATCAGAAGGGCTGTCTGCGCCACCGCAATTGGAAATGACGCAGAGAGAATTTATCCTCCGTTTGCCGATATATTCTGGGTTATTATCACAGAATAGGATGGCATTACAATTATACGCGGAGGGCAAAATGAAGAGAGCTCGGATCGTTATGTCCTTGTTGGTGCTTTGGGCATTCAGCCCGGGGCTCCTGGCGGGCGGCGCGTCCCAAAGCGTTGTGGGGACCTATGCGAATCTTTCTTTCAACGTGAATGGCGCCGGCGGCCAGAACCGACTGATGCCGCGACTCGAACTTCATGCCGACGGCACGTATCGCTGGGGCAGCGAGTCGGGCACGTACCAGTACCGCGGCGGGAAGCTCTACTTGTCCGGATCGCACTCCTCCTGGGGCCCGGGTCGAGTGGATCAAGACATGAAAATCTGGTTTGATTTCACCAAGGGCGGCAAGCACTTCACTGTGACCATGTATCGCGCGGCCGACTGAGGTGACCCTGGAGCAAGCGCAGACGTGAAGCTACCTTGCCGCGAGGGTATGTTCTCGGCCGAGCGCCAAAGAAATCGTCTTTGCGCTGGGTGAAGGCCGCTCGCTTGAAGGCGATTATCCTGCGGAGGCGCCCTTCGGGGCTGTGTACTCGACGGCCAAATCAACGCATTCATTCAACGAACTTCTGACTCAGGACACTAGCATTCTTATGATTCGAATCCAGGCTCGGTGGGGGGAGCCTTGATGTTCGGCATGAGAGCCAAACTCTTTGATATTCCATGCAGTAAGATACCTACTTATATAACAAAAAATGTTATAATTAGTATCTATAAAAATAACTGAAAAAGCGACAAAAGCGCCAAACGAAACCGTTAGGTATATGAAAATAAATGATCGGTCTTAGAAGAGCTTAGCAAATTTCAGGCCTTATCCCGAAATCTGGATTGCATCTCGCTAAGTGACAAAATGCGTCACTTGGTCAAATTACCAGAGAACCCCTTTGGCGCGGAAGCAGTCGGCGCCCCCAGTACTCACGAAGCTATGCCGGTTGGGACAGGGAAGAGTGATCGCAGGCTCCCGGTGTAGGGTTCCCGCGCGATGCCGCGCTCGGTGATGATGGCGGTCACGTAGCGGTGCGGGGTGACGTCAAAGGCGGGATGCCGGTTGTCGATGGGGCATGGCACAAGAGGAATCACGCGTGAGATGAACCAGGGATGGTGCACCTTCGTAATTCATCATTCACAATTCATCATTGGTAATTGCTTTTCCCTCCCACCGCGCGATGACCGCCGTCGCCAGGCAATTGCCGAGCACGTTCACCGAGGTTCGCGCCATGTCCATCAACTGGTCGATGCCGAGCAGCAGCAGGATCGGCTCGGCGGGGAGTCCCAATGAGCCGGCGGTGGCGAGCAGCACGACGAGAGCAGCCCGCGCCACGCCCGCCACGCCCTTGCTGGTCAGCATCAGGATGAAGACCATGAGGAACTGCCGGCCGAGGCTCAGATGGATCCCGGCCACTTGGGCCACGAAGACGGAGGCGAGCGACAGATAGAGCGCGCTTCCGTCGAGGTTAAAACTGTAACCGGTGGGCATCACGAAGGCGACCACGGCTCGCGGCACGCCCATCCTTTCCATCTCCTCCATGGCGCGCGGCAAGGCGGCCTCGGAGCTGGCAGTGGCGAAGGCGATGGAGACCGGCTCGCCGACCGCCCGCAAGAATCTGCGGAGAGGCACCCGGGCGATGAGCGCGATCGGGAGAAGCACTAGAAGCACAAAGGCGGCCAGTGCCACGTATAGGGTCGCCAGCAGCTTGAACAGGTTCACGAGTACGCCCAGGCCGGTGGTCCCCACCGTGTAGGCAATCGCCGCCCCGGCCCCGATGGGAGCGAACAACATCACGATATTCGTGAACTTGAACATCACTTCCGCCAGGCTTTCGGCGAAGGCCAGCATGGGGCGCCGCTTCGCCTCGCTGAGCATCGTCAAAGCAATTCCAAACAGGATGCTGAAGACGACAACTTCGAGTACCTCGTTGTCCGCCACCGATTTCGCGATGTTTTCAGGAAAGGCGTGCAGGATGATTTCGCCCGGTGTGGCCCGCGCGACGGACAACTGCCGGGCAGTGGCGGTGGGATTCTGCGGCGGAAGCTTCACGCCCACTCCGGCCCGGCTGAGGTTGATCGCCGCCAGTCCCACCAAAAGCGCGAAGGTGGTGACCACCTCGAAATACACCAGCGCCTTCACGCCCATGCGCCCCACGCTCCGGAGGTCTGCGTGGCCGGCAATGCCCGCCACCAGGGTGCTGAAGAGCAACGGAGCGATGATCACCTTGATCAACCGCAGAAAGATTTCAACCAGCAGCTTGAGATGGACGGCGAAGGCCGGAGCGTCCACTCCGATCTCGGCGCCGGCCGCCATGGCGACGAGGATCCAGGCGGTGAGCGTCCGGCGAGCGAGCGCGTAGGCGGCGAGGGCGGCGACGGCGATCCAGCGGACGCCGGCAAGCGTAACGGGTGAGAGATGGAGAATCCCCTCGCTTTGTGTGACGGCTAGGACGGCAGCGAGCGTGATGGCCGCGAGCGCGGCGACCAGGATACGGGTCTTCATCAAGAGCGGCGGAGTCCGGATAAGAGTGAAGAGTGTGAGGCTGGAGGCGCTCGGATGTCAACGGCGCTGCGGGTCTTACCGGCGCGAGGAAGAGAGGAGTAGAGAATCAGGGGCTAGCAACGTAGCCTCCCCTTCAGCTCACGGCCGCCAGGGGGGCCGTCCGTAAGTCCTGCGGCCGGGGCTCGGGCCAGCTCCTGAGCGTCCAGGCGTCTTTCTCGCGCAGCAAGCGCGAAACCAGCGCCCAATGCAGGGCATGACCGGCGCGCTCGGCCACCACGTGCCCGACGAGCGGATGCCCCAGCAGAGCCAAGTCGCCGATCAGGTCGAGCACCTTGTGGCGGCAGAACTCGTCGGTGAATCGCAGGCCTTCCGGGTTCATCACGCCGCTTCGCGTCAACACCACGGCGTTTTCAAGCGACCCGCCTCGCACCAGGCCGCTCTTCCGCAACATCTCCACTTCTTCGATGAAGCCGAAGGTGCGCGCCGGAGCAATCTCGGTTGCATAGTGGGCCGCCTTCGGGACGAAATCAAAACTTTGCGCGCCGATGAGCGGATGAGGGAACGCAATCCGGTACGTAACGCGAAAATCCTCCGACGGGTAGACGCTGATCCGCTTGGCGCCCTCCGCGACCTCGACGGGCTTCAGAACCTTGACGTACTTCCGCCGGGCCCGCTGCCTCCTCACGCCGGCCTCGGAGATCAGCCGGAAAAACGGCAGGGCGCTGCCGTCGAGAATGGGCAATTCCAGATTGTCGATTTCACAGTAGGCGTTGTCCACGCCCGAGCCGGCGAGCGCTGAGAGCAGGTGCTCAGTGGTGGAGATGAGTACTCCTTTTCTCATCAGGCTCGTGGCATAACTAACGCGGGCGACGTTGCGCGCCCGGGCTTCAATCTCAAACCCTTCCAGGTCCGTTCGCCGGAAGACAATTCCCGTGTGAGCCGGCGCCGGAACCAGGCGCAGGTTCACGGGCACGCCGGTATGCAATCCAATGCCCGAGGTACAGACTGTTGAAGCGACAGTGTTCTGGTAGGTCAGACCGCCTCCCGACGCAAGTCTCAACTCATGCACTTGCTCTGCCACTCCACTCTGGCATGTAACATACGTATTTTCAATAATTCCAGTTCAAGCCGTATTATGTTAGATGCTTCAAGTGTGGTAGAACAGACACATTGTCGGGCAGGGCCTCGGTTCGTGGCCCGCGGCGAAGGACCCGAATCGTGTAGAATGTGAACCCACAGTCAGAGGGCCGGAGAGGAACCATTGCCGCGACTCCAGTCGGACAACAAGTTGTTTCTGATCGACGCCATGTCGCTCGTCTTTCGCGCCTTCTTCGCGCCCATGCAAACCGCGCTGGCTTCTCCCAGCGGCATGCCCACCAAGGCCATTTACATTTTCATCCGCACCTTGCGGAAGCTCTTGAAGGACCACGAGCCGGATTATTTCGCCGTCGCTTTCGATCTCTCCGCGCCCACTTTCCGCGACAAACTTTTCGAGACCTACAAGGCGAACCGTCCAGCGTTTCCCGAAGACCTCGTGGTCCAGCTTCCCTATGTGCGACGGTTTTGCGAAGCGCTCGGACTGCCCATCGTGGAGAAAGAGGGCTTCGAGGCCGACGACATCATGGGCACGCTCGCGACGCAGGGCACAGCCACGGGTCTCGACTCCTACCTCGTCACCGGCGACGAAGACCTGTTTCAGCTTGTGAATGACCACGTGTGGGTTCTCAAACCTTCCCGCGGCGCTGACCAACCCGAGGTCTTGTGTGACGCCGCCAAGGTGAAGGAGATTCTCGGCGTCGAGCCTGGTCAAGTAGTCGACTGGCTGGCGCTCACCGGCGACCCCAGCGACAATATCCCCGGTGCGCGGCCCCTGCCGGGCAAGGAGCGGCCGCTCGCAGTGGGTGAGAAGAAGCGCAGCTACATCGGTCCCAAGGGCGCTACCGAGATCATCGAGCGTTTCAAGACCCTCGACGCGGCGCTCGCCAACTATGACAAGGCCGAGCCACCCCTGCGGCAGAGCTACCGCGACGCTCTGCGCGATTTTCACCGTGAGGCACTGCTCAGCCGCGAGCTCGCCACCATCCGCACTGACGTGCCGCTTGAAACCGGCATCGAGCAACTCAAGCTTGGCGAGCCTCAGCTTCAGGCGCTCATTGCCCTGTGCCAGGAGCTGGGTTTCTCAAGCCTGCTGCGCGAGTTTCTGGAGCAGGCCCCGAGCGCTTCCACGGACGATTCCAAGGCCGGCGCCGCCTCCGCGGAGTTCCCTGCCGAGTTCGAAGAAGTCCACACCGCAGCGGCGCTCAAGAACTGGCTGGCCAACCTCGAGCCGCGCGCGCCGCTCACTCTCGCGATGGCCGTCGAAGGCGCGGAAGGTTTTGCGGGACGTCTCGCGGCCCTGGCGATCTCCGACGGCACGCGCATTGCAACGGTACCCACGCCCGAATCCGGCGGAACGCTCGCCGCGGCGGGCGCCGTGCTTGGCGATGCTTCGCGGCCCAAGGCCGTTCACAACGCCAAGCTCCTGCAGTTGCTCCTTGACAAGGAGTGTATCGCCCCCGGCGGTGTCGTCGATGACACGCTCCTTTATTCTTACCTGCTCGACCCGTTGGCTTCGAGCCACGCGCTTCCCGACGTCGTCCTGCGCCGGTTCGGCCGCCGGCTCTCGGGCTCGCTCGCCGAAGCGGCGGCAGTGACGCGCGAGCTCGCTCGCCTCTTCGCGCCCGAAATCGCGCGACAGGGGTTGCAGCGCGTCTACGACGAGATCGAACTGCCTCTCGCCAGGGTGCTCGTTGATCTGGAGACGGCCGGCGTGCGGCTCGACCCGGAAATCCTGGCGCGGATGTCGAGCGAGTTCGAGCGCAGCCTCACCAGCCTAACGCGCCAGATTTACGACATCGCCGGCGGGCCGTTCGATATCGATTCGCCGAAACAGCTCGGCGAAATCCTTTTTGAGCGGCTCAAGCTCCCGGGCGGGAAGCGCCTGAAGAAGAGCGGCCAATACTCCACCGAAGCGGCGGTGCTCGAAGGGCTCGCCGAGCGTCACGATCTGCCACGCAAGATTCTCGATTACCGGACGCTCGCCAAGCTGAAGTCCACTTACGTGGACGCCTTGCCGAAGTACCTCCACCCGCAGACGGGCCGCCTGCATTCGAGCTTCAACCAGGCCGGCTCGCGCACGGGGCGGCTCTCGTCGTCCAATCCCAACCTCCAGAACATTCCGATCGGCGACGAGTTCGGCTTGCTCATCCGCTCCGCCTTCGTCGCCGAGCCGGGCGCGCAACTGATCGCCGCCGACTACTCGCAGATCGAATTGCGCGTGCTGGCCCACATGTCGGAAGACCCGATGCTCATCGAAGCTTTTGCGCGCGGCGAAGACATCCACGCCCGCACGGCACAGGAGATTTTCGGCGTGCCGCCGCCGTTGCAGACGCACGAGCACCGCCGCGTCGCCAAGGCCATCAACTACGGCGTGATTTACGGCCTCAGCTCGTTTGGCCTCGCGGCGCGCACCGGCGCCAGCAAAACCGAAGCGCATCGCTACATTGACGAGTACTTCCGCCGCTACGCCAAAGTGGCGGAGTTTCTGGAGAGGACGATTGCCGATGCACGCGCCACGGGCCGGGTCCGCACCCTTTTCGGACGCATGCGTCCCATCCCCGAGATCAACAGCCGCGACGTTCAAGCGCGCAATCGCTCCGAGCGCGAGGCCATGAACACGCCGCTGCAAGGCACCGCCGCCGACCTGCTGAAGCTCGCCATGATCAAGGTCCACGGTCGCCTGAAGCGCGAGCAAATGCAGACGCGCATGATCCTCACCGTGCACGACGAACTGGTGTTCGAAGCGCCCGATGCCGAGCTTGACCGGGCGCGCGAGATCGTCCGGGCGGAGATGGAAGGCGTTCATCCGATGCAAGTGCCGCTGCGTGTGGAACTTGGCGTGGGGAAGAACTGGCGCGACGCGAAATAGCAGCCTTGGTGCGCCCTTGCACAAGTATGGTCACGTATCAGAAGCGCCCCATCCTCCCTCACCTACCGCTAGGCGGTCCCCCTCTCCCGAAGGGAGAGGGCTGTCTATCCTTGATAAACTCCGGCCCTCTCCCGAGGGAGAGGGTGTGCCGGCTTGTCGGGACGGGTGGGGGGCTTTGCCATTCGTGACTGTACTTGCGAAAGCACCGCCTTAGAAAGGAATGATCGACATGACCCTTCCACAACTGCTGCGCTATTCCGATGTTGCCCTGTTGCTCCTGCGTCTCATGATTGGCGCGGTGTTTATCACCAGTGGTTGGAACCATCTCAAGGACCCCGCCGGGCGGAGCAAAGACATTGGGGCGAACAAGGGCTTCACCATTTTCCTGGGCGTCGCCGAATTCGCCGGCGGCCTCGGCGTCGCGCTCGGCGTTCTTACCCAACTGGCGGCCGTCGGACTCGTCCTCGTCATGCTCGGCGCCATCCAGAAGAAGATCTTCGTCTGGCACACGGGTTTCTGGGGTAAGAACGGAAGCGGCTGGCACTATGACCTGATGCTCGTGGTCATGAACCTGGTGGTTGCGACAACCGGCGGCGGCCGGCTTGCGCTGATCAGGTGGGTCTCTCCAGGTTAAAGGCTAACAGTCTCAATGAGCCGATGGCTCAATGGCTCGCTCCCGGAAACTGCACCTTGGGAACTTCGCGCGAGGCCTCGGTGGCCTTGAAGTAGGCGTCGTTGCGATGGAAACCGGCCCAGCCCGCAAAGATGCTGTTGGGGAAGAGGCCGATGTAAGTGTTGTAGTCCTGCACGGCCTCGTTGTACCGGCGGCGCTCGACGGCGATGCGATTCTCGGCGCCGGCCAGCTCGTCCTGAAGCTGAAGGAAGTTCTCATTTGACCTGAGTTGGGGATAGTTCTCACTGATGGCAAGCAGGCGTCCGAGGGCGCCGTCAAGCTGGCCGTTAGCGGCGATGCGGTCCGAAGGGGTCTTGGCGCCGAGCAGGGCGGCGCGGGCGTTGGCGATGTCGCCGAACACGGTCTCCTCGTGAGCGGCAAATCCCTTCACCGTCGCCACTAGGTTGGGAATGAGGTCGGCGCGGCGCTCGAGGACCACATCCACCTGCGACCAAGCGGCTTTGACGGTCTCGTTCTTGCGCACCATTTCGTTGCGCGCACTGACGTACATGTTGCCAAAGATGGCCGCCAGGGCGACGAGAACGCCGAGGACGATCAGAAGTTTCTTCATAAAATGCTCCTCCACCACCTGTCACTTGTCACTGCTCTTGCGCCAGCCGCCGATCCACTTCCTGAACGACACGCGTCACACCCTGGAGGTATTCGCGGAACGTTGCTTCCGCGTCCACTTCCTTCGATGCCCGCTTGCCCTCGCGCACATCGAGGATGGCATGGAAAGGCGCGGCATCAAACCCCAGAAGCGCGGCGAGGCCGTCGACGGCATCGCGCTTTCGTCCCCTGTCCTTGCCTTCTGCGCCCGGCGGCCGCGGTGATGACGATGCCGGCGCGAGCGCGAGCGCGGCATGACGGAACAACGTGGCGAAGCTCGAAACCGACGCGGTCATCAAGGCAACCAGGCTCTTCGGGTCGCCGGGGGAGGCGAGGTAACGCTCGCGCAAGCGCACCAAGCCGTGACGCAGCTCGCGCTCCACCTGCACGCGGTGCAGCCGGAGCGGTACCTCCAAAGTGGCGAAGAAGTCCTCGCCGAAAAGCACGCGCCGGTGCTCTTGAATGTCAACGAGCTCGATGGCGAAGACGTCGGCGGCGTGATGCAGCTCCTCGGCGGTGAATACCAGCGGCACCGGATGACCTTTGCCTTCCCACCAACGCGCCGCCGAACGCAGCTTCGCGATCTCTGCCGGTTCTAGGTTGCCGAGGACGCAAAGGACGTTCAAGTTGGAGTGCTTGGGATGATAGTCGCCCGCCACCGCCGAGCCGTAGAGGACGACGGAGCGAAGGTTTGCGCCGGCAGCTTGCTTAAGCTTCTCGACGAGTTCGTTGAGGTCTTTTTCTTTCTCCAAGACTTGGCTCCTATTTGCGAAAAGGATCTAGGACTTAGGATTCAGGATTTGGCAACCGCCGCGGAGGCCGGCCAGGCGCGCCGCCCGCAATCGGATGTTCCCAATGCGAACCTAAATTCCAAATCCTAGATCCTAAATCCTAAATTCTGCATGTCACCAGCTCCCGCTGGCCCCGCCGCCGCCTGACATGCCGCCACCGAATCCGCCAAAGCCACCCCCACCGCCAAACCCGCCGCCGCCGAACCCCCCGAACCCTCCGCCCATCCAGGGTCCGACGCCCCAACGCCGGCCGAAGCGGCCGCGCCGGGACCCCATCATAAAGGGCAGGAAGGTGCCAAAGCCACCAAAGACGAGAAACGCGAGGACGATGAGGCCCGGCACGATCAAGCCCGCGCCGGGGCTGCCGGTGTTCTCGTCTTGCGAGCGCGGCGGCGGCAGTTTCGCGGTGAGCGTGACGCCGCGGTCATGGGCGATCACCTGCGCGATCTGCCCCGTCAGGTACAACATCGCGCCGCTGTAGTCTCCGGCGCGGAGCCGGGGAACCGCCTCGCGGCCGAATCCCCCCACCTTGCCGTCCGGCAGAATGGGTTCGAGGCCGTAACCGACTTCCACGCGGTAGTGATGGTCGTTGACTGCGAGAAGGATCAGCACGCCGCGGTTGTCGCTTTTCGGGCCGATACCCCAGCGCGCGTAAAGTTGGTTGGCAAAGTCTTCGATGGGCGCGCCGTCGAGGGTATGAATAGTGACGACAGCGATCTGGGCCTGCGCCTTGGCGTCCACCTCAGTACAAAGCTCGGTGAGTTGGGCCCGCGTGCCGGGATCGAGCACGCCGGCGAAGTCGTTCACGTAACCCTGTGGTTTGAGGTCTTCGAGCTTTTCGGCGTGAGCGGCGGGCGCGAGGGATACCGCCAGCAACGCGCCGAGGATCAAGGCCGCAATGACGTAGGAGCGAGCGGCAAGCCGGGCGGGTCGGGTGTCTTGGGTGGCCGCAGTCACGCAACTCAGTCTAGCATTGGATGGCCGCTACCCGAAGGACTATCCGAAAGGATAGTCTCGCTAGCCGATTCGGTAGCAACGATGCTGGATTGCCGACGGCTTGCCCGCCCAAACCATCGAACCGTAGGCTGTAGGCTACTGATAAACTGAGAGATAGTCCAATGCCCTGGCACGGTGCGCGACTGGCAGCACACTTGCTCTATGGCCGACTGGATCACCCGCTGGGAGGTGCACTGTGAGCGCCAGCTTAAAGCAACTGCAGGAAATGGACGTCATCAATTATGTTTATCGGCTCAGCCAGGTCGTGAAGCGCCTCGACAATGGCCGCGCTGTGAGCCGCGACGAATTGGACCGGGTGCTGGAGCAGCAGTACGAAATGGGCGCCGCCGCCTTGGACCTGCAAGACAAGTATCCCGAACTGCCTGGCATCTGCGAGCGGATGTACCTGCGGTTGAGCGCGCTTGTGGGCGAAGCCGAGCCGCCCCGGCGCTGGACGATGGATTCGCCGGCGCACGCGCACGCCCAAGCGAAGTGAACCGACGCGCGATCCTGCCGGTCCCGCCGGCCACGGATGCGCGTCCTTTGTGCCGCGTGCCGCGGCCCCCGGTCTTCCGCGTCAATCCTTCAATTCTTATCATCCTCTCCAGGGCCGCGACGCGGCGTGGGGTCGCCTTCGCCTGCCAACTCTTCCCTGCCCGCTTCTTGACGTTCCGGCGGCTGGACGTTTAGAATACATGCTTAGGCGGACACCTCAGGACCCGACCAACGTTATGCTGGATGGCCCGATTCCGGAAGCCCTCACCTTCGACGACGTTCTGCTGCGCCCCGCCAAGTCGTCGGTGTTGCCGAACCAGGTGGACACGCGGACGTGGTTCGCCCGCAATCTCCCCTTGAACATTCCCATCTCAAGCTCGGCCATGGACACGGTCACCGAATCGCCGCTGGCGATCGCGCTGGCGCAGCAGGGCGGCATCGGCATTCTTCATCGCTCCATGAGCATCGACCGCCAGGCGGCGGAGATCGACAAGGTGAAGCGCTCCGAAAGCGGCATGATCGTGGATCCGGTGACGGTGAGCCCCGAGAGCCGCATCTCCGACGCTCAGGAGATCATGCAGAAGTACAAGATCTCCGGCGTGCCAGTGACCCGGGACGGCAAGCTGGTGGGCATCCTCACCAACCGCGACCTGCGCTTTGAGACCCGATCCGACCTTCCGGTCGAGCGCGTAATGACCAAGGACAATCTCATCACCGTGCCCATCGGCACCACGCTCGAAGAGGCCGAGCAGATTCTGCACCGGCATCGCGTGGAAAAACTTCCGGTGGTGGATGACGCCTTCTACCTGAAGGGCCTCATCACGGTCAAGGACATCCAGAAGAAGATCAAATACCCCAGCGCCGCCAAGGACGCCCAGGGCCGCTTGCGCGCCGGCGCGGCGATCGGGGCCACGGGCGATTTCCTGGAGCGCGCCCAGGAGATGGTGAAGACCAAGGTGGACGTGCTGGTGGTGGACACGGCGCACGGGCATTCCTCGCGGGTGCTCGAGGCCGTCCGCCTGCTCAAACAGAAGCTCCCGGAAGTGGCACTGGTGGCAGGCAACGTGGCCACGTTCGAAGGCGCGTGCGACCTGTTGCAGCTCGGCGTGGATGGCCTGAAAGTGGGCATCGGGCCGGGCTCGATCTGCACTACGCGGGTCGTCACCGGCGCTGGCGTCCCGCAGATCACCGCCATCGCCGAGTGCGCCCGGGCGGCTCGCAATTCCGGCGTGCCGATTATCTCCGACGGCGGCATCAAGTTTTCCGGCGACATCTCAAAAGCTATCGCCGCCGGCGCGAGCTCGGTGATGATCGGCAGCCTCTTCGCCGGCACCGAAGAAAGTCCGGGCGAGACCATCCTCTACCAGGGCCGCAGCTTCAAGTCGTATCGCGGCATGGGGTCGCTCGGGGCGATGGCGGCGGGGTCGGGTGAGCGCTACGCGCAGGAGGGCGAGGTCTCAAAGATGGTGGCCGAGGGCATCGAAGGACGCGTCCCTTACAAGGGCCTCCTGGCCGACATGATCACCCAGCTCGTGGGCGGGTTGCGCTCCGGCATGGGATACTGCGGCTGCCCCACCATCGAAGCGTTCCAGGCACAGGCGCGATTCGTGCGCATCACCTCCGCCGGCTTGCGCGAAGGCCACGTCCACGACGTGATCATCACGAAGGAAGCGCCCAACTACCGTCTTGAGTAATTCAACCGCCAGCGAAGTAGCCTCCACACGCGCCTCCGGCTCCAGCCCTCAACCGGGCCGCCACGCCTTCCGCTGGGTCATGGTGGTGATCTGGGCAGGTCTCATCTATTACCTGTCCACGCCCGGCTTCGGCGTGGACTTCACCGTCTGGCTGCTGGCCCAGATCCTGCTTTTGCTGCACCTGCACGTCTCGCCTGCCGCCTTCGAGCAGATCCATTTTCTCTTCCGCAAGTCCGCCCACATGACGGAGTACGGCATCTTCAGCCTGCTTCTCTATGCGAGTTTTCAGGGGCGGAAGGAATTCGAATGGAACCCGCGCCTGGCGCTGCGCTGCGTTCTGATCGCGGCCGCATACTCGCTCACCGATGAATTCCATCAGTTGTTTTCGCCCGGACGCGGCGCCTCGCTCGTGGACTGCGGCATCGATACGACGGGAGCGGTTCTCGCCATACTGCTGGTCGTCTATGGCCACGAGGTTCTGGTTCAAGCCTTCAGGAGAAGAAGCGCGGCGAGCGCGGCGAGCGCGGCGGAGACGTAGAAAGGAGCGGCCGGATTGTAATGCCGCCACAGCCATCCGGCTAGAACGCTAGCCGGCAAGGCCGCCACGCCCACCACCCAGTTGAACAAGCCGTACATCGAGGCGCGGCGCGTGGACGGCGCAAGGTCCGCAATCCACGCCTTGAGGACGCCCTCGGAGAGGGCGTAGTAGAGGCCATAAGCGGGGAACAACACCCAGGCGGCAAGCGGTGAAGTGGCGCGGGCAAAGCCGAAATAGACGAGAGCGTAAATCGCGTAACCGCCGGCCACGAGGCCACGGCGCGGGATGCAGTCCGAAAGCTTGCCCGCTGGCCAGCTCAGCGCGGAGTACACCGCGTTGAACGCCAGGCCCAACGCCGGCGCCAGCGACGGCCGCAGCCCCAGGTTCTGGGAGCGCAGAATCAGGAAGAGGTCGGACGAATTACCGAGCGAGAAGACACCGACCGCAAGCAGCATCCACTTGAGGCGCGGCTCCATCTTCCAGTTTCGATTTTCGACTTTCGATTTTCCAGTTTCGGTCTTCGAGTTTCCACTTTCGTCTTTCGCTGGGCGCACCTCGCGGACCGCAGCCCACGCCAGCAGAACCGTCATCGCTCCCGGAATCGCCGCCACCCAGAACACAGCGCGCACATTGCCATGAAACGCCTGCACGCACAGCAGTGCGGACAGGGGCCCGAGAATGGCGCCGGCCGTGTCCATCGCCTGAAGCAGCCCAAAAGCCGCGCCTCGCTGCGAGGGGTGCGCCGAGTCGGCGATCAAGGCGTCGCGCGGCGCGGCGCGCAAGCCCTTGGAGCCGCGGTCGGCGAAGCGAATCCAAAATACCTGCGGCCAGCTTTGCGCCAGCGCCAGGAGCGGCTTGGCGAGGTTGGCCACGGTGTAGCCGGCGGCGGCGATCGGTTTCCTCCGGCGCCAGCGATCCGAGACAAGTCCCGAAAGCAAGCGAGTAAAGCTCGCGACGGTTTCGGCCGCACCCTCGATGAAGCCGAAGGCCATGGGGCCGGCGCCGAGCACGCTCGTCAGAAACTGCGGCAGCAGCCAGTAACTCATTTCGGTGGCGGTGTCATTGAAAAAGGCCACCCAGCCGAGAGTCCAGACGTTGCGGGGCAAGCGGGAATCGGAAGTCGGGTTCCGGGGTTTGGGGTTCGGGGGGGAGGAACTGGGCATGCGAGACCCGGCATGCAATCGAGGCTACTGAACCAGCCTATACAAGACACCCGCGGCGAGGAGCCGGTTTTCTAGGCGCGGGCAACTACTTCTTATCTTCTTTGTCCTCCGGCGGAGGGCCGGCCTTTGCTTCGGCGGCTTTGGCCTCTTCGGCAACCTTGCGACGCTTCTCCATACGCTCGGCGCGGGCCTCGGCTTTCTTCTGCAGCACCTCGGTGCCGACGAGTTCGAGTACGGCGGTGTCCGCCCCGTCGCCCTTGCGCCATCCGGTATGAATGATGCGCGTGTAGCCTCCCGTGCGCGCGGTATACCGCTTGGCGATGTCCCCGAAGAGTTTCTGGACGGAGGCAGGCGTGAGGCAGTAGCTCGCGACCTGACGCCGCGCATGGAGGTCACCGCGCTTGCCGAGCGAGATCATCTCTTCCACGATGCCGCGCGCCGCCTTGGCCTTGGCACGCGTCGTTTCAATGCGCTCTTCGACAATGACCGAGGTCACCAGATTGCGCAGAAGCGCCCGGCGATGCGAGGTGTTGCGGCTCAGTTTCCGGCCATAATTACGATGACGCATGGTCACACCTGGAAAGCGAAATTAGGAACTGGAAAATGGGAACCGGAAATCAACACTGCAAGCTCCGAATTCGAAACCTGAACCTCTGCATCAGCCCGACCAATTTCCAGTTTCCCATCAGACTTGCGGCTGTGGCGTTTGAGGTTCCGCCGACGGCCCCGGAGCAATCGAACTGCCGCCTTCGTCGAACCTCATGCCAAGGCTCAGGTTCATCGCCGCCAGGATCTCTTTAATCTCGTTGAGAGACTTGCGGCCGAAATTCTTCGTCTTGAGCATCTCCTGCTCGCTTTTCTCCACGAGCTGGCGGATGGTCTGAATGTTGGCGTTTTTCAGGCAGTTGTACGAGCGAACCGAGAGTTCGAGTTCCTCGACCGAACGGTCGAGGTTTTCATTGCGGGAGACGGCCGGCCGGTCTGCCGCCGCTGCGGATTCCTCCACCTGGGTGGTTTCCTCGAAGTTGATGAAAATCACCATGTGGTCCTTCAACAGCTTGGCCGCCAAGCCCACCGCATCCTGCGGGGCAATCGCGCCGTTCGTCCACACCTCAAGGGTCAGCCGGTCGTAGTCCGTCATCTGGCCGAGGCGAGCCGCCTCCACCGTGTAGTTCACCTTGCGAATCGGCGAGTGCACGGAATCGACCGGAATTGAGCCGAGGGGCAGGTCTTCATCGAAGTTTTTCTCAGCGGAGACGTAACCGCGTCCCGCCTTCACTCTCATCTCGATCTGCAACTTGCCTCCCTCGCTGACAGTCGCAAGATACACGTCCTTGTCGAGGATCTCCACGTCGGGGTCTTCCTGGATCATGCGGGAAGTCACTTCGCCCGGCTGGTCCACTTGCAGGTAGAGCGCCTTCGGCCCTTCGACATTCATCTTCAAGGGAATCTGTTTGAGGTTCAGGATGATGTCCGTCGCGTCCTCAACCACACCCGGAATCGAGGAGAATTCATGCAGCACGCCCTCAATCTTCACCGCGGTGATCGCCCCCCCTTCAATCGAGGACAGCAGCACCCGCCGCAGAGCGTTGCCGATGGTAGTGCCGAAACCGCGCTCAAACGGCTGCGCATGAAACTGGCCGTACTTGTCGGTCAGCGTATCAGTGTCGCACGCCAGCCGCTTGGGTTTCTGGAAGCCTTTCCATAACATAGCTTATTCCTCCTGCTTTTTCGATCCACAGATTACGATCCACAGATGACGCAGACTGTTGTCGCCAGCCCTCTGTGCCATCTGCCTGATCTGTGGCCTACTTGGAATACAACTCGACAATCATCTGCTCCTGGATGGGGAAGTTCACATCTTCCCGCTTGGGAAGCGATACCACGCGTCCCTTCATTGCTTCGCGGTCGAATTCGAGCCACGCCGGAGTTGGCCGGCTGCCCGCCAAATCGAGTGCGCGCTGGATGCTTGCGATCTGCCGGCTTTTCTCAGGCACCGCGAGTTCCTGCCCGGGCGCGACCTCGAACGAAGGGATGGTCACCCGGCGCCCCGCCACCAGAATGTGCCCGTGACGCACCAGTTGCCGGGCTGCAGCCCGCGAGGTGGCAAGGCCGAGCCGGTAAAGAACGTTGTCGAGGCGGCGCTCGAGCATCTGCAGCAGTATTTCTCCGGTGATCCCCCGCCCCGCCGCCGCTTTCTCAAAGTAGTTGCGGAACTGGTTCTCCAGGATGCCGTACAAGCGGCGCACCTTCTGCTTCTCACGGAGCTGCAGCCCGTAGCCGACAATCTTCGGCTTACGCGCCTTCCCGGTCTGGCCGGGCGGGAAGTTCCGCTTCTCGATGGCGCACTTGTCCGTCAGGCAGCGCTGCCCCTTCAGGAACAGCTTCTGTCCCTCGCGCCGGCAGAGCCGGCAAACCGCGTCACGATATCTCGCCAAACCAACCTCCCTAGCCTTATTGAATCATTGAGTCATTGGGTCACTGACTCAATGAGTCGGTTCGCTACACCCTGCGCCGCTTCGGCGGCCGGCAGCCGTTGTGCGGGATCGGCGTCACGTCTTTGATGTGCCGCACTTCGAGACCCGCCGTGGCCAGCGCCCGGATGGCGGACTCGCGCCCCGCGCCCGGGCCCTTCACTCGCACCTCGACCGACCTCATGCCATGATCGCGGGCGCCGTTCGCCGCGCGCGCTGCCGCCTGCTGGGCGGCAAATGGGGTACCTTTGCGCGAGCCCTTGAACCCCAGCGACCCGGCGCTTGACCAGCACACCAGCCGCCCGTCGTGGTCGGTAATACTGATCAGCGTATTATTGAAGGTCGCCTGGATGTGCGCCACGCCGGCGGGAACCATCCGCTTTTCCTTTTTCTTGAAGACCTTCTTTTTGCCTGCCTTGGGAGCTGCCGCCTTTGCCATAAAATCAGTGGTCAGTTGTCAGTGGTCAGTTGCCAGTTAAAACCGCAACAACCAGGCTCAACGAGTTCGACCCTCCGAATCTCTGGATTTTCTCTTCAACTCAGCCTTCAATTGCCAGTTCAAATGGTCGGTCGTACCGGCAACCGACAACTGGGCACTGCTCTTAGGTTTTTGCCGTCGTCCGTTTCTTGTTGGCCACCGTGCCCTTGCGCGGGCCCTTGCGCGTCCGCGCGTTGGTGTGGGTGCGCTGCCCGCGGACCGGCAGGTTGCGCCGGTGGCGCAGCCCCCGGTAGGAGCCGATCTCGATCAGCCGCCGGACGCTGAGCGCCACTTCCTTGCGGAGATCGCCTTCCACGCCGCCGTCCTCCTCAATCACCTGGCGGATGCGCGTGGCCTCGTCATCAGCCAGATCCTTCACCGGCTTGTTCGGGTCAACCCCGGCGCGCATCAATATGGAGAGGGACCGCGTCCGCCCGATGCCGTAAATATAGGTCAGGCCAATCTCCACACGCTTCGTGCGCGGCAAGTCAACACCTGCAATTCGAGCCATGGAACCTCCAAAAGCAGTGGCAAGTGACGAGCGGCAGGTGGCAAGCCGCTCCCGGGTCTTCGGGTTTCAATGGTTACTTATCACTGGCCGCTTACCACCAGCCACTGTTCTTCTTACCCCTGGCGTTGCTTATGCTTCGGATTCTCGCAGATCACGCGAACCACGCCCTTGCGCCGGATGACCTTGCACTTGGAACAAATCTTGCGCACCGAGGACCGCACTTTCATTGGATGAATGTCCTTTGATTAGATCACTTGTACCGATAAACGATTCTTCCGCGCGTGAGGTCGTAAGGCGAGAGCTCGACCTGCACCTTGTCGCCGGGCAGAATCCGGATAAAGTTCTTTCTCATCTTACCGGAAATATGGGCCAGCACCTGGTGCTTGTTGTCGAGCTCAACGCGGAACATGGCATTGGGCAGCGGTTCAAGCACCGTGGCAATGACCTCAATCGCCTCTTCTTTAGCCATAAATCAAGTTCAGAGCCCGGGGCTCACAACTCCCAGCGCCGGCTCGCTGCACTCACCGTCCGGAATCGTCCGTAGCGATCAGGAAGGGCTAGACCGGCTTCTAAGTCAGTATACCATGTAACGGATCGCGCCTGGAACCGCCAATACGGTTTGAAGCTCATATCCGCGTGAGCACGTCCGGACCATTCTTGGTGACAGCCACCATATGCTCGAAGTGGGCCGAGCACAAGCCGTCGGCCGTGACCGCGGTCCATTTGTCGTCGAGCACCCGCGTGGCGGCGACGCCCTCATTCAGCATGGGCTCGACGGCCAGTACCATGCCTGGCTTGAGCACCGGTCCGTGGCCTCGCTCGCCGTAATTCGGCACTTGGGGCTCCTCATGGAGCTGGCGGCCGATGCCGTGGCCCACAAACTCACGAACCACGGAATAGCCGTTGCTCTCGGCGTATTCCTGCACGGTGGCGGAGACGTCACCGACACGGTTCCCCGCCCGCACTTGGCCGATGGCCAGCTCCAGCGCCTCCTGGGTAACCCGCAGCAGGCGCTCAAGCGATTCGGAGATGGGGCCAATCGGCACCGAAAGCGCCGAGTCTCCGTAATAGCCGTCCACAATCACGCCCAGGTCGAGCTTCAGGATATCGCCGGCTTTCAGTTGCCGCCGCGACGGGATGGCGTGGATGATCTCGTCGTTCACCGAGGCGCAAAGGCAGCTCGGGTATCCGCGGTAGCCCTTGAACGCCGGACGCGCTCCAAGGCGCCGCAGATGGCCCTCCACAAAAGTTTCGAGCTCAAGTGTCGCGGTGCCGGGATGAGCGCGCGACGCAGTCTCCCGCAACACCTCACGCACCAGGCGGCCGGCGCGCCGCATTTTCTCAATTTCCGCTGCCGACTTGCAAACGATCAAGCATCCCCCAAAATCCGGCAGATCTCCTCGGTGATGGCCTCCGGCGAGCGGTTGCCGTCTACCGCCGTCAACAAGCGGCGCTCCCGGTAGTAATCCACCAGCGGCCTGGTGAGTTGCTCGTAGGCGTGCAGGCGTTGCTCGATCGCTTCCTCGCGATCGTCCGCCCGTTGAAGCAGCTTCCCACCGTCCACGTCACAAATCTCGTCGTTCTTCGGCGGGCTGAAGTACACGTTGTAAATATGCCCGCCGATCGGGCAGGTGCGTCTTCCGGTCAGCCGCTTGACCAGCAACTCCGGGTCCACCTGAATGTTCAACACCAAGGGAGTGCCGCGGCCTCCATCGAGAAGCAAGCGATCCACGAACTGGGCCTGGCGCAAGGTTCGGGGAAAACCGTCGAGAATGAAACCCTCTGTCGTGTCCGGCTGCTGGATGCGGGCGGCGGCAATCCCGCAGACCACGTCGTCGGTGACCAGTTCGCCTGAGTCCATCAGCGCCTTGGCGGCAAGACCCAGCGGCGTCTGCTTCTGGACCGCGTCACGCAGCATCTCGCCGGTGGAGATGTGTGGAATCCCCACCCGCGTCGAAATCTCGCGCGCCTGCGTGCCCTTGCCAGCCCCCGGCGCCCCGAGGAAAATTAGCGCCCGCGCCCTCATCGATCGACGTGCCTCAGGAGGCAATCCGGCGGCCTCGCACCCGGCCCTTCTTCAGGAAGCCCTCGTAGTGCCGCATGATGAGCTGTGCTTCCACCTGCTGCACCGTGTCCATGGCCACGCCGACCACGATCAGAAGCGACGTGCCGCCAAAGTAGAAATTAATATTCAAGCCGTGCAGCAGCCAGAGCGGAAGATGAGCGTCAAACCAGGCGCCACCCATCCACACCGGCAGATGGTTCAGGCGCAGCCCGGCCAGCATGATTTCCGGAATCAGCGCGACGATGGCGAGGTAGACGCCGCCCACCCAGGTGATCTTGGTCAGCACGTCGTCGAGGTGGTCCGCGGTGCGCTTGCCGGGCCGGATACCCGGAATGAATCCGCCCTGCTTGCGGACGTTGTCCGCCACTTCATCGGGGTTATAGATGATCGACAAATAAAAGTGCGCAAAGAACAGAATCAGGATCACATAAGTGAGCGTATAAAGGGGCTCGCCCCAGGCAAAAAGCGCCAGAAAGCCCTTGATGACCCTGGCCATCACGCCGGTTTTCCAGAATAACCCGATGGTTTGGGGGAAAGTCAGCAGCGAAACGGCGAAGATGATGGGCATCACGCCGCCACTGTTGACCTTCAGGGGCAAATGCGTGGAGACGCCGCCCATCACGCGGCGGCCAACGACGCGCTTGGCATATTGAATCGGGATGCGCCGTTCGCCGCGCTCGACCAGCACGATGAAGGCGATAATGGCCACCATGAAGAGCAGCATCACGATGAGAATGGGAAAGCTCCAAACGCGGGTCACGAAAACTTTCTCGTACAGATCGCCGATGCCACGGGGCAGGCCGACCACGATGCCGGCGAAAATCAGCAGCGACATGCCGTTGCCGATGCCGCGCGCCGTGATCTGCTCACCGAGCCACATGATGAAGACGGCGCCGGCGGTGAGGGTCAGAACGGTGGTGAAGATGAAACTGATGCCCGGATTCGTTACCAGCGGCAGTCCGGCGCTCGTCTGCTTCTCGAGGGCCACGGCAATGCCAAAAGACTGGAAGGCCGCCAGGCCGACCGTGAGCCAGCGCGTATATTCCGTGATCTTGCGCCGTCCGAGGTCGCCTTCCTTCTGCAGCTTCTCGAGCGTGGGAGAGACCACGGTGAGTAATTGCAGAATGATCGACGCCGTAATGTACGGCATGATACCGAGCGCGAAGACGGTGAGGCGGCGGAGGCTGCCGCCCGAAAACATGGAGAGCAGCCCGAACAGGCTCCCACCGAGCTGGCTGAAAAACTGCTGGAAGACGTCGGCGTTGATGCCCGGCGTCGGAATGAAGGCGCCGAGACGGTATACGGCGAGCATCAGAAGCGTGAATCCGATCCGCTTCCTTAAATCCGGAATCTCGGTGATGCTCTTGAGAGACTCAATCATAGAGAATCAGGAGTCAGAAGTCAGAAGTCAAGGGTCTAGCCCCGCTCTTCAGCTCCTGGCTTCTACGATATAACTTCAGCGGTGCCGCCCGCCTTCTGAATCTTCTCCAGCGCCGACTTCGAATAAAGATGCGCCGAGATCTGCAGCGGCGCCTTGAGCTCGCCGGCGCCGAGCACCTTCAGCCCGTCGCGCAGGCGCCGGATGACCCCTCGCTCGATGAGCATCTCGGGCGTGATTTTATCCTCCGGCTTGAAACCGTCGAGGTCGCTGAGATTCACTAGCGCGTAATGCTTCTTGAAAATATTGGTAAAGCCCCGCTTCGGCATTCGCCGGCTGAGGGCCATCTGCCCGCCTTCAAACCCGGGGCGCATGCGAGAGCCGGCGCGCGAGCGCTGGCCTTTGGAGCCGCGAGTCGCCGTCTTACCATGACCCGACCCCATGCCGGTGCCCACCCGCTTGCGCGATTTGTGTGCGCCGCGTGGAGCCCGCAGTGTGCCGATGTGTATGGACATGGTCCGTTCTCGCCCTATCCGTTGCCGCCCGTCACTTGCCGTGGAGCTTGTCGGGCTTCGCCCTCTGGGACTTTTCAGACTTCTGAGACTTCTGATTCTTAGCCTTGGGCTCGGAGTCACCCTTCCTAGGTGCCCTCTGGGCTTTCGCTTTCTTGGTCTTACCCTCGGACGCCGTGCGCTTCTCAGGCCGGGGCACTGCCCCAAGCCTCTTCGGCGCCAGCTCCGATTTTATCGGGGCTGGCGCGGTCTCCGCCGCGGTTGCGGTACCGGCGGCTTCACCATCGCCTGACTTCGGAGCCGCGTCCTGAACCACCCAAACCTGGGGAGGAGCCACAATCGTGTATTCCGGCATCGAAGCCGCGACCGTCCTGGCTCCGGCGGGCACGACCTCAACTAGGTGATGGATGCGAGCCACGAGCCCGCGAACCTGCGGCGTGTCGGGCCGCTCCACAACGTGGTTCGGGCGACGGAGTCCCAGGCTGCGCAGCACGGTTTTCTGCCGGTGGCTGAATCCAATGGCGCTCCGAACCCATTTGATCCAAATCGTCTTGTGTGCTTTGTCCGTCATTGGCTTATCGAGAGACTACAGCTCCTCGCGAGTCTTACCGCGAGTGGCCGCCACTTCGTTCGCGTCGCGCAGCCTGAGCAGGGCGTCCATGGTCGCCTTGACCACATTGTGGGGGTTCGTCGTCCCCAAGGATTTCGTCAGAACGTTCTGCACACCGGCAGCCTCCACGACAGCCCGAACCGCTCCACCCGCAATCACGCCGGTCCCTTCCGGAGCAGGCTTCAACAACACCCTTCCGGCGCCGAACCGGCCGAGAACCGCGTGCGGAATCGACGTCGCCGTGATATGCACCTTCACGACGGATTTCTTGGCTGCCTCGATTCCTTTGCGGATGGCCATCGGCACTTCCCGGGCCTTGCCGGCGCCGTGGCCGACGTGTCCGCAGCCGTCACCCACCACGACCAAGGCGGAGAAGCTGAGGTTCTTGCCGCCCTTGACCACCTTGGTGACCCGGTTGATCGAGATCACCTGGTCCTTCAGTTGAAGCGAATTTGCATCAATCCGGACAGCCAAAATTCCTCCCACCATACCTTCAAAACTCTAGTCCACCCTCACGCGCCGCCTCCGCCAAAGCCTTCACTCTGCCGTGGTAGGCATAGCCGCCGCGATCGAACACAACGCGGAAAATGCCGGCAGCCTTGGCGCGAGTGGCCAGCGCCTTCCCGACACCTTTCGCCGCAGTCACGTTCCCCCCGCTCATGAGGCCCTCTCGAATTTCCTTGTCGCGGGACGAGGCCGAAACCAAGGTACGCCCCGTAGCGTCGTCCACCACCTGCGCGTAAATGTGGTTCAACGACCGGAACACGTTCAGGCGCGGGCGCTGCGCGTCGCGGCCCACTTTCTTCCGAATCCGAGTGTGCACACGGCGTCGTGTGATGTCCCTTGAAGCCAGCTTGAGCATAACGATTCGTCCGTTTCCGTCAGTTCTTGAAGTAGCACCGCCCAATCCGGCCGACAGGTGCCCCCGCACGCCGTTACTGCTTGGCGACTCCGGCGCTGGCCGCAGCCTTACCAACCTTCTTCTTCAGGCGTTCACCGGTGTAACGGATGCCCTTGTTCTTGTACGGGTCCGGTGGGCGCAAGCCGCGAATTTCCGCCGCCACCTGGCCCAGTGCCTGCCGATCGGCGCCCTTCAGCACCAAATGTGTCTGCTTCTCGACCGCCACCGAAATCCCCTGGGGAATTGGAAACTCGATAGGATGAGAGTAGCCCAGCGCGAAGACCAGAGTGTCATCCTTCTTTTCAGCGCGATAACCGATCCCCACAATATCGAGATGCCGCTCGAAACCTTGCGTCACTCCGTGGAGGGCGTTCGCCAGCAGGCTCCGCACCAGTCCGTGCAGGGCGGCGTGTTCGTCACGCTCACGCTGGGCCACGAGGTGACCGTCCTGCTTCTCGAGACGAATCCCCGCCGGCAGGGGCACACGAAGGGTACCTTTAGGCCCCTTTACCACTGCCGCCGAAGGCTCGATCTCGACACTTGCGCCCGACGGTATCTCGATCGGTTTGTTGCCAATCCGTGACATAAAATGTTGTTCCCTCGCCGGTGGTCACACAGTGGTTCAGATAATCACAACGCGGCGTGCTCTTACGAAACGCTGCAAATTACTTCGCCGCCGACGTGCGCTTTGCGCGCCGACTTGCCCGTCATAACGCCTTGCGGAGTGGTGAGAATCGTGACGCCTAGGCCGCCGAGCACGGAAGGCACCTCGTGCACCCCAACATACACGCGCCGGCCCGGTGTCGAGACTCGTTCGATAGCCGCGATGGCGCTCTCGCCAGCCGTGCTGTAACGGAGAAAGACTCTCAGAACCTTCTTCTTGCCCTCTTCGGTCACCTTGAAGTTCGCGATGTAGCCCTCTTCTTTAAGGACCCGCACCACTTCAGCCTTCAGCTTTGACGACGGCATGTCGACGCGCTGATGCCGGGCCTTAATACCATTCCGGACCCGAGTCAACAAGTCTGCAATAGGATCAGTCAACGCTGACATTCAAGCTCCTCAGTAAACCTTCAAGCATCCGGGATTCCGGGCCTGCTACCAGCTCGACTTCGTCACGCCGGGGAGTTCACCCTTCAGCGCGAGTTGCCGGAAGCAGAGCCGGCAGAGCTGAAACTTCCGCAAATAGCCCCGCGGCCGGCCGCACCGCCGACAACGATTCCTGCGGCGAATCGCGAACTTGGGCTTCTTCAGCAGCTTCGCCATCATCGAAGTGCGCGCCACAGCCTATCCTCCCTCTTTCTTAACCGTCGATTCAACCGGCGACGGCGCCGCCGGCCGACCCGTCTCGCGGCGTTGCGCCTCTTGCCGGAAAGGCATGCCCATGTGCCGCAGAAGACCCATGGCCTCAGCGTCCGATCCGGCGTCGGTCACAATGGAGATATTCATCCCCTTGACTTTATCCACTTTGGAATAGTCAATTTCCGGAAACACCAACTGGTCGCGTAACCCCAGCGTATAATTGCCCCGCCCGTCAAATGCGCGGGTGGAAAGCCCGCGGAAATCGCGCACGCGAGGCAGCACGACGTTCATCAGGCGGTCTACGAACTCGTACATGCGGTCCCCACGGAGCGTCACCATGGCGCCAATCGGCATGCTCTTGCGGAGCTTGAAATTGGCAATGGATTTCCGCGCCCGGGTAATCACAGGCTTCTGGCCCGTAATCAGCGCCAGCTCGGCGCTGGCGGAGTCCAAGAGCTTGGCGTTCTGGATCGCCTCACCCAAGCCCATATTCACCACCACCTTGCGGAGCCGCGGCACCGCCATGGCATTCCGGTATTTGAACTCCTTCGTCAGAGCCGGAACAATCTCTTTGGCGTAGCGTTCTTTGAGTCTCGGAGTCATAAGTCGACCGCCCAAGCGGCCGGTCCGCCTACTTGTCCAGAACCTTTCCACACTTGGCGCACACCCGCACCTTGCTGCCTTCCGCCTTATCACGATGCTGGATCCGCGTCACGCCGCAGTCGCTGCATACCAAGGCAACATTGGAAACGTGGATAGGACCCTCTTTTTCAAGAACCCCTCCCCGAATCTGCTTGTTCGGGTTCGGCCGCGTGTGCCGCTTGATCATGTTGACGTGCTCGACGAAGACGCGGCTCTTGCGAGGCTCGACTTCGAGCACGCGTCCGGTCTTGCCTTTGTCGCGCCCTGCGATCACCTGCACTTCGTCGTTCTTATGGATGTCAAGGGCCAGTCCCATCACAAAACCTCTGGAGCGAGTGAAACAATCTTCAAGAACTTCTTTTCGCGCAACTCACGCGCCACGGGTCCAAACACGCGCGTGCCCACCGGCTCGCCGGAATCATTGATCAGCACGGCGGCGTTTTCGTCAAAACGGATGTAGCTGCCGTCGCGGCGGCGATGCTCCTTCCGCATGCGGACAATCACGCACTTGACCACCTTGCCCTTGGGAACGGCGCTGTCCGGAGCAGCTTCCTTCACTGCCGCCGTGACCACGTCACCCAGGCCCGCCTGCAGTCCCACATCGTTGCCGAGAGGCAGAATGCAGGAAAGCTTCCTGGCCCCGGAATTGTCCGCCACCCGGAGCATGGTCCGCATGCCGATCATAAGGCGCTCTCCACTTCCGGAATATCGGGCTGAGATTTGGTCACAACCTGCACCACGCGCCATCGCTTGCGCGCGCTCAACGGACGGGTTTCCTCAATCCGCACGGTGTCCCCCACCCGGCACTGGTTCCCTTCGTCGTGAGCTAAAAACTTCACCGAACGGCGCACCACGCGCTTATAGAGGCGGTGCATAAACTGACGCTCGACCGTCACCACGACGGTCTTCTGCATCTTGTTGCTGCTGACCACGCCCACCTTTTCTTGCCTGCTCACTCCCATAGGCTTCACCTCACGCTCGGGCCGGCGCCTCACGCTCGCGGGCGACGGTCTTGATCCGGGCGATGTCCCGCCGCAGCTCCCGAATCTTGCGCAGTGTGTCGTTCTGGCCACTTGCGAATTGGAACTTCAGACGGAAGAGCTGGTCCGAGAGTTCCCGCTCCTTCGCCCGAACCTCCTCGACACTCATCTCCCGCATCTTCTCCTTCAAGTCCTTCAGCACTGCCGTCCGTCGCTTTTCCATCGTCCACCTGTTCCCGCAGAACTTGCCTATGCCGCCACGTCGTGACGCGACACAAATCGAACGGGCAAGGAAAGTTTGTGGCTGGCAAGCCGCAGGGCCTCGCGGGCGTCCTCCTGGCTCACGCCTTCCATTTCGAATAAAATCCTTCCCGGTTTCACCACCGCCACCCAGAACTCTGGCGCACCCTTGCCTTTGCCCATGCGCGTCTCAGCCGGCTTCTTGGTCACGGGCTTGTCCGGGAAAACCCGAATCCAGAGTTTTCCCCCTCGCTTAATAAACCGCATGATGGCGACACGGCTGGCCTCAATCTGACGCCCGTTAATCCAGCCCGCCTTAAGGACCTTCAAGCCGTAGTCTCCATACGAAAGCTCTGAGCCACGCCACGCCTTGCCGCGCCGGCGCCCTCGCTGCTGTTTTCGGTATTTCACCTTGCTCGGCATCAACATGGTCAGTTCTCAGTTGTCAGTTACGCTGGCGCCGCCACGGGCTCCGTCGCCCGTTCCGGCCGACGCTTCTGCTCTAGAATTTCACCGTTATAGACCCAGCACTTCACGCCAATGAGGCCGTAAGTCGTCATCGCTTCAGCCGTGCCGTAGTCGATGTCGGCCCGCAAAGTGTGCAATGGCAAGCGGCCCTGCAGGTACCACTCGGAGCGCGCGATTTCCGCGCCGTTCAGCCTTCCGCCACAACGAACCTTAATACCCTTGCAACCAAAGCGCAAAGCGGAGTCCACAGCCTTACGCATAGCCCGCCGGAAGGCCACGCGCTTCTCGAGTTGCAGAGCGATCGCTTCCGCCACCAGTTGCGCGTTCAGCTCAGGTCGGCGCACTTCTTGAATATTAATGGGCAGAACCTCGCGTCCCGTGCGCTTCTGGATATCCTGTCGCAGTCGGTCAATTTCCGCGCCTTTGCGGCCGATGATGATGCCCGGCCGCGCCGTGAAGATCGTGATCTTGAGCTTGTTCCCGGGCCGCTCAATCTCAATCGAAGCCACTCCGGCGCTGCGAAGCTCTTTTACAAGCTGCTTCTTGAGCTTCAAGTCTTCGTGCAGGAGGTCGGCGTAGTCCTTCTTCGCAAACCACCTGGACTTCCAGGTCTTGTTGTACCCCAGACGAAACCCGTAAGGATGAACCTTCTGGCCCACCTTTTCCTCCTAGCTCCTGGCTCTCGCGCTACCAGCTTTCAACTTCGAGATGGCGAGACTAACAACTCCGCTCACCGCCCGGCCTTCTCCTCAACCACCACGGTAATGTGGCTCGATCGCCGCTGATACCGATAGGCGCGGCCCATCGGGGCCGGCCGAATCCGTTTCGTGCGCGGAGCCTCGTTCACATAAGCCTGGGACACCCTCAGGCGGTCAACATCAACGTTGTCCGATTTCTGCTCGGCATTGGAAATCGCCGAATGCAGAATCTTCTCGATCTCGCCCGTGATCCGCTTCTTGGTAAACCGCAAGACGCTGATGGCCTCTTCCGCGTCCTTCCCGCGAATGAGGTCCACGACAAGCCGCGCCTTCTGGGGCGAAACCCGCACGTACTTTCCTGTCGCTCTCGCTTCCATAACTCAGTATCCGCCTTCAGGCCGGGGCCCCACTGGCCGGCGCGGCGGGCTTTGGACCCGCCGCGGCAGATGGGGGCGGCGCCGCCGTGGCGGCCTTCTCGGCCGCGATCTTGACGCTGTGACCCTTGAAAGTTCGCGTTGGGGCAAACTCGCCGAGCTTGTGCCCGACCATATTCTCCGTCACATAGACGGGAATGAATTTCTTCCCGTTGTGAACTGCGATCGTGTGGCCGACCATCTCTGGAAAGATCGTCGACCGCCGCGACCACGTCTTCACCACTTTCTTCTCGAACCGCCGGTTCAGCAATTCGATCTTCTTCATGAGGTGGTCGTCGACGAACGGCCCTTTTTTTAGTGATCTTCCCAAAGCTCCCTCCGCTACTTTCTCTCGCGCCGCTTCACGATAAACCGTTCGGTCTGCTTGTTATTGCGCGTCTTGTAACCGCGGGTTGGCTTGCCCCAGGGTGTCACCGGATGTCGTCCGCCCGAAGTCCGGCCCTCGCCACCACCTAGCGGATGGTCCACCGGGTTCATCGCTACACCACGAACCGTTGGCCGGATACCCATCCACCGCTTTCTTCCCGCTTTTCCAATGGCCACGTTCTCATGATCAAGGTTCCCGACTTGCCCGATCGAAGCCATGCAGTCCATGTGAACCATGCGCACTTCGCCAGACGGCAGCCGCACTTGAGCATAGTCTCCCTCTTTTGAGAGCAGTTGCGCGGCGCCGCCCGCGCTGCGCACCATCTGGCCACCCTTTCCGACCCGCAGCTCGATATTGTGAATCTGCGTTCCAGCCGGAATATTTCTTAAAGGCAACGCGTTCCCCACCACAATGTCGGCTTCGGGGCCGCATACCACCTTGTCGCCGACCTTCAGGCCCTGCGGATATAAGATGTAACGCTTATCGCCGTCAGCATAGTGAAGCAACGAAATGAAGGCGGACCGGTTCGGGTCATACTCCACCGTCGCCACCCGCGCCGGAATGCCGATCTTGTCGCGCTTGAAGTCGATAACTCGGTACTGCCGTTTATGGCCGCCGCCCCGCCGCCAGATGGTCAGCTCACCGCGGTTGTTGCGCCCCGAAATCCGCTGCTTGGCTTCAACGAGCGGCCGGTGTGGCCTCGAAGTGGTCAGCTCCTCAAAAGTGAGCCCAGTCTGGAACCGCCGGGTTTCGGTGTACGGCCTGTAGGTTTTTATTCCCATGCCCTTTTTCAGCCTTCAGTCGCCACTGAAGGTCTCCTGCTACTCACTCACTGACTGGCCGCCCGCCGTCCGCCGAAAACTGGCAACCGCTCTTACACGGTCTCGGAGTATTCCGGCATCTTCTCGCCGGCTCCGAGCTTCACATAGGCCTTCTTCCAGTCCGAGCGAAAACCGAAGGTCCGCCCGCGCCTCCGCAACTTGCCATGAAAATTGGCCGTATGGACCGACTCCACCTTCACTTTGAACACCGTTTCGACGGCAGCCTTAATCTCCGCCTTGTTACTGTGCGCGTCTACCCGGAATACCAAGGTCCGGGCTCGCTCTTTCACGTCCATGCCCTTTTCAGTGATGATCGGCTTCTGCAGAATTTGATAGGAACTCTTGGTCATCGCAAGCCCTCCGCCAAACGCGTCAGGGCGCCCTCGGAAATCAACAACCGGTCGTGGCTCAACACGTGATACGGGTGGATCTGGTGATGCCGCATCAGCTCGCAGCCTTGGATATTGCGCGAAGAGAGCTCCAGGTTGACGTTCGTTCGATCGTTCACCACCAGGATGGTTTTCCCGATGCCAAGTTTCTTGAGCGCGGCGGAGAAAACTTTTGTTTTACCGGCCTCCATCGCAAACCCATCCACCACGGTGAGCTTCTGCTCCTGAAACTTCACCGCCAGCGCCGATCGCAAAGCTCCCCTCAGTATCTGTTTCGGAATTTTGTACGAGTAGTCGCGGGGTTGAGGGCCATGGGCAATCGAGCCGTGTCTCCACAGCGAGCTCCGGTTGCTGCCGGCGCGCGCCCGCCCCGTTCCCTTCTGCCGCCAAGGCTTCTTGCCGCCTCCGCTCACCTCGCCGCGGCTCTTGGTCTTGTGCGTTCCGCGCCGCTGGCTGGCAAGATAGCTCTTCACGGCTTCCCACAGCAAACTCTGATTCGGCTTGGCGGCAAACACTTCATCGGCAAGCTCCAGCTCTCTTACCGTCTCGCCCGCGAGATTCTTTACTTCAACCATAGCCATGGTCAGTTTCCGTAAATCAGTGTGCGCACAAACCGGCACCCTCTATTTCCTCTTTCCGCCTTCCGGTTTCTGCGGATTAGTCTTCTTATGGGGCGCCTTGGCCCGGCGGACCACCACATAAGCTCCGTCCGGACCCGGCACCGCACCCTCGACCACAAGGGCGTGATCCTCGGGCAAAACCCTCAGTACCCGCAGATTGCGCACCGTCACCCGATCCGTACCCATGTGCCCCGCCCCGAGCATTCCCTTGAGCACGCGGGAAGGAAACGCCGACGCCCCGATTGACCCTGGGGCGCGGTGAAACATCGATCCGTGCGAACCGCCACCGCCGCCAAAGTGATGGCGCTTGTGGAACCCTGCAAAGCCCCGGCCTTTCGAGACCCCGATTACGTCCACCCGCTCATCGACGGCGAACTGATCCACCAGAACCTTATCACCAACCTTCATCTCGGCCGATTCCGGTCCGAGACGCACCTCGCGCAGAAACCGGCTGGGGTTCGCGTCGGCCCGCTTGAAATGCCCTTCCAAGGCCTTCGTGAATCGCCGGGGAGCGGGTTGTTCAACCAGGCTTAACTGGACCGCCTCGTACCCTTCCTTGGCGGTCGTCTTGCGCTGAATCACCACGCAGGGTCCGGCCTTCAAGACCGTCGCCGGAACCATGTCGCCGTTCGGCTGAAAGACCTGCGTCATTCCCAGCTTCTTGCCCAGAATTGCGTTCGCCATGGTGATTGCCCAAAAATGCCGAGCTCGACGCTACTTCACTTCGCGTGCTCTTTTCCAAACGCCTTGATCTCGATGTCCACGCCGGACGGCAGATCGAGTTTGGTGAGCGCCGTGATGGTATCCGGAGTGGGCTCCAGAATATCCACCAGCCGTTTGTGCGTCCGAATCTCGAACTGCTCGCGCGACTTCTTGTCGGTGTGCGGCGAGCGCAGCACGCAGTACTTGTTCTTGGTTGTGGGCAGAGGCACGGGTCCGGCCACCTGCGCGCCGTTACGCTTGGCGGTCGAGACGATCTCTGCCGCCGCCTGGTCCAGGACCCGGTGGTCGTAAGCCTTCAGTCGGATTCGAATCTTCTCGTGTAGCATCTAGACCCGCTCTTATTTCAGGATTTCCGTCACGGTCCCGGCGCCCACCGTGTGCCCGCCTTCCCGAATCGCGAACCGTAACCCCTTCTCCATCGCGATTGGCGTGATCAACTCAATCTCCAGCGCCACGTTGTCCCCCGGCATCACCATCTCCGTCCCCGCCGGTAGCTCCGCCACCCCCGTCACGTCCGTCGTCCGAAAATAAAACTGCGGCCGATACCCCTTGAAAAAGGGCGTGTGCCGCCCCCCCTCTTCCTTGTTCAAGATGTACGTCTCCGCCTTGAACTTCGTGTGCGGCGTGATTGACCCCGGCTTCGCCAGCACCATTCCCCGCTCCACATCATCTTTCTCCGTCCCCCGCAGCAGCACCCCAATGTTGTCCCCCGCCTGCCCTTCGTCCAACAGCTTCTTGAACATCTCCACCCCCGTCACCACCCGCTTGAACGGCTCCGGCCGCAGCCCCACAATCTCAATCTCTTCCTGGATCTTCACCTTCCCCCGCTCCACCCTCCCCGTCACTACCGTCCCCCGACCCGAAATCGAAAATATGTCCTCCACCGGCATCAGAAACGGCTTGTCGATCTGCCGCTCCGGCATCGGGATGTACGTGTCTACCGCCTCCATCAACTCGTCAATCGACTTCTCCCACTTCGCGTCCCCTTCCAGCGCCTTCAACGCGCTCCCTCGTATCACCGGTATCTTGTCACCCGGAAACTGGTACTTGTTCAGCAGGTCCCGCACTTCCACTTCCACCAGCTCCAGCAACTCCGGATCCTCCACCGCATCGCACTTGTTCAGGTACACCACAATGTACGGCACGTTCACCTGCCGCGCCAAGAGCACGTGCTCCCGCGTCTGCGGCATCGGCCCGTCCGTCGCCGCCACCACCAGAATCGCCCCGTCCATCTGCGCCGCCCCCGTGATCATGTTCTTGATGTAGTCGGCGTGACCCGGACAGTCCACGTGCGCGTAATG
>DASYXW010000040.1:0-37988 GCA_035934405.1 Terriglobia bacterium
CGGCCTACCGGCCACCCTCTCCCCTCGGAGAGGGCTATTTCCCTCGTTTTTGTTCCCCCTCTCCCCTGGGGAGAGGGTGTCCCGGCTTGCCGGGACGGGTGAGGGGTCCTTTCCTGGTGGCCAGGATATAACGCGGTTTTCCGTCACCAAGTACTAGCCTGGCTCGGGCCGCGGGGCCTCGCTTCAGTTCACAACCAGCGTTAGCGTGACGCTGTGAGATAACGATCCCGCCGTGGCCGTGACGGTCAGCATGTAAGTGCCGGGCGTCGTTCCGGGATTGCCACCGCCGCCACCGCCGCCACCGCCGCCGCCACCTCCTCCCCCTCCGCCACAGGCAGACATTGCTGCGGCGAGCAATAAGGACAAGACGAAAGCGGCGAGCGTCGGCCGCACGCTTCCGCGTTTCCGTTGTGTTCCGAGCAACGCTAGAGCGGCAAGCGCAAGAGACAGAATTAGCAGCCTGGCCAATGGACTCAGGCCGGGTTGTGGGCGGGGCGGCGCGGCGCGCCACCACGGGAAGGCCGCCGTAGCCGCCGTGGTGGAAACCGACACCATGGCGGTTGCGGCATGCTGTCCATCGAGTGTGGCGGAGCCGGGCGTGACCGTACAGGTGGATTCCGAGGGCGCCCCCATGCAGCTCAGGGACACAGCCTGGTTGAAGCCGCCGCTTGGAGTTACGGTGAGTGTGTAGGCGGCGGCTTGCCCCGCCGAAACCGTGACGCTCGAAGGCGAGGCGGTAACTGAATAGTCCGACGGAAACTTGGAAACGAAAGCGTCAAACGAGCCTTGGTTGATGGTTTGGAAAGCGTCTTTCGTCACCGGAAAATTGGTCGAGCTTGTACTGCCCGTGAGGTAGGCTGCCCCGGCTGCGTCAACCGCCACGCCCAGGCCGATGTCGTCGCCGGCGCCGCCGAGGTAGGTGGAGTAAAGCAGGCTGCCGCCTCCGGCGGCCAGCTTCGTAAGGAAAGCGTCGGTGTTACCGCCCCCAAACTTGGGCTGGATTGCGGCCGCAAGCGGGAAATTGCTGGAGCCGGTCACGCCGGCCACATACGCCGCGCCGGCCGCGTCCACGGCGATGCCGACCCCGAAATCGTTGCCGGCGCCGCCGAGATAGGTGGAGTATACGAGGCCTGAGCCATCCGGCTTTATCTCGGAGACGAAGGCGTCCGTTCCCCCGGCCAAAGACTTCTGGAAAGGATGGGCGACCGGAAAATCCGTCGACATCGTTAAGCCGGTGACGTAGGCGTTGCCGCTCGAGTCGACGGCAATCCCCAGGCCGAGGTCACAATTGCCGCCGCCCAGGTACGTGGAGTATACCAGCGAGCTCGCCCCGGACTTGGAAGGATCAATCTTGGCCACAAAAGCGTCCGAGACGAAGTTGCTGGTGTGTCCGATGGTGTTAAACGCGCCCCGGGTGGTCGGGAACAAGGTCGATGAAGAAGTCTGCCCCGTGACGTAGGCCACGCCGTTCGAGTCCACGGCAACGCTCGCGGCGCTGTCGAGAAGATTTCCTCCCAGGAATGTCGAATACTGGATCGCTGAGCCATCGGACTTGATCTTCGTCAAGAAGGCGTTGGAGCCGCCGAGCGAGCCGGCGTTGTTCTCGGTCTGGAAGGCGCTCGCGGTGGCGGGAAAGTTCGCCACGGAGACGGTAGAAAAGGTCTGGCCCACCACGTAGGCGTCACCGCTCGAATCGAGCGCGATGCCGGCGGCGCAATCCCCGCCCCCACCTCCCAGGTACGTCGAGAAAACGAGAGAACTGCCGTCGGCGCTCAACTTGGTGACGAAGGCGGCGTTCGAGCCCTTCAAGCTGGTCTGTCCCGCCAGAGGATTCTTCAGGGGGAAATCCTTCGAGTCGGTGTAGCCGGTTACGTAAGCCTCTCCAGCCGAGTCCACCGCAATGCTGCCGACACCGTTCAGCGGAACGAGCACAATGCCGAAGTTCAAGGTGATGTTTTCGTTCCCGCTACCGCCGAGATAAGTGGAATAGACGAGGCCGGAGCCGTCAGCCTTGAATTTGGTAACGAAGGCATCCTGCATGCCGCCGCTTGCGCCCTGCTCCGGCCCGGCGGTGGGAAAGTCGGTGGAGGTCGTCTGCCCGGTGACGTAAGCGAAGCCGCTCGAGTCCACCGCGATCGATTGGCCGCCATCCACGTCGTTGCCGCCGAGATAGCTGGAGTAGCTCAAGACGGGATCGATGATGAGGGGCCGTGATCGGTCGTAGGGTGCGACGCGGAACCCGACTCGATTTCCCGTCAGATTGTAAGAGCTGGCGACCGGGGTTCGGGATTCGGGGTTCGGGGTTCGCGAGGGTTGATAGACAACGGGCTTATGGAATCGAACTTCGCCGTCGCCGACTTTCACCACCAAGTCGCCGCTGGCCGTAACGCGGGCTGCGGGATTCGGGGTTCGGGATTTGGCCTTCCGACTGGCGACTGCCGCCTCCCTGCTGCCTACTTTCGTGCCGCCGTCCAGCGCGAGCCGAATCGCGCTGGGGTCGGCGCCGGAGGCGACCACAAAGTCGTATTCGAGTTGCCGCTGATTGCCGTAGTAGACCAGGTCAACGCCCGGGTAAACATGCTGGTATCTCACCCTGGCATAACTCGGAACGCCGGTGCGCCAGTCGCTAGGGTTATTCCCGATGAAGTAGTTGGCCCTGCCGGGAAGTTCGTCCGCGACGCTAACCGTTGCGTTCGGATTGGCGCCGACAAGTTGCATTCGCAGAATCGCCGGTGCTCGGGGTTGGGGTTTCGAGTTTCGGGAAGGAAGAAGTCCTTTCCTTACTCCTGACTTCTGACTTCTGACTCCTGACTTCCAAAGTTCCAGCACGGCCTCTGCGGGGGTCAGGAAGACGGTGTATCCAACGCCGCGCGCGACGTACCTCGTGTGCGCCTGGCGACCGCCCGCCATGTGGCTCTCGGCCGCTTCGAATCCCAGGCTCATCCGGTTGAAGGCAGCGGTAAGTTGTTCGGCTCTTCGATCCCGGTGCGCCGCCGCAGGAACAGCGGGAGGTCTCGCCGTAGCGCGGTGCAACGGGCGCGCTCCGGTGTGGTGTTCGCCGGCCAATAGCAAAGCGGCGGCAACACACGCCGCCGCGACCCACCATCCACCCGATGACCAAGACCTATCCAATAGGCGTGGAAACACTTTATCTCCTTCTCCCCATGCCGATCGGCACTAGTACTTGGTGACAGAAAACCGCGTTATATCCTGGCCACCAGGAAAGAACCCCTCACCCGTCCCGGCAAGCCGGGACACCCTCTCCCCAGGGGAGAGGGGGAACAAAAACGAGGGAAATAGCCCTCTCCGAGGGGAGAGGGTGGCCGGTAGGCCGGGTGAGGGGTCACGTTTATAGGTCCCGTCCTTAGGCTTCTTTCTAACGCGCATTAATGTCACCAAGTACTAGGGTGGATTTGACAACCGCGAAGAGGCGGCGTACGCTCCGACCGCAGCCACACCCATAACCGAAAGCCGCAAGTATGGCGAGGAGGGTAAGATGGATAAACTTAATTGGGTGAAGACTGCCTTCTGTCTCTTTCTGCTGTGCGCAGCGACGACGATTGCCGCGCAGGCGCAGACGTTCACGACCCTGAACAGCTTCAATTTCACGGACGGTCGCTACGCCAATGTGGGATTCACGCAGGCCGACGACGGCCTCTTCTATGGGGCAACGTCCTACGGCGGGGCCTTCAACGAGGGGGTCATCTTCAAACTCAGCATCAACGGCGCGCTGACGCGGCTGCTGAGCTTCGACGGAGCCAACGGCATAAACCCCACTGGAAACCCGATCCAAGCCACAGACGGGAACTTCTACGGGCCGGCGGGTGGCGGGCTCAATGGCGGCGGAATCATTTACAAGCTGGCGCCAAACGGCACGTTGACCACACTGCATGACTTTTGCTCCCAAAACAACTGCGCCGACGGGAACGGTCCGAACAGGCTGATTCAGGCTACTGACGGCAACCTGTACGGAACAACAACGAGCGGCGGGGCCAATGTAAGCTGCTTTTTTGGCGCCGGCTGCGGCACCGTCTTCAAAATCACACCCGGCGGCGCGCTGACCACACTTTACAGCTTCTGCGCCCAGGCCAATTGCACGGACGGCGAGGGTCCGCGCGGGCCGTTGCAGGAGGGCACGGACGGCAACTTCTACGGCGTAACAGCTTATGGCGGGAAGCTGACCTGCAACGGCGGCGACGGTTGTGGGACAATCTTCAAAATCACGCCAGCGGGCGTCCTGACAACGCTTTATGGATTTTGCTCCGAGAGCGCCTGCGCCGACGGCAATACTCCGTTCTACGGATTGATCCAGGGCTCTGATGGCAACTTCTACGGGACGGTGTCCAGCGGCGGCAACGGTAACTGCCCCTTTGGATGCGGCACCGTCTTCAAAATCACGTCCGGTGGCACGTTTACGATCGCGCATTCCTTCGATTCGACGGACGGTGATGACCCCGACTCTATCGTCCAAGGGAGCGACGGGAACTTCTACGGGACGACAGTCATCGGTGGAACCAGTACCTCCTGCATCCTCGGCTGCGGTACCGTCTTTGAACTTACCCCGACTGGCGTCCTGACGATACTGCACAGCCTCGACTATGGTGCCGGCGAAGGTGACGAACCCTCGGGGCTGGTGCAAGGAACCGACGGCCCCTTTTACGGGGAGACGACAATCGGCGGAACCATAACCCGCGATTGCCCGTCCGGCTGCGGCACGATTTTCGGCGAGGCCGTGGGCCTCGGTCCATTTGTGGAAACGCAGCCCGTCTTCGGCAACGTTGGCGCGCCCGTCAGGATTCTAGGGAACAAACTGGCCGGCGCAACCAGCGTCACGTTTAACGGCACGGCGGCTACGTTCACCGTAGTCTCGCCGTCCCTCATCACGACCACCGTACCCACGGGCGCCACCACCGGCACAGTCCAGGTAGTAACGCCCAGCGGCACGCTTTCGAGCAACGTGCCCTTCCGGGTGCTGCCATAGACCATTTGGAGTGCGGTAGCTTGCTACCGCTTTCCCGTCAGGCCAGCCCCGATGTATCGGGGCCAGCTTGCTGGCCGTGAAGCCTCGCAGGGCTGGCGACCGGCTGCGAGCAAGCTCGCAGGGCGAAAGCGGCAGCAAGCTGCCGCACTCCAAAAGGTGCGGGCTGCCCAGGCAACGGCGATAGGTCTTCGCCTTTCCGGGCCGAAGAAAAGTCTTGACAAACAGGTCGCCAGGACGTTATACTCCTTATTCGTCCTGAATCTCGCTGGATTTGTTTGATAGTGAGGAACTTAGCTCCATTTTCGCGCTCCCTCCCCCTACCCGCCATCCTGCACCAAACAAGCCCAAGAGCGAAGCTAACCGACTTAAGCTATTGTCCACAAACGAGATATTGTAAAAACGGCGGGAGCGAAGCTAACTCAATTAAACCATTGATATCAAACGAGATAGACCAAAAAACGCAAGAAGCGAAGCTAACCTACCTATCGTTCTCATTACAATGCAGATACAGCGAAAAAACACCTCATTTTGCGGAAATAATAAGAATGGATCTCGAATTCCACCAGGAACCGAGCCTGAATGTCGGCGAAAATCGGCCTACCGAACCCATGGTGAACAAGCCTAGTTGCTACATAGCATTAGCACCAGATTTGACCCCTAAATTTGAAAAACTCGAGGGGGGCGAACCCAAAGCGAGTAACTCAAGTGGAATCAGAAACATATTTCGTTTCTCGACCCCTCGTTTGCGAAAATCTCATTCCGACGCTACAGGACCGCCGCAGGACCGCCGTCGCGGGGAAGCAGGGAGGAAGAAGCATCTCACACTTTTTTCGGCATGGCTGGGGCCATGCCCTGACGATTTTTCCTAATGCCTAATGATGGACGCCACGTGTTCGCTCCTCTGCTCCGCGAATATCGCAAGCACCGCATGGCGCGATTCACCTTCTGGGTGCTCGCGTATGGCGCCGCCCTGTGGCTGGTGGACCGCTTCCGCGGCGACGTGCCCGGCCTCTGGTCCATTTTCTGGTTGGCCCTCATCGTGGCCGGCGTTTACTACTTGTTCCGTTTCGGCAAGTTCATCAAGCGCCACCTACTCTGGCACCTGCGGCGCCGCCTGATTCTGACCTATTTTTTTATCGCCGTGGTGCCGATCCTTCTCATCCTGGGCCTGGTCGGTCTGGGCCTCTATATCATCAACGGCCAGTTCGCCTCCTTCCTGGTGGCTTCAAAGTTCCGGAATCGCGCCGACGAGCTGCAGCAATTGAGCCGGCTCGTTTCACATCAGCTTGATCACCTGCCTTCCGGAACCCCTGCCGCCCGGCTCGATCAGTTGCAGGGTTTTGTGATGACCGATCTCAGAGAGCACAGCGCGAGCTATCCGGGCCTTGAGATTAGCCTCCGCCTGGGATCGGCCGCACGCGCCTTCCGCCTCGATGCCGGAAGCCCGCCGCCGCTCGTATCGGCCCCGGCGTGGCTCAAAACTGACGATTTTGCCGGCATCGTTCTCGATGGTGGTCAATTGGTATTGCGGGCCTTGGACCGCCGTCCCACGGAAGAGGGCCCCTTCACCATTATTCTTTCCCAGCCCGTCTCGCCCGAACTCCTGGACCAGGTGGGCCAAGGAATCGGCCCCATCGGCCTTCTCAAGGCACGCACTCTGAGGGCGGGCGAACAGCGGCCCAACGTGGTGATAACCACGACCACGCCACAAGGGCAGACGGTTGAGGAAACCAGCGAAACCATCGTTCGTTCGAAATCGCTTCAGGTTCCGCCGCCGGCCAACCGCTTCGATTGGATGGTCTACAACGTGGCGACGCTGGATCCAATTTCCTGGAACGGACTTTACGGACGGCCCGATGAAGCCGGAGGGGGCGCGTTCTACGTCAGCACCCGAATTCTGACTCTCGACCGGCAACTGGTCTCCAGTCTGGGCCAGTTCTCCAATCTTTACTGGGTTGCTTTCGCGGTGGTTGCCGTTTTGTTCCTTATCCTGGAGCTGGTGGCCCTCGTAATCGGGGTTCAATTGACGCGCTCCATCACCACCACGGTCGACAAGCTGCACCTGGCCACGGAACGCGTCAAGGCCGGCGATTTCTCGCACCGAATCAACCTTCCGGCGCGCGACCAGTTGACGGCGCTCGGCGGCGCTTTCGACGGCATGACGGCTTCCGTGGAACGGCTGCTGCGCGAGTCGCTGGAGAAAACTCGGCTCGAAGGCGAGCTCGAAATCGCACGGGAAGTCCAAAACAGCCTCTTCCCGCAGACCGTCCCGGAGGTCCCCGGCCTGCGGCTCTATGGAGTTTGCAAGCCGGCGCGGGTGGTGAGCGGCGACTACTACGACTTCCTGAGGCTGAGTGAAGGCCGCATCGGCCTGGTGCTGGGCGACATCAGCGGCAAGGGAATATCCGCCGCGCTCCTGATGGCGTCCATTCAATCCGCTCTGCACGCCCAGTTTTACACCAATGGCAACCGTTCTGCCGGAACCGCGCACGCCGTTCCGATTTCCCCGATTTCCACGGGCGAAGTGGTTTCGCGCTTGAACCGCCAGCTTTTCGCCTCCACGCCGCGCGAGAAATACGTCACGTTCTTTTATGCGGTCTACGATCCGCAGACGCGGAAGATGTCATACACCAACGCCGGTCACCTTCCCCCGGTTCTGTTTCGCTCCGGCCGGATCGAGCGGCTCGAGGCCGGCGGCACGGTGGTGGGCCTCTTCCCGGTGGCCCGGTACGAGCAGGCGGAAATCCAGCTTGAACCCGGCGATACGCTCCTAGCCTACACGGACGGCATGACGGAGCCGGAGAACAGCTACGGCGAGGAGTTTGGCGAGGAGCGCCTGCTCGAAGTGGCCGGGCGCACTTTGAGTTCCTCGCCCGAAGCGATGGTGGAGGAGATTTACCGCAGCGTGAGCGATTGGACCGGCAGCCCGGAACTGCAGGACGATATGACCCTGATGATTGCCAAGGCGATGCCCTGAATACCCGGCCCGCCCACATCAGACTGGAAAGGAGTTTCGGCTTGTCCTTAAGCAACCGCGTCGCGCTCGTCACCGGATCTTCCCGTGGCATCGGAAAGGAAATCGCGCTCACCCTCGGGCAGGCCGGCGCTCGTGTCGTTGTGACCTATCGCACCGACAAGCTCGGCGCCCAGAAGGTCGCGCAGACCATCCAGTCGGCCGGCGGCACGGCCGTCGCCCTCCCGACGGACGTCACTGAGCAAACTCGTGTTCAGGAACTCCTCGAAGCAACGCTTCGGCAATTCGGCCGCCTCGACATTCTGGTGAACAACGTCGGCGGCTTCGAGTGGAAGCCGGTCGCGGACTCCAGCTTCGATGAGTGGCGAGCGGTCCTCGCCTCGAACCTTTACAGCGTCTTCTACACCTCGAAGAGCGTCCTTCCCACCATGCGGGCGCAGCGCTGGGGCCGCATCATCAACCTCGGAGCGGTGGGCGCGGAGCGCGCCTTCGGCCAGGCGAAGATCTCCGCCTACGCCTCCGCCAAATCGGGAATGGTGGCCTTCAGCCGGTCGCTGGCGCTCGAGGAGGCGCGGCACGGAATCACCGTCAACGTCGTGAACCCGCCCATCATGGACGAGCGGGAGCTGACCCGGGAAGAGGCCGGGCGCATCGCCGACGCGCGATTCCCCGCCGGCCGCCCCGCCACCGCCCAGGACGTCGCCGGGGCGGTGAAGTTCTTTGCCTCCGAAGAAGCGTCCTTCATCACCGGCCAGGTGTTGAATGTCAGCGGCGGATGGATGCTTTAGCAGTTGTCAGTTCTCTCAGTTATGAGTTGTAAGCATCAGATTCCGGCGCGGCGGAATGCGTCGCGCCGATACTGCCCGAACTGAGAACTGACAACTGAGAACTGCTAGAACTGACCACTGAGAACTGGCAACTGTCTCATGAAAATCCTGACCGCCGCCCAGATGCAACGCGTCGACCGTCTCACCGCCGAGCGTTACGGCCTGCCCAGCCTGACGCTGATGGAAAACGCCGGCCGCCGCGTCGTAGAGTTTCTCGACGAGCGCTACGCCCCGCTCCGCCAGCACACGATTGCCGTGCTCTGCGGCCGTGGCAACAACGGCGGCGACGGTTTTGTGGTCGCGCGGCTGCTCCGCGAGCGCGGACTGAAGCCACGCCTCGTGTTACTGGCGGATCCCGCGGCCGTTAAGGGCGATGCCGCCGCGGAACTGAATCGTTTGGCGGAGAGCGGCGCGCTCGAAGTCGCGGCCGACTCCGCCGTCTGGCAGCGCCTATTGCCCAGCCTGCATGGCGTCACCCTGCTAATCGACGCGATTCTCGGCACGGGGCTGGCCAGGCCGCTCGACGGATTCCTGCTGGAAGTCGTCCACCACGTGAACGCCCTTTCTCCGCGCCCGTGCGTCGTGGCCGTCGATCTGCCGTCCGGCATTTCGGCCGACACGGGTGACCTTATCGGCGAGTATGTCCGCGCCGACGCCTCCGTCACCTTCACCGCGCCCAAGATCGCGCACGTGTTTCCGCCGGCCTGCGAAGCCGTGGGCGAATGGGTCGTTAGGCCAATCGGCACGCCGCCCGAGGCGCTCGAAGGCGATCCCGATCTCTTCCTAAGCCTCACACGCCAGGAGAATCTCGCGTGGCTCGCAGAGCCGCGCAAGCCCTACGCCCACAAAGGCAACTTCGGCCACGTCCTGATTCTCGCCGGCTCGGTCGGCAAGACCGGCGCGGCAGCCCTGGCCGCGAAAGCCGCCTCGCGTGCCGGAGCCGGCCTCGTGACCGTGGCGACTCCGAAGAGCGCGCTCGCCACCGTCGCCGCGCTCGGCATGGAGTTCATGACCGAGCCGTTGCCTGAGACCGACTCAGGAACCGTGTCCTTGCGCGCCCTGGAGAATGGGCGCCTCGACGATCTGCTGGCCGGCAAGACCGTTTTGGCGGTGGGCCCCGGCCTCGGGGCGAGCGCCGAGACCGCGGAGCTCGTTCGGGCTGTCGCCAACCGCTATGAGCTTCCCCTGGTGCTTGACGCCGACGGGTTGAACGCGTTCGCCGGCCGCATGGCCGGCCTGCGCGCCGAAGGACGCATTCGCGTCCTCACGCCTCATCCCGGCGAGATGGCGCGGTTGCTGGGTCCGCCGGCCAGCGAGATTCAGGCCCATCGCGTCGAAGTGGCACGCGAGTTCGCTACGCGTTTTCAGGTTTACCTGGTGCTGAAGGGTTCAAGAACCCTCATCGCCTCGCCCGACGGCCAGGTACGGGTGAACCCGACCGGCAATCCCGGCATGGCCACGGGCGGCACGGGCGACGTCCTCACCGGCCTCATCGCTGGCCTGATGGCACAGTTCGCGTCGCGCCCGGTGGCCGAAGTTGTGGCTGCCGCCGTCTATGTTCACGGCCTGGCGGGAGACCTGGCGGCGCGCGAGTTCGGCGAGGCCCCCATGATTGCCGGCGACCTGCTCGACGCAATTCCCCGCGCTTTCAAAGCCGTGACGAGCGTGCGTCCTTGACTCACAGTTATGTTGGCAACCCGGACCCTCTTTGATATCGTGACTCACTCACCCGAAGAGACGGTGAGCTTCGGGCGCCAGCTCGCCGGCGAGATCCGAACTCCCACCCTCGTCCTGCTGGAGGGCGATCTTGGCAGCGGCAAGACGACTCTCGCCAAGGGCATCGTTGCCGGCCTCGGCGCCGCGCGCGAGGAGGACGTTACCAGCCCGACTTTCACTCTGGTGCACGAATACGGCGGCGAGCGCAAGGTGTACCACGCCGACCTTTACCGCATCGAGGGCGCGCGGGAGATTGCGACCCTCGGTCTCGACGATCTCATCGGTGAGAAAGCGACCGTGCTCGTTGAATGGGGCGAGCGGCTCGGCGCCGATGCTCCAAAAAATGGTCTGAGGATTCGCCTGGAGCACGTCGGCGAGCGCGACCGGCGAATCACCGTCGAGCTTCAGCGCGGCTAGTTTGAGCAAGGTTTCGCGCGGTCTGTTTTCATTTTTGACTTTTGACTTTAAACTTTTGACTTTTCGACTTTTCGCCTTCTGGCTCCTGCTTTCGGAGGACAAACGCATGACTCATGCAACCGGCCCCACGCCGTGGGCCCTTATCGTCGGCGCTTCCAGCGGCTTCGGCGAGGCCACCAGCCTGGAACTGGCGCGCAGCGGCTTGAACGTGTTCGGCGTTCACTTCGACCGGCGGTCCGCTCTGGGTCATGTGAACGAAATCGTGGAGAAGATTCGCGGTTACGGCCGCGACGCCCTGTTCTTCAACATCAATGCGGCCGACGCCGAGAAGCGCGCCGGCGCGCTCGACCAGATGCAGGAGCATTGGACGCAGCGGGGCGGTGATCACTTCGTCAAAGCCTTCCTGCACTCCATTGCCTTCGGCTCGCTCCAGCCGTATCTCTCCGACGACCACACCACTGAAGTAACGCCGGCGCAGATGGAAATGACGCTCGACGTGATGGGCAGCAATCTCGTCTACTGGGTGCAGGAGATGATGCGGCGCAAGATGATACGGCGCGGCGGCCGCGTTTACGCCATGACCAGCGCCGGCGGCCACAGCGTCATCCCCACCTACGGCGCGGTCTCGGCGGCCAAGGCGGTGCTTGAATCACACATCCGGCAACTGGCGTTCGAATTGATGCCGCACGGTATCACCGCCAACGCCATCCAGGCCGGCGTTACCATCACGCCCGGCTCGAGCAAGATTCCCGGCATCGAGAAACTGGCCGAGTTCGCCAAGATGCGTAACCCCGGCGGACGGCTCACCACGCCGCAGGACGTCGCCCAGGCCATCGCCGCGCTTATGGACGACCGCACTCACTGGCTTACCGGCAACGTCATCCGGGTGGACGGCGGCGAAGACATCGTAACGTAGGTGACAGCGTGGGCGAGAAACTGAAGATGGAATTGGGCGAACGCTGCTGCTTTTGCGGGCTGCCCATCGAACAGACGGAAAAAGACCCGTGTCTGCTCACGGTAGAGACACGCCAAGGGGCGTGGCAAGTCTGGTTTTGTCATGCTCACTGCTTCCGCGCGGATTTAGCGAGCTACCCGCTCATTGAACCGGTTCATCTCTGATGCGTTCATATCGCGATTCTCGCATACTGCCCTCGCGAACACCCGCAAACGCGAGGACCTGAGCATGTGTTCAATGGTGTTGAGACTCGAAGACGAAACCCGGCAGGAGCTTTGGCGCCAGCTTATTGCCGCCATCGAGTCCTACGCGACGCAGGTTGAGGGAGCGCGCGTCACGCCCGAGTTGGACCCCGCCAAGCTGCGGTCGCTTCTCGCGCCGTATGACTTCACCAAGCCCGTTGACCCACTTGAGGCCCTCGACTTCGTCGCCCGGGGACTCTGGCAGTACCAGACCCACACGCCGCACCCGCGTTACTTTGGGTTGTTCAACCCCGCGCCCACCACGATGGGCATTGCCGCCGATGCGCTGGTAGCGGCCTTCAATCCACAGCTTGCCGCCTGGAGTCATAGCCCACTTGCCGTTGAGATCGAACAGCATGTGATTGGCATGCTCGGCGCGCGATTCGGCTACGACCCAGCGGCTACCGACGGAGCCTTCACCTCCGGCGGCGCGGAAGCCAATCACACCGCCGTGCTCACCGCACTCGCGGACGCGTTTCCCGGTTTTGCGAGCGCCGGCGTGCGTTCGCTCGACGGCCAGCCCACACTCTACGTCTCAACCGAGAGCCATCACTCGTTTCTCAAGGCGGCGCGATTCTGCGGCCTCGGCGCGGATGCCGTGGTCGAGATTCCCGTGGACGCTCGCTTGGCGATGGATGTCGAAGCGCTTGCCGCGCACCTTCGTCGGGACCGCAACGCCGGCTTGAAACCGTTCATGGTCGTGGCCACAGCGGGAACCACCAACGCCGGCGTCGTCGAACCCCTCGCTCGCATTGCCGAGATCGCAGCGGACGAAGGATTGTGGCTTCACGTGGACGCCGCCTGGGGCGGCGCCGCAGCCCTGGTTCCTGAGTTTCGCGGCTTGCTTCTGGGCATCGAGCGCGCGGACTCGATCACCTTCGACGCCCACAAGTGGCTGTCGGTTCCCATGGGCGCCGGCATCTACCTCACGCGCCACCCTGACATCATGGACCGCGCCTTCCGCGTTGCCGCGCCTTACATGCCGCGCGAGGGGTTGACACTCGAGGTCATCGACCCCTGCCTGCATTCCATGCAGTGGTCGCGACGCTTCATCGGCCTCAAGGTGTTCATGTCACTGATGGTCGCGGGCTGGGAGGGCTACGCCGGCGCCATCCGGCATATGGTTGATATGGGCGAACAGTTGCGCCGCGGATTGCGCTCAGCGGGGTGGCAGGTGGTGAACGAAACGCCGCTGCCTCTCGTTTGCTTCGTGGACGCGACCCGCCAGGACGGAGCCTCCGCTGCCTACCTTGACGCCGTGGCCCTAGCCGTGGTTCGCTCCGGCCGCGCCTGGATCTCCACCACCCGCCTCGGCGATTCGCGGCCGGTTCTTCGCGCCTGCATCACCAACTACCGCACCGGTCCTGGTGATCTCACGGCGCTGATTGAGGCGCTGGAGAGTGCGCGGCGGAGGTTGCCTCAGGAGGCCTCGCAGGATTGACCGCCTGAATGCGGACGCATTGACAGGCCCCGCCGCCTCGATGCAAGATAGGTTAGGCTTGCTTGCAGTGCTGCCGGCAAGCGGACTTCCGAACGCGCCTGTAGCTCAGATGGATAGAGCGCTTGCCTCCGGAGCAAGAGGTCGCAGGTTCGACTCCTGCCAGGCGTACCACTTCTTTCAATTCCTTCGGTCATCTGGCCAGCGCCTCGCCCCCCCGGCTGGCGGGCGCGTCTCGCGCCCCGCTGAAACGCGGTATGCGGCAGACAGGAGCAAGCGTAGCGCGGATTCGTTGTCCAAGGTCCGCGGTCGTTGGGCGACAGGCAGCGGGGCCTGAATAAGCCACCATTTTTTCCCTTGACTTTTTAATACGTTAGTGTACTATCTATCGGAGTAGTGAAGAGTTACCGTAGGGCTGCAAGCAGCCGCCTGACCGGAGGTTTCAGCCCGGAGATCGTGAAAGTACGTCAGCCATCCGCCGTCCGACACGCCAAATCAATCCCCGCACGGCTCAGCACCGCCCATCCAAACGAAGTGGACACACCTATCTCTAACATTTTAAATAAGATAGCTCGATTTCTAAGAAACGAACTGCGGCATGTTAAGCCTCCTATTTTCTTTAGCATAGGCCATGGTTTGCAGAAATTATTCGTTCGCCCCGTTCTCTCTATTGCAGATTGGCCTCGGTGCAGAGAAACGAAGCCAATCGAAGCCAATCGAGTTATCACCTTTGTTTACAAAGGGATGAGTTGGAATCGCGAGAAACGAAGCCAATTTAGCTATCCGATTTATTATCAGTTGAATAAAGAGATAAATTGGCCTGTTTTGCAGAAGTTAGTACCAAACCGCAAGGCGGCCCCGATTCACCCCCGATCAGGGTTTGGCCAAGTGGGTGGGCCGGAGGGCAGGGCTCTGTGGATTCCCGTTCGCTGCGGCTCAGGGTCTGAGACTCTTGAGTGCCGGAGCGGTCCCCGGCGCCTGTGCCGAAGTCGGTCGCATCGCCGGATGGTCGGCGAACGCCGTTTCCCACTGCCCGCCCTGACCCGTCGTTCCGGTTCCTGCCGGTTGCATGCGTCGGCTGCGAAGCGTGGCTGGCAAACCGGCTATTTACTTGTATATAAACAACGCTGACTTTTTTCATTTAGGGTCTTGACAACACCTGTCCGCTTGACCTATAAACGATATTCTGGCGAGGGAAGACTGTGACCTGTCCGCGCTGCGGCCGGGTCAGCGTGCCGGCGGTTGTCGAGAGGCGAGCGCGAAGGAAGAGGTGAGTTATGGTTCAGCATCTGAAGAGTGCCCATAAGGGCGGCAAGGCGGGGCAGCATCTGAAAGCCATCGGACCGTTAGCCGGGTTGGCGCTGGCGGCCGCGGTTCTCGGCCTGGTCGGTAGCCAGGTGCTCGCCAGCGGCTCCCTGGCAGTCGATCCGGGTGTGCGTGGAGGCACGGCGGGGGCAGGCGGCTTTGTCACCGGCCTGACCACCCAGCAAGCGCAGGTGGGCACAGACATCACGCCCTACTTCAGCCAGGTGAACAATGTCCCGGAACCGGCCGATCAATCATCGCCCGGGGGGCTGGGTCCGAGGTTCAATTCCAACAGTTGCGCGAGCTGCCATGCTCAACCTGCCATTGGAGGTGCGAGCCCGCTGCCGGCGTCCTTGGGTGGTCCCGGAAACCCGCTATTCAATGTGTACCAACTAATGGGCGCGCAGAACACGATGCCGTCATTTGAAACCACCAGCGGCCCGGTCCTGGTGCCGCTCTTTCCTTTCGAGTCGGATTTGATCACGCCCGACGGGTACGTGCATCAGCTTTTCACCATCACCGGCCGCACTGACGCGGGAAGCTGCAGCATCGCGCAGCCGAACTTCACCCAGGCGATGAGCCAGAACAATCTGGTATTCCGCCAGCCTATCGCGACCTTCGGCGACGGCTTGATTGAGATCATCCAGAACGTCGACATCATCAACAACCTGAACGCCAACCTGACGCAGAAGGCGGCGCTGGGGATTATCGGCACGCCCAACATTGCTTCCGACGGCAGCGTGAGCCGGCTGGGCTGGAAAGCGCAGATGCGGTCGCTCGTGCTGGCCGCGGCCATTGAGTACAACGTGGAAGAGGGCGTCACCAGCGAGTTCTTCCCCAACGAGCTCGATGAGACGCCCGGCTGTGTGCTCAATCCGGTCCCGGAAAGTTACATCAACTACAATCCGAGCATTCCGCCTTATGAGTATCCGGGCGACCCGGACCGGTTTGCCATCTATATGCGTTTCCTTGCCGCGCCGGTGCCGGGCGCCTGCCCGGGTGGAGTGCAGAGCAGTTGCACCAACGGGAGCGTCCAGTTTAACAGCTCCAACGTCGGCTGTGCGCTGTGCCACACGAAATCCTTTACCACGCCGAAGTCGATCATCAATGCCCTCGGCCAGAAAAAGGCCACGCTATATTCCGATTTGCTCGTCCACCACATGGGCCCTTGCCTCGCCGACAACATCACGCAGGGCAACGCGGCCGGGGACGAGTTCCGCACGGCGCCGCTTTGGGGCGTGGGCCAGAGGGCTTTCTTCCTGCATGACGGCAGAACTTCGGACATCGTCCAGGCCATCGAAGACCACTTGTGTACCGGAAACTCGCAGTATCCCAACTCCGAGGCCAACGCCTCGGTGACCGCCTTCAACGCGCTACCACAAAAAAATCAGCAGGACTTGGTTAATTTTCTGCGCTCGCTTTAATCGGGCTGGCGGATGAAGGAACGGCATCGGATGCGAAGGTGGAGGCGGGCAATGAGCAAACTGAACGGGCAGGGAAAGGAAGGCAGCATGATGTGTCCGGATGGGTTGATGCGCGGTAAGGGCCGCAGAGGCGAAGGCGCCGACAGGCGCCCCAGAAAAACGCCCGCTTGGGCAATCGCGGTTTCAGCTCTGGGGCTCTTGTCCTTCGCGGCGTTGCTCTTGGGGCAAACCGCCACCGACCCTGGCGTGCGGCCCGGGAAAATGGCGGGGAACTTCATCAGCGGCCTCACCACGAACCAGGCGGCGGTGGAAGGAACCACAACCGGCATCTTTATCGAGATCAACCAGGTAACGAACACCACCGGGAAGCAATCGGACCTGGTCGGCCTCGGCCCGGGGTTCGATTCGAATTCGTGTTCGAGCTGTCATGCGCAGCCGGCGATAGGCGGCTCGAGCCCGGCAACGAACCCGCTAACCACGGGTAGTCCGCCCATCTACCAGATCGATGGCGCGACGAACACCCTGCCGAGCTTCGAGACGCCCACGGGCCCGGTCGTGGTGGCGCGATTTCCTTTCAAGGCCGACGGGGTGACCCCGGACGGCACGGTGCATCAGCTCTTCTCGGTACAGGGCCGGTCGGATGCACCGGGGTGCACTCTGGCTCAGCCGCCCTTCAGCACGATGACCACGATCAACCGGCAGACGCTGCCGGTGTTTGGCGACGGCCTGATTGAGATCATCCAGGACAGCGACATCCTGGCCAACATGAACGCCAACCTGTCGCAGAAACTTCTCCTCGGAATCTCGGGGCATCCCAACCGGGCGGCCGACGGCAGCATCAATCGCTTCGGCTGGAAGGCCCAAACCCGGTCGCTCGTGATTTTTGGCGGCGAGGCCTACAACATCGAAGAAGGGGTCTCGAACGAGATGTTCCCGAACGAGATTAACGACATCAACAGCACGGGGTGCATCTTGAACCCCGTTCCCGAAGACCACACCAATTACGCCCTGACCAAACTGCCGCCCCACCGCTTCCCGGGCGACCCGGAGGAGCAGGCGGTGTTCATGCGGTTCCTGGCGCCGCCGACCGTGGGCGGCTGCCCGGGCGGGGTGGGCGGTGGCTGCCCGAACGGGCAGACCCAGTTTAACAATGTCGGCTGCGTCCTCTGCCACACCACTTCATTTACTACGCCTTCTTCGGCGATCGGGGCGCTCAGCAACCTGACGGCGAATCTCTTTTCCGACCTGCTGGTCCATGACATGGGACCTTGCAATGCCGACAATGTCACCCAGGGCACGGCCACGGGAGACCAGTTCCGCACGCCGCCGCTATGGGGCGCAGGCCAAAGGGTCTTCTTCATGAGTGACGGCAGAACCACCAATATCGTCACTGCAGTCGAAGATCATTTCTGCTTGGGCAACTCACAGTATCCGAACTCGGAAGCCAACGCGGTGATCAATAATTTCAACGCGCTCGATGCGACGGACCAGCAGGACCTGATCAACTTCCTGCGGCAGCTCTGAGGTAAGACGGCTGCGGCACGTGGCGTCGGGCAAGTTTTTCAGCCGACGCCCGGCGCGGCAGACTTATGGGTTCTGATTCTCCAGCAGGAACGGCTCGGTGCCAATGGTGATGGGACCGCCGCTGAGCGCGCTCACGTTACCTGCCAGGTCGCGGAACTGCTTGTAGGCGGTGGAAGGGCTGTAACTGAAGTTGCCGTTCTCATTCCAAACCACCAGCGCCTGATAGCCTCCCGAGCGGGTAATGGGGCAGGTCCAGGTCTGGTTTGAGTCGCTCGAACATTGACCGGTGAATGTCGCTCCCACCAGCCAGTTGTAGACCTGACCGTACGCGGTCCCGGCCGTGTTGGGCACACCCGGACTCGATTCCAGTTGTCCCGACCCAGCCGGAGAGCCCCAGGTGAACCACACCGCCTGCGTGATCTGCGGATAGTAGGCAGCTTGCAGGATAAACCACTGCGCCACCCATGCCGCTTCCTGGTTGGCATCTGGCAGGTTGGCGTTCACTCCCCAGCTTCCTTCGGTATCGAGCATGGGTTTGCCCTTCAGACCGTTCGAGTCGAACAACTGACGGAAGGCCGTCTGCTTGGTGATGACCGAGCCGAAGCAGTCCTGCCCGCTCGCGCAACTTGGAGTTGAGCTTTGTTCCGGCAAAGGAAATTGGGAGATGCTCGCGCCGTTGGTCTTGGCCACGTAGCCGTGGAACGTGCCGCCGTCGGCATACTTGTTGCCGCCGGCCTGAAGGTAGGAAGTCATGTAGGTCAGGCCGTTGTTCGATCCGCTGCCCTCCGCCGGGCCGCTGACGGACGGGGTCAACAACTGCGAGAAGGGGTCCTGGTGAATGATGGGATACGCGATCGCCGCCAGGTTGAGGAGGTCCTGGATGCTGCCGGTCCAGAAGTTTCCGGAGCTCGCTTCATTCCATAGCTCGTAGTACTTCACGTGCGGCGCCGTGGTTCCGTTGTAGTGGCTGATGACCGTCTGAACGAAATTCGTCCAGTCGCTGAGCTTGGCCGGCGGCGAAGGGCACACGACGGTCGCCGTGAACGCCGTGCAGTTGGAGGTGTCGGCCGCCGCCCACTGCGGCGTGTCCCCAAAGGTGATGGTCACTTGGGCCACGCCATGGCTATCCACCAGACCGTGCTGCACGGCGTCGTTCACGTAGGTGTCGAAGGCCGTAAAATCGAACGTGCCCTGGCTCTTCTCGATGAAGCCCCAGGCAAGAGTGGAGGGATGGCCCAGAGCGCCGATCGGAACGCTGCCGCTGGGAGGAAAGTCTTGCCCGCCAGCCGGGATCGTCATGCCGAAGAAGGTGGGAGGAATCTCGACCCCGCCGCCGCCGCTACCACTGCTGCCGGGGCCTGTGCCCCCCGTGCCGCCGGTACCGCCCCCGCCTCCACCCACCGGCGTGAAAACCTGCGATTGCGATGACGAACCACCACCGCAGCTGATGTTCAATGAGGTTATCAGGAATATCGCGAACATAGCAAAGATCAGGTAAGTCATTCGATCCGCGCCGGTCTTCATCTGGTTCGATCCTCCATGGAGCATCCTGAATCACGGTTTCAGTCTTGTGATGCCCGTTCGATATTTGTAACACGGATAGGGCGCAATAGTTGCGGCCCCTTAGCCCGACCGTCCTCCGAAGACTTGATCCGTCGAAGGCAGCACACCATTCCAGTCTAGGTCAGTTCTTCTCGGGAAACCATGCCGGTCACGTCCCATTAGGGATGTTGCACCGCGACCGCCGGGTTCGCCCAATAGCCGGGAGAACGCCTTTTGTGATATAAGCTAAGTCGCTGGGAGCAGTACGGAATGCCGGTCTCTCAACCTGCTGGACGAGAGACCGCATCTAGCCTGACCGGCATGAGATGGAGGAGCCTATGAGACCTGGCGCCAGGGTGTTCGGTACGGCGGTTCTGGCCGCGACGGCGCTGCTGGTTTCCTGCGCGAGATCGATTCACAAGAACGAGCGCTATGTGCTCGTGGCCACCAACGTCGGCATTCCCTATTGGCAGGATGTGCAGACCGGCTTTTCCGACGCGGGCAAACTGCTCCGAGTGAAGACGGAATTCCGCGGACCGGACAAGTACGACCCGGAGGCCGAGTTGCAGGTTTTCCAGGAGGCCGTGGCCAGTCATCCCACGGGAATCGCGGTGTCCCCCGGCCGCCCAGACATTTTCACCGATGCCATCAACGCCGCCATCCAGGAGGGAATCCCCGTGATCACGGTCGATTCCGACGACGTGAAATCACGCCGGGTGATGTTCGTCGGCACCGATAATTACCGCGCCGGACTCGAGAGTGGAACGCAGATGGCCACTGCCCTTCACGGCCGGGGCCACGTCGTCGTGGTCTCGATTCCGGGACAGAGCAACCAGGAGGAGCGTGCCCGCGGCGTCCAGGAAGCCTTCAAGCAATATCCCTTCATGAGCGTCGGCCAGGTAGTCAACGACAATGGCGATGCTGGCGCCGCCCGTAGCTTGGTGGCAGGCTTGCTCCAGAACCATGAATCCATTGACGGCATCATCTGTCTCGAAGCTTCGGGCGGTCCGGGCGTTGCCGGAGCGCTCGACCAGGCCGGCATGGCGGGCAAGATCCCGGTCGTCGCCATGGACGCGAACCACGATACGTTGGATTTGATCTCGAAAGGCTCCATCGCGGCCACCGTAGCGCAGAAACCCTACACCATGGGTTTTTACAGCTTGCGATTCCTCGATGACCTTCACCACAACGCCGTCCATGAGTTTCCGGACTGGCGCACCGCTCCCGTCTCTCCCCTCCCTACGTCGGTTGACACGGGGACAGTGGTGGTCAGCGGCCGCAACCTGCAGGATTATCTGGCGGCAATTCCGGTGTCCGCTCATTGACCGGAGAGATTCCGGCGGCGCGTCACGCTGGACGCAAACCAGGAGGAGTGATGGCTAAGATCTCCCGGCGTGACGCCGGCAAGGTGCTGCTGGCGGGGTCTGCAGGCTTGATGCTCCAGCACGGCGAGCTCCGCGCCGCTTCGAGGATCGACTCGGTAGTTCGCGGCGTTCAGATCGGGGCGCAGAGCTACTCTTTCCGTGACCGTCCCCTTGACCGCTGCATAGCGGCCTACGTCTCGACCGCTCTGGGTGAAGCCGAACTGTGGCAGGAGCACGTCGAACCGGGCACGGGAGGCGATCTCGCGTGGCAAAAACGCGTGAGCCGCGACTCACTGCGGCGCTGGCGCCTGACCACGCCGCTCAGCCATTTTCACGAGATTCGCCGGCAATTCGACCATGCCGGCGTGCGGCTATACGCCTACAACTACAGTTTCACCAAAGACCTCACCGAAGCCGAAATCGAGCGCGGATTCGCAATGGCGCAGGCGCTCGGCGTGAGCTACATCACCTCGTCGGGCAACATCAGCGTGATTCCCACCGTGGATCGCTACGCGCAGAGGTACAAGATCATGGTAGGCAATCACGGGCACGACCAGACCGACAAGCCGGATGAGTTTTCAACCGCCGCAACTTTCGCCGAGGCCATGAAAGGCGCTTCGAGATATATCGGCGTCAACCTCGACATCGGCCACTTCACAGCCGCCGGCGGCGACGCTGTAGCCTACATTCGCGAGCATCACGACCGCATCGTGACGCTCCACATCAAGGATCGCAAGAAGAACCACGGGCCCAACATGCCTTTCGGCCAGGGCGACACGCCGATCAAAGAAGTGCTGTGGGTGCTGCGCGACAACCGCTGGAAGATTCCGGCCAACATCGAATACGAGTACGGCAAGCCCGGCATGGATACGATTGCCGAGGTGGAGAAGTGTTACGCCTACTGCCGGCGGGCGCTCGACACCGTTCAAGGGTTCGATACGCGGCAGTGACCTGCGGGGTCTGCGGCCTATGGAGCTTCGGTTCCCGGCCGCTCATCGGCTGCGACTTTCTCGGCGACCGTCGCGAGGGTGCTGAGAGGCACTGAGACGTGGACCACGTCTTCCGCGCTGTTCACGTCGATCACGAGCGAACCGCCCCGCTTCGAAATCGTTACCGTTTGGTCCGCGTCCCGCACGTCCACCAGCGTGGCATCCTCTGTGCGCGCCAGTTCCTTGCTCGCGGCCCGGATGGCCGGCATCCAGGGACGCAACTCCGAGGATCCTTCCGAAAGGTCACCGGCGGGGACGAACCGCAGCCCCAGCGTGACTGCGGGTGCCGGAACCAGCAGGTGAACATGCGTTCCGTCAGGGCCTTTTTCCTGCACCGAGACGTCCACGATGCCCATGGAATAGGCAATCGCCGCCATGAGGGCCAACATGGCGGCCATCACGAGCAATACCAAGCCGCACGTCTTCCAAAATCCTCGCTTCGGCTTCATGGAGTCTCCTAATCGGACGAGCTGCGCGTATCCACCCAGATGCGCACGTTGTCTTGCTCATCATTCACGGTGACCAGGGTGGCGTCGCCGTAGGTTTCGAGGGCGCGCAAGCCAGCCATGAGGTCCAACTGGTTCTTGGGGCCGGAGAGCAGCGCCTCGACCACCGGAAAGGGAACTTTGATGTCCACGTTCTGGCCGCCGTCGTGCCGTCCATTCGATCGGGGTTTCTCGATGACCTTGATCAGCAGATTGCCATCGCGCTTCGAAATGTGAACCGTGTTGTCGTGGTCCTCGACGCTCACAAACTCGGTGTCGCTCGCCTGGCGCAACGCCGCCACCAGCTCGCGCAGGTCCACCCCGTTGATCGAGGTATTGCCGATGGTGATTCGTCCGGAGCGGAGTTGGTCCGCCTGGACGGTTGGAATCACTTTTTCGGCGAGCGACAGCGGCAAATTGATGCGCACGGTTTCCTCGTGCCCGTGGCCGCTGTCTACTTTCAGGTGTAGCCAGCGCTCGGGCGTCGCGCCCCGCGCCGCGCCTGCCGCGCAGAAAATAAGAACAGCCGCCAGCGTTCCAGCTACCAGTCGGTTTGTCGTCCTCATTTCATCCTCCCTAAGCTGAGCTTTGTGTTGCCAACTTCAGGATGACAAACGCAACCGAGGCTCGAAAAGTTCCTTCAACGCGTTCCGGCGCTGCGGCGTGAGACGTAGTCGTGATCCAGGGCAGACAGCGGGCGCTGCGGCGTTTGGCCGCCAGGCGCGCCAGCGTGACGGTCCGCTTTTGATGCCAGGGCATAATTCTTCTAACAGATAAGTTACTAGCTTTCTTATATAAAAACACGGGGTTCGCTGTCAAGCCCTGCGAGGCAACTGTGCAGCCCCGCCGCGGCAGGCTGCCGCTCCTTCCGGCGAGCTTGCTCACAGCGGCATTACACACCCATTGCAGGATTGACCGCCTCACGATGCGCCGGGGTGAATTCGAAGCCTGGGCATGATCCGGCGCTACCGTTGACACCGCCGGAACTTCGGGGTACCGCCGAGCATGGCTCGATAGACCACCGCGTCACGCAGGACGGATTCCACATAAACCCGGGTATCCCCGAACGGGATGCTCTCAACAAACGCCGCAGGCTCGGGGAACGGGCCGCGAGCGAGCCATTCACGCGCGCGATCGTCGCCGGCGTTGTAGGCCGCAAGCGCCTCCTCCGTGGAGCCGTTGAACATTTTGACGAGACGGCGCAGATAGCGGCAGCTCAAACGAATGTTGTAAGCCGGACTGTAGAGCTGCTCGGCGAGGCGCGCCGGCGAGGTGCCGCGACGGCGGTGACGGCGGCCGCCCGTGAGAGTCTCGGCTGTCCCGGGCCGCATCTGCATCAGGCCGCGGGCGTTCGCTTCGGACGTTGCGCGCGAGTTGAAGGCCGATTCCTGCCGGATCAATCCCATCACCAGGTACGGATCCAGCCGCTCGGCACGCGCCTCCCGGCGCACGAGCTTCCAGTAAGCAGTGGGATACAGTTGCTGCCAGATTTCCTTCGGCAGTTGCGGAAACCGATAGTCGGCGAAATCGGGCACGAGCTTCCGTGTGGCAAAGAGCGCGGCGCTGTAGTTGGCGCGCGCGGCTTCAAAGCGGGCGAGAGCCAGCAGCAGTTCCGGCGAGGCGGGCTGCTTGCCAAGCTCGAGCCGAAGATAACGCTCGGCGAGATCGTCGAGGCTGAGCGTCTGAAGGGTTTCGAACGGGCGGAGGGCTGGCGAGACTTGGCGCGCGGGGCACAGCTCGACAGAGGGAGCGGGATGGAGCGGAATCATCGCCGCGAGCTCCACGGCGACCGATACGAGCGTCGTTTGAGTGTCGGCATCGCCGGCAGCGTGACCGACTGCGCGACCGCGGGCGGTCGTCTTGCCGCGTTGCCGGATCGCCTCGCCCGCGTAGTAACTGTTGGGGAATCGATCCACCAAGAGCGCATAGAGCGCGTCCGCTTCCGGCAACGCGCCTGCCGTTTGGGAAATCCGTCCCAACCAATAGAGGGCCACCGGCGCGCGCGAAGAGGCGGGGTAGCGCCGGACGTAGGCGAGCATGGCGGCTCGCGCCGCCTCGCTCTGACCCTGGAGATAATCCGCCCAGGCAGTCCGCCACTCTGCCTCTTCTTTGTCCGCGATCGGCCCGGCGGGCAGTTCGGCGAGGGCCGTATCGAAGCGAGCGGTCTGCGCCCAATCTCCGTGGCGGAAGAAGAAGTATCCGGCGTGAGAGAGAGCGGCAGCGTAAGCGGCGGATTGCGGATCGAGCGCGGCAAGCTGGTCGAGGCTTTGGAGCATCGAGTCCTGATCATCGAGCGAGGCGTAAGCGTTTACCAGGATGGCCAGACGCTCGCCCCCCAATTTGGACTCCGGTGGGCCCGCTCCTGCGAGGCTTTCCACGGCATCGTGAAAGCGCTTGAGTGCGATCAAGCACTGCGCGCGCGCCAATTTCCAATCCCACGCTCGCGCGCTCGCCGGACGTTCGGCGAGCAGCGCGTCGAATTCTTTCAAAGCTTCGGCGGCGCGGCCGCTGCGGACGAGAGCTTCGGCGCGAGCCGTTTCAGCCTGCTCGGTGGGCTGCGGAAAGGCCGCACCGAGTGCGCTTGCGAGCTTGACGAGCGACTCGCCCGCGGCAGCGGACTCCGCCGACGTCGGGAAACCGAAGTAGATGTCTTGGAACGCCTCGACCGCCTCGGGGAACTGCCCGGCGTCGTGATAGGCTTGCGCCAGAAGCAGCGCGAGCCCTGGTTGCCGCGCCGTTGCGGGATCCGCTTTCAGGGCTTCAATGGCTCGGCCCGGCTCGTGAGCTTCGAGGTACGCGCGAGCCAGGGTTTCGAGCGCCTTGTGGCGCAGCGTGCTTTGGGGAAAGCGGGCCGAAAAGCCCGCGAGCGCAGCGGCAGCGTGAGCCGCATCGCCAGCGTCCAGGGCCGCCGTCGCTTTGTAGAACTCGGCGAAATCGGCCAGCGAGAAACGGTTGGCGGCGGCTCGCGCGAGATCTGCTGTGGCGGGTGCGAAGTCGCGCGCCTGGTACTCGCGATAGCCGAGAACGAGGTAGGCGCAGCCCTGTTGCTCCACGTCTCGGGCAGATTCCGCGTAGCGCCGCAGGGGTTTCCAGCCGGTTCTCCCAGTCGGGCCGGATGCGCGGGCGGCAAGCGCCCGCAGCCGTGCAACCGTGCCCACCGGACCGGGACGCCGGGACGCCGCGCCGGCGCGCGCGCCAACCGGCCCAGCCAGGCTAGCGATGCAGAATAGAGTTGTAGGCCAGAGTTTCACGGCGTCGAGCCGGGGTATTCCGGTCCCAGCAGCGCGGGGTCGCCCGAGGCGAGCGTCTTTACCAGCTCGTCGTCGAAATACCGGCACGCGTTCGCCGCACTTCGGCCGAAACGCTTCTCGTAGGCCTGCCGGCTGCGCTCGATGGCGGATCGGAGCCGCGCATAGAGGTCGTGGCGCCGGCGACCCTCGGCGACCTCATCCCGGTGGTACAGCTCGATTTCGGACACCAGCAGCCGCGCGAACCGCTGCGCGTCATTCAGAACCTTCTGGCCGGAATCGGCCTCAGCTTGAACCGCTTCGATCGCCGTTGCCGGCGGCGCGGCCGGTGGAGCCGCTGCGGGCGAGGCGCCGGAAGGCGGCTCGGACTCGGCCAGCTTTTCCAGCAGGTCGATCTGCTGTTCGAAAGACGCTTCGAGCTCCTGCTGCCGGTCACGCAATTCCCGGACGTTACCTTCCGCCGTCTCCAGGCGTTCCGCCTGAGCGCGCAGCTCGCGTCCGAACTTCTCCCGGAACTGGCGAATCAGCCGGGCAGCATGGTTGGGTTCCGCCACGTCTCGCATCCCTTTACGATTTACGGCGCTTCGATCTGAAGCGCCATGCCGAGGCCGCCGGAAACGCAGAGCGTGGCGAGGCCTCGCCGGGCCCGGCGTTTTTTCATCTCATGCAGCAGCGTCACCGTGATGCGCGCGCCGGTGCAACCGATGGGATGTCCGAGCGCGATCGCGCCGCCGTTCACGTTCAGCCGCTCGCGGTCAAAGTGCAACTCGCGGTCGCAGGCGAGCACTTGCGCTGCGAAGGCTTCATTGAGTTCCACCAGATCGTAGTCTTCGAGCTTGGTTCCGGTCTTCCCGGCGAGCTTCTTTACCGCCGGAACCGGACCGATGCCCATCAGTCGTGGCTCGACGCCGGCGGCAGCGTAACCGACGATGCGCCCGAGCGGCTGCACCTCGGCTCTCGCGGCCCGCGCTTCCGACACCAGCACGAGCGCTGCGGCTCCGTCGGTGATGCCGGATGAGTTGCCCGCCGTAATCGTGCCCATCTTCGAGAAGACGCCGGGCAGCTTGGCAAGAAAGGCGAGCGAGGTTTTGGGACGCGGGTGCTCGTCAGCCAGGAAGACGGTTTGCTCTCCCTTTTTCCCGGTTATAGTGACCGGCGCGATCTCATCCCGGAACCGGCCTGATTCGAGGGCGCGGCCAGCGCGTTGCTGGCTCGAGAGCGCGAAGGCGTCCTGCTCTTCACGCGAAATGTTGTACCGACCGGCGAGCACCTCCGCCGTCTCTCCCATCAACAACTCGGAGAGCGGGCAGAGGAAGCCATCCTGGTACATGCCGTCGACGAGTTGCTTGTGGCCGATGCGCGCCCCCCAGCGGGCGCCGTCCAGGAGATATGGAACTCGGCTCATGGATTCGGTTCCACCCACCAGTACGACCTCGGCGTCACCCGCGGCGATCTGGTCATAGCCGAGAGCAAGGGCCTTCATGCCGGAGGCGCACGCCTGGTTGACGGTATAGGCCGGGACGCGCACCGGCACCCCAGCGCGAACGGCGATTTGACGCGCCGGGTTGGGGCCGTTGCCGGCCTGCCGCGCATGTCCGAAAATCACCTCGGCAACTTCTTCCGGCTTCACTGCGGCGCGTTCAAGAGCCGCATCTGCGGCGGCGACGCCGAGGTCCGGCGCCGTGAAGTTGCCGAGCGAGCCACCGTACTTGCCGATCGGCGTGCGCGCCGCGCTCAAGATGAAAACGCTTCGCATGAGTTCATGCTACCACAGGGACGCGGAGCGCCAGCGTGGCCCAACATGGAACGGCATGTCACTCCAACCGATAAGTTCACGAGGGTGAAGACAGAGCGGCCGGAGGAATCGGTAGCCGAGCGGCTCGAAAGCAACCGGTCACATGATCGTTCACCATGCCGGTCGCCTGCATGAAGGCGTAACAGATTGTCGAGCCGGCGAACTTAAAACCGCGCCGGATAAGGTCGTTGCTCATGGCGTCGGACTCAAGAGTTCGGGCGGGAACTTGTCGCAGCGAGCGCCAGCGATTCCGGCGCGGCTTGCCCCCGATGAACTGCCAGAGGTAGGCGTCGAAGCTCCCAAACTCCTTCTTGACGGCGAGGAAAGCCTGGGCGTTTCCGATGGCGGCGGCAATTTTCAACCGGTTGCGCACGATACCGGGGTCGGCGAGCAACTGGCGGATTCTGCGCGCGCCGTAGCGGGCAATTTTTGCGGCATCAAAACCGTCGAAGGCGGCGCGGTAATTCTCGCGCTTTCGCAGGATCGTTTCCCAGCTCAGGCCGGCCTGCGCGCCCTCGAGAATCAGGAACTCGAAGAGCCTCCGATCGTCATGCACTGGGACACCCCATTCCTGGTCGTGGTAGCGGACCATCATCTCGGTCTTGGCCCAAGGGCAACGTTTCACCGGCAAATGGACAGTTGAAGCTGGCATGAGGGAGGAATTCAGGAGCCCGCGGGCGCAGGGACGCGGCGGAGCGTCACGTCTCCACCGAAACGCTGCTCCGCGCCGGCACGGGTACTGCGACCGCGTGCCACATCCGCCGCAGCGGCGTCTGGAAGAGCGACATAGTTCCGGTATACGAGTAGCCGACGAAGAAGAGCATGAGGAACGGAGTGGTGAGGTAATCCTGAACGGTGAAGGAATACGCGGTGGTGGCGAGAAAGTATGCAGCGAGAGTCAACTCGACGGCGGGAATCCAGCCGGCGCGGCGCCGCACGTATTTCTTGCGCTCCCATCCCGCCTCGGCCTGCTCGATCCGGTACTTGGGCGTGCGGACAAAATCCGACTTCATGCCGAAGATCGCTTCCAGCACCACTTTGGCGTTGGTAATGGAGAGGCCGATGCCGGTCGCCATTAGGAACGGGATGTATTTAATCGTGCGCCGCCAGCCGCGCGGGTCAAGCTCGCGCTGCGCCACCATGTAGAAGCTCGAAACCGAGCAAGTGGAGGCGAGGAACAGCGGCAAATCGAGATAGAGCATCTGGAACCAGCCCTGGTAGAAGCGCACGATCATTGCCGGCAGCAAGATCAAAGAGAACAGCACCATGAGCGGATAGGCGATGTTCGCCGTCAGGTGGAACGTGGCCTCGATCTTGATCTTCAGCCGCTCATCGCTGCGCCATATTGTCGGGAGCAGCTTCTTCGCAGTCTGCATCAGGCCCTTGGCCCAACGCGCCTGCTGGGTCTTGAAGGAATTCATCTCCACCGGCAGCTCGCTCGGACACTCGATGGTGGGGTCGTACACAAATTTCCAGCCCTTGAGCTGGGCGCGATAACTGAGGTCGGTGTCTTCGGTGAGCGTATCGTGCTGCCAGCCGCCCGCGTCCTCGATGGCGGCGCGGCGCCACATGCCGGCGGTGCCGTTGAAGTTGAAAAAGCGCCCGGAGAAGTTCCGCCCGCCGTGCTCGATGACGAAGTGGCCGTCGAGCATGATGGCCTCAACTTCGGTCAGGTTGGAATAGCCGCGATTAATCCACGTCCAGCGGCCCTGCACGACGGCGATCTTGGAATCGGTGAAGTAAGGCAACATGCGCCGCAGGACGTCGGGGTGCGGCGCAAAGTCGGCGTCAAAGATGGCGATGAACTCGCCCGTCGCGCTCTTCATGCCCTCGGCGAGCGCGCCGGCCTTGAAGCCCTCGCGATTGTGGCGGTGGTGGTAGGAAATTGGATAACCGGCCTGCGCATATTCGGCCACCAGGCGCGAGGCCACCATTCGTGTCTCGTCGGTCGAGTCGTCGAGAACCTGAATTTCCAGCAGCTCGCGCGGATAATCCAGCCGCGTGATGCATTCGAGCAATCGCTCCACCACGTAGCGCTCGTTGTAAATCGGAAGCTGAACCGTCACGCGCGGCAAACGTTCGAACTCTCCTTGCGGCTTGGGCGCGTGCTGCCGGTTGCGCAAGTACATCCACGTGAGAGCGTAACGGTGGATGCCGTAAATCGACAGGATGATGAGGATGGTGAAGTAGGGAATCAGAATCGAAAGGTCGAAAGCATTGGCTACGTAAATGCCCTTGAACGGGTTGTTCCTCCAGAAGTGGTACAGGTTGTGAACGTATTGGGTGACGGAGTTGCCCGGGGCGATCAGCGTGGTTAGCAATAAGTGGGGCATGTGAAACTCAGAAGTTAGAAGTCAGGAGTCAGAAGAGACGCTCTTCTGATTATCGTCGGCGCCGCAGGAAATCTTGAGGTCTTTTCTCCTGCTGGGTCCACCGCCTTGCCGAGACTCGCGCCCTTGCCCGCGAAGTGGTTCAGTATACCATAAGGGCGGCTCCCGTGCACCCCTCGTCACGACACCGAGGCGATCCAGCCTCCTCCCAGCACCTCCTCATCCGCATAGAATACCGCCGCCTGGCCCGGTGTGATGGCTCGCTGCGGCTCTGTGAACTCGACCATCGCCTCGCTTCCACCGAGAGCCTCGACGCGTGCCTCGGCCGGGATATGCTTGTTGCGAATCTTCACCTGACCCTCGACCGAGTCACCCTCCGCCGCCGGCCGAATCCAATTGACGTTGCGCACCCGGCAGCGCCGCCGGAAGAGTTCGTCGTTCTGGCCCACCACCACGCGGTTGCGGGGGCGATCAATCTCGATGACGTAGAGTGGCTCACCCGTTGCGATTCCCAGACCCTTGCGCTGGCCGACCGTGTAATGGTGGACGCCGGCATGCTCACCGAGCACCCGGCCATCGGTCGAAACCAACTCGCCGGCGTTATCGGCGCGCTTCTCGCCCTGCTCGCCAAGATAGGCTTCGATAAAGCGGGCGTAGCCGCCGGAAGGCACGAAACAGATTTCCTGGCTTTCGGGCTTCTCCGCCACCGGCAGCCGCTTGGAGCGGGCGATGGAGCGCACCTGCTCCTTGGTGAGGTCGCCCAGAGGAAACAAGGCGCTCGCGAGCTGCTGCTGCGTGAGTCCGAAAAGAAAATACGACTGGTCCTTGCTGCGATCGACCGCCGCGAGCAGGCGGTACCGGCCCGTCGGCTCGTCCCGCCGGATTCGCGCATAATGACCGGTGGCAATGCGGCCGGCGCCGATCTCGCGCGCCGTCGAGACGAACTGCTCGAACTTGATTTCGGTGTTGCACAGGCTGCACGGAATGGGTGTTTCGCCGGCAAGATACTGTTCGACAAACGGCCGCACCACGGCCTGCTCGAAGCGCTCTTCAAAGTTGATGACGTAATAGGGAATGCCGAGGAAGCTGGCCACGCGGCGCGCGTCGTAGACGTCGTCGAGCGAGCAACAGCGTCCGCTGGCGTGTCCGGAGGGGCCGACGCTCGTCTCCAGCCCCAGCAGGCCCGGCAGACGGCGCTGGTTCCAGAGCTGCATCGTCAGGCCGACCACGGGCGCGGCGGCGGAATCGTATGGCGAATTCTTTTCGGCGAGAATGGCGGCCGCAGTCGAACTGTCCACGCCGCCACTCATCGCCACTGCGACTGTCATAAGGCTTTCTTCACCGCAGAGGACGCGGAGAACGCAGAGATACCCCCTTTAGCACGGCCAGCCCTGTCTCTGTGTTCTCTGCGCTCTCTGCGGTAGCGTTTTGCTTTTCGTAATGCGGCGAAAGGGACCGCAATCGCTCAACGACCTGGGGCAGCACGTCGAGCGTGTAATCCACGTCCGCCTCGGTCGTGAACCGTCCCAGGCTGAAGCGAACACTCGACCGCGCCTGCGGCTGGCTGAGGCCGATGGCGGAAAGCACGTGCGACGGCTCGATGGAACCCGACGAGCAGGCCGCCCCGGTGGAGCAGGCGACGCCGGCGAGGTCGAGAGCAATCACGAAAGCTTCGCCGTCGACGTGCTCGAAGCGGAGGTTGGTGGTGTTCGGCTGGCGGCGCGACGGGACACCATTGATGTGGACCCTCGGCACGCGCTCGAGAATGCCGGATTCCAGGCGGTCGCGAAGGCGAGCCACGGCGACGGACTCTTCCACCAGGCGATCGCCCAAGTAGGCGCCGGCCATCTCTGCCGCCTTGCCCAGGCCCACACTGCCCGGAACGTTCTCCGTGCCCGGCCGGCGGTCGCGCTCGTGGTGGCCGCCATACATCAGCGGCGCGAGGCGCGTTCCCTTGCGGACGTACAGCGCGCCCACGCCCTTCGGCCCATACAGCTTGTGCGCCGAAAGCGACAGCAGGTCCACGCCGAGCCGTTCCACATCCAGCGGGATCTTGCCCGCGGACTGCACCGCATCGGTGTGGAACACGATGTCGTGTTGCCGCGCCACGCGGCCGATTTCTTCGACGGGCTGGATGGTGCCCAGCTCGTTGTTGGCGTGCATCACCGAGATCAACACCGTCTCCGGGCGCAGGGCGCGTTCCACGTCGCCGGGTGAAACCACGCCAGTCGCGTCCGGCGGCACATAAGTGACGCTCACGCCGCGGCGTTCGAGCGCCTGGGCGGCATTCAACACCGCGTGATGCTCGATGGCGGTCGTGACGAGGTGCTTCACGCCGCTCGGCGAGCGCGGCCGGGCTGCTTCCACGGCGCCGAAAAGGGCGGTGTTGTCCGACTCGGTGCCCCCGCTGGTGAAAACGATTTCAGCCGGGCTGGCGTTGATCAGCGCTGCCACCCGCTCGCGGGCAGCTTCCACGCCGTCCCGGGCGCGCTGGCCGTACCAGTGGATGGAGGAGGCGTTGCCGTAGCTCTCGGCCAAGTACGGCTTCATGGCTTCGAACACTTCCGGCGTAAGCGGTGTGGTCGAGTTGTGGTCGAGGTACACTCTTCGCATACTCTCTAGAAGTCTTCCCGCTGGTTTGAACCAGCCCCGCCACCTGTCCGAAAGACCGCTGGCGAACTGTCCCTAAGGACATCATAGCACCGCTGGCCGAAATGGGTGAGGCCAGCCCAGCGGCGCTGACGGCCCGGTCCGACATGGTGAATCCTTTCCACGGTCATTCCCGCGAAAGCGGGAATCCATTGGTGTTCGGCTTGACGCGCCCCGACCGCCTTTGGTAGCTTAACTACAGCATGCGAATTGAACTGGCGCTCAACCTGTTCTGGGCCGGCCTGGCGCTTGCGGCACTCGGCGCGCTGGCGCTCTCGGAACTGCGCCGAAGGAATAACGGCGGTTGGCGAGCCCGATCGCGGCGCGGCCTGGCCGTGTTCGTGGCGGCGGTCGCTCTGTTCCCGTCCGTCTCCGCCAGTGACGACTTCGCGCGTTACGAACAACTGCAGGCGGGCCCGGGGACGCACGCTCAATGGTCGGGTCCGCTCGCGACCCGATCCAACAACGAGCCCGCTTTGTACCTGGCGCGTTTGGCCGACGCGCTGGAGAATCTGCAGATTTCAGTGGCGCCCGAACTTCTGCTAACCCTCTGCTTTTTCGCCTGGGTCTCGTTCGCAGCGAAGCGCGGCGCCGTCCGCATTGCGCTTTCCGCCACCAGCCGCGCTCCTCCTCTCCCCGCACTCACTTAGCCGTTTCCAGCGACATCAGTTTCTTAGCCCCGGATGCGTCGCCTGAGGCGCACCCTCGCGCCACGCGCAACAGTCTCTCGCCCTGTGGGCTGGTGGCCGCGCTTCCGCCGATTCGGATGGGGCTCAAGAGGGAGAATGGTATGAGATTCCGGCGCCATAAGCTGAATTTGATCTGGGGTGCGGCATTCGCTGCGCTTCTCATTGGGGTTCTCTTCGCAGGGGGCTGCGCCCGGCATCGTGCGGTTGATGCCGAGGACGTGAAACCCACCGTGACCGATCCGGACCTGCTCCAGGTCGCGAACCCGCAACAGTTCCCGCTGGTTGAGCCGGTCACCCGCCAGGAACCGGAGATGCTCGCGGTCAATGGTGTGGTGGCCCCGGACGTCTCCCGCACCGTGCACATCAACGCGTTGGCCGGTGGGCGAGTGGTGGACGTGCGTGCGCGGCTGGGAGATGACGTCAAAAAGGGCCAAGTGCTGATGCTCGTCCGCAGCGCCGACCTCGAGCAGGCCATCGCCGCGTACCAGAGGGATCAGGCCGACGAGCATCTGGCTAGGGTCTCACTCGAACGCGCTCGCGATCTCTACGCCCACGGCGCGATGGCGCAGCAAGACCTTCAGAATGCGGAGAATGCCGGCCAGAAGGCTGCCGTGACGGTGAAGACAGACGCCGACCAGATCAAGTTGCTGGGCGGCGACCTCCAGCGCCTCTCGCCCATGATCGAGGTGCGTTCGCCCATCTCCGGCGCAGTGGTGGATCAGCAGATCGCCGGCGGCGAAGCCGTGAAATCTCTGGATAGCTCGCAGAGCCTGTTCTTGGTGGCTGACCTGTCGCGCGTCTGGGTGCTCTCGGACGTATACGAGAACGATCTCAGCAAGGTTGCTCTCGGCGATCGGGCCGAAGTGCACCTGAACGCGTATCCTGACCGGACGTTTCAGGGAACAGTCGGCAACATCTCGGCAGTACTCGACCCGACGACGCGCACGGCCAAGGTGCGGGTGCAACTCGCCAACGTGGATGGTCTCTTCCGCCCGCAGATGTTCGCGACGGTGAAATTCGTTTCTCGAAAAACCTACCCGAGGTTGCTGCTGCCCGCGAGCGCCCTCCTGGTGCTGCACGACAAAGACTGGGTTTTCCTTCGCGCCGGCGAACACTCATTCCGGCGCACCGAGGTCCAGGTCGGAGCAGCGAGCAAGGACGGCATGCAGGAAATCCTCCGCGGCCTTAAACCCGGTGATCAAGTGGTATCGAACGCGCTGCAATTCTCGAGCGCGGTGGCGGAGGAGTGAATTGATTCATTGGCTCATCGGCTCATTGATTCAATGAGGGATCACGGCGTGGGTCACTGATTCAATGAATCAATGAGTCAATGAATCAATTCTCCTGGCTCCTGCTTCTGGTTTTGAAATGATCAGGCGTCTCATCGATTTTGCGCTTCGGGAAAAGCTGCTGGTGCTGGCGCTCGGCATCATGCTGCTTGCCTGGGGCGCCATCAGCTTTCACAACCTACCCGTCGAGGCCTACCCCGACGTGGCAGACACCTATGTCCAGGTGATCACCCAGTGGCCCGGCCGCGCCGCCGAAGAAGTCGAGCAGCAGATTACGGTTCCGCTCGAGACTGAGTTGAACGGGGTGGGTCATCTGACGCACCTTCGCTCCGTATCGCTGTTTGGTTTGTCGGTCGTCACCATGATCTTCGACGATCAAGCGGACGATCTATTGAGCCGCGAGCAGGTGCTCGAGAAGCTCTCGCAGGTAACGCTGCCGCAAGGCGTCAGCCCTCAGATCGGCCCGGATTACAGCCCCGCCGGCCAGATCTATTTCTACACCCTCACCAGCACCAACCCGCGCTATGACGTGATGGACCTCAAGTCCCTTCAGGACTGGGTGGTGCTGAAAGCCATGAAGTCGGTCCCCGATATTGTGGACGACAACATCTTCGGCGGACCCACGCGCGAGTACCAGGTGCAAGTGGACCCGGACAAGCTGATCGCCCACGGCATCAGCCTGCCGCAGCTCGAGCAGGCGCTCGCCAACAACAACGTCAACGCCGGCGGCAGTTTCATCGAGCACGGCGAGCAGGCGTTCAATGTCCGTGGCGTGGGCTTGATGCAGAACACCAACGACATCGGCTCGACCGTGCTGACCACGGTCAACGGCACGCCGGTGCGCGTCCGCGACGTGGCCAACGTGGTCGAGGGCCCGAAAATCCGTCTCGGCCAGCTCGGGAAATCCGTCCGCCTGCCGGACGGCAGCATTGTGGATGACGACGACGTGACCGAAGGCATCGTGCTGCTGCGGAAGGGCGCGGAGGCCGAGTCGGCGCTCAACGCCTTGCACGCGGAGGTGAAGGATCTGAACGAGCACATCCTGCCGCGGGGCGTCAAGGTAGTGCCGCATCTTGACCGCAGCGATCTTGTTCACTTCACCACGCACACCGTGCTGCACAACTTGATCGAAGGCATGGTGCTGGTGGCGATCATCCTGCTCATCTTTCTGGGCAATGCGCGCAGTGCCCTGATCGTGGCGGGAACCATCCCTTTCTCACTGTTGTTTGCTTCCATCCTTCTTGACCTGCGGCACATTCCCGCCAACTTGCTTTCCCTTGGCGCCCTCGACTTCGGCATGGTGGTGGACGGCGCTGTGGTGATGGTTGAGAATATTCTGCGCCACCTCAGTCGCCCGAGTTCCGTGAACCTACCCTTGTCCGAGAAGATCAGCCGTGCTGCCCACGAGGTGCAGAGGCCGGTCTTTTACGCCATCCTCATCATTATCACCGCCTACATGCCGATCTTCACTTTGCAGCGGGTGGAGGGAAAGCTCTTCAAGCCTATGGCGTGGACGGTGGCCTTCGCCCTCTTGGGCGCCCTCGTGTTCTCGCTGGTGATGGCTCCTGTTCTCTCCAGCCTCCTGTTCCGGCGCGGCGTGAAGGAGTGGCAGAACCCTGTGCTGGCGCGCATCATCAAGGGTTACCGTCGTGGCGTCGCGTGGTGTATCGAACACCGGACGGTTACCGTGGGGGGAGCGTTCTTGCTGCTGGTGGCTTGTGCAGGCCTGGTGTGGAGCGGCGTCATCGGCTCCGAGTTTCTGCCTCACCTCGATGAGGGCGCCATCTGGGCTCGCGGGACCCTCGCGCCGAGCACCGGCCCGGCCGAAGGCATCAAGATCATGAGCGAAGCCCGGCGGATATTCATCAGCTTTCCTGAAGTTACTCAGGTGGTGAGCCAGGTGGGCCGTCCCGATGACGGTTCGGATTCGACCGGCTTTTTCAACACCGAATACTTTGTGGACTTGAAGCCGCGCTCGGAGTGGCGGCCGCAGTTCAAGACCAAGGACGACTTGATCGCCGCCATGGACCAGCGGGTCGAGACCATTCCCGGAGTCATCTGGGGCTTTTCCCAGCCCATTGCGGACAACGTCGAAGAAGCCGTCAGCGGCGTCAAGGGTGAGCTCGCCGTGAAGATCTTCGGCTCTGACCTTCACCAGCTCGAAGCCACCGCCGACCAGATTGTCGAGGTGATGAAGGGTATTCCCGGTGTTGCCGATCTCGGCGTGTTCCGGGTGCTCGGCCAGCCGAATGTGAATCTCATCGTCGATCGCGCCAAGACCGACCGTTTCGGCATCAACGTCAGCGACGTTCAGGACGCCATCCAGACGGCGGTCGGCGGCACGGCGGTAAGCCAGATTCTCCGGGGCGAGCGGCGCTATGATCTGGTGGTTCGCTACCAGCCGCAATTCCGCCAGACCATCGACGACATTGCCAACATTCGTATCCTGGCGCCGACCGGCGAGCGCGTGTCGCTCGGCCAGCTTTGCGACATCAAGGTGGAAGACGGCGCCTCGATGATTTACCGCGAGGCCAACTCGCGCTACATCGCCATCAAGTATAGCGTCCGCGGCCGCGACCTCGGCAGCACGGTGCAGCAGGCGATCTCGGAGGTCAATCGGACGGTGAAGCTGCCGGAAGGCTACCGCCTTGATTGGGCGGGCGAGTACGCCAGCCAGCAGCGGGCCGACAAGCGTCTCGAGACCGTCATTCCGATCACGATTCTGCTGATCTGGATTATCTTGTACACAGAATTCGATTCCTTCAAGTGGCCCTTGCTCATTCTGACCACCGTCGCCATGGCGCCAATTGGCGGTGTTCTGGCGCTGCTCGTGAGCGGCACGCACTTCAGCGTATCTTCCGGCGTGGGCTTTCTGGCGCTGTTTGGCGTCTCCGTCCAGATTGGCGTCATCATGGTAACTTACATTAACCAGTTACGGGCCCGCGGGCATTCCGTCGCGGAATCGGCTACGGAAGGGGCGGTTTTGCGCCTGCGACCCATCATGATGACCATGCTGGTCGCCACGCTGGGATTGCTGCCCGCCGCGCTTTCACATGACATCGGTTCGGACTCGCAGCGCCCGTTCGCCATCGTGATCGTCGGCGGTCTCATCGTTGACCTGGTGGTCAGCGTTTTTCTGCTGCCCACCTTGTACGTCTGGTTCGCGCGCCCCGGCGACAAACTGCCCAGCGCGGAGGAAGCCTTTGAAGACTAGAGGAAGCGTTTGAAGACTAATGGAGCCGGCCCGACAAGAAAGCCAGGAAAATAATCCAGCCGAGCCCCGCGCCGTACAGTTATACTCGCCTTGATCCAATTTCCCGTGTTGTTCGCCTTCCGGAGAGGTGGCCGAGTGGCTGAAGGCGCACGCTTGGAAAGCGTGTTCGCGAGAAATCGCGACGTGGGTTCGAATCCCACCCTCTCCGCCAGTTTATCTAGCTTGTTTCCTTCCGTTTAGCCGCCTCCATTTTCTCGTGTACCTGTAGCGTACCCTTCGCCAACGCGCGGGCCATCCTTCGGGGAGCAGGTGTATACTTGCGGGCGGACGAACGGAATCGAGAAACACAGTAATGGCGGGGTGGCGCATACGTCCCGACGCCTTTTGTCGGGATGTATGCGATCCGGTGCCCCTGTCAGGAGCGCCCCCCTCAGAAATAATTTACTTGATAATCCACTAACTTGGGTATATCATGTCCTTTACCCCTTGCAGAAAGGGCGGTGAGCGCCCGTCGACTCCCCCACTCCGGCCTCCACTTCCGAACTGCCTTCGCCCGCGCCTCCCAGCGGCGGCGAACCCTCTCCCCCAGCC
>DASYXW010000072.1:0-144930 GCA_035934405.1 Terriglobia bacterium
TTGACGGCATCCACCTGGGCGACAAGTTCACCGTCCGCCTGCCCTCGGGGGCCGAGCGCGAAGGGACGGTGTTCTATCGCGGCGCCGACGCCGACTACGCCACGCAGCGCGACGTGAGCCGTACCAAGCGCGACATCAAGACGTTTGAGATTCGCCTGCGCTGCGACAACAAGGATCGGGCGCTCAATCCGGGGATGACGGCGTATGTGACCATTCCTATTGAGTCATCGGGTCATTGAGCCATTGAGTCAATGGCGATGGAACTAGTGAGCAAGAGCAAGCCGGAAGAGATGCGGGATCGGACCAAGCGGTTTGCACTGCGCGTGATTCGATTATTCCGTGCCCTGCCACGAACCGAAGAGGCCCGCATCTTAGGCAAGCAAGTTCTGCGCTCGGGAACGTCGGTTGCGGCGAACTACCGGGCCCTGTGCCGGGCCCGCTCCAGGGCCGAGTTCATCGCCAAGCTAGGTATCGTGGTTGAAGAAACAGATGAGACCGTTTTCTGGCTAGAGCTGCTTGTCGAGGCCGCGATCTTGTCACCGCTGCGGTTGCAAAGTTTGCTGAAGGAGGCCAATGAATTGCTCGCAATCTTCGGGGCTTCCCAGCGCACGGCAAAGGTTCGCTAACTCTTCAATGGCTCAATGACCCAATCGCTCAATGACTCAATTCGTGAGGCTTATGGACGCCATTGAAGTCGAAAACATCACCAAGCGCTTCGGCGAGTTCACCGCCGTGGACGCCATCAGTTTTAGCGTGGCGCACGGGGAGATCTTCGGGCTGCTCGGCCCCAACGGCGCCGGCAAGTCAACCCTGATTCGCATGTTGACCACTCTCATCGAGCCCACGTCCGGCACGGCGCGCATCAACGGCTTTGACATCACGGAATCTCCGGACGATGTGCGCAAGTCCATCGGCGTGATTCCGCAGGCGATGACGTCCGACCTCGACCTGGCCTGCGAAGAAAATCTGCTGATCTTCGCCAAGCTTTACGGCGTGCCGCGCGACCGGCGGAAGCGCGTGGTGCACGACCTGCTGGAAGCGGTCGAGCTCGGGCCTTGGGCGAAGAATACCGTCAAACAGCTTTCGGGGGGCATGCGGCGGCGGCTCGAAATCGCGCGCGGCCTGGTGCATCAGCCGAAGATTTTCTTTCTTGACGAACCCACTACCGGGCTTGATCCCGTCTCGCGCGTGGCGGTGTGGGAAATGCTGGCGAAGCTCAAGCAGGAGCGCGACCTCACGATCCTTCTCACCACGCACTACATGGACGAAGCCGACAAGCTGTGCGACCGCATCGCGATCGTGGATCACGGCCACCTAGTGGCCCTCGATTCGCCGCTGAAGCTCAAGGCGTCGATTCCAGGCGAAAACGTGCTGGAAGTGAGCTTCTCGTCCGTGCCCGACGGGTGGCTGGAAACGCTCAAGGCGCTGGCGGAGGTCGAGAGGGTAACGGCGCACGACCACGCCTTTCGCATCAACTCGCGCAACGGTCCGCGGACGACGGTGGAGCTGGTGGAAGCCGCGCGCCGGGCGGCCGTGACCGTGACGGCGCTTTCGGTGCAATCCACCACCCTCGATGATGTCTTCATGCACTTTACCGGACGCCAGCTCCGGGACGAGTTGCAGGCTGCCGCGCCGTCAGAATCGCCTTTCATGTTACGGAGGTGATCTAGAGGGCCCAGGAGCTAGGGGTCGGGGCTCTGTGGCGAGGGAGGGACTCGAAAATGAATCGCATCTGGGCCCTGATCGAACGCGACCTCCGCCGGTTCCGGCGCAGCCCGGCGCTGATCGTCGTCTCCATGGTTTTTCCCATCGTTCAGCTCGTCGTGCTGGGCTACGCTTTCGGCGGCAAACTGCGGCATTTGAAAATCGGCGTGGTGGATCAGGACCACGGTGTTCCGGCGCTGAAGCTGCGCGAGATGCTGGGCGCGGTGGCGGTGAACGCCGAGACCTTCGAAACCGTGAATTACAGCGATTCCGGCCAGGCGCTCGCCGACCTGCGCGAGGGGCGGCTGAACGGCGTCCTCAGCATTCCGCCGTTGTTTTCGCGTAATGCGCTGGAACAGACGGCGCCCAACGTGGCGCTGATTGAAGACAACACGGACCAGTTCGTGGCCTCCACGCTTGAAGGCACGTTCGCGGGTCTGGTGAGCGCTTACAACGCCAACAATCCGGGTTTGCTGCCCAACCACGGCCTCGCGCCCCGCGTCGCTCCCCAGGCCACGCTCGACGTGGTCGAGGTCTATCCCTACGTGCCGTACATCCAGTACCTGCTGCCCGGCTCCATCACGCTCTCGATCTTCGTGATGGTGATGATCGGAGGGGGCATCATCTATATTGACGACAAGGCGCGCGGCCTCCACGAAGGTTATCTGGTAACGCCGATCAGCAAGTTCGAGCTCATCATGGGCTTCAATTTGTCAGGGACGATCAAGGCCATCCTCGCCGGCCTGGTGCTGATGACGGTGGGTTCGGTGATCGCCGGCATCCCGGACCCGTTCGCGCCGCTGCGCCTGGCGCGCCTGCTGGTGATGATTGTGGCCACGGCGCTGGCGCTGGTCAGCATGATGTTTCTCTTCATGGTTCGGGTGAATGACCCGCTCATCCCGCGCGCCACTTTCGGAGTGCTCAACACGTTGCTCTTTTTCCCGAGCGGCGCCGTTTATCCCACCAGCGCCTTTCCGGCCTGGATGCGCGCCATCTCGACCGTCGATCCGTTCACTTACGCTGTCCACGCCTTCAAGAGCCTGTTGCTCAAGAATACCGGCATGGCGGCAGTCGCGGGCGACCTGGCGTACCTGCTGGTGTTTGCCGTCATCATGATGGCCGCGGCCACGGCGCTGTTCCGGCGAACTCTGTAACTGAGTGATCGGGTGATCGAGTCGTGGTTGAGGGATCCAGATGTATAATGCCTGCACGTCATGATGCTTCAAGAGGGAACGCGACTCGGGCCGTACGAAATCCTCGCGCCGCTGGGCGTGGGCGGCATGGGAGAAGTGTATCGCGCGCGGGACACCAAGCTCAGCCGGGATGTGGCGCTCAAGGTTTTGCCCGAGGCGCTGGCCAATGACCGCGACCGCATGGCGCGCTTCGAGCGCGAAGCGCAGGTGCTGGCGTCGCTCAATCATCCGAACATCGCGGCGATTCATGGTCTGGAAGAATCCAGCGGCGTGCGGGCGCTGGTGATGGAGTTGGTTGAAGGCCCGACGCTGGCAGAGCGGCTCGTAGCGCCGGGCTTTAGCCCGGCACGCGTCGACCGTAGCCCAACGGGTGCCGATCTGAAGGTCGGAGCTACAGCGGCGAAACGAGCGCCGCTACAACCCGAAGAAGCACTGCCCATCGCCAGGCAAATCGCTGAGGCGTTGGAATACGCCCACGAGCGCGGCATCATCCATCGCGACTTGAAACCGGCGAACATCAAGATCACGCCCGAAGGCGCGGTCAAGGTTCTCGACTTCGGCCTGGCCAAGGCGCTCAACCCCCAGGATTCCACCACCAATCTTAACCAGGCCAATTCGCCGACGCTGAGCGTTGCGGCGACTCAGGCGGGAGTGATTCTGGGGACGGCGGCTTACATGAGCCCGGAGCAGGCCAAAGGAAAATCAGTAGATCGCCGGGCAGACATCTGGGCGTTTGGCTGCGTTGCGTACGAGATGTTCGCGGGGCGGCAAGCGTTCGGGGGCGAAACGGTTTCCGACGTTCTGGCGGCGGTCATAACGAAAGATCCGGACTGGAATGCGCTGCCCGCGGCGACACCTCCAGCAATCGAGCGGCTGCTGCGCCGGTGCATGACGAAGGATGCGCGGGAGCGGCTCCAGGCGATCGGCGAGGCGCGGATTGCCATTCAGCGAATCGAGAAGGGCGAAACGGAACCGGCGAGCGGTTCGGCAGCGGCGTTGGCCTCACCGGTACCGGTGTGGCGGCGCGTGGCGCCGTGGATTGTCGCCGCGATACTCATCGGCCTTGCGGGGCTTGCCGGTTGGCGATTCGGTATTCGGAGCGCGCCCTCGTTTCCAGCCTGGTCCGGGGATCTTTTGCCCGGCCCGACGATCGCTATGGATCCGTTGGTCCCTCCGGACGGACGCCTGATCGCCTTTCGGGCCATTGTGGACAACCTCACGCAGGTTGCGGTCATGGATCCCAGCTCGGGCAACTGGACGGTTTTGACTCACGACCGGACACAGGGCTTGACTCAATCTCTCTCCTGGTCGTGGGACGGATCCAAAATCTACTATGACCGATTCAATCCGCTGCCGGCCGGGGTCTATTCCGTTCCCGCTCTTGGAGGGGAGCCGAGGCTGGTGCTTGCCGACGCGGCGTATCCCGCATCCCTTCCGGATGGCAGCCTGCTGCTTGTCCGTCTTGCTCCTGACGGCAGATCTCGAATTTACCATTATTGGCCGGACAGCGGGCGCCTGCAGGCTCTGGACACCTACCTGAGTTCCCTAACAGGCCCCTCAATCCAAGTGTTTCCGGGCGGCAAGGAGGCGGTTTTTTGGGGTAGCGTCGAGGACGGAGGTGCGAGCAATTCGCCGCAGCTTTGTGTCCTGGATATCGCCACCGGAAAGGCCCACCGCCGCCTGGTGCAGGAGGTACCGCCCGGCAAGTTGTCTCCGACATTCGGGCTGGCTGTAGCGCCCGATGGCCGCTCGCTCCTGGTTGTCCTTCGTTCCGGCGACCTGTACCAAGTCGTCTCAGTTCCGCGCTTGGGCAAAGGCCCCGTGCGGACCTTGCTAACCCTGACCTCGAGGGTCACTTCTCTGAATGCCGCATCCGACGGAAGCCTTTATCTGGACCAAGTGGATCGTCCCGCGCAGATTTTGCGATTCGCCGAATCTGGGGGTACGCCGGAAGTGCTGGCTGGTGGAGGAACTTTCCCCTCCCAAGTCTTCGGCTCGATTGCGCCGCCCGTTGAGTCGTCCGATGACCGGGTTCTACTCCCGGTATATATTTCGGGTCGGTATCGGCTGCTTCTGGGAAAACCTGGAGGAAACTTTGTTTCCCTTCTCGAATCCGATGAGGAATCGGCGCCTCCCCTGGCTCAAGTCGGGAACGATGAAGTGGCGTTTATGGTGGGCAGCCCTCCCTCGCAATCTCTCGCTATCGCCTCGCTGAAAGACGGGAGCATCCTCCATCGGTTCGAATCGATCCATGCGAACGATGTCCGGGATGTGGCCGGGTCTCCCGATGGGAAGACTCTCTATTATGTTTCCGGCGGAAATGTCTGGTCGATTCCCACCGATGGAGGAACGCCTCGGAAGGTCTCGGCCGGAGTCGGCGTGGCGGTGGACCCCAACGGAAAGGACCTGGTGGTCGAACGCGTCGGGCTGGAGGACATAACTCTCGAACGGGTGCCGCTTTCCGGCGGCCCCGAGCAGCCCATTCCAGTCAAGGGAGGTCCTCCGCTCAGTCCGCTTCTTTTGGGCCCGAACGCCATCAATCTTCAGGGTCGGCTTCTTGTCAGTGTCCAACCCACTGATTCGTGGTTCTTTCGAGCGGCCATCATTGACCTCGCCACGGGAAAGATGACGCAGATCCCCCTCAATTACGATGGGGACATCGATTATCTCGGCTGGACCAGGAATGGCCGTATCATGGCCACGACCCTGCCCATCACATCTCACATCTGGCGCTTCCGGCCAGTGGCAAGCGGAAAGCCATGACGCTATCAGTAGGGACGAAGCTCGGCCCTTACGAAATTCTCGCGCTGCTCGGTCGGGGCGGCATGGGCGAGGTCTATCGCGCCCGCGACACAAAGCTGGGCCGCGACGTGGCGCTGAAGGTTCTGCCGGAAGCGTTTGCCGCCGACGCCGAGCGCATGGCCCGCTTCCAGCGCGAGGCGCAGGTGCTCGCCTCGCTGAATCATCCCCACATCGCCGCCATTTACGGCCTGGAGGATTCCAGCAGCGCGCGGGCGCTGGTGATGGAACTGGTCGAAGGGCCGACGCTGGCCGAGCGGCTGTCCGTAGCGCCGCCATCTCGGCGGCAGGGCCCCGAAGTCGGCAAGATGCCGGCGCTACAGTTCGACGAGGCGCTCGCGATCGCCAAGCAGATCGCCGAGGCGCTGGAGGCCGCCCACGAGCGTGGGATCATTCATCGTGACTTGAAACCGGCCAACATCAAGATCACGCCCGAAGGCGCGGTCAAGGTTCTCGACTTCGGCCTGGCCAAGGCGCTCAACCCCCAGGATTCCACCACCAATCTTAACCAGGCCAACTCGCCGACGCTGAGCGCAGCGGCGACGCAGGCGGGGCTGATCCTCGGCACGGCGGCCTACATGAGCCCGGAGCAGGCCAAAGGAAAATCCGTGGATCGCCGCGCGGACATCTGGGCCTTCGGGTGCGTGCTCTATGAAATGCTCACGGGCCGGCAGGCATTCGAGGGTGAGACGATTTCCGACGTCCTCGCCGCCGTCATCCGGGCGGAACCGGATTGGGCAACGGTGCCGCCGAACACGCCGGCGTCGATTCGTAAGCTCACCCAGCGCTGCCTGCAAAAAGACCCGAAGCAGCGATTGCAAGCCATCGGTGAGGCGCGCATCGCCATTGAAGAAGCGCTGACCGGTGGCACGGGCGTCTCGCCCGTGAGCATTGATGGGCAGGATGCCCATGCCACGACCGGCGAGCACCGCTCGCCGCTACAGCGCGCCCTCCCGTGGGCGCTGGCGGCATTGTGTTTTGTCATCGCCGGAGTTTTTGCAATCGGCTATTTCCGCACGACCTCTATTCCTGTGCCGTCCGTTCGTTCTTACATTCTCCCCCCAGAGAAAACCACTTTCGCTTTCGAGGCGGCAACTGGAACCCCTGCACTTTCTCCTGACGGCAGGTGGCTGGTCTTTGCGGCGCGGGACTCCTCCGGCAAGGAGATGCTCTGGGTGCGCCCGCTCGATTCATTGAGCGCTCAACCGCTCCAAGGCACTCAAGGCGCATCTTTCCCCTTCTGGTCGCCGGACAACCGTTTCGTGGGCTACTTTGCGTCCGGCAAGCTGATGAAGATTGAGATTTCCGGCGGCCCAGCCCAGACAGTTTGCGACGCACCAAGCGGGCGCGGGGGAACGTGGAGCGCCAAAGGCGTGATTGTTTTTGCTCCGGTACAAACCGGCGGACTTGACCGGGTCCCAGCCGCCGGGGGAAGCTCCGCACCTCTTGTTCCGCTCGATAAATCCAGTCAGCTATTCTCCCTTCGCTGGCCGGTATTCCTTCCGGACGGCCGCCACTTCATGTACTGGGCGGGCAATCCTTTTTCGGCGGCTTCCCCGAGCGCCACTCGCGGAATCTATCTTGGCTCGCTCGATGGCCAAGGCCGCAAGTTCCTCTTCCCGGCAGACAGTGATGCTCTTTATGCGCCTCCCGGATACCTGCTTTTCCTGAGTGGCGGCGTGAATGGCGAGACGTTAATGGCGCGGCCCTTTGACACGCGCGGCCTGACGCCGGCGGGTGAGGCCCTCCCGGTTGCCGAGCATGTTGCCAACCCGCGGAACTTCAGCCTCGGTCATTTCTCCGTCTCTCAACAAGGCGATCTGGTGTACGAGACGAGCGAGCCGGATGAGGCGCAGGTTGCCTGGATGGACAGAAGTGGAAAGCAACTGGGCGCTGTGGGCAAGCCAGGCATCATCACCGACCCGCGACTCTCGCCCGATGGCAAGACCTTGGCGGAGGTGGTCACGGACCCACAGTCAAGAAATTATGATCTCTGGCTGGTGGACTTGGCTCGCGGAGTACGCACGCGGTTCACCTTCAACCCGGCGGTCGAAAGACACCCCGCCTGGTCGCCGGATGGAACGAGAATCACCTTCTCTTCCATTCGCGGCGGGCAGTTTGACATTTATGTAAAGCCAGCGAACGGGACAGGGACCAGCCAACCTCTGGTCCAGGACAATGCAATAAAGTATGTTGACGACTGGTCGAGCGACGGGCGGTACATCGCTTACAACCGTTTCGACCCGCAAGGGAAGACCGGATGGGATCTCTGGATCCTGCCACTCTTCGGGGATAAGAAACCTTTCCCGTTCTTAGCGAGCCAGTTTAACGAGGGTGATGCGTCGTTTTCGCCAGACGGCAAATGGCTCGCCTATAGTTCAGATGAGTCCGGCAACGGCAGGTTAGAAGTGTACGTTGTGGCGTTTCCGCAGGGGAACGGTAAATGGCAGGTTTCGACGAGCGGAGGCTTGGGACCGAGGTGGCGGCGGGACGGGAAGGAATTATTCTATATTTCCGAGGACAACAAGCTGATGGCGGTGGCGATTCAAGAGAAAAGCGGCACGCTCGAAATCGGCAGCGCCCAGGCTTTGTTTCAGGGTACCGGCACGCATTATGACGTCACGGCCGATGGGAAAAAGTTCGTCGTTTTGACCCAGTCCACCCAGTCGGGCGCGGAGCCGATCACGCTGGTGGTCAACTGGCCGGCGCTGCTGAAAAAGCAGTGACGAGTGACAAGTGGCAAGCGAGAACGATTTCGAATGCAAGGAAATTGATATAAACTAGAGAGACAACGCCGAAGGTCGGTATCAAATCCGAAGCTCGCTCGTTCACTCAATCGCCCGATCACCCAATCGCTCAATCTCTCAATGCTTCCTCATGGTGTAAAATGAATGGTGATGACACTTCTTGATTCGACTCCGCCGAAACCGCCTAGCAAGCTGCGAAGGTATCTTCCGGCCGGGATCATTTTCGTGGTGGTCGTCGGCGCCCTCTTCACGTACACGCTTTGGGATACGCCGGAAGAGCACGCCGTCAGCCACTTCCTCACCACGCTCGAACGGGGAAATTACCCGGAGGCGTACCGGCTCTGGCAGCCGGGTGAATCTTACAGTTATGAGGATTTCCTCTCGGGCTGGGGCGAGAAGGGTGACTACGGCAGGATTCGCAGCTTCACAATCCTGAGCGCAAAATCGAAGGGATCAGACACGGTGATCGTCACCGTGCGGATCAATAATGTGGACCCGCCCGCCACGCTGCTGGTGGACCGGAAGACGAAGGGACTGGCGTATTCGCCGTTTTAGGATGGCGATACCCCCTGGTGTAACGCCGCGCGTTTGCGTGTAAGAAGGGTATCCGACTTGGGGTACAAGGCCGCCTAAGGCGGTGCGCGGCGGACATCGACGCTTTTCGCTAAGCCCCAAGCTGGGTATGTGATACGGTATTTTGGCTGGGAGGTTGCACCGGTTGGAATCGGACGTGCAGTGAAGGCGAGTTGAGGTAAGGCTCGAGTTGTAGCAAGACTAATGAAGTGATTGCAAGACGGAGAAACGACAATCACGAAAAGACGTTCTCCTTACTACGCTCTCTTGAGCGCCGGGGGTTCAGTATGAAACCGACAGCAAGATCACTTGTGGCGTCGCTGGCACTCTTTGTTCTGTCAGGCTCGGCGACCTTTCTGGCCGCGCCGTTGCCGGCTCAGGATCAGCCGGATCAGCAGGCTCAGGGCGATCAAGGCAATCCGCCGGACCGCGTGGCGCGGCTCAGCTACCTGGGAGGCAACGTCTCGTTGCAGGTGAACGGCGAGAGCGATTGGAGCCAGGCTTCGCTGAACTACACGGCGACCACGGGCGACCGGTTGTACACCGACCAGGGCGCGCGGGCGGAGCTCGAGATCGGGTCGCTCACGGTGCGCATGTCGGAGGCCACGGACCTCACCATCGCCAACCTCACCGATCAAATCGCGCAATTCGGCTTGGAGCAGGGCGCGATCCGCGTCCGGGTTTACGACCTGCCTTCCGGCAACTCCGTGGAAGTGGACACGCCCAACGGCGCGCTGACGCTGCTGGGGCCTGGTGATTACCGCATGGACACGGATTCCAACGGCACGCGAGTGAGCGTATACGACGGCAGCGTCCAGATCAGCGGCGGCGGCGCCGACCAGACGGTGGATGCGGGCGCGGCCGTGGAGCTGACCGGCACGGGTCCCGTCCAGATTGCTTCGGTGGGGCTGCCGGGTCCAGACGATTTTGACCGCTGGTGCCAAGAGCGCGACCGGCTTGTTCAAGACTCCGCCTCCGCGCGCTACGTGAGCCGCGATATCCCAGGTTATAGCGACCTCGATCAGTACGGGCGCTGGCAGCCGGATTCGGAATACGGCCCGGTGTGGTATCCCTCCGGCGTTCCGGCCGGTTGGGTGCCGTACCGGTACGGCCATTGGGCCTGGGTGGAACCGTGGGGCTGGACGTGGGTGGAAGATGAGCCCTGGGGATTCTGCCCGTTCCACTACGGCCGCTGGGCCTTCATTGGTGGAGGCTGGGGTTGGGTTCCGGGACCCGTGGTGGTATCGCCCTTTTATGCGCCCGCTCTGGTGGCTTTCGTCGGCGGCTCGGGCTTCTCCGTCGGTTTCGGCTTCGGCGGCATCGGCGTCGCGGCGTGGTTCCCGCTCGGGCCGCGCGAGCCCTTCTTCCCCTCCTATCACTACGGGGGCGATTATCTTCGCCAGGTGAACATCACCAACATTCGCAACGTCACCAATATTACTAACATTATAAACGTCACCAACATTAACAACATCCACTATGTAAACAGAACCGTGGCCACGACGGTCGTACCGAAGACAGTGCTCGCCAGCGGCCAGCCCGTCGCTCGCCAGGTGGTCAAGGTGAACCCGCAGCAGTTGGCGCGGGCGCCGATCATTCCTCATCCGACCATCGCGCCCACCGCGCGCGCCGCCGTAGGGGCCGCGAAGGTTGTGCCCCGACCGCCGGTGCGCGTGCATCGCGTGATTGCCACTCCCGGCCCGAGGCCAGCGGCTAGGGCAGCAACTCCACCCGCGCCGGGCCGGCGAGCGGCGCCTGCAGGCCAAAGCAACGCGCGGCCGCCGCTCGTCACCCGCATGCCTCCGCCGGCGAGTAGTGGCAACGCGCGTCCGGCGACGGGCAACCCGCCGCCGCAACGCGCTACATCACCCGGGCGAACGGCGCCGCCGGAGCGCGCCGCGCCGCAGCAGCGACCAGCCCAGCCGCAACAGGCTGGGCGGCCGCGAACGACTCCACCGAACCTGATTACCAAGCGCCCGCCGCCGCCTCGCGACGTGCCGTTCCAGGCGCACCAGAAAGCGCTCCAGCAGGACCCTGGACGTCCACTCGGGCCGCGACAGGAGCGGAACATCCAACAGGGAAAACCCGCCGGACCGCCGCGGAGTCGTGAGTTCCCGCCACACCCGGCTCCCAGGGCGGAGAAGCCCGCTGCGCCTTCCAAGAAGGAGTCTCGTCCGCCGCGAAACTAGCCTGGAAGTGCTCATGTTTTTGCGGCGGCGAGGTTCCAACAGGTGTACTATGGCTGGTTGAGGTGTGTTTATGGCGCTTATGACCAGCGTGGCTGGACGGCAGTGTCTCACCTTGACCTCTTCGTTGCTGGCTATCACTCTGCTAACGGCGAGCGGCGTGGGTGCCCAAGGTGGGTTCCAAGTCGTTACCGGGCGGGAGTTTGATCGAGCGGTACCGAGCGAATTTTACCTTGAGGGCAACGCCATTCCCACCCAGAAACGCAACGCGGCACTCGTTCGGACACCGAGGGGTCATCGGGTTCTGGTGGCGCTGCTTGACACCTCCGGATACAGTTCGCAGGTGCAGCAGAAATATCTTGGCATGATCATCGTCGAGGGCGGTGTGTCTGTATGCGGGAGGCATTTGGGTACGGGCAGCTATGGGTTCGGTCTTCAGGCGCCGAAGGACTCGCACACAGGGTCGACTTCGTCGAACGAAGCTAAATTTCTTGTCTACAGTCAGGATGGTGTCGAGCAGAGCGAGTGCCAAGTGCGGCCGGACTCTGGTGTGGCACACCCCCGTCCGCTGCAAATTTTCGTTGAAGAAGATGGAACCGGAGCCCTGTTTCTCGGGCGTTATCGGCTCGCTCTAGAGTAGGGAGAAATGACGGTTAAACCGGGAATATTACTGAAAGTAGGTAAGTTGAATCCGAACGCAGCAGGCCCGATTTACCAGCGGCCGAAGGCGAGTGGGTTTGAGCCATGACCGCAAGCCTGTCTTCGTACCAGCACGATCATTTACCAAGGCTCGGTGGCAGCGCCGGAGTTAACCTGATAATGAGAAAATTTATTTTAAAGTTAATGGTAACTAAGTGCTTACGTGAGTTCAATTTACGCAATGCCTAAGGGAAGGGAATTTCCACTCTTGTACCAAATTTTTCACTTTTGGAGTTGGGGAGCTCTGGCAGGCAGGGACGTAAGCCATCTTATTTGATAAGCTTATGTTCTATCGTTGTTTGGAGTGACAATTGCTCAGCCTAGAGCTCAGTAGTGTGATGAGCGCGCGTCGTTGTGATGGTTTTTTGGGCAACTTGATTTCGCCTCGAGGAGTTTCAAACTTATGAAGAGCAAAATTTTGCTGGCGGTTGTTTTGATGGTGGGCACGGCTTCGCTGGCCACGGCGGGATCCTGTGGTGTGGGTACCTTGGCGACTTACATCGGTACGACCTGCACGATCGACGGCGTGACCTTCAGCAACTTTGCCTACACGGGTACGGGTTCGGGTGGTGCTCATGCCATCCCGGCGGACGGCGTCGCGGTTACGCCATCCGGATTGGGGTTCCAGTTCACGGCTCCCTGGAACGTCGGGGCCAACCAGGAGTTGGACTCGGCAATATCTTACACAGCTTCTGGCAGCATCACGGACTTGGTGCTGGCGATGGGCGGTTTCTTCTTTACTGGAGGCGGAACGGTGAGCGTGGCCGAGACGACGAACATACCGGGGGTCAATCTGGCGGTATTCTCGAACTCCACAGGCACCGTGTCCAGTGCGTCGGCTACCTTCGGCCCTGTGAGCTCGATCAACGTTATCAAGGACATCGCCGTCAACGGCCACACGGGTTCGGCAGCGGTCTCGGTGGTCTTCAACCAGTTTTCGACCGGCACCCCGGAACCGGCATCTTTGCTGCTGCTGGGCTCAGGGCTGGTGGGACTGGCTGGTTTCATTCGCCGTCGCAAGACCTCGAAATAGTTGCGTGGGGTTTCTTAGTTTCAAAACTGGAGGCTGTCCGTCCCGCCGGATAGCCTCCTGAGTTCTCCCCCCAGATTACTTTCCCCTTACGCTTTTTCCGAGCGATTCCTCTTGACATTGGCACGGCCTTGCCTCAGATTCACGCTTTAGGATAACTGTGTAGTATATAACCTTTGAACGAGAGGTGAAACGTGGATCGACTTGTTCCAGACAGCCGGCTCTTGAAGTGGGCAGTGATAGCTGTTCTGGTCGTGGGGCTCGGCTTGGCGGTTACCCTGCCGGGTGTCCGTCCGCGTTCGGGAACAGGCCGGGTCTTTGGGCGCCGCACCGCTCAGAATCTTGCGAAGTTTCAGGCGACTGCACCCGGGGTACGGAAGCCTGCAGGTATCAAGGCGCACCTGGATGCCGTCCCCGGCTTCGCCGTTTCTCCGGGGCTCGCTCCAAGTGGATTGCCCAAGCCCCTCCTCGACGCTTGGAAAATCCCTCTTGGCTTTGCGTCCAACGAGGGGCAGACCGACCCGCGAGTACGCTTTCTCGCGAAGACGAGCGGCTATACGATGTTCTTGACCGCGGACTCTGCGGTGTTGGAGCTGCGCAAGCCGGAAGCCAAAGCTTCGATCCTGACCCTGAAGCTTGTGGGCGCCAACCAGAACGCCCGGGTCAGTGGCGTGGACCCATTGCCGGGAAAGAGCAACTACCTGCACGGGCCGGACCCGAGCCGGTGGATCACCGGCGTCCCCAACTACGCGCGAGTGAGGTACGAGGGTGTGTATCCCGGTGTCGACCTCGTCTACTACGGGAACCAGAGGCGTCTGGAACACGATTTCGTGGTTTCGCCCGGCGCCGACGCGAGCAAGATCGAGCTTACTGTTAAAGGCGCCGACCGCATCAAGGTTGACCGGCAGGGCGACCTTGTGATGCGCTCGGGATCGAATGTCGCGCGTCTGCTCAGGCCGGCGGTCTATCAACTCTCCAGGCAGTTCTCTACGGGCGAGCCGGGTCAGGTTCAAGCTGTGCCACGCAAGCCGGTGTCCGGCCGCTATGTGGTGAGCGGGCGCCGGGTACGTTTCCAGGTTGGCCGGTACGACCATTCAAGACCTCTGGTTATCGACCCGGTGCTGGTTTACTCGAGCTATCTCGGAGGCTCGGCTTTTGACGAGGTGAAGGGTATTGCGGTCGACTCGTCCGGAAGCGCTTACGTTACCGGAGATACTTCTTCGACAGATTTCCCCGTTGGGTCCGGGGCTTTCCACTCGACATGTACGATCGGCGGGATGCCACCGACATGCAGTGACGTTTTTGTGACTAAGTTTAGCCCCGACGGCTCGACTTTGGTCTATTCCACCTACCTCGGTGGCAGCGAAGCGGACGTGGGAACGGCCATTGCGGTGGACTCCTCTGGTAACGCCTTCGTGACCGGATTGACGAGTTCCCCTGACTTTCCGACCCTGAACCCGTTCCAGCCCCACTGTGGCGGCTTCGTGGTGGGACCTCCGGCAAGCTGTCCTGCCGAGGATGCCTTCTTCGCGAAGTTAAATTCCACCGGTTCGATGCTGCTCTACTCGACCTACCTGGGAGGCTCCGGCGCCGACGAGGCCAACGGAATCGCGATCGATTCGACCGGGGACGCTTACCTGACCGGTCTGACGCAATCGAGCGGGACTGATCCATTTCCTACTTCTTCGGGCGCATTCCAAACCCAGTGTGGGACGGACGGCACCTGTAACGGTGGCTTTTCCGACGCTTTTGTGACCAAGATCAATCCGACAGCCTCCGGCGCAGCCTCGCTCATATACTCCACGTATCTCGGCGGCAGCAACAGCGACTTCGGCAACGGGATCGCTGTCGACTCTGGAGGAAACGCCTACGTGACCGGAAGCACGAGTTCAGTGTCTGATTTCCCGACCACCGCTGGAGCATTCCAAAGCAGTTGCAAACTCGCCGCCGGCGTCTGTAACGGCGACGCTTTTGTCACCAAGTTGAACCCCGGGGGTACTGCCCTGGTCTACTCCACGTACTTGGGCGGCAGTGGGAAGAGCCTCAGCGGTACGAGCGGGGTCGTAGGCGATTTCGGCAACGGAATCGCCGTGGATTCGAGTGGCGACGCCTATGTGGCAGGACAAACTGCTTCGCCGGATTTTCCAGTCACCTCGGGGGCATTTCAGACCAAGTGCGGGACGGATAGCTTGTGTAATCCAGCGGGCGGTTTTAACACTTCAGACGGGTTTGTGACCAAGGTGAACCCGGCGGGATCGGCTCTGGTTTATTCAACCTTTCTTGGCGGCAGTGGCACCGACTCCGCCAGTGGCGTCGCCCTCGGGCTCTCGGGCACCGTGTATGTGGTGGGCACCACGAGTTCGCCGGAGCGAACGGATCTGCCGTTTCCCGCCACGTCGAATGCTATCCAGAGCGCCCCGGGCGGAGCCGAAGATGTGTTTGTCAGTGAGTTCGACTCAACCGGCGCCGGACTTATCTTTTCCACCTACCTGGGAGGGAATGGCAACGATGTGGGCGAGGCCATCACGACGGACTCCTCCGGTGATGCGTTTGTCGCCGGTTCCACGGCGTCTTCCAACTTCCCCACCATGAATCCAACTTCCGGATCCTGCCTGGGCACGTGCGGCAATGGTTCCACCACGGATGCTTTCGTGGCTGAGCTCGGCACCGTCACCGGGCCTTTTGTGGCCCTTTCCCCCGCGACAGTGTTCTTCGGTTACCAGAGCGTTGGCTCGCCGAGCTCAACGATTGCGGTAACCCTGACGAACTCGGGTAGCGCGTCGGCAACGATCAGCACAATTTCATTCACTGGCCCGAACAGCACCGAGTTCGGCCAAACGAACACTTGCCCCGGCACGGTAGCCGTGGGAGCCAATTGCACGATCAATGTGACCTTTACGCCGGGAGCCGGCGGAATCCGGTCTGCCTCGCTGAGTGTCGCAGACAACGGCAGCAACAGCCCGCAGGTCGCCGCCGTGAGCGGCGTGGGATCCTTTGGGCCCACTCTGACCGTAGATTTTGACGGCAACGGCAAGGCCGACCTCGCTGTCTGGCGCGCCGACACCAGCTCGTGGTACGTGCTGCCGTCGGATGGCGGAACAGCCATCACCACCTTGCAGGGATTGCCCGGTGATGTTCCTGTTGCCGGCGACTACGACGGTGATGGGAAGGCCGACTACGGCGTTTGGAGGCCGTCGAACGGGACATTCTACGTCATCCTCAGCAGCAACGGCATGACCGTCACCCAGCCGTGGGGTGCGGCGGGAGATGTGCCCGTACCGGGAGACTACGATGGCGACGGCAAGACGGATTACGCAGTCTGGCGGCCGTCAAACGGCACCTGGTATGTGATCCCGAGCGGCGGCGGCGCCAACATTACGAAGGCGTGGGGGGCGCCCGGGGATATTCCGGTGGTGGGCGACTACGACGGTGACGGCAAATCCGACTTTGCGGTTTGGCGGCCAGGCAATGGCACATGGTACGTCATTCCGAGCAACGGTGGACCCAACATCAGCCAGCCGTGGGGCGCGGCGGGTGACATCCCGGTCGAGGGTGACTACGACGGCGACGGCAAAGCCGACTTTGCCGTCTGGCGGCCCGACAACGGTACCTGGTACGTGATTCCGAGCGGCGGCGGAGCCAATATTACGAAGCAGTGGGGGGCGCCGGGTGACATCCCCGTAGTGGGTGACTACGACGGCGATCGCAAGAACGACGAAGCGGTGTGGCGGCCGTCGAACGGAACATGGTACATCAGCAACTCCTCCAACGGGACGACGACGATCACGGCCTGGGGAGCATCTGGCGACCTGCCGGCGACCCACCTGGCCTTGCAGGACCGCCGGAATAAGCATATCGCTAACTTCGACGGTGACCGGGAGACTGACGTGGCCGTCTGGCGGCCCTCGAACGGCACGTGGTATGTGATTCCCAGTTCGAAGCCCTCTTCCTCCTTGAGCCAGCAGTGGGGGGCGAGCGGCGATATCGTGGTGCCCGGCGACTACGATGGTGATGGCAAGACGGACTTTGCCGTTTGGCGGCCCTCGAACGGAACTTGGTACGTGATCCCGTCGAGCGCGCCGGCCACGTCGATCAAGCAGCAGTGGGGCGCGAGCACGGACATCCCTGTGCCCGGCGACTACGACGGCGATGGCAAAACGGACTTTGCCGTCTGGCGGCCGTCGAACGGCACGTTCTACGTGATCCTCAGCAGCACCGGCAAGAGTATGAGCCAAGCGTGGGGCGCGAGCACAGACAAGCCAATGCCGGGTGATTACGATGGCGATGGCAAAACGGACTTTGCCGTCTGGCGGCCATCGAATGGGACGTTCTACGTGATCCTCAGCAGCACCGGCAAGAGTATGAGCCAGCAGTGGGGCGTGAGCACGGACATTCCCGTGCCCAGGGACTACGACGGCGACGAGAAGACGGACTACGCGGTGTGGCGGCCGTCGAATGGGACTTGGTACATCCTCGACAGCAGCACGGGGAAAACCACGACGACGGTGTGGGGCGCATCGGGCGACGTGCCGGTGAACAAGCCCACGGGGCAGTAAAGTCCATGGTGAGGGCCGTCAGGGAGCGGTGTTAGTGAGCCACTCCGTTGCGGGCCAGTTCGGCCAGCGCCTGCTTGATTTCGCCCGACTGCTGGCCCTTGGGGTCTATCTGTAAAGCGTGCTCCAGTTCGGTCCGGGCGCGCGCCGCGTTTCCCGCCTTGGCGTAGGTCATTCCGAGGTGATAGCGGTAGCTCGCATCGTTGGGCGATTTTTTCACTGCTTCTTCAAGCAGTCCTACCGCAGACTGATAGGCCCCCTTGTAGTAGTAGGCCCAGGCCAGCGTATCGGCAGCGGCGGGCGACTCCGGCATGCCGCGGCGCGCCGTCTCCGCGAGCGACAGAGCCAGGTCTACATTCAGGCCGTGCTCGAGCATGAGATAGGCCAGGTCGTTGGCCGCGGGCGGGAAATTGGGTTGAGCCTGCAAGGCCTGCTGATACCAATTCTGTGCTTTCTGCCAGTTGCCGCGGGAATCTTCCAGCACTCCGAGGAGCACATAGCTTGAAGCGTCGCGAGGGTTCTGCTGGATGGCGCGCTGGTAGGTGGCTGCCGCCTGGTCCGGCTGGCCGCGAAGCTGCAGCACCTGTCCCAGCATCTGCAGGGCGGAGACGTCGTGCGGGGCGAGGTCCACGGCTTTCTGCGCTGCCGCCTGCGCCCTGTCCCAGTCTTTGCCGACTGCCAAAACCTTGGTCAGGGTGATGTAGAAAGCGGCGTTCTGGGGCGACTTCGCGATCTGCTCCTGCACCCGGCTCTCGGCTTTCGCCGTTTCCTTCTGGTCCATGTACAGACCCACCAAGCCATCGAGCGCGTCCACGTTATTGGGGTCGCGGTCGAGCGCCTGTTCGTAGTACTTGGCCCCCTCGGCATCACGTTTCTGGGCCACGCGTAAGGCCGCCATACGGCTGTAGGCTACAGGATTCTGGGGCGCAAGCTGGATGGCCTTCTGCAGGTCGGCCTCACCATCCTGCGGGTCGCCGCGGTCGATGCGGGCGGTCGCCCGGTCAATGTAACCTTCCGGTGACGCCGGCGAGGCATTGATCAGCGCCTCGGCGCTCTGGTTGAGCAGGTCCAGGTCGCCCTTGCGCATGGCGAGATCGACAAGCGCCCGGAGGCCCTCAACCAGGTTGGGTCTCAGGCGCGTGGCCTCGCGCCATTCCGACTCCGCCCGCTGCATGTCGCCGTCCTCATCGAAGGTCACGCCCAGATAATAGTGCGCCAGGGGATTGTCCGGCTCGGCCTTGAGGACGTCCTGGAAGGTTGTGATCGCCTGGGTGGTGTGCGCCTGGCGCTCAAGAATCTCGCCGTGGTAGAGCATGGCTTCAGAGTCTTTCGGGCTCTTCTTCAGCATCGCGTTGACGAGATTGAGCGCCTCATCCAGCTTGCCGCTCAGAATCAGCAACTGAACGTAATTCCCTTCGGTTACGGTGTCGGAGGGATGGTCGTGGTAGACCGAGGCGTACTCGGCCAGCGCCTGGTCGAGCTGGCCCATGCTGAAGTAAAAGTCACCCGGCATGCGGTAGGCCACGGGATTGCCGGGAATCGCCCGCTTCGCATCCTTCACTGCCTGCTCGGCTGCGGACACCTGTCCCTCGGCGAGATCCAGTCGCGCCAGCGCCGCCCGGGGCACGGGATTCTGCGGGTCCACGTCAATCGCCCGGCCAACCTCGGCGCCGGCCTCCGCCCAGCGGCGCTGGCTCATGTAAAAGTTCGCCAAAGCCAGCAGCGCGCCGGCGTTCTTGGGATCCAGCTCGATCGCCTTCTTGAAGTTTTCCTCGGCCTGCGCCGGCTGGCGCGCCACGTCGAACAGGGCCATGCCGAGATAGGGTTGTGGCTGGTTCGGGGCCAGGCGGATGGCATCCTGCATGGCGCCGAGCGAAGCTTCGACATTGTTCAGGGCGGCGTAGGCGTTGGCGAGCAGAATGTGAGCGTCGGCGTTCGCCGGATCTTTCTTGAGAACGCTCTCGGCAATGTCCTGGGCGTGATGATATTCCCGCGCTACCAGCAGCAGGTTGCCGAGACCGAGCTGGGCCTTGGTGTCGTCCGGATTGTCCTCCACGGCCCGCGTGAGCTCCTGGTAAGCTTCACTCCACGCTCCGATCTTCAAATAGCATTCGGCCAGGCGGTAGTGTGCGTCGCCATACTTCGAGTCGACTCGGATGGCGTTCTCATACTCGATGGCGGCTTCACGATACTTCTGTGCGGCATAGTAACGGTCGCCGCTCTCGAGGTACTGGTGCTTCAACGCATTCGGATCGCGGCTACAGGCCCCCGTGAGCAAGACCAGACCCGTAGCCAGAGCAATCGCCCGCCGGCGCGGACTTACCATGTTTCAACCCTCCGGGATCACACCCGCAATGTTAGGTCGAAGGCAGGGTATTGTCAACTTGTTGAATATACCGACTAGGCTAGGGAAGCGCGATCCCCATGCCTCAAACTCTTCTTCTCGATGCCTGTGGCCTTCGTAGCGACGCTTCCGAGTCGGCCACCTTTTGTCGGGCTGGTGTATTAGAATGGATGCGAAAAGTCATGAGGATGTCTTCGTCGTCGCGGCGAGATGTCGCGGGCCGATCGCCCGGTCGGGCCCGTTTCGCTCGTTGGGCCCTGACCTCGTTCCTGCTGTGGAGCCTCTTTTCCCTGTGCATTGCGGGGGGCTTCGCGCGGGCCGCCTCCCGTAAACCCAGGAACACGGGCCCTGAGACGCTGAAGGCGGAAGGCCAGGTCACGCGAGTTGAGGCTACCCGCCTCACCATCGTCGAGCCCAACGGCTATACGCTCATCCTGAGAGCCTTTGAGGACTACCGCGAAAAAGTAGCCACGGGATCGAAGGTCACGGCGTGGTACGTCCCCCAGCCGGACGGTTCGAGCGCCCTCAAGTCGCTCGATTACCCGCCGGAGAATTTCTTCGTTCCCGCGGAGGAGATCCGCCGCCGCATCAAGAAGGTTATCATTCTCCCCAAGTCCGACGTGCCCGACGCGAACTCACTGTACGATGCCATCGGATTCTACCTGACAAATACTCCGGGATGGTTCGTCGCGCCCTGGCGGCTGGCGGCCGAAATCGAGCAAAGGGCGGAGCAGAAGTCCTCGACTCTCGACGCCTTCGATCCCAAGACTGGTAAGTTCAACCTGGCGACGTATGTCCGCGGACACAGTGCGCTCGTCCCCACCATCGCCTCCGAAGCCCGGGTGGACGCCGTGCTCGATGTGCATGTTGAGTATGCGCAAGCCCACGTCAGGCGACTGATTGCCTTCTGGGACGATACCGAAGAGCCCATCTCCGGCCCTGGCATGCGCACTCTGGCCAAGCTTTCCTTCTTCCCGGACAAGGGTAGCGTCTCGGCTTCAACGGTTGAGATCGAGATGCGCGATGCCCACGGCAAGCTTCTGTGGCGCAACCGGCGTGGCTTCGCGCTGTTGGTCCGGCTTGAAGGTGCCACGAATAAGCTGCGGGACCGGCCGCTTCCGGAGTTCCTGGCAGACTCGGCGAGCGTCCAGAACTGGATGGGTGCCATGTTCGAGGGGTTATCGGGGAGCACGAACCCGATCCCGAAACGTGAGTAACCAGCCGGGTAAAGCCAATCCGTCCCCGGCGCCTATTGCGTACTCATCCCGGTAGGATCGGGAAGAATCCTGGCCGGCCCCTTGCGTGTATAGGCTCTGTTGGTTTACTATTACCGAGGGGGTAAGCTGATCGAGCGGAGTTCTTACGAATCCCAAAAGGAGGTAATTCGATGTACAAAAAGTTGATGATACTGACCGGAGCCATGCTGATGTTTGGCACGATGGCATGGGCAAAGGTCATTACGGGTAAGGTGAGTGACAGCAAGTGCGGCGCCGCCAAGCACGACGCGGCCTGCGTAGCGAAATGCGTGGCCGCGGGAGAGAAGTACGTCCTCGTGTCGCACGGCAAGGTCTACCAACTGGACGCCCAGGATAAGTTCGCCGATATGGGCGGCAAGATGGTGAAGGTCACCGGGACAGTGAAGGGTGATTCGATCACCGTCGCGTCAGTCTCTGAAGCGTCGATGAGCAAGATGAAGAGCAAAATGTAGTCCCAGCTGGTTCAGTAAGGTCGGAGAGGGCCGCCATGAAGGCGGCCCTTTTTGTTTCAAGTTCCCACCGGCGGGTGGCCGGCCGCTCCGCTCAATCGTAGTACTCCAAGCCCAGATGCGTGATGAGCGCTTCGCCCCGCAGGTGGCGCAGCGTGTTCTTGAGTTTCATGAGTTGAATGAACAGGTCGTGCTCGGGATAGAGCTGGGGCGGCACGATGGGGCTCTTGAAATAGAAAGACAGCCACTCCTGGATGCCACGCCGCGCCAGTTCCGGCGTTCGCGCCGCGAGGTCCAGGAAAAGCGCGAGATCAAGCACAATGGGCGCCGCCAGGATGGAGTCGCGGCACAAAAAGTCAATCTTGATCTGCATGGGATACCCCAGCCACCCGAAGATGTCGAGATTGTCCCAGCCTTCTTTGTTGTCGCCGCGCGGCGGATAGTAGTTGATGCGCACCTTGTGATAGAAGTCCTTGTAGAGCTCGGGGTAGAGGGCGGGCTGCAGGATGTGTTCGAGCACCGAAAGCTTGCTCTCCTCTTTGGTGCGGAACGACTGCGGGTCGTCCAGCACTTCGCCGTCGCGATTGCCAAGGATGTTGGTCGAGAACCAGCCGCGCAGCCCGAGCAGCCGTGCCTTCAGGCCGGGCGCGATGATGGTTTTCATCAGCGTCTGCCCGGTCTTAAAATCTTTGCCGCAGATGGGCGCGTGATTCTTCACCGCCAGGCTTTCGAGCGCCGGAATGTCGGTGGTGAGGTTCGGCGCGCCGTTGGCAAAGGGAATCCCCAGTTTCAGCGCCGCGTAAGCGTAGATCATGCTGGGCGCGATCGCCGAACTGTTCGACCGCAGTCCCTTCTCGAACGCCGCGAGCGTCCGATGCACCGGCCCCGGCCGCAGGAACACTTCCGTCGAGCCGCACCAGATGACCACCAGCCGGGCAACGCCAGTTTGCTTCTGAAACCGCTGGATGTCGTCGCAGACTTGCTCGGCGAGGTCCATCTTGGTTTTGCCCTTCTTCGCGTTTGCGGCCCGCAGGTTTTTCACAAACCGCTGCTCGAAAACTGCAGGCCAGGGGCGAATTTCTTCCAGGAAATCCTTCACACGGTCGAGCAAAGCACGGTCGAGCACACCGGCTTTGAGTGCGGCCTCGTAAGCATTGTCGGGGAAGAGGTCCCAGCCGCCAAACACCAGGTCGTCGAGTTCAGCGAGCGGAACGAAGTCCTTGATGGCCGGCGACTGCTTCGCCGTGCGTTGGCCGAGCCGGATCGTTCCCATTTGGCTGAGTGACCCGATGGGCCGCGCCAGCCCTCGGCGAATCGCTTCGACGCCAGCGATAAACGTGGTGGCCACGGCGCCCATACCGGGGATTAAGACCCCCAGCTTCCCTGCCGGCGGGGCGATACGAGCCGGTCTGCTCGACATTACAAAATCCTCCGAAGGGCCATAGAACGCTGTGGCCAGACTCGTGAAAGTCCTCATCATGGGGGAGTCAGTGCCAGATTGCAATGGTATTTGCCGAACATTTCGATGTTGACCTCGAACCGTTCGGTATGATTTACACAGTACGGACTGGGCAGGGAGCGATTACAGATCCGTTAAGGCCGGGGCCAGGCGATCTTGCCGCGCTTCACCGTCATGGCGCAGTGGTTCCAGCCGAAGAAGTAGGGAATCTCGCGATAGTCGCCCACGTCCATCACCGTAAGGTCGGCGTCCTTGCCGGGCTCAAGCGACCCCAGGCGGTCGGCGCGGCGCAGGGCGTAGGCGGCATTGAGGGTGGAGGCGGATATGGCTTCGGCGGGCGTGAGGCGCATGGCGCTGCACGCGGCCGACAGCACAAACTGCATGTTGAGGGTGGGAGAGCTGCCGGGGTTGAAGTCCGTCGCCAGCGCGACGATGGCGCCGCTTTCGATTAGGCGCCGCGCCGGCGGATATTGCCGGATGCCAAGAAAGAAATTGACGCCGGGCAGCAGAGTGGCGACGACCTTCGAGCGGGCAAGAGCGGCGATGTCCGATCCGTTTATAAAGTCCAGATGATCGGCAGACGCGGCCCCGAGCTCGATGGCGAGCCGAGTGGCGCCCGTGCGGGTGAGTTGCTCCGCGTGGAGCCGTGGCACGAGTCCCCGTTTCATGCCTTGCGCCAGCACCCGGGCGCACTGGTCGACGGTGAAAGCGCCCTGCTCGCAGAAGCAATCAATGAACTCCGCGAGCTTGCGGCGAGCCACCGCCGGGATGAGCTCCTTCGAGACTAATTCGAGCCAAGCCTCGGGCCGGCCCTCGTACTCCAGCGGGACGGCGTGGGCGGCGAGCAGCGTGGGCACGAGCTCGACGGGAGCCGATTTGCGCAGTCGCGCCACGACTTCTAGCGTTTTCAGTTCGCTTTCCACCTCCAGGCCGTAACCACTCTTCACCTCGACGGTGGTCGTGCCGTGCGCGGCAAACTGCGCCAGGTACCGCGTGGCCTGCGCTTCCAGGTTCTGCGCTGCCGCGGCGCGAAGCTGCCACGCTGAGAATCGGATGCCGCCTCCGCTCGCAGCGATTTCCTGATAGGTGCGGCCGCGCAGGCGCTCCACATAGTCGTCCGCGCGGCTGCCGGCAAATACCAGGTGGGTGTGGGAATCCACGAAGCCGGGCATCACGACGCGACCCCGGCAATCAATGGGCTGCGCTTTCAGACGCCTGGCTTCCGCCGCGAGGTCTCCCGTCTTTCCCACCCGGCGGATTTTGCCCGCCGCGGCGAGCAGCGCCCCGCCCGGGATGATGCCCAGCTCGGCAAGGTCCGCGCCACGGCGAGGGACGGGCGGGCCGGCAAGCGAGAGAAGCTGGCGGGCGTCGTGGAAAAAGAGCGGCTGCATGGGAAGCACGGCGGTGGGCAAGTCTATCTCGTCACTTGTGACTCGCCATTAACTCTTCTTGGCGCTGACCGCGAAAAACGCCGCGGGCTTCTGCTCCACCTTCCGGCTCTTGCAGCCCGGGCAGGCAACCTTGCCCTTGCCGTATTCCGCCAGCGTCATGGCGAGCGTGAAGGATTTCTTGCAGTCCTTGCAAATGAAAGTGTAGCTGGGCATGGAAGACCTCCTAGCGCTCCATCATCGGAACTTTCACGCCCGACTGCCGCGCAAAGCGCCTAGCTTCGTCGTAGCCGGCGTCGGCGTGGCGCGCGACACCGATGCCCGGATCGCAAGTGAGCACGCGGTTGATGCGCTTCGCCATCTCCGGCGTGCCGTCGGCCACGGTCACCTGTCCGGCATGCAGCGAGTATCCGATTCCGACTCCGCCACCGTTGTGAATTGAAACCCAACTCGCGCCCGAAGCGGTGTTGAGCAGCGCGTTCAGCAGCGGCCAGTCGGCGATGGCGTCGCTGCCGTCCTTCATGCTCTCGGTCTCACGGAAAGGGGACGCCACCGACCCGCAATCAAGATGGTCGCGGCCGATGACAACGGGCGCCTTGAGGTCGCCGCGCGCCACGAGATCGTTCAAGCGCTCGCCGAAGGACGCGCGCTCGCCGTAGCCCAGCCAGCAGATGCGCGCCGGCAGACCTTGAAACTTCACATGCTTGCGCGCCAGGCGGATCCAGCGGTTGAGAATCTCATTATCCGGGAAGAGCTCCAGCACCAGTTCGTCAGTGCGAAAGATGTCCGAGGGCTCGCCCGAAAGCGCCGCCCAGCGGAACGGGCCACGTCCTTCGCAGAAGAGCGGCCGGATGTAAGCGGGAACGAAGCCGGGAAAGTCGTAGGCATTCTTCACCCCGCCGTGCTCGAAGGCCATGGTGCGGATGTTGTTGCCGTAATCAAAAGTGTGCGCGCCAAGCGTCTGTAAGTCGAGCATCCCGGTGACGTGCTGCGTGATGGATTCGTAGGAGCGCTCCAGGTAGTCCTCGGGATTCTTGCGCCGCAACTCAGCCGCTTCCTCGAGGCTCAAGCCGCGAGGAAGGTATCCGTTCAGCGGATCGTGAGCGCTGGTCTGATCGGTGAGCAGGTCCGGTACTACGCCGCGCCGAGCCAGTTCGGGAATCACGTCGGCGCAGTTGCCGATAAGACCCACGGAAACCGCCTGCTTCTGGCGCACGGCGTTCTTCAGAATGCGAAGCGCCTCGTCGAGCGAATTGACGCAGATATCGCAATAGCCCTGGCGAATGCGGCGGCGGATGCGCTCGCCGTCCGCCTCGATGCCGAGAAACGCCGCGCCGTTGAGCGTGGCCGCAAGCGGCTGCGCGCCACCCATGCCGCCCATGCCGCCGGTCACGACCAGCTTGCCGGCTAGATTGCTAGCCCCGAAGTGTTTCTGGCCGGCCGCCGCGAAGGTCTCGTAAGTGCCTTCGAGGATGCCTTGCGTGCCGATGTAAATCCAGCTTCCGGCCGTCATCTGGCCGTACATCGTGAGTCCCAGCCGCTCGAGCTCGTTGAACTTCTCCCAGGAAGACCAATGGCCGACGAGGTTGGCGTTGGCAATGAGCACGCGCGGCGCCCCTTCGTGCGTCTGGAACACGCCGACCGGTTTGCCGGATTGCACCAGCAGCGTCTCGTCGTTCTCGAGCCCGCGCAGCGCCGCGACGATCGCCTCATAGCACTCCCAGTTTCGCGCCGCGCGGCCCGTGCCGCCGTAGACCACGAGGTCCTGCGGGCGCTCCGCCACTTCCTCGTCCAGGTTGTTCATGAGCATCCGCATGGCAGCTTCCTGCTGCCAGCCTTTGCAGCTCAAGGCGGCGCCGCGCGGGGCGCGGATGGGATGGTACGGGCGGCTTGAGGCGGGCATCTCGGCAATCATGGCGCTGGTTTCCGACATCATGCACCCCCGTGAATCTTAGCCCAGAGCAGGCAAAAGCGGAAGGGGCGTTTGGCACCGTCCTTAAGTAGTGCTGGGGGGCTCCATGTCCGTGTTGCGGGAGCTTCCAAGCCAGGGCAAATCGGGCCTGCTGTGTTCGATTTGAAGTGGCCTGTTATCAGTGACATTCGCGCTTTGATCGAATTCCTTCCTCCCGCCGCGCGCTTTGTGCGCCACGATTGACCTCGGTGCGGGTTGCGGGATCGGTTGCCGGGCGGAAGGAAACTGGGGTCAGCCTGTCCATGTGAAACTACAGTACATCAATATTACTGAGTTGTCAAGTAGTTTATTGCATGCGGTAGTGAGTCATTTTAAGTGCTTCCTCACTGTTCTGTCCGCTGTCATCCCCGCGCAAGCGGATCCATGCCAGAGACCAGCCTTTGTTCTGCATGAGTTCCAAATGCACAACGCGGACTTGATTCCCGCTTTTGCGGGAATGATGGTCGAGGAGGACAGTGCGAGAAGAATCGCCGAACTGGCCGACTATCGTTGCATGCTAAGGAGTTGCTTGTTATCAGTGCCTTACTTGCGTTACGTTCCTAACGCAGATGGGCTGCTAGTCGCTTGACCGATGAAGAGTCCAATGCTGGCCGCTGCCGGGTCGTTTGCCCTCGGGATCGCCTTAATGCAGTTATGCCGGGCGGCGCCTTTGGGTTCAGCCATCCCTCTCCTCCTGTCCGGCGCGGCGGCCTGCATGTTGGCAGGGGTCGCCCTGCTGCGCCGCCCGGACGGGTCGCCGGCGTCCGCACCACGCCGGAGCGCCGTGTGCGGGGTTTTCGTTCTCGCCGGGTTCTTGCTTGCCGGAGCGGCCGCGGGCGCGCTTTTCGAATACCGCTTCCCGCCCGGTGACGCCAGCCGCTGGGAGGCACTCGGCGTGGACGTCCACCAGCCGGTCGAGCTGACCGGGTATCTGGTTTCGAGTCCGCTTCGCTCCTCGGAGCTCCAGTTCGATCTCGAAGCGACCAGCGTTGAATCTGGTGGCCAGACGCTTCCGACCAGCGGCAAGGTCCGGCTCTGGGTGGAGGCTCCCTACAACGGCGGGCCGGCGGCGCTCGATGCGCTTCACCTAGCCTACGGCGATAGCCTCCGGGCCGAAGTTCGTCTGCGGCAGCCGCGCGTCTACTTGAATCCCGGCGCCTTTGATTTCCGGCGCCGGATGCGAGAGATCGAGGACGTGTATTGGGAGGGGACGATTCGCAATCCCGGCTCCCTTGAGAAGCTGCCGGGCAATCACGCGTCCTGGCCAGGCCGGCTCGTGGAGCGGACGCGCCGGCGGTTGCTCGACGGCATTGACCGACTGTATCCGCCGTGGTCGCTCGACGGAAGAGTGGGTGCGGTGCTCAAGGCGGTCCTGCTGGGCGACCGCTCCGCGCTTGATTCCGATACGGTGGAAAGCTTCCGCCAGAGCGGACTCTACCACCTGCTGGTGATTGCCGGGCTTCACATCGGCTTGCTGGCCATGCTGTTGGCGGGTCTGTTGCGCCTGATGGGCCTGCGCGGATCATGGCGCTCCGCTCTGCTGCTCGTCCTGCTTCTTGCTTACGCCTGCCTGGTCGAGCAGCGGGCGCCAACCTTGCGGGCCACGCTCATGATCGTCGTGTGGCTGTTCGCGGGAATGTTCGACCGCACGCACACCGCCCTCAACGCCATTGGCGTCGCGGCGCTGGCGCTCGCGGCGAGCCGTCCGGCGTGGCTTTTCGAGTCCGGTTTCGACCTGAGTTTCGCTGCCGCACTGCTGATCGCCGGCATCGCAGCGCCGGTTCTCGCGCGTACGACTGAACCCTACCGCAATGCCCTGTTCCAATTGCCTGCGGTGGAGCGTGACGCCGCGCTCGCGCCGCGGCTGGCACAGCTCCGTCTTGATCTGCGCGCACTGATTGTGAGGCTGGAAAGGCGATTCGCCTTCCTCGGGAGACATCCGGCGTGGGCCAGCGCGTTCGTCACCTGGCCAGTGCGCGGCACCGTGTGGACGGTGAACATCGTGCTGTTCTCGGCCATCCTTCAGCTGGGGCTGCTGCTGCCCATGGTTGAAACCTTCCACCGGGTGACCTTCGCGGGCATCGGTTTGAATGCGCTGGCGATTCCGCTGATGACCGCGTTGCTCGCCCTGGCACTTCCTACCGTGTTGCTGGGCGCTACCCTGCCGGCGCTCGCCGCAGTCCCTGCCAGGCTCTTGAGCTTTATTGTGAACATGCTGTTCGCTCTCGCCCGCCTGCCGCGCGAGCCTGGGTGGCTCTCCTATCGTGTTCCCACGCCGCCACTGTGGGTGGCCTTCGGCTTCGCGATCTCGATCATCGTTGCGGCCGTGGCGGTGGGCCGCAGCCGGCTGGCGCTGTTTGCCGCGAGCGCAATGTTCGCACTTTTCGCCACGCTTTTGTGCGGGCAGCCGTTTGCCGCTCGTCTGCCGGCGGGCGTGATCGAGGCGACCGCCCTCGACTGCGGCGGTGGTGATTCGCTGTTTCTGGTATTACCGGATCGCACCACCGCGCTCGTGGGCGCGTGCGGCGCCGAGCGCCGGCCATACGGCGCGCGCGGTGAGGGTGTGGGTGGCGCTGTTCCTCGGCGGAGTTGGGACCCGGGAGAGAGCATTGTTTCACCTTATCTCTGGTCGCGAGGCGTGAAGAGGATTGACGTCCTGGTGCTTCCCGACACCCGCGGCGACCACGTGGCTGGTTTCACTAGCGTCATCGATAACTTTCGCGTGGGTGAACTGTGGCACGGGCCGGTGGGCGGGAGCGCCCGCGGCTCCGGCGCGTTCACGAATGACTATGCGGCGCTGCTCGAGGAGGCGGACCGGCGAGGCGTTCGCGTGCGGCAGGTCATGGCCGGAGACGGCCTGGAGCACGGCGCGGCCTCACTTCAGGTTCTCTGGCCTCCGGCGTCAGGTGGAGAGCCGTCGCCGGGTTCGTCCGGCTCTTTGGCCTTGCGTGCGGCAAGCGGCGAGGCTAGCGTGCTAGCCCCCGGTGATGTTAACGGCAGCACGGAGGCGGGACTGCTGGGGCTTGGTGCGGCGCTGCGGAGCGCAGTCCTCAAACTCCCGGCCGCACGGCCTGAGCAGGCGCCCAGGGGGGAGTTTCTAGCCCGCGTTCAACCGCGGGTGGCGATCGTAACCGGCAGCGGGCCGGCCTCGGCTGACCCCGGCACGCTGGCGCGCCTGGCGCCCGCCGGCGCGCAGGTGTTCCGCACCGATCTCGATGGCGCGATTACCGTTGTGATGAAAGACTCGTCGCTTGCGGTTCATACGTACCGCGAGTCCCTTCGCGGCGCGGCGGCTGCGCCGACCGTGGCCCGGTAGCGCGGCCGCTCGCGGGCGACGCGGTCACCGACGTCAAGGTTCCGGTAATGGTGCCGACTGAAATCATCGCCCTGATGCGCAAGGGCAGGCGCTGGGCGTCGTCACTGAACCAAACGAGCATCCGGCCCTTGCGCTTGTACAGATTGCCAAACACTTTCGGCTCCACCCGAAAGGCGAACCGCTTGCCGAGGGGCGTCGTGATCTCCTCGCGGGCCTGCACCTCGGCGGTGACGTCGATGGTCTTGGCGCCGTCGTTGATCGGCACGTGGACCTTGTCGCCGACGCGCAGAGGCCGGCGGCGCAAAAAATAGAACGCCGTCACCGGATCCTGCACGCACGCCGGGATATCATTCTCGGCGTGTTTGGGCGGTGTTCCCGGTTTCGAGAGATCGCTTTCGTCGAGGATCGCAAGCTTGCGGGCGGCGTCGAAGATGATTCGAGTCCGCTTGTGCCGCCGGCCCTCGTTGACGGTCTTGGTGATCTCCCGGGCGCACGCTGTTTGAGGGTCGAACAGCGTTACAAACTTGTCGTTGAGATTGTAAAGCAAAGAGACGAAGCCATGCGACTGCGCTGTGGTGGAAACCTCGTATTCATCTCCGTCCGGGAGGGCGGCCTTCTGTAGCGTGGCGGTGATTTCGCCCGCCGAAAAGGCCGACCAGGTGATCTGGTAGGTGAGGTCTTCGCCCGGCGCGAAAGGAGGATCGCCCTGTTGAGCGCGCAACGCGCCGGGATGGAGAAGGGCGAGAGGCGCGAGCACGGAGCCGGCGGCCGCAAGGGCGCGAAGCAATCGGAAAGGCATGTCCCCCACTTAGACGCCAACACGCGACGGAAGGCAGCCCCGCGAGCGTCAGCGCAGAATCATCTTCAGGGCGAGCAGCAGAACGGCCACCGCGTAACCGAGAAGCGCCTCGTACTCGCGATTCTGCCGATACCGCCGCCAACGGAATCCGCGGGCCGAGTCAACCGCCTTACCCCGGGTCGGCAGGAAAAAAGGCGCTTTCCGAGCGTAGCGATCATACTCGTCTCCGAAGCGGCGGCGAAGGAAATCTTCTTCGCGGCGCATCACGGGCCAGTAAACGATGGCGAAAAGTGCGCCGAAGAGCGCGGCGACAATCCAGGAATTGCCGGCGAGGGCAAAGCCTGCCCCAACCAGGCAACTGCCCAGATAGAGCGGGTTGCGGGTGTAGGCGTATGCGCCCGCGGTGGCGAGCGACTGGTTTTTGTCGACGCAACCGGCGGCGTAGCCCCGTACGATCAGGCCCAGCAAGGCGACGGCAGCCCCGGCGGTGAGGAGTCTCACGGTGGGCCGGGCGAGAATGAGGTAGGCGATGCCGGTTGCGAATCCGAGCGGCACGCGCCATCGCGCCGCCCAGCGCGAGAAGGCGTTATCCATAAGCCGCTCGCAGCCGTTGATGGACGGCGGCGCGCACCGCCTCAACACTGATGCCACGAAGATCAGCCGCAACCCGGAACCGCGCAGCGGAATCGTCGGGAGCGGCGGCTGAGAGCGCGATGTCCGCCGCGGCGAAGGGTCCATTGCGTGCCGGGTCGGTTGGCCCGTAGATGCCAACGATCGGCGTGCCGACCGCCGCCGCGAGGTGAAGCGGTCCGGTGTCTCCGCCAACAAAAAGCCGGGCGCGCCGCGCCAAGGCGATGAACTGAACCAGGGTGGAGGGGAAATAGACCGCGCGCTTCGATTCCGAACGGCGCAGGACGTCCTGGATCAAGGCTTCCTCCGGCGGCGATCCGGTCAAGAGGATGCGCCAGGGGACCTCGGTTTCGAGGGTTCGGATGAGCTCGGCATAGTTCTCGGGCGCCCAGCGCTTGGTGGCCCAGCCTCCGCCCGGGTTCACGATCACACAGTCGGCGGCATCGAGCGACGCCAGCCGCTCGGACACGACGCAGTCGTCTGCGGCCGTGCGCGGCAGTGGAAACTTCCACCGCGCGGGCGGCGTCGGCGGCGCGCCGAAGTGCTCAACCAGCGCCAGGTTTTCTTCGATGGCGTGCCGGCGGCCCCACGCCGTGACTCGTTCGGTGTAAAACGCGCCAGCAGCCGGCTCGCGCAGCCAGCGCCGCTGCAGCCCCACACGCTCCCGCGAACGGCTGAGCCAGGCAATCAGGGCCGACTTCAAGAGTCCTTGAAAATCAATCGCTGCGTCAAAGGTTCGCTCGCGCAGCTCACGCAGGCTTCGCGCCGCCTGCCGCATGGTCGCGATTGACGTCCACCGCCCGCGCCAGCTCAATGTATCGATCCTGACGAGTTGCCGCACGAAGGGGTTGCCCTCCAGCAGACCCGCGAAGCGTTCCTCCACCACCCAGGTAATCTCCGCTTCGGGGAAGGCGTCGCCGAGCGCCGCGACCGCCGGCAAGGCGTGAACGATGTCGCCGATCGAGCTGAGGCGGATCAGGAGAAAGCGCATAAGAACAGTGACGAGTGACAAGCGGCAAGTGACAAGTAAGAGCGTCCATCCGCGGGCTGTGTATTGAGGCGCTCTCAACGCTCTTGGTTCGGCGCTGACTCGCGAACGAGCTTAGCCAGCAGGTCGCGGGTTGAATGGCGTTTGGCGTCACCCACGATGCGCACTTCGCCGCCCAGGCTTTTCATCACTTCCCGCTCCGGCACCGTTCGCTCGGAATAGTCGGTCCCCTTGCAGTGCACGTCGGGGCGAAGCTCGCGCAAAACGCCTTCCACCGTGAGTTCGTCAAAAACGACCACGTAGTCCACCGATTCAAGCGCCGACACGAGCTCGGCCCGAGCTTCAACCGGAAGCAGCGGCCGGCCCGGACCCTTGAGCGCCGTGACCGTGCGGTCGCTGTTGACGCCGACCACGAGGACGTCGCCCTGTTCCCGCGACCCTTTCAGATAACGCACGTGGCCCACGTGCAGCAAGTCGAAACAGCCGTTCGCAAAGGCGATGCGCTGTCCTGCGCGGCGCAGCCGTTCACCCAGCGGTGCCAGGTCGAGGCGGGGAATGATGCTCATGCGTTGCGGATCGCCTCCGAGAGCTCGGCCGCGCTTAACGTGGCCGTGCCGCTTTTCATGACGACGAGCCCTCCGGCGCAGTTGGCGAGCATCGCGGCGTGCGGAAAGCTCGCGTCCGCGGCGAGCGCCAACGTGAAAGCCGCGATCACCGTGTCACCAGCGCCGGTAACGTCGGCTACCTGATCCGAGCCGAAAATGGGCAGATGCTGCGGCGCCTTGCCGGGTTCGAAGAGCACCATGCCGTCGCGGCCGCGCGTCACCAGCAACGCTTCGAGCGACTGATGCCGCAGTACCGCCGTGGCCAGGCGATAGAGCGCCGACACATCGCTGCCGATGGGTTCGCCGAACGCCGCCTCAAGCTCCGGCTCGTTCGGCGTCGAGGCCGTCACTCGCTTGTAGCTCAGTAAATCGTATCGCGAGTCCACCGTGATCGGCGTCCGCCGCCGGCCAAGACGACGGCGCATCGAGTCCACCTGGCGAGCATCCACCGCGCCGTAACCGTAATCGGAGACCAGAACCGCGTCGGCGGCATTCGGATCAACGGCGTCGCGGAGCGAGCGGCGAACGTCGCTTCCGAGTTTCCTGGCCGGCTCCCGATCCACGCGCACGACCTGCTGGTGCCGCGCGTGACCCACGGCTCCCAGAATGCGCGACTTCGTCGGAGTGCAATAATCTGCGCGCCGCTGCACGTGGCCGGTCGAAACGCCTTTTTGCTCGAAATAGCGCAACAGCGAGTCGCCGGCATCGTCAGCCCCCACCACTCCGGCCAGGATGAGATGGGCGCCGAGGTCCACGAGATTGTTGGCGGCGTTCGCGCCCCCTCCCGGCACGATCCGGCGCTCGCGCTCTTTGAGAATCAACACCGGGGCCTCGCGAGACACCCGCGCGATCTCGCCGTGGATGAACTCATCCGCCACCAAATCGCCCAGCAGCAGGACGCGCTGCCGCGCGAAGTGTCCGATGAGCTTCAGCAGGACGGAGCGATCTTGCGCTTTGATTTTCATCCGGAAATGGACAGGATCCACACCCTTCATCCCGCCGCCTCGACCTGCGCCACCAGCTCGAGCGCCGCCCGATAAACGTCGTCGACGGCGACGCCGGTCATGCAGCGGAAGTCAATCGGACACTCGCGCAGTCCGCAGGGACTGCACGCGGCCGGCTGGCGGACAACGCGCGTCCGTGACCCGAGGGGTCCCGTCGAATCCGCATCCGTCGAGCCGAACACGGCGACCACCGGCAGGCCGAGCGCCGCCGCGAGGTGCATGCCGCCCGAGTCGTTGGTCACCACCAGCCGGCACTTGTCGAGCAGCCCCATCCACTGCCGCAGCGTGGTTGAGCCGGCCACGATCGTGGGAGTATGGTTCATTTCGCGCGCGATTGCCTCCGCCAGCGGCCGCTCGGACTGAGAGCCGAAAATCAGCACATCGGCATGAAGCGCGCCCACCAGGCGGTCAGCGAGGGCGGCAAATCGCTCCATCGGCCAACGCTTGGCGGGGCCGAACGCGGCCCCTGGGCTCAATCCCACCAAAAATCTCGGTCCGTGAAGGCCGAGCGTTTCGAGCGTCTGCGACGCCCACTGTTTCTCGGACTTGTCGAGCGCGAGCCGGATTTCCCGAACGGGCTGGGGACTATCAATCAGTCCGGCGCGAAACAGCAGCTCCAGATAGTAGTAGACCTGGTGGCCGTAGTAGGCTGGCGCCGGAGGCTCAACCGCCGCAGTCAGCAGGCTGCCTCTGCCGTCACGCGCGTATCCTGCGCGAACGGGTATTCGAGCGCACCACGCCATCCAGGCGGCATGAAAAGCATTTTGCAGAAGGATTGCGCCGTCAAAGTTCTCGGCGCGCAGCTCCCGCACGAGCTCCAAGAAACCTAAGGCGCCGCGATGCCTTCCGTCGGGATCATAGACCATCTGACGGCTCACGGCCGGGTGATTCCAATGCAGCTCGCTCACCCAGGGCTTGGCCACCAGCACAACTTCGGTCTCGGGAAACCGCTCGCGCAGAGCTTCCAAAGCCGGCAACGACATCACTGCGTCACCGATCCAGTTCGTGGCGCGAACCATGAGCTTCTTCGGATTAGTCAGGCAGCTTCCGCGTGAGATCAAAAGTCCCTGCCGTCCGGTCGCGAGTCGTCCGCAACATCGTGGAATCAAAACTTCATATTTTGTAACATCATGTTCGTGCCACGGTCAAGCCCTGCAACTAGCCTACTCAACTAAGCTCCCGCCGTCGCGTCGGCATCGAGTGAGAGTTCCAGACGCCCAACGATAGCCCGTTCAAAGGCTTCGGGCTCCTGTAGTTCTGACTCAATGACACAAGCCAGGACCGGCTTCGCTGAGTCCCTGAGCGCCGGAAGGTTCATGGCGTCTTTTTCCGTCGTGATCATCGCCGCCGCCGGAGAGCGTTCGAGACTCATGAGAATCGGCAGCAGGTCTTCGCCGCTATAGAGGTGATGGTCGCGGAAGGCCTGTTCCGTCAACACCGAGAAGCCCCACCTTCGGAGGTCCGCGAAGAAGGCGGTGGGGTTTCCGATGCCACAGAAAGCATAGACCGGATCACCCTCGAAGGCCCCGGCCGGGTAAATCCGGCCACTTGCCAAGTCCACCAGCTCGCAGAGCTTCGTCGCGCCGTAAAAGATTTCGGCGCGGGGATTCAGGCGGCGGACCTTCCGTTCCAGGGGGACCGGATCGCCGAGCTCGACCCGGGTCAGCACCACGACATCCGCGCGTTCGACGGCCGACCATGGCTCGCGCAGGCGCCCCACGGGCAGCAGGTCGTGATCGAAAAGAGTCTCGGTCGTATCAATAACCACAATTTCGAGGTCGCGCGCCAGGCCGAAATGCTGAAAGCCGTCGTCGAGGACATGCACGCCGACGTTGAAGCGATCCTCCGCCACACGTCCGCCGGCGTAACGGTCGGCGCAAACAACGATCGGCACGTCGGGCAGCTTTCGCGCCAGGAGCGCAGGTTCGTCGCCCACCAGGCGCGGGTCCGGGGCGCGCCCGGCTCGGGGTTCGAGCGCCACTAGCTTCAGCCCGTGGTTTCGCCCGTATCCCCGCGTGAGGATGCCGGGTCTCCATCCGCGGTCCAGCAACAGCCTCGTGATATGCGCTACCAGCGGAGTCTTGCCCGTGCCTCCCACCGTGAGGTTACCCACGCTGATCACGGGCCGATTCAAGCGTTGGGTGCGGAGCCATCGCCTCCGGTATGCGGTCCGGCGGAGGGCCATCGCGGCCCGATATCCGACGGCGAAGGGCGCAAGAAGCCGCCTCATGGCACTTTACCTCTCGTTGCGCTCTTCGCTTCCTGTACGGTCGCTTCGGGAACGGGCTCAAGCCACGGTCGCAGATAGGCCAGGATTCGCCGCGTGGCGCCGGATTCGCGTTCCAGGATCTGCTTCGCGTTCTTGCCCAGGGTCTTCCGAAGCCCGGCGTCATCCAGCAACTTCAGTAGAGCGCTGGTGAGCCCGGCGGTGTCGCGCACCTGAATCGCTGCTTGCTCTTTGAGGAACAACCCGGCAGCATCGCGAAAGTTCTCCATGTGGGGTCCGAAAACCACCGGCTTCGACCAGAACGCCGGCTCCAGTAGGTTGTGGCCGCCGGCGGGAACCAGGCTGCCTCCCATGAAAACAACGTCGGCCAGTTGGAAGAGCCCCGCCAGCTCGCCGACGCTGTCAAGTAGTAGAATCGATGGCGCGCCGAGCTGAGAAACGAGCCCGGCGTTGCCGGTTTCGAGCGCCGTGCGGCGAACGAACGTCCCGCCCTCGCTGGCCAGAAGCCCCGCCGCCTGGTCGAACCGTGCAGGATGGCGCGGGGCCAGAAGCAGAAGAGCCCGGGGATAACGCTCGCTGATCTCGCGCCAGGCGCGCAGCACGAGCGGCTCCTCGCCCGGCATGGTGCTGGCGGCGACGACGACGGGGGCCCGACCCGCATCCTTCAGTGCTGCTTGCAGGCGCGCCGGCAGCGGTCCGGGCTGCGGAAGGGCCGCGTCAAACTTCAGATTGCCGGCGACTACCACCCGCTCGGGCGCCGCGCCGAGCGCGCGGTACCGTTCGGCGTCGCCCGGCGTCTGGGCGAAGACCCAATCCACGTTTTCGAGGACGCGGCGAACGAAAGGCCGAAAGAAGCGGTAGCCTCGAAACGAACGGCCGGAAAGACGCGCGTTGACGATGACGATGCGCGTGCCATGTTGATGAGCGGCAGCGAGTAGGTTCGGCCACAACTCCGTCTCGACGATCAAAAGCATGGCCGGTTGCAGGCGCCGCAGAGCGCGGCGCGCGCCCGAGCGCCAGTCGAACGGCAGGTAAAACCGGCCCGCCAATCCCATCATCCGTGTCTCACTCGCTGCCCGCCCCGTCGGCGTCACGTTGCTGACGAAAATTGGAAGCATGGGATCGAGCTGCTGGATTTCGCGCACCAATCCGGCCACCGCCAGCGTCTCTCCCAGAGACACTGCGTGTACCCAAAGCGCGCGACAGTCCACCGGCGGCTGCTGAAACGAGCGGGGCAGAACGCCAAAACGTTCACGCCAGTAGCCGCGCGGCAGGCCCTTGCCGCGGTAACGCCACAAATAGTACGGTGCCGCCAGCAGGATTCCGAGAGTGAACAGAAAGCTGTAGGCTAGATACATAGCTGCATCGGCTCGGACGCGCTCAAACCCACATCAGAACGGCGGACGCCCTGGCGCCCGTCGCGGTTGAGATCGCACGGGCGTAAAGGTTCACCTGCCGCCGGTAGTCCGGCAGCCGCTGTTCGATCTCCCGGTCCGTCTTGAAATCGATCACGATCCATGTTTCGCCCTCACGGAACGCCACGTCCACCACACCCTCGATCACCGTACCATCCGGCTGGCAGAGGGTGACCGGCGTCTCACGGCGGCATTCTCCGGTCGTCATCGCGGCGCGCGCCCGCTCCATGAGAGGATGCTGCAAGACGGCTTTGACGACGTTCGAGGCGGAATCAGCCTCCGCCTTCGTCGCGCCAAGAATGCGTCCCTGCAGGGCGGCGACAGTGCGAACCTCGTCAGGGCTGGCTTCGAGCCCGACCGTGGCGAGCACGGCGTGCACCACCACGCCATACCGCGGCCCCGCTGGACGCTCGATTTTGCGGGCCACTTCAACCAGCGCGCAGTCCGCCGGCGCTTCGCTCTCCGGTTGCTGCGCCTGCTCGGTGGCGGTGTGGACCGCGCGGGTTGGCCTTGAGCCATGCTCAATCGCCGCCCTTCGCCTGGCCTGCCACTCCTTGTACGTCTCGAGGTCGCGCTCGACGACTTCCGGGTCGCCCTTTCGAAGCAGTTCCTGCTGGCGGATGCCGAACTTTCTGGTGACATCGAGCGTGAGAGCCGACGGGTCCCACCAAGTGACCTCGTACGGCAACGTCTTTTTTCCGTCAGCGATCGGCGGCGACTGAAAAGCGTGCGAGCCGGGGCAGACGTTATCAGCCCCCACCCGATTGCTGGGTCGGCGGCGCACGCTGTCCTGACCGAAGCCGGGGCAACCGGCGGCCGAAGAGGGGTGGCGGCGGAATTCGGCCGCCGGGTAGATGGCTTGATGAAGAGGGCTCACCCACCAGTCTCGCACCATGGTCCAGCGCGCTTCTTCCGGATCGTCCCCCACTGCGGGCACTACCAGAAGGTCGCGCGCCCGCGTGGCGGCGACATAGGCTACCCGGACGCCCTCAGCCCGGTCGCGCAACGCTTCCTCGGCATCGTGCTCGCGCAGCTCGGCCGGCGCCCACCCGCCGATGGACATGGCGCACAACCCGCGGTCGCTTGCAAGGTACCGGCTGGCGTGCGGCCGCGCCAGCTTCGCCGTGATGTCGGCCAGAATCACCACGGGGAACTCCAGCCCCTTGGCCTTGTGGACCGTCATGATGCGAACACCGTCGCTGCCCTCTTCCAGGATGGGAGCCTCCGGGGCCTGGTGGCTTTGCGCCTCCTCGCGCAGCCGTTCGACAAAACCGCGGAACGAGATGCCGTCCGATGCCTCGTACTGCCGCGCCAGTTCGGCCACATATAGCACGTTGGCGAGCGCCTGCTCGCCCGACGGCCGCAGCACGAATCCCGTTGCGGCGCGGGTGTTTTCCAGAAGCCGCGCCACGGTTTCCGCCACCGGACGCCGGTTTCGCTTGCCGTGCAATTCCCGAAGAAGACGCAGAGCGTCGAAAATGGGGGCGACATGGGCGGAGGCCGGCGCCTCGTTGGGAATGAAAAACGGGTGCAGGCGACGGTAAGTGTGACGGTACTCGAGCAGCGCGTTGTCCGCGATCGCGAACAGCGATCCCTTCAGCGTGGCAAACACCGAGAGCTCGTCGTCCGGCCACTCCACCGCCGAGAGTGCAGTCCGCATCGTGGCCACTTCCTCGCGCTCGTGGAATGACTTGCCCCCGACCAGCAGGTGGGGGATGTCGCGCGCCTCCAGGGCCTCCACGTAAGGCCGAGCTGCGTCCTCGCCCCAGCTTTCCAGGCGCCGGAAAAGCAGGCACACGTGGCGCGCTTTCACCGATACGGGTGCCTCGCCCGACCGCTCGGTTTCTGTCACCTTCCAGCCGCTGGAGTGGAGCAGCCATTGAACGAACGCTGCGGTCGCGTCCGGGAGCAACCGTTCCACCGCCGACACCGCCAGCCGTTTCTGGCCATAGGGCGACGGCACGGGCAGCGCCACGATCGTCGGCCGGCCACCGGTCTCCTCGCGAAACGGCGAGAGGGGCACATAATGCGCCTGCAGTGTCGCAGGGTCGCCGGTCATCACCGGCGCGAACGCCGCATTGACGCCACGCTGGATTGACGGCACGGCGCGGAAGCTTGTGGTCAGGTTGAGGCAACGAGCGTGGCTTTCTTCGAGCACTTTCTTCACTTGCTGATAAATGCCGAGTTCGGCGCGCCGGAAGCGATAAATCGCCTGCTTGGGATCGCCGACCACGAACAGCTTGCCTGGCGCGGGCCTCGCCTTGCGCCAGTCGTCCACCGATGGATCGTCCGCGGCGAGCAGCATCAGGATTTCCACCTGCAGCGGGTCGGTATCCTGAAACTCGTCGATGAAAATGCGCTTGTAGCGCTGCTGGAAATCCGCGCGAACGCGCTCGCTGGAGCGAATCAGGTTGCGCGCCCGCAGCAGCAGGTCGATGAGGTCGAGCTTGCCGCCGCGCGTCTTGAGCTTCTCGTAACGGTCGAGCGATTCCCACAGCTCAGACTGCAGGAGCGCGGCGAGGTCGGCGTCGGCGCGCTCGGCAAAACGCTCGAGCGCGGCGACGAAGTCAGCGTGCTCCTGCAGCACCGCCACGCGCGTAACGCCTTTGCGGTATTGCGCGCCGTAACCCTTGTCCGGATTCCGAAACCGTTTCGTCTCGTCGTCGGTGTCGCGGGCCAAGCTCACTAAGTCCGCTTCCAGGCCGTCGTAATCCCGTTCCCGCACCTTCTCGATCCGGTCGAGGTCCGCCTTGAGGCGTCGCGCCTTTCGCGTGCACTGGTAGAAAGGATCGGTCGGCTTGGTGGGGCTCTCGGTGAGAGTTGCGAACTCGTTGAGGCGTGTCACGAGCGCGTCAATCTCCGATTCGCGGGCGAAGGGCTCGCGCCGCCATGGCGCGTCGAAATCGCGCCAGCGCGCCAGTTCCCAGCCCGCCCGGCGCAAACGCTCCGCCGGATCCTCCTTGGAATGCCTTCGCAACGCCCGGCGAACGCCCTCCGGTGGCGCGTCCAGTTTCTCCTGCAGCCAAAGATCAAAAGCCTGACCGTAAACGCGCTCCGCCTCCGGCTCGCCGAAGGTTTCGAAGCCCGGGTCGACGCCCGCCTCCACCGGCCGCTCGCGCAGCAGGTCAGCGCAGAACCCGTGAATCGTGCTCACCTGGGCCTCTTCGAGGTGGGCCGACGCCTCTTGCAGTCTGCGGCGCGCGGCAGAATCTTGCGCCTCGCGCATTTCGAGCGCCAGACGCGACCGCAGGCGCAGTTTCAACTCGCCCGCCGCTTTGTCAGTGAACGTCACCGCGGCCATCTCGCGGATCTCGGCGCGGCCGTTGGCAATCACGCTCACCATGCGGTTGATAAGTTCCGTCGTTTTTCCTGTGCCCGCCGCCGCCTCCACGAGGATGTTCTCGTCGAGCGCGGTCTTGATGAGGTCACGGGCCTTCTGATCAACTAGTTTCTTCATAAAATCCCGTCGCTCGCCACTCGCCACTTGCCACTCGCCACCGCTCTCAGGGCAGGCACCTCAACGTCTGCAGGTCGTCGAGTTTTTCCTGATCCTTCTGCGCCACGCGCAGCTCTTCGAGAGGCCCGCAAACGTCGCGAAAGTCGCACCACTTGCACGCCCCTTCCTTGGGCGCCGGTGGCAGGAAGGCGCGCTCGAGAGCGCGGTCCACCGTTTCGAGCACCTGCAGGCCCCGCTGCCGCGCCACGTCGTGCAGGCGCACCGCGCGCTCGCTGAATCCGCCCGCTGCCGTGCAAAAGTACAAGCGTCCTTCGCTCACGCGTTCGCCCAGCGCCGCCTCCACGGCCAGCCCGTAAAGCACCGGTTGCAGCACTTCGCCCCCGGCCACCAACATGCCGTCGCGGGTGCGGTTCGAGCCGGTCTTGTAATCGGTGACGCGCCATTCGGCCGCGCACTCGTGACGCTCGACCAGGTCCACGATGCCGTGAAGGAGGTACCCGCCGGCGAGCGCGGTCGGCTCCCGCCGGCTCTCGCGGTCGTGGCCGTCTTGCGGCCCGAAGCCGATGCCAAACTCGAAATGAGCCGGAACCCAGGCGCTCGGCTCGTCCGCCGTCCGCTGCAGCCAGCCGCGCAGGTCAGTCCGAATGCTGTCGATCCCTTCGCGCCACACCTGCGGGATGGCCGGCGCCAGTTCGTCGCGATACTTTCGCTCGGCCTGTTGCAGCGCCTGCTCCAGCACCTCCAGGTCGACGGGCAGGTTCTCGAGCGTGACCGGAAGGCGCCCCTCGCTCTGGAGCCGCCGCATGAAATCGGCCAGCACATGATGGAAGATCGTGCCGCGGGTCAGCGGATCGATCTGCACCAGCGGCACGGCGTCCTCGCGAGGTTCGAGCTTATGGACGCCGTAGAGCAGAAACTGGTAGGGGCACACGGCGAACTTCTGCAGCGCCGAGACTGAGTAGGGGCGGGCCCGAAGGCGGTGCTTGGCCAAGACCCCGCGCGCCGCATCGCCGGACTCGCAAAGTCCGTCCGGAACCGACCACGCCGTGCCCCAGCGCGCCCGGCGGGCGCGGAGCGAGCGGGCCAGATGCTCATTGAGTTCAAGAAGGTAGCGGGCGCGACCCATCCGTTCGCCCAGGGCGTGCCCACTCAGGAGAGGACGGAGAGTGGCGAGGTCGTGCTCCATGTCGTCAATCGAGTCCGCCGCGCTCGACGGCGCCGGCCACGCCAGGCTGGACGCCGATTCGCTTTCTGCCTCGCGCTGCAGGTCCTCTAGCCTGGGAATCCGGCCGGTAGAAGCCTGCCGCACGTCGAGCGCGTAGAACGAGGGCACGCGCTGGCGGGCTTTGCTCAGTTCCAATCGTGGATAGGAAAAATGGATCCGTTGGGTGGCGGCGCCCGCCGCGAGCCGCAGCAGCAACCGCTCGCGCTTCAACCGGTCGTCCTGCCGGTCGAGCCCCGGGGCGCCGCCGTCCGCCAATCTCTTTCGCAGCGCGTCGAGCAGCAGCGGATCTTCCCGCGGCCTTTGCGGGAAAATGCGCTCGGCGACGCCGGGCACGAAGACAACTTCAAACGCCCGGCCGCGCGCTTGCTCCAGCGTTCCGGCAAACACTCGGCCGTAAGGCCGGGCCGGCGGTTCCGGTTCGAGCGTCGAGAGCCGAGGAGCAAGCACGTCGTAGACCTCATTCACGCCCACCGGGCCGACCTCGGCCATGGGCTTGAACTCCGCCAGCACCGCCACCACCCGCGCCGGACGGCTCAGGACGCGCGGTGCCAGTTGTTCGAGCGCCGCCAGCCACTCGCCCCACGTCGCCTCGCCCGGAAGCCCGGCCAGGGCTTCGACGACCGGCAGCGCAAAGCGGCGAAGGTGGCCCAGATTCTCCAATTTCCTCTCGAAGGCCTGAGCGCGGGCAGACCCCTGCTCTTCGCGCTGCAGGTCTCCGAGCCTCAGCCGCCATTCCGCTTCGAGCCCAGCCAGGCGACGGGCCCAGCGGTCCTGCCCGCCGATGACCGCGGCTTCAACCAGGAACTGCTCCCATTTCCACGGCGCGCGCAGTGAGCCTTCAATGGCCGGCGAATCCGCTGAAACTCCAGCGCCTGAGCTTTCCGGGTCCTTGGTCTCGTCAAGCGCTTCCGGCGCCTCTGCCGGGGCCTCTGCTTCGGCGGCTGGCCCAAGAGCTTCGTCGCGCGAAGGCGCCCATACGTCGCCCGCGGGCGGTGGCCCGCCCGTTGCATCGAGCGCTGGCACCTGACCGAGCGACAGATATTCGGCGAACCGTCGCGCCGAGAGTTTTTCTGCCGCGCAAGCCAGGAGCGCCAGGAACGCCCGTCCAGCGGGGTCCGGACGCCGGGTGCCGCGCGCGAAATACGCCGGGATGCCGGCGCGGCCGAACGCCGTCTCCAGAAAGCCGGAGTAGGCGCCAGGATCGCGCAGCAGCACGGCCATCCGGTCGAAGCGCACACCGTTCCGCGCTTCTTCCAGAATGCGCCGCGCGATTTCCACGCACTCGCGTCCCTCGCCCGGCGCTGAGAAGAACCGCACTTCGTCTCCCGCCTCGGCCTCCGGTGGCGGAGTCTCGGTAAAGAGATACCGCCGCAGGCGCGCCAGGCCGGTGCCGCCTGCCTCGGGCGGGCTTTCCATGCTGGCCCTGCTGGCCATGCCGGCCATGCCGGTCATGCTTACTCCGTCCACCCTAGCCCAGGCGGCAAGCGTAGCTTCATCGCCATCGGGCACGGTTGCCAGAACCCGCTGTGACCGCCCGGCGAGCGCCGCCACGAAATCGCGTTCCGCCGGTGTTTCGATAGGGATATCGAGCAGAAGCAGCGGCATTACGCGCTCGCCCCGATGATATCGGGGCTCGCCCGGCAAAGCCCGGCAGGCGGCGGCCAGAAGCGCGGCGCGGTCGGCAAGCCGCGCCTCCGCCAGTCGCTGCTCGAAGGCGGCGAGGAGAGCGTCCAGGTCGGGGCCGGGGTCCGCGAGCGCCGTCAACCGCGCTGGCTCGATGCCGGCGAGCCGCAACGCCTGAAGGGTTCGGGCGAGTGCCCGCGCAAATCCCGGATGACGGGCGACCGGCCCAAAATACCTCAACGCCCCACGCTCTAGCGCGTCGAAAGTGGCGCGCGCGGCCACCGCTTCAGCGCCGAGGGGGGTTGAGTGGGCCAGTCCCGTGCGGGCAAACTCGGCTGTCGAGAGGCGCGCGGCAAGTTGCGTCAGGCTGAAACGGTAGAGGCCGAACGTGGCGTGGGCGGAACGGGAAAGCTCGTAAACCAATTCATCCACGGCTTCCCGCGACGCGCCGATGAGCAGCGCCTCGGTGGCCGGGGCGAACGAGGAGACAAACCGCTGCGCCGCCGCCAGGCGGTCTTCGTTGCAGGATGAAACAAATACTTGAATCATGGTACGCGCCGGGGTCATTCTACTCTGGCTGCACGGTTTCTGAAAGCACGGCGCAGAGAAACGGGAATCAAGCTTCTGATAGATGTGATCGGCGGGCGGGATGCGCTTATGCTGGGAACCGCAGAGAGGTGACGGCGGCGGTTGCAGCCCCCCGGTTTCCGGGCGCCATCTGCCCCGGGGCCGCGCGTGGCGGATCACACGGGCGAGTGATCGCCGTCACAGATTGCGTCGTGGGGCAGCGTTAAAGTTAGAGTTTCGGCGCGCCGGGGCAGTCCGGGCTTTGCAACCGTGGCTTGACACGCCCATGCGTCCGTATTATGTTATGCACTAGGCTCAAAAAGAACGTGCTTCGATTAGGGTTAACCCGGAGGACCGGCGAGCCTAATCTATCCTGATGTGGAGGTGTTAGCGGTGAGAAATCTTGATTCGGGTCGCCGGTCACGGCTGTCAGTGCGCCGCGCTTGGATATTGACAGGAACCTTTGCGGCGCTCGCCGCCGTTCTGACGCTTTCCTTACCCACGGTTCGGGCCGTTGCGGGTGCGAAATCACAGGCCCTGGGACAAAAAAAGGCTGCATCGCAGGTCAGCCCGAAACCGGTGAGAATCAGCGCCAAGGCATCCAGCCAGGGCCAGTGGACGGCGCCGGCCAATCTTTGTCCGCCGGACAACATCTGTCCGGTCGGCATCAACGCCGCGCTGCTCTATACCGGGCAGGTTCTTCTCTGGCAGTATCCCCAGACGAGCTCTTACAATTCCATCGCTGTCTTGCTCAACCCCACGACTGGGGCTGTCACCGACGTTTCGGTACCGTTTGATTGGGACATTTTCTGCTCCGGCCTCTCGATTCTTTCGGATGGGCGAGTGCTCGTGGCCGGCGGAACCGTGAAAGGAGCGCCTAATTCGAACTCAGGCGAAAACTATACGACGCTTTTCGATCCTGCCACTTCCACCTGGACAGCAGGGAATCTCATGTCGTACGCCCGCTGGTACCCCAGCACCATTCTCTTGCCGAAGGGAACCGTGCTCGTGATGTCGGGAGACAACGAGACCGGGACGGGGTTCCAGCTTGCCCTCGAATCCTACGACCCGGGCACCGGTGTCTGGAAGACCCTGCCCCCCAGCGCCGACCTGGTGGAAGGCTCGATGTATGTCTACCCGCGCCTAAGCCTGCTGCCGAGCGGCAAGGTGGTGTACACGTCGCCGGTGCAGAACTCCTACGTGTTCGACCCCGTTGCCAACACCTGGTCGGTGGGCGCCAAAACGCTCTTTGGGCATCGCTACTTTGCCGGCCACGCCCTGCTGCCGGGCCTCGAAAAGATTCTCGTCGCCGGCGGAACGTCTAGCGGGCTGAACGGCGGTGGCACGGCCACCAACACAGCCGAAGTGATTGATTACTCCCAGTCAAAGCCTGTCTGGACCTACACGGGCTCGATGACCTACGCCCGCTATAACGAGAACCTGGTGCTCCTGGCGGACGGAACCGTGCTGGCCGTGGGAGGCGGAGGAGGCGGCGGGCATTACACGAATCCCGTGATGACGCCCGAGCTCTACGATCCGACGACGGGTGTTTGGACCACGATGGCGCCGCAGCAGGTGCAGCGCACTTATCACTCGTCCGCCCTCCTGCTCCCGGACGGTCGCGTGCTTTCCGCGGGCTCCGATTACGGCACCCAGCGGCAGACGTATGAGATCTACAGCCCGCCCTACCTCTTCAACGGCGCGCAGCCGGTCATCACTTCCGTGCAGTCCAGCGTCCTCTACGGCGCAAAGTTCACTTTCAGCACTCCGGACGCCGCTTCTATCACGCGGGTGGCGCTCATCCGGCCCGGCGCCACCACCCACGCCGACAACTTCGACCAGCGGTACGTTGACCTGGTCTATACGCTTGGCAACGGCCAGATCACGGCCACCGCTCCGGCGAGCGCCGACTATGCGCCTCCCGGCTACTATATGCTGGTGATTGTCAATTCGAGCGGCGTGCCCTCGGTCATGCCGTTCATCAAGTTGGATTGAGTCGCCGATGGGAAGCCGGGTCGCGCCACTTCTTTGAGCAGCGCGGCCCGGCGCCCGCGATCAGGCGCGGGCAGCGCGGAACTTGGAAGACCGCAGCAGCTTGCCGAACTCGGCGGCGATAAGGTCGCCCATGCGGGTCGTGGTCACCGGACGCTTGCGGCCGGGAATCTCCGGTGTGCGCGCGCCGCGCTTCAAAATCTTCTCCACCGCCAGCTCAATCGCTTCCGCCGCCGCTTCCATCCGGAAAGAATAGCGCAGCATCATCGCGGCGCTCGAGATGGCGGCAATGGGATTGGCGCGGTGGCGTCCGGCGATGTCCGGCGCCGACCCGTGCACCGGTTCGTAGAGCGCCGAGCGCTCGCCCAGGCTCGCCGACGGCAGAAAGCCGATGGAACCCGTCAGCATGGCAGCCTCGTCGCTCAAGATGTCGCCGAACATGTTGTTGGTCAGGATCACGTCAAAGCGCGTCGGCTCATCAATCAACTGCATGGCGCAGCGATCGACGTAAAGGTGCTCGAGTTCCACCTCCGGGTAGCTGCGCCCGATGCGCGTCACCACCTCGCGCCACAACCGCGAGGTTTCGAGCACGTTGGCTTTGTCCACGGAAGTCAGTTTCTTGCGCCGCACGCGGGCAAGCTGGAAAGCGCGATGCGCCACGCGTTCTACTTCGTGCTCGCGGTACACTTCGGTGTTGATCCCCATGCGCTCGCCGTCTTTGGCGAAAATGCCGCGCGGGTTGCCGAAATAGATCCCCCCCGAGAGTTCCCGCACCATCATCATGTCCGTGCCGCGCACGCGGTCCGGCTTGAGCGCCGAAAAGCCCACCAGCGTGTCCAGCACCTTGGCCGGCCGCAGATTGACGTAGAGACCGAGGCGCTGCCGCAACTGCAGCAAGCCTTGCTCGGGACGCACTTCGGGACGCTTGGAGTCCCACTGCGGACCGCCCACGGCTCCGAACAAAATCGCCTGTGCGTTGTTGCAAATGGAAATGGTTTCGGCGGGAAGCGGCACGGCCGTCGCATCCAGCGCAGCGCCGCCGACGAGACCCGTTTGGAAGCGAAACGTCGCACCGTTGCGCTCCTCCAGCACCCGCAGAACCTTGACGGCCTCGGCGACAACTTCAGGTCCTATTCCGTCTCCGGGTAGCAGAGCGATTCTCAAGAGCGATTGCATACGTTTGGCTGTTAATCAATCTACTCCGAACCCTAGAGGAATGCAAGTGTTTTCTTGCGGTTAGCAATGAGAACCCGGCGCTGATTTCCTATCCAGACAACTGGTCTAGGTAAGTTTTTTGCTATCATAGGCTTATAGTTGTTTAGGGCCGGATTTGTCATGGAAGCCCCGCGATTCCGGCCTTAGCTGCAGGTTCCATCTTGATAGCCGCCGTCTCCGCCAAGCCCCGCTTGGGACGTTTTTATATTTTGCACTTGACACGGTGGCTATATATTATAGTATATTCAATATCAGAGGGTGTACTTTACTATGATTTTAACAAAGATGGAAGCTCCGGCACCAAAGGGCAGAGAGGCCCGCCGTAACCCATGCATCCAACGCTGGCCTTCCGCTACCGGGGACGCCTCGGCACTAAGCCGGAATGTTATTGAAAACAAATGAAAATCTTGACTGTCATCCCTGCCCCGATTGGAAGTGGCCCGAAGCCGAACGCGCCGCGTCACCCGGCAGTACCTTTGGGCTATTACTCTGGCTCAGCCATGATGGTGATACTGCCGATGGACTAGACGTGGCGCGACGGTCTTGGAGCAAACGGGAAAGGTGAGTCAGGTGGGCAGGAAAGAGTCGGGCTTTACGATGATCGAACTGATGACGGTCGTGGCCCTTACCGCCATCGTCGTGGGCTTCGCCGTGCCGTCAGCTATGAGAGCGCTCAAGGACTTTCGTCTCCACTCGGACGCTTCATCCCTTTCGAGCTATATCAACGCCTTGCGCATGCGGGCTGCCTCACAGTACACCCCGTACCGGCTGGATGTGGACCCCACGGCCAGCACCTATGTCATCGAGCAGCTACAGCCCGTCGCGTACAACCCGCTGGGAACTGCCGCAAGCGCAACCTACACGTCATTCTCAACGGCCTCTTACGAGATGGGGACGCAGTATTTCTCCCAGGGAGTCACGGTTTCGAACTGCCTGCCTGCGAGTATCAGCACCCGCCCCGCGCCGGTCACCGCCGATCCTTCGTCCTGCTCGGGCACCTTTCAGTTGTATTTCAACACGCGCGGTTCGCCCGTTGACAACACGGGCAGCTCGCTTTCGAGCGGGGGGGTGGCCGTCTATCTCACCAACGCCGACGGCCTGGTGGACGCCGTGACCGTCTCGGCCGGTGGCGCCGTCCAGACCTGGAACTGGAGCGTGTCGGCGAGTGAATGGTACGCCAAGTAGAAGTGAATGCGGGGAGAAGGACGATGAAAGCTGACGATCGTGGCGTAACGCTGTTGGAGACCATGCTGGCCGTTCTGGTGGCCATCATAGGCGCCTTCGCCATTGGCAGCGTGATTTTCGTGGCCACCGCCACCACCAAGAACGAGGGCACCGAGACCACGCGCGCCACCATCTACGCCCAGGATAAGATGGAAAAACTGCTGTCCCTTTCGGCCGTGCCGGTGTCCGGCGTGACCACGGCGGGCTTCGCCAACTGCACGCAGCCGGCCTCGACTCAGTTCAGCAGCTACCCGGACTGCAACACCACCGGTATTAGCGCCTCGGGATGGGCCACGGGATTGCTTGCCGGAGGGGCGACAAGCCCGCTCCAGAACGGCTGCCCCTCGGGTTCGAGTGTCGGCTACATGGATTTCCTCGACGCCAGCGGCAGCCAGCTTACGGGCTCGGGTTGCTCAGCCGCCACGGCGAGCGGCTTCGCCTATGTCCGCATGTGGCAGATTCAGGATGCCAACACTTTCGGGAGCACGCCGGCGCTGAAGGAGATCTCCGTGGCGGTGTATTCGCTGGCCGCTCTGGGCACCAGCGCCGCGCCGAAGCCTATCGTGGTTCTTACGAGTTTTGTGTCGGACCCGGATTAGGGGAGCGCCTGTTCAAGTGTCAGAACTCAACCGGACGGGGTTGATGGTCATGGCGAGAAGCAAGCACGGCGAGCACGGGCAAACGGCCAGGGGTTTCACGCTTCTCGAGATGATGGCGAGCCTCGCCATCATCAGCATCATTATGGGCGCCGTATTCCAGGTCATGTTTCAGGCGCAGGAGCGCTTCCAGGGCAATGGAGTCATCACGGAATCGAATCAGGCCGCGCGGTCGGCGCTGCAGACGATGTCACAGGAGATCAGCCAGGCTGGCTTCAACCCCCAATATACCTCCTCCAAGACGTCGAGTTCGGCGGTCGTCCCGAACTCCGCGGCGCAGTGCATCACCCTGAACAGCATTTCGGGCATTAATCCGGGAGACTGGGTGGCGGTGGACACAGGGTCGCAGCTTGAGACGGTCGAGGTGCTGGCCACCAGCAGCGCCGCGCTCACCGGCGACGCCATCTGTGGCGGCGCCAATCAAATCGAAGCGGTTTTCGAACAGTGCCACAACAGCATCACGTCTCCTTGTCCCGCCACCGTTTCGCTCGGCTCTTTCCCGGTGGCGAGCTACAAGTTTCCCTTTGCCGGCGGTCTTCTGCAGGGCCAGACCGTAAGCTACGGCGGGTCAAACGTCACGGTCTCCAACGACCACATTCTCGCGATGTTTTATGGCGACACGGACAATTCCGGCAACGTCTGGTACGTGGTTTACAGTCTGTACAATCCGAGCGCGTCCGGCACGCTGCAGTCGGTGACCATTAACGGCAACTCGTACAATCTTTACACCCTGTGGCGTTCGATCACTCAGGTGACGTTCGCCACGGGCTCGACCGTCACCCACGCTTACCCGCTGGTGCAAAACGTGCTCTACCAGCCATTGACCAACGCCAGCCCGGTGGGCCCCGGCTTGAACGGGGCGGCAGGCCAGCCCATCTTCACTTACAAGTTCACGGACCCGGTCACCATTGTCCCCAGCACGGTCAGCGTGGTGGGTACCGTCGTCATCAACCTTTGCGTGGCGGTGAACCCGTCGAGTCTGGAAACCGGAGGCGTCGTTCAGTGGTACACGCTGGCCACCCAGATCCGGCCCATCAACCTGTGGTCAGCAGTGACCACCAACCAGACTGGCGCCGGTAAATATCTGCCGCCCACGCCGCTGGGGCTGCCGATGGCCTTTCCCGGCTCGTTGTCAGCGTATTACTTCTAGCAGGAAGGCGCCGGCCCAGGGCGCTAGGTGAGGAAAAGAACATGATCGCACAAGCAAAACGCAGCCGCAATGAACGAGCGCGAACCGACCGTGGCATAGCGCTGATTCTCGTCATGCTGGCCATCCTGGTACTCTCCGTGATCGCCGCGGGCATCGTGTTCACGGCGCGCTCGGAGACGATCGCAAGCTACAACTATCGGCTCGACACGCAGGCGGATTACGTCGCTAAGGCGGGCATTGAGAACACCGTCAACTGGCTCCGCAGCAACCACTACGCGGCGGTCTCCCAGGCCCAGATGCTGGCGACGACCTACTACAACGTCAGCAAGGAGCCGACGTTCAGCCTGTACAGCAGCAACTCGTCGCCGGTGCAATGCGTTCTCTGCGGCGCTGCGACCAGCAACGTGCAACTGATCGGCTACGGCAGCGGATCCTCCAGCTACCCCAGCATCACGAACGCCGGCGGCACTGCCGTGGCCACGGCTTTCTCGAACGATTTGAACGGCGGCGGCAGCGGCGTGCGCGTCACCGGCGACGCCAACCACTCCGGCCTCTTCTATGTGAATGCCTACCTGCTGAGCTATCAGACGGTGAACAGCAGCTCCCTGACCACCTGCGCCAACGCCAATGGGGCGGTGCCGCCCTGTCCGATGGAAACCTGGCTCGTCACCGCCAAAGGGATCTGGACCGGAGGCAGCGGCCAGAGCACCGCCATCGCGACGGCCGAAGAGCAAGCCATCGTCCAGCCGGCGTACTCGGCCAGTTTCGGCAATGCCCTGTACGGCTACTGTTCCGTCTCCATGAGCGGCAGCGCCGGCACCTGCACAGACGCCTTCAATTCGGCCTTGGGTCCTTATGGCGGCGGCAACCCCAGCGTCGCTTCGGGAGCCTGCGACCAGAATGTAACCAACGTGATCGCCTCGGGCGCCGGGGTGGGCGCCAATGGCTACGTCAGCATGTCATCCAATCCCATTGTTTCTGGAAACGTCACCATCGGCAACTCCAATCCCAGCCTGATTCCCTCCACTTGCTGCTCCGGTTCTGCTTGTGGAGGGCCGACGTCGGGGAACATACAGGGTTCGGTCATCACCGGAGCCCCCTACGTCCCTGCCCCAACGGCGCCCACGTTTCCTCCCGGCTTTCCGAGCAGCGCGCCCTCGTACAGCGGCACGTCGACCGGGCCTGCGACCTCGGGTGGTGTAACACCTGTCGGCAACGTGACGATCACCCCCGGCAACAGCACCTACACGCAGCCTTGCGCCTCCGGCTCCACTTGCAACGGCAGCGCTGCCAATCCGTATCTGATTAGCAGCATCTCAGAAAGCGCCAACGGCCAGACCATGACGCTTTACGGCGGAGCGAGCGTCGGCCAGCCCGTCTATTACGACATCAGCAGCTTGAGCCTCTCCGGGAAGGGCCTGCTTTCGGTGTCCGGCTACGTGGTGCTCAACGTCCAGACTTCTCTCACCCTCACAGGCAACGGCATCGCCAACGGTCTCACCCAGGCGCCCGAGGCGGTGCAAATCAACTATGCCGGCACCAACGCGGTGAGCATCGGCGGGAACGGCGCCATGTCCGCCGTGGTCACAGCCCCGAACGCCAGCGTCACCCTCGGCGGCGGCGGCTCGAGCGGCTACATGGTGGGCTCCATCCGCGCGCTCAACGTCTCCGACCAGGGAGGCTACCCCATACACTATGACATTCAGCTTAACCGGCTGGACGGTACCCTCGGCCAGGCCGTAATGTCTTCATACACCCGCATCAAGCAATGAGGGGTAGCGACTGCTTGGTTTTGCCTGTCGCAACAGGGAGTGAGAAACGGCCACTGACGTGGCGTGGTTGCTTCTCGCTCCGTGCTCGGCTCAGAAGACGTGCAAATGAAGGGTCAGATACTTCCTCGGATTTTTCCTGAACTCGGTCAAGAATTCTTTCAGTGACTCGCTGCTCGAGCTCAGGTTGTTGTAAAGCGTGGGATCGGTCGAGAGCTTGCCGAGCGACCCTTCCCCTTTATCCATGCGGGCGGTGATCGAATCCACGTGCTCCACGGTCGAGTTCAAGCGCGTGTAAAGCCGGTCGTCGGTCACGAGCTTTCCCAGCGTCCCCTGCCCCTTGTTGATGTTATCCACCATGGCGTTGGCCTTCGTCACCACATCTTTCAACTGGTTGTACAGCGCCGGGTCGCTCATCAACCTGCCTACCGTGCCATTGCCGTTCTGGATTTGGTCCATTACCTTGTTGAGACGGTCCACGGTGGCGACGGTCTTGTCATATACGGTCGGGTCCACCAGGAACTTGCCGATGGTGCCCTTGCCGCTCTGCACCTGCGCCACCAGCGTCTGCACCGAGCCGACCGCCGCATCCATGCGCTTGTACAGCGTGTCATCGTAGAGCAGTTCGCCGAGCGTTCCCTGTCCCGACGTGATCTGGTTGCCGATGTCGTTGAGTTTGGCGCTCAACACGCGCAGGTTCGAAATCACGTCGTTGGCGTTCTGGACAATCTGCTTGATGTCCTGCTCCTGGCGGCTCTGCATCACACCGCCATCGGCGAGCGCCGCTTGAGTGGGGTTGCCCCGCGAGATATCCACGTAAGCCTCGCCCAGCAGGCCGGCGGTGGCGACGTCGGCCACGGAGTCGGCGCGGATCTCCTGCTGGTACTGGCGCTCGATCTTCATCACCACTTCCACGGCGCGGCTCGGGTCCCGGTTGAATTCCGAGATTCGGATTTTCGAGACGTTCCCGCACGGAATGCCCGCCAGTTGTACCTGCGCGCCCTGGCGCAATCCTCCTGCCGTCGCGAAATAAGCCCGCAAAGTGTACTTGCGGGTCAGAAAGCCCGTCTGGCCGCTGATGAGAAAGATGCCGACGGCGAGCACAATCAGGGCTGCCGCGACCATAACACCAACTCGAAGCTGCGCCCACTTGACTTCTTTGCGTTGAGGCATGCTCTCCTCCTGTCTTCTGAACCTTGCTGCTCACGCCAGGAACTTCCTCAGATACGGATCATCCGCCTGCCGCAACTCGTCCTGGCTTCCTTCAAAAAACACTCCGCCGTCCCGCAGCACGAGGAAATGGGTGGCCGGGCGGTCGCCGCCGTTCGCCGGCACGGGAACCAGCGACTGCTTCTCCGTCGAATACTCGAAATTGGCGAGCAGGAAGGCGTCCTGCAAGCGATGCGTCACCACGATGGAGGTAACATGTTGCGCATCCCGCAGCTTCGTAATCAGCAGGTTGATCGTCTGTGAGGTGACAGGGTCAAGGCCGCCGGTCGGGGAGTCGTAGAGCATGATCGTGGGTTCGCTGGCGATGGCGCGGGCGATCGAGACGCGCCGGCGCATGCCGCCCGAGAGTTCAGCAGGCATCTTGTCGATCACCTGGTCGAGATCAACAAACCCCAGCACCTCCCGCGCGCGCTGCTCCATCTTCACCTCGTTGGTTTCGCCTTCCTCGCGCAGCCGGTAGGAGACGTTTTCGTAGACGGAGAGCGAGTCAAAGAGCGCGCCTTCCTGGAAAACGATTCCCATCCGTTTGCGGAAGGTGTTGAGATGTTCTTCGGGGAGCGGAACAATATCCTCACCCTCGATCAGAATCTCGCCCGAGTCGGGTTTCAAGAGGCCGAGCATCAGCTTCAAGAGTACTGATTTGCCCGAGCCGGTGACCCCGAGCAGAATCAAGGTCCCGCCCGCCGCCACCTTGAACGACACGTCCCCGAGCACCTGCTTCTCGTCGAAGCTGAGGGACACTCCACGCAGTTCAATGGCAGCGGAAGGTAGGTGGTAGGCAGCAGGTGGTAGGTGGGGAGATGCTGCCAACTCAACCTCTCACTGACCGGATCAGCCCTGTCAACATGCGGCCCACTCGCCCTGACTGCTCAGACATAGACGTGAAGTCGAGCGCGTACTGGAGATCCCGGCAAAGTATAAAGTAGTAGCGTAGCTCTTCCAGTGAGCCCTGCGCAATGTTGTAGAAGCGTACCTTGTCGGCGCGACCGAGACGTTTGAATTCCTCCGCGATATTGGCAGGAACTGAGACGGCCGCTCGGCGCATCTGGGGAACCAATCCGTACTTCTCACGGAAGGGAGAGGCGCAGTGAGATGATAAACACCAAGCACCAGTTTGTGAGCCTCCTGCCAAACCTCCAGTTGCTCGAATCCCTCGAGGCTCATCTCTCAGCGTTCGATCCGCCACCGTCTCCGAAGCAGGTCCCGCCTACCATCTGCCACCTACCATCTGCCGTCTTGACCTACGCAAATCCAATCCCGATCAAGAACTGGGTGATAAAGAAGTCGAGCACCAGAATCAGCACCGAAGTCACCACCACCGCTTGAGTGGTCGCGCGGCCCACGCCCTCGGTGCCGCCGCTCGTATGCAGACCACAGTAGCAACCGACCAGCGCGATGACGATGGCGAAGCAGACAGGCTTGATGAGCCCTTGCGTCACGTCGCGATAGTCGAGCGCCTGGTACGCCGGACTCCAGTACTCCGTGCTGGTCAGGTGCACCACGGTGGCGGCGATAAAGTAGCCGCCGATCAGGGCAATAAAGTCGGCAAGAATGGTGAGCAGCGGGAGGGTGAAAAGCGTGGCGTAAAGCCGCGGCGTCACCAGCTTCCGCTCCGGGTCTGTGCCCATGGCGCGCAGCGCGTCCACCTGCTCGCTCACCAGCATCGAGCCGATTTCAGAGGCGATCCCCGAGGCGTTGCGCCCCGCCACCACAAGCCCCGTCAGCACCGGCCCGAGCTCCAGCACCACCGAGAGCGCCACGCCCTGCCCCAGCAAACCCGTCTCGCCGAAACGGCTCAGCGTGCGATACGCCTGGAGGGCCAGCACGCCGCCCGTAAACAAGCCCGTCAGCAGAACGATAGGAAGCGACCCGAACCCGATCACGTCCATCTGGATCAGAAGGTCCGTTACGTAGCGAGGCGGCGAGAACAGGCCCCGCAAGGCGTGCACGAGAAGGTAGCTGGCTTCCTGGATCGCCAACACCCGACGCTTGAGAAAGTTCAAAAAGCCCCCTGGATGAGCCGGGATTCCTCAACGTTCTTAGATGATGCAGCGCTCCCCACGGCGAATGTAGCGAGCAGAAACCCTTTCGTCAAGCCGGGTCGTCAGGCCGAGGACGTTCGCGTGGCGCGGCGAAACGAAAAGCTCCGGATCGCCCCGACCTCGGCTGGCGCGAGCGTCCTCGATCGCCCGACCTCCAGGCCTTCCATCGTCAGCGGGCCAATCCGCGTCCGCACCAGCTTCAGCACCTTGAAGCCCACCGCTTCGACCATCCGCCGCACCTCACGATTCTTGCCTTCGGTCAAGACGACCTCAAGCCAAGTGTGCTTGCCGCGGTCTTCCAAGCGGCGCACGCTTAAAGGCTGAGCGCGGTCACCGCGCTTCATCTCCACGCCGGCGTTCAGTTGCGCCACGATTTCATCGCTCACAAGACCGCTGGCTTTCACGAGATATGTTTTCGGCACTCGGGACCCGGGGCTGGTCACAAAATCGGCGAACTCCGTATCGTTGGTCATCAGGAGTAATCCCGAAGTGTCTTTGTCGAGCCGGCCGACGGGAGCGAGCCAGCGCCCTTCGCGGTCCATCGAATCGCGGCCCAGGCAGTCATACACGGTCTTGCGGCCCTGGGGATCGCCGTGGCTGGTCATCACTCCCTTGGGTTTATAGAAAAGCAGGTAGACCTTGCGGGCCGGCTTCAGCTTCTCCCCATCGAGCTGGATGACGTCCTCGCCGGGCCGCACCCAGCACTCCGGATCGCGCGAGATGCGGCCGTTCACCTTCACCCGACCGAGCGCGACCGCCTTCCGTGCCGTTGTGCGTGACGCCACACCGTAGCGCGAGAGGACGCGGTCGAGTGTCATGGCAGGCTTCGATTTCATCAGTCAAGAAAAGGAGTCAGGAGCCAGGAGTCAGAAGTCCAAAGAGAATTGAGCCATCGGGCGATTGAGTCATCGAGCAATTGGAACCCTAGGTTCTCTCAATGGCTCAATGGCCCGATGACTCAATGACTCAATTCGTTCTGGCTCCTCGCTTCTCACTTCTCGCTTCCAGCTTTCAAGAACGTCGCTTCGTCCAGATAAATGAACGCCTGCACGAGTGGCTCCTCGCATTCATTCATCTCCTGCGGTGTGCCGAAGAAGGCCACCTTTCCGTCAACCAAGAAGACAATGCGGTCAGCCAGCTTCCGTGCCAGCTTCACGTCGTGCGTCACCACCACCGACGTCAGCCCCGTCTTGCGCTTGAGCTTCAGAATCAAGTCGCCGAGAGTCGCGGCCATCAGCGGGTCAACCATCGTGGTCGGCTCGTCGTAGAGAATCGCTTCCGGTTTGGCGGCCAGCGCCCGTGCGATGGCCACCGACCGCTTCATGCCCGTTGAAAGATCCGAAGGCATCAGCTCGCGCGCCTCCGTCAATTCCACCAAACCCAGGAGTTCGTCCACCATGGCCTGAACCTCCTCCTCGCTCATCACGTTCTCATGCGCGCCGCGCTCCCGCACCGCCTGTTCCCTCAGGGGGTAGGCCACGTTCTCGGCCACGGTCAGCGAGTCAAAAAGAGCCCCGGACTGGAACACCATGGTGACACAGCGGTGGATCTTCAGCAGTTCCGCTTCCGCCAGTTGCGACACCTCTTCGCCCGCCACCCACACTTCGCCCTGGTCGGGCTTGAGAAAGCCCATGATGTGCTTCAGGGTAACGCTCTTGCCTACACCGCTCTTGCCGAGCACGGCCACCATCTCGCCGCGGCGGACTTCGAAGCTCACGTCATCGAGCACCGGCTGGTCAGAGAAGGACTTGTATACGTGGCTGAACTTGATGAATGGTTCGCCGTCGTCGGCGGCTGGTGGAAGACTGTCGGTCGCGGGCGCCATAACATCCCGGTTCACGGTCATAAGGTCACCGGCTGTTGAAGAGGAGCATAAGCCGCCGAAGAGCAGGGGGAGGCGGCATTCGATCACAGCGTTTTGGAGCCAATATCCTCTGGCATCGCGCCGGCTGCGGACACTGACTTCTCCGGCGCCGCTGCCGCCGCTCCGACCGGGCTTGCTGCGCGCGCAGCCACCCCTTCGCTCGACTCCCGCGCCGCCATGTGGCACTCGCCTTCAAAATATCCGCCTGGATTGACCGCCAGCACCGGCGTCCAGATGTCGCCAAGGACCACGCCACTCGCTTTGATTTCGAGCAGCTCCGTGGCGTGGACGGCGCCCTTCAGCTTGCCAGTGACGGTCACCGTCCGGGCCGTGATCTCCGCCTCCACGTCACCCTGCTCACCCACCACCACCGCGGCTTCGGAGTTTACGGTCCCCTTGAACCGGGAGTTCAGCAGGACCGTGCCGGACGAGGCCTTGATCCGGCCTTCGAGTTCGACGCCCGGACCGATGAGCCCCACCACTTCCTGATTCTGCCTGTCCTGTTGCGACGGCATGATCCTCACCTCGGCACGATGTTTTCCCAAGCTTAGATCCATATTGGCCTCCGATTCCGCTTGCGGCTTGCCATTCTATGCCAACCGGACGGGCCTGTCATCCTGAGGATGCAAGGTGGCATTGGAAAGGTACATCAAGATTACGGCATCACCCAAGTCACCCGTGGGCGGCCGCTCGACGGGTTCGAATCCACTTCGACCGGCGTGCGGAAGACGCGAGTGAGCACATTGCTCCGCAAGACTTCTTCCGGACGTCCCTGGCACTGGCAGCGCCCGCCCTCCATCAGGACGAGCGAATCGGCCATTTCTGAGGCCAGGTTCAGCTCGTGAGTGACCAGGACCACGATCAAACCCTCCGCCACCGCGAGCGAGCGCAGGAGCCGCAGGAGTTCAATCTGGTAGCCAATGTCGAGGTTCGCCGTGGGCTCATCGAGGAGCACGAGCCGGGGCCGCTGCGCCAGAGTCCGCGCCAGCACGGCGCGCTGGAACTCGCCGCCGCTAATCTCGGTCACCCGGCGTCCGGCGAGCGCGGTGAGTCCGGTTTTTTCCATCGCCCAGTCCACCCAATGCTCGTCGCCGGCGAGTTCGAACAAGCGCCGGCCGAGGTGGGCGTGACGGCCCTGGCGGACGAATTCGCGCACGGTGAAGGAGAATTGGAGCGGCGTGTCCTGCCGGGCCAAACCGACGAGCTGCGCCCGCTCGCGTGGCGGCATCCGGTGCAGGTCAACGCCTCCCAACTTGACGCGTCCGCGCGCGGGCTTTAGATAGCCGCTCACGATTTCGAGCAGCGTGGACTTACCCGAACCATTCGGGCCAACGATGGCAACCACTTCCCCGCCGCGGGCTTCGAGGCTGGCCGGGGCAAGTTCAAACTGCGGATAGCGGAAGGCCACCGACTCGACTGAGAGACCGGGGCCAGGGTTATGACTTCGAAGTTCGCTCTCCAAAAGCAAGCTCCCACAGCCTTCTGCATCCTGCCGACAGGTCTGCTGTTGTCCGCGCGGGCCGCTTACATTTCGCCGATTTGAAATTCCAAATTCCAGATTTCAGATTCAACGCCGTCATCCGGAGGCGCGCCGCAACAGATAGATGAAAACCGGCGCGCCGGCGACCGCCGTCACCGCGCCGACGGGTAGTTCCGAAGGCGCAATCACGGTGCGGGCGAGCGTATCGGACACAACGAGAATGATGGCGCCCCCGAGCGCCGCCGTGGGCAGCAAGGCGCGATGGTCGCTGCCGACGATCATCCTGCCGAGATGCGGCACGAGCAATCCGAGATAGCCGATCGCGCCGCTCACCGAGACCGCGATGCCGGTGAGGAGCGATGCCAGCAGGAACACTGCCGTCTCAACCCGAGCCACGTGCACGCCCAAGTGCGCGGCCTCTTGCTCGCCCAGCAGCAGGACGTTCAAGTCCTTGGCGAAGGCGTAGAGCGCCACAATTCCGAGAACAATGACCGGACCGAGGATGCTGAGACGGGCCCCCGTGACCACGCTCAAGTCGCCCATAAGCCAGAACGCGGCGCCGCGAACGTCGCGCGTGGAGAGCAGCGTAAGAATGAACAGGATGACGGCGGAGAGGAAGGAAGCGGTGATGACGCCGGCGAGGAGCAGCGTGTAACTGGCCAGGCGTCCGCTGCGGCGCCCGAGCAGGTAGACCCAGGCCGTGGTCGAGAGCGCGCCGGCAAAGGCCAGGAGCGGCGCCGCGCGGGCGACCTGCCCGCCGATCCAGAGCGCGCCGATGTCGCCCAGGGCCGCGCCGCTCGAGATGCCGAGCACGTAGGGATCGGCGAGCGGGTTGCGCAGCAGCGCCTGCAGCGCCGTGCCGGAAACTGCCAGCGCCGCGCCCACCAGCATGGCGAGCGCAATCCGCGGCAACCGGATGTCGCGAATGATGACCGCAGCTTCACGATTCGTTCCGGACCCGCCGAGCGCCCGCCAAACCTCGCCCACCGGCAAGTGAACTCCACCGATGGCGAGCGCTGCGAAGCAGACCATCAGGAGCGCCACAGAAAGCAGTGCGATCAGCGTCACAACGTTGCGGCGGGTCACGGCGAGCGTCATCGGCTGACCTCGGCCGAATCGATGACGAGTGCCCGTCCCGGCCGGGCCGGGAACGAGTGACGAGTGACAAGCTTATTCTGCGCCTCTTGAATCTTTAGCGACTCTGGTACCGGGATTCGAGCTTGCCGCGCGGGATGCAAAATTGTCGCCACCACCTCGAGCGCGTCAACGAGGCGGGGGCTCGGCCGGACAATGGTGTCGGGGACAAGATACACGCGATGCTCTTTCACGGCGCGAAAGTCCTTCCAGCCGGGGAGTCTCGCAAGTTGGGCCAAATCCGGCGCGAAAGATGTCGATTGCGGCAGCAGAATCACGTCAGGGTCGCGGGCGAGAGCGCTCTCCAGGCTCATACGCGGCCATTCCTGGCCGAGGTCGCGCGTGACTGAGCGTCCGCCGGCGAGGCGGATCACGTCGGAGATGAACGTGTGAGCGCCGGCGGTGATGAGCGGCTGATACTGAACCACAAACAAGACCCGGGGCCGGGCTAGGCCATCCACCGACTTCCTGACCGCCTCAACCCTTCGCCGCAGGCTCGCGGCAAGCCCTTGCGCCGGCGCCTGCTCACCCAGCACATCGCCGAGATCGAGAATGGAGCGCAGCATGTCATCGACCGTACGCGCGGAGAGACCATAGAGCGGAATGCCCAGCCGGGCGAGTTGCTCCGCCGTCTCGCGGCGGTTCCCTTCGGCCGTGCCGAGCACGAGGTCCGGCTTGAGGGCCACGATGGCTTCGAGACTGGGATTCATCTGGCCGCCCACGTGGGGCTTCTTCGTCGCTTCGGGGGGATAGTCGCAGTAATCGGTGTCACCGACCAGCTCGTCGCCGAGACCCAGCGCGTAAAGCGTCTCGGTAATGCTGGGGGCGAGCGACACCAGGCGGCGGGGATGGTCGGGAACTTTGACCCGCCGTCCCGTCTCGTCGGTCACGACGCGCGCAGCGGCGCTCAAGGACGAAAACGAGACCAGCGCCATCAGTGTGGCGGCGAAAGCAGGATGCAGGCAGCGTCGCATGAAAACAATGTTCCCCGGTGAAACAGTTTAGCCGAGAACCTCCGCCGTCGCCCGCTTTCCTGCGTTGTGCCGGTGCCACGCCGCGCTTATAATGTGTCCATGCCCAGAGCAAGAACCCTCGGTGAATTGAAACAATCCAATTACTCCAGCCGCAGCGTGAAGGATGAGATGCGCGCGAATCTCATCCTCAAGCTCGCGAGCGGCGAGACAATTTTCCCCGGCATCATCGGTTTTGACGACACCGTCATCCCGCAGATTGCGAACGCCATCCTCTCGCGGCACAATTTCATTCTGCTCGGGCTGCGCGGCCAGGCCAAGAGCCGCATCCTGCGGTCGCTGGTTTCGCTGCTCGACGACGCGATGGCGTTCGTCGCCGGCTGCGAGATCAACGACGATCCACTCGCGCCCATCTGCCGCGCCTGCCACGAGCGGCTGCGGGAGTGCGGCGACGCCACTCCGATTGATTATCTCCCGCGCGACATGCGCTTCGTCGAAAAGCTCGCCACGCCCGACGTGACCATTGCGGACATCATCGGTGACCTCGATCCCATCAAGGCGGCGCGCGGCGGCCACGCGCTTTCAAGCGAGCTCACGATTCATTATGGTCTGCTGCCCCGATCCAATCGGGGCATCTTCGCCATCAACGAGCTGCCCGACCTCGCCGGCAAAATCCAGGTCGGGCTCTTCAACATCATGCAGGAGGGCGACGTGCAGATCAAAGGCTACCCCGTCCGCCTGTCGCTCGACGTGGCGCTCGTCTTCACCGCCAATCCCGAGGATTACACGGCGCGCGGCAAGATTATCACGCCGCTCAAGGACCGCATCGGGTCGGAGATTCGCACCCACTACCCCGCCACGCTCGACCACGCGCTCGCCATAACTGCGCAGGAAGCCTGGACGGAGCGCGACGGCGCCGGACGTTCTCCCGCGCGCCTCGTGGTGCCGCAGTTCGTGCGTGAGGTAATCGAAGGCATCGCTTTCGAGGCGCGGCAGGAAAAGAAAATTGACAAGCGGTCGGGCGTGAGCCAGCGCCTGCCGATTACGTGTCTCGAGAACGCGATCTCCAACGCCGAGCAACGCGCACTCCGCAATCGCGAGTCGAGCGCTGTCGCGCGCCTCGCCGACGTCTACGCCGCGCTGCCCTCCATCACCGGCAAATTCGAGCTCGAATACGAAGGCGAGCTCAAGGGCGCCGACCACGTGGCGCGCGAAGTGATCCGAGCGGCGACGGCGCGCGTCTTCAGGAAATACTTCGACGGAGTGACGCTGCAGGGCGTGGTGCAGTGGTTCGAGCTCGGCGGCACGCTGAAATATCGCGCCGACGCGCCCGCCGGCGAAGTCCACGCCGAGCTGAAAAAAATCCAGGGCTTGCTCGACAAGACGCAGCCGCTCGGCATCAAGCCCAAGGACGATCCGGCGCTGGTCGTCGCCGGCGGCGAGTTCATCCTGGAAGGGCTTTACGCGCTCAAGAAGATCAGCCGCAACGAGGAATTGGGCTACTACGCCGAGCACCGCCGCCCCGAGCCGGCCGAGGAAGAGACAGGGCCGGCCATCCACCGACGGCGGTCGTTGAACTAGTGGGTCAGTACCTCAGTTTGTCCACCGGCTGGCGCATACCTTTCTTTTCAGGTGTGCGACCTGAAGGGGCGTTCGAGCCAGCCGGCGGTGGACTGCCCACCACTTCTTACTCGCGGGGCCAACAAGCCCTTAGGCGTGGCTGGCTCACGACGAAATAACGCTTGACACGAACGTCGATCTGGTGTATATATTCTAAGTTATCCAAAATGGGGCGCCTCTCGCAGCTTCGGACCCTCCAGCCTGAAGTCCTGACCAAGCAAAAAACGAAGCCAATCGAAGTAAATCAAATTAAACAGTTTAATTTCAACTATATACATGGAAACAGACCGGAACGAAGCCAATTGTATTATGTTTCTTATTATCAGACGATTACAGCCATTTTACCCCCAATTTTCGCAAAGTTAGTACCGATCACCATTGGCTGGCCCGATTCGGACGAATTCCAGCGAACGAACCCAATCGAAGCCAATCGACTTAACCGGCTTAATTTCATTGGCATACAGGAAAATCGACCGGAACGAAGCCAATTGAGTTACCGAGCTTGTTATCATTCACTTACGGGCATTTTGACCTCGATTTTGAGAAAGTTAGTACCAAATGCCAGGATCACCATTGCGGATTCTCCTATGGTGCGGCGCAATCGGGTAGAACGTTTGTGCGTTCTATGACGGAGGACCTCTTCCAGTCATGAAGTTCGTCAAGTACTCCAAATTCGCCGGCTCGCCCTTCGACAGCCTCAGCGCCGAAGACCTAATGCAGTTGTTGCAGGATTTCCTGCTCGATAGCGGCTTTACCAGCCAGTATTCCAACTTTTACGAGATGGACCCGGACGCCGCCGAGCGTACCATGGAGCAGCTCCATCAGGCCTTGCTCGAAGCCATGCGCGACCAGGGCATGATCCCCGACGAGCTTCTGAAGCAGCTTCTGAAGAACGCCGGGGACTACGAGAGCTCCGATTTGCGCGCGCTCATGGAGAAGCTCATCGGACGCCTGGCCGAGGAAGGCTACATCACGGTGGAGCCGCCGCAGACCCAGCCGGGCGAACTCACCCAACCGCAAGCCGGGCGGGCAGGACAGACCGAAGGCCCGGAAGGTAAGGTCAAGTTCGAGGTCACCGACAAGGCGCTCGACTTTCTCGGTTTCAAGACGCTGAAGGATCTGCTGGCGTCGCTCGGCAAGTCGAGCTTCGGCCGCCACGACACGCGCGAGATGGCAACGGGCGTGGAATCGTCCGGCGCCACGCGGCGCTATGAGTTCGGCGACACCATGAACCTGGACGTGAACGCCACGCTGCTCTCATCCATCCAACGCGCCGGCTTGCAGGTGCCGCTTGACCTCGACTACCCGGACCTGCAGGTGCGCCAGTGCGAGTACCAGAGCTCTTGCGCCACCGTGCTCATGCTCGACTGCTCGCACAGCATGATCCTTTACGGCGAGGACCGCTTCACGCCGGCCAAAAAAGTAGCGATGGCGCTCTCGCATCTTATCCGCACCCAGTATCCCGGCGACTCGCTGCACGCCGTTCTCTTCCACGACTCGGCGGAAGAGATTCCGTTCGGCGAGCTGGCGCGCGTGAAGGTGGGCCCGTACTACACCAACACGCGCGAGGGACTCCGCCTGGCGCAGCGCATCCTGTCTCGCCAGAAAAAGGACATGCGGCAGATCGTCATGATTACTGACGGGAAACCCTCCGCCCTCACCCTCGAAGACGGCCGCATTTATAAGAACGCCTTCGGACTGGATCCGCTCGTGGTGTCGGAAACCCTGCACGAGGTGGCGCGCTGCCGCCGCAACGGCATCCTGATTAACACCTTCATGCTGGCGTCCGATTATGGTCTGGTGAACTTCGTCCAGAAGGTTACGGAGATCTGCCGGGGCAAAGCCTACTTCACCACGCCCTATACCCTCGGGCAGTACCTGCTGATGGATTACATGCAGAAAAAAGTGAAACGCATCCACTGATAGGTTCCTTAAGAGCCGACCGCTCTGGGTGGGACCGTGGCGCGGCGGCCAGACCCCAGTTTGCACGATAAGCGTTAACTGGCTTAGTACTTGACAGGCCCTGACGTTTCCCATATAAGTGTTCGCGTTGTTCCCAGGCAAAACAGGGAGGGTGTCGTGCAAAGCACCGATGGAAGGTTGAAACTGACGGCGATTTCGCGGGTCGTGGGGGAGATACTATGCAACCGGCTGGCGCGCAACCTCAAGGGGGTCTTCATGGTTGCCACGGTCGCCTTGCTCGCAACCGGCACGGCCAGCCGTCTTAAGGCGCAGACCGCCACGGACCCGGGAGTGCGCGGCGGACCGCCAGGAGCGGGTCAGTTCATCGCCGGCCTCGACTCCGATCAGCAGGGCACCGAACAGGAAGTTTCGCTGATCTTCAAGGAAGTGAACCGGGTGGCGGGAGGCAACGTCATCAAGGAAATTGGTCTCGGGGGACCCTTTGACTCCAACGGGTGCGCCGCCTGTCACGCGCAGCCGGCCCCCGGCGGGTCCAGTCTGGCGTCGAATCCGCTTTTCGGCGTCTATCAACTCATGGGCGCAACCAACATCATGCCGGTTTTTGAGACCACCAATGGCCCCACCGTGGTGGCGCGATTCCCTTACCAATCCGACCTCAAGACCCCCAATGGTCTCGTCCAGCAGCTCTTTACCATTACCGGCCGGTCTGACGCCGGCACCTGCAACATCCCGCAGCCTGACTTCACTTTGGCCATGTCTCAGAACAATCTGATTTTGCGGCAGACCACGCCGGCCTTTGGCGGCGGCCTGCTCGAAATCATCCAGGATTCCGACATCCTCGCCAACATGAACGCCAATTTGTCGCAGAAACTGGCTCTGGGCATTTCCGGCCACCCCAACATCGACGCCAACGACGGCAGCATCGATCGATTCGGCTGGAAGGCTCAAACGCGCTCACTGATGGCCTTTTCCGCTGAAGCTTACTTGGTGGAAGAGGGTGTCAGCGACGAGTTCACTCCGAACAAGCTCAACGAGAGCCCGGGATGCACTCCGCCCTTCCCGGAAGGCCCCCCGAATGGTCAGGGGTCGAAAGGCGTGCCCGACGACCGTACGTCGTTCCCCTTCCCTCTCTCCAAGGCCACCGGCGCCGGGTTCACTGGCGATCCCCAGAGGTTCGCGATTTTCCAGCGCTTCCTTGACCAGCCCAAGCCTGGCTCCTGCCCCGGAGGGAATCCCGCCAGTTGCACCAACGGTGAAACGCAATTCAACAACGTTGGCTGTGTGCTTTGCCACACCCAGTCGTTCACCACGCCGCAGTCCACCGTGGCGGCATTGAGCAACGTCCAAACTAATCTCTATTCGGACATTCTGGTCCACCACATGGGCGGGTGCCTGGCTGACAACGTGGTCCAGGGCTCGGCCATGGGAGATGAGTTCCGCACCGCGCCGCTATGGGGTGTAGGGCAGCGCGTTTTCTTCATGCACGACGGGCGCACCAGCAACATCGTCACTGCGGTGGAGGACCACTTGTCAACGAGCAGTTGCCCGAACTCGCAGTATCCGCCCTCCGAGGCCAATGCCGTCGTGGGCAATTTCAATGCCTTGTCGCCAACCAATCAGCAGGACCTGATCAATTTCCTGCGCTCGCTGTGAGCGCCGGAGCATAAGGATAGAGGCGGTCTCGGATCTCGACGCAGGGCGGCCGAAGGCCGCCGCCAAAAACCGGGGAGGACTTATGTTGGAGCGGACGAAGACGCATCGGGTTACAAAATCGTTCACCATGAAAAGCGCCAGACTGTGCGTTCTCGGCGTCGCCATGCTGGCCGCCGCCGGCACGCTGCGCGCCCAGACCGCTACGGACCCCGGAGTGCGCGGCGGCCCTGCCGGTGCCGGCGGATTCGTCAAGAATCTGTATTCCTTCATGAGCTTTCTCGAACCGAGCGTGCTGGCGCAGTTCCAGCAGACGGCAGTCGTCACCGGCGGCGCGATTGGAGGAAACGGTCTGGGCCCGAGATTTAACTCCAATTCATGTGTCAGTTGCCACGCGCAACCCGCGCCCGGCGGGTCAAGTCCGGCCTCGAATCCTTTGTTTGCAATCTATCAGTTGGATGGCGCTCAGAACACCATGCCTTCCTTCGAAACGCTTACAGGTCCGGTGCTCGTGCCGCGCTTTCCGTTCCAGTCTGACCTCGTAACCCCTGACGGCCACGTCCACCAGCTTTTCGTCGTCACCGGCCGCAGCGACGCTGGCGGCTGCACCATTTCGCAGCCCGATTTCACCCTCGCCCAGCAGCAGAACAACCTTCAACTGCGGCAGCCTCTGCCCGTCTTCGGCGACGGCTATATCGAAATCGTCGAAAATAGCGCCATCATCGCCAACATGAACGCCAACCTGACGCAAAAGAAGCAGCTCGGCATTGGCGGTCATCCTAACATCAGCGGCGACGACGGCACGATTACCCGCCTGGGCTGGAAGGCGCAGTGGAGGGCCATTCTTCCCGCTTCGGGCGCTGAAGAAGCCGTTGAAATGGGCATTTCGAACGAAATTAATCCCAGCGAAGACGATCAGACGCCGGGCTGCGTCCTGAACCCGGTGCCGGAAGACAGCAGCCAGTATCAGTTTCACGGGACCGGGCCCACGCCCCAGAACTTTATTGAAGCCGCTGACCGCGACGCCATTTTCAGCCGCTTCATGGCCCCGCCCCAGCCCGGCTCCTGCCCGGGAGGGAATCCCGCCAGTTGCACCAACGGCCAACTGCAGTTCAACATGGTGGGTTGCGCGCTTTGCCACACCACTTCGTTGCCCGAGCCGTTCGGCTCCATCTGGCAGATTGGACGCACCTCGCAATTTGGCCCCGGCGTCGACAACATCTTCTTGTATTCCGATTTGCTCCTGCATCATATGGGCCCGTGTCTCGCCGACAATATCGTTCAGGGCTCGGCCGCCGGCGATGAGTGGCGCACGCCGCCTTTGTGGAATGTCGGCCAGCGAATCAACTTCATGCACGACGGTAGGACCAACAACATTGTGACGGCGGTCGAGGATCACTCTTGTGCCGGGAACTCCCAGTATCCGGCTTCCGAAGCCAATGCGACCGTAAGCAATTTCAACGGCCTCAGCGCCACGAACCAGCAGGACCTGATCAATTTCTTGCGCTCTCTATAGCTCCGGCGGGGATGCACAGCGCGGAGAATGGGCCCTGTGGAGCCCGGCCCAGACGGACTTCTGAGTGCAGCCTATTGAAACGCGATTCTGGAGAGAACTCAACATGAAAGCGGTCCGGAGAGGGAAGAAGGAGGCGGTGTTTGCGGGGTTCTTGCTTTCGGCCAGCCTGGGACTCGGGCACGCCGCGCCGTTGCGGGCGCAAGACCCGGCGCCATTCGTGAGCAATCCACTGGTACCCGATACGGTTACGCCGGGCGGAGGGGATTTCACGTTGACCGTGAACGGCACGGGCTTTCTTCCGGCCTCCGTGGTCAATTGGAACGGCAGCCCGCGTTCCACGGCCTTTGTCTCCAACTCTCAGCTTCAGGCCTCGATTCTCAGCTCCGACATCGCCTCGCCTTCCACCGCCTCGATCACGGTGTCGAATCCGGGCAACACGGTGGCCTCCAACATCTGCTTCTTTCCGATTGCGAATCCGACCTCGACGCTCTCGGTGAGCCGCACCAGCTACCAGGCCAACGGCCAGTCTCCGATCAACGCCGTAACCGCTGATCTCAACGGTGACGGCAAACTCGACGTCGTGGTGGCCACGCAGAACGCCAACTATGTGAGCGTGCTGCTCGGCAACGGCGACGGAACCTTTCAGGCGGCGGTGAACTATACCGTGGGCAAAGATCCTCGGACCATCAACATCGCTGATTTCAACGGTGACGGCATTCCCGACCTCGTCGTGACCAACAACAGCAATTCCGACGTGTCAATCCTGCTTGGCAACGGCGATGGAACCTTTAAACCTGCCGCCAACTATAACGCCGGCCGCACCCCGCGCTGGGTGGCGGTGGGCGACTTCAACCAGGACGGCAAGCTGGACCTCGCTGTGGTCAACGTGCTCAGCAATACGGTGAGCGTGCTCCTGGGCAACGGCGACGGGACCTTCAACAAACCCGTGTCATACCCCACCGGCTCGTTGCCCAAGGATGTCGAAACGGAAGACCTGAACGGGGATGGCATCCTCGACCTGGTGACGGCGGACGACGGCAGCGCGCAGGTCAGTGTGCTCCTGGGTAATGGCGACGGCAGTTTTCAGTCCCCGGTCAACTATCCCGTCGGCGCCCAGACCCGCCCGGTGGTCATCGCTGATTTCAACGGCGACGGCAAGCCCGACTTAGTGACGGCCGCGGGCAAGACTTTTGTGTGTGTGATGCTCGGCAACGGCGACGGAACCTTTCAGGCGCCCGTCAATTACAATGTCGGCTTCGACCCACGGGGACTGGCGGCGGCGGATTTTAATGGCGATGGCAAGCTGGACCTGATTGTGGCCAATCTGGGCGGCAAGAGGATCCAGGTGCTCCTCGGCAACGGCGACGGCACCCTCCAGACGCCCGTCAATTTCACCACCACGACCTACCCTTCGAGCGTTGCGGTCGGCGACTTCAACGGCGACGGCAAGCTGGATCTGCTTGCGGCAGACTACGGCACGCCCAAAGCGCCCGGTTCGACGGTGGACATCCTGCTGAATACCTCGCAGTGAGCCCGCCCCGATAGGATCGGGGCCCGTCACCCGGCGCGCGTTGCTTTCAAGGTTCACTCCTTATCCTGTGGCGCAGTCCATCCTGATGGTGGCGGGGGAGCGTTCCGGCGACCTTTACGGCGCCGAGCTTGCCGCTGAACTTGCGCGACAAGCGCCCGAACTTCGCGTTTTCGGCTGCGGCGGCGACGCTATGCGCGGCGCCGGCGTCGAGACCGTCGTGGACGCCCGCGACTTCGCCATGGTTGGCATTACCGAAGTCATCTCCGGCTTGCCACGCGCCCGACGCGCTTTCCACGCCATCCTGGATGAAGTTCGCCGGCGCCGCCCGGCGCTGGCCGTCCTGATTGACTCACCCTCGCTCAACCTGCGTCTGGCCAAGCGCTTCAAACGGCGCGGCGTTCCGGTCTGTTACTTCGTGAGCCCGCAAGTGTGGGCGTGGAAGAAATGGCGGATGCGCCACCTCCGGGCGCGCGTGGACAAAATGCTTTGTATTTTCGATTTCGAAGCGGAGATTTACCGCCGCGCCGGGGTACCGGTGGAATACGTCGGGCATCCGCTGGTCGACGTGCTGGCGCGACCGGGCCTCGTCCAGAACGCGTCGCGCCAAGACTTCTGCGCCCAAGCCGGCCTCGACCCAACAAAACCCGTCGTGGCGTTGCTTCCGGGCAGCCGGCGCATCGAGTTGCGTTACAACCTGCCGGCGATGCTGGAGGCGGCCGGGCGGCTCGCGGCAAATCGCTACGCGCAGTTCGTGCTTGCTGCCGCGCCGGCACTCGATGCCCAATGGATCGAGTTGCGTGTGCGTGAAGCTGGGCTTGGCGGCGCCATTCGGGTTTTGACGCGCTCCACCTACGACGCTCTTAAGTATTCTGATGCCGCCGTTGTCGCCAGCGGCACCGCGACGCTCGAGGCCGCGCTCTTCGGTTGTCCGATGGTGGTGGTCTACCGGGTTGCACCCACCACGGCTTTCTTTGCCCGGTTCATGATCGACGTGCCGTTTTACAGCATCGTCAACCTGCTGGCGCGAAAGCGCGTAGTGACCGAGCTGATTCAAAGTGATTTCACCGTGCCTCGGCTCGTCTCCGAAATAGAATACCTGCTGGGCCATCCGGAGGCGTGCGATGCGATGAAGCGGGAGTTCGATGCGCTGCGCACGCGCCTGGGAACAGGCGGAGCCAGCGATCGCGCAGCCGCGGCAGTTGTGCGGATGCTTGACGAGCCACCGGCTGCCGCTTCCGGCAGGATACCGACACGGTAAGGCGCTGAAACAAGGCGAGGTATGACTCCGGGCACGCCGCTTCCGCCCCCTTCATAAGATGGGCTACTTCACTTTTGGGGCCAGAAGCGCCCACTCTATGGCAGCACCCGGAAGGGCACGTTGCTCGAAAGCGTGCCGCTGGGAGTTACCACCTGGACTGTGCCGGTGGTGGCGCCCGTCGGTACGGTCGTCGTGATCAAGGAGGGCGAGACCACGGTGAACGTAGCCGCCGTGCCGTTAAAGGAGACGCTGGTCGCACCGGTCAGATCGGTGCCCAGAATCTTGACGGCGGCTCCCACCTTGCCGGAGGTCGTCTGGGTTTCCACGAACGGGCCGAGGCCGACAGACAGGCTGAAGACGTTGCCGTCGCCGTTGGTCCCGCCCACGCCGGTTGTCCCGTAGAAGTTCCCACCGGTGTCCTGAACCAGGGCCGAGCCGGGCTCTCGGCCATCTGCGCAACCGTGTTGGGGGCAAAAGGTATGAAGTGTGGTCAGCGTACCATCTGTGGTTATTTCGAACACCGTCCCCAGACCTCTGGTCCCGCCAAAGGACGTTGTCCCGTACAAGTTCCCGTCGGTGGCCTGAACCAGGCCCGCAAGAGGGCGTTGGCCGTCGTCGCAGTGAATTTGGGAACAAAAGTTGTAAAGCGTCGCCAGTGTGCCATCAGGGGTGATTTGGAAGACCGTGCCGCCGAGGCCGTTGGCCCCGCCATTGGACGTGGTACCGTAGAAGTTCCCGTCGGTGGCCTGGAGCAGCGAGTTGGGGCCGATACCGTCCGTCGAATCGAAGCTATGCAGCGTCGTTAGGGTTCCGCTTGATGAGATTTTGAACACCGTGCCAGGGCCGTTGCGGCCACCGGCCCCGCCCGCTTCAGTTGTGCCGTAAAAGCTTCCATCGGTGGCCTGAACCAGCCCGGCGAGGGGGTATTGGCCGTCCTCGCAATCGCTCTTGGAGCAGAAGTTGTAAAGCGTCGTCAGCCTACCGCTTGGGCTGATTTTGAAAACTGTGCCGCAATTTAGCGGGCAGGCTCCATTGCCGCCGGTCCCGCCCGCCTCGGTCGTTCCGTAGAAGTCCCCATCGGTGCCCCGGATCAGCCCTGCGACGATGTTGGACCCATCTGTCGAGTCAAAGCTGTGCAGCGTCGTGAGCGCGCCGTTTGGGGCGACCTTGAAAGCTGTGCCATCGTCGCTCGACCCTCCAAACTCCGTCGTCCCGTATAAGTTCCCGTCGGTGGCCTGTACCAGCTCCGCCACAGGGTTGCGGCCGTCCGCGCAACCGCTCTGGGAGCAAAGGCTGTAAAGCATCGTCAGCGTGCCGCTAGGGGTGATTTTGAAAATCGTCCCGCAGCCGAAGGAGCAGGCGCCGCTAGCGCCTCCCCCGGCGGTTGTCCCGTACAAGTTCCCATTAGTGGCTTGGATGAGCCCGGCCAAGGGGAATGCCCCATCTGTCTTGTCGAAGCTGTGTATTGTACGGAAAGTTTGCGCGGTTAAGGCAATCGCCGCGGTCGCGCATAGCAGAGAGAGACCGAAAGCCCTCTTCACCCACTTAAGTCCGCCCATGTTACCTCCTCGCCGTCTTAGCATTCCGGTTGTGATTGTGGGACGCACCTTATAGAGTGTACCATTGCCTCTGCGGCGCTGTCAATTCCTTCCTGCGATATTAACTTGACAGGTATCTCCGAAAAGGATATCTTGCTCGCCTTGGTGGCATTTCGACTTGACGGGCATGCCGACCTCAAGGGGCAATTTGGAATCTCGGAGGTGACGGGTATGAAGCGACAAGGAACCTTGTTGTGCACTGGCGTTGGAATGTTGCTGTTCGTGGATCTGGGTTTTGTTGGCCAGCAACCTCAGGCGACGGAAGATAGGTCCGATCATGTCTTGGTCACGGCGCTCAAGGAAGCCGCCGTAGTATCGCGCATCATTCGGTTCAGCGGCATCGTCAAAGACGCCGGAGGTCGGGTGGCGACTGGAACGATTGCTCTAATATTTTCACTCTATCAATTCCCCGAGGGCGGCGCGCCGCAGCCGCTCTGGGGCGCAGGCTGCTGATTGTGGCTACCCGCTCATGGCAGCGTCCGAGAGCGCAGCGCCCAGCGGCTCATAACGCGAGCCGAAGAAGTGCAGAGCGTACGCCTCAAAGAACACCATGGACGGCGCGGAGATGAGCGCCATCGCGAACACGAGGGTGAGCACCGCGACAATGCCGAAGAGTATGGCCGCTCCGATCGTGAAAGCATTCCAGTGGATGCCACCGAGCGGCACGGCAACGAGAATGACGGTCACCAGGATAATTGGAATCAGGAGCACCAGGAACGTGACGATTCCGAAGATCAGCGCGCTCCCCACTGTGAAGACGATCTTCATCAGAATGTATCCCAGGTAGGCGGCCTTCTCACGCCGGATCATTCCGAGCAATCTGCGCCACGCTTCCGTGACCCTCAGGTGCTCCATTGCCAGCAGAGGCACCAGAAAGTCAATCGCGAGCGTGTTCACCAGCGCGGCCGCCAGAAGGAACAGGACCGCGAAAAGAAGCAACAGGGCTCCGCCACCCAACAACATCCCAAAATGCTCCCGGCTGTCACGGAATATGCCGCCTCGCCACGCCAGCAACAGGGGTGTTCCGATTACGACGAGCAGGATCGCGAGCATCGAGAACCCAAACGCCAACTCCCAGCCGAAGAGGCGCCGCCCCGCCGTTCTCCAGCGGCGCCAGCCCTCGCGCAGCCGGCAGCGGTCCGCCAGCACGGCGTCGAAGAGAATGAACCGGCACACGGATGCGACGTAAATCCAGAGCAAGCCCAGAATCAGCATACCCGCACAAATGCCGGCGAGGGTGAGGGGCGATTGCAGCCAGGGCCAGCTCGACGCTGGAGTGGACTGGAACATTCCCATCATTCTCATCGCCAGGCGGCGATTGGGAATATTCAGGTTCCCGATCCCCGTGGATGATCCGAATCCCGTCAGCTCCCCGGTGGCAAGGCACAGCAAGGCGTAACGCACCCAACAGGCCCAACGCCACGGGTGAAACAGGCGCGCCGTGGTGCGCTTGAAAGCGGAAGAAATAACGTCAATGGCGGAAAGCAGGCGGCGTCCGCCCGGGCTGGCGGGAGAGCTGGGAGGAGGCGCGGGAAGCGCGGGATCCGTTCGCGGGGAGCTGTCCGGGCGGGGCGAATCGGCGGGGTTCGCGGCCGCGCTATCAGCGCGGCTGCCTGGCGTGATCTCCGGCGCAAACTCTGCGGCCGAACCCTCGCAGTGGGGACAACGGCTCAGGTGAACGCTGACCGGCCGATGACACTTCGGGCAAAGCCACTGCATAAGTCCCCCCCGACGCCTGCGGGGCGCCTTTCGGTTGACGTCTGCGACTACCCGCCGATTGGCGAAGACTCGACCGTAAAGCGCCAGCAAGACTATGGCAGGCAGAGGCTCATGTCAATACGCGAAATGGCCGCGGGCTTACCGCCGCACGGCTCGGTTCCCAACCCCGGTGGCCGTCCACGGACGGCAGCGGCACTCCCTCTTATGGGTTCTTGTACCGCAACACCGTGCTCAAATCGATGCCACGAATGATCCCGGCCGAGTGATAGAACAGCACCCCGGAATCGATGGACGACTGATCGGGGAAGATGCAGGCTTCGAGTACATTATTGAAATTGCCGTCAAAGACCCAGCCGCCGCCCGCCCCAGTGGTGCCGCCAAACTGGTCCGAGCCACCCAGCAGCGTGCAGTAGCAGGAGAGCGGATTGCCGTTGCAACTCCCGGCCGGGACCTGTGCGTAGTAGGCGGTAGCCGCCAACGAAGGCAGGGTGGCCACCAGGGTGCTCAACAAGAGAGTGGCCTGCGAGCCGTCCATGGCGGTGTATTGGCAGAAGCTTGATTGCCCTGCCAACTGCAGCGGGATGCCGCCGTTGGTTCCGTAATAGGGAATGCCAACCAGGGACATGCCGCCGGTGCTGCGGCAGTATTGCGCGGCTTGGCTGCTCGGCGAACTTGCCTTAACGCCGGCTGCCTGGCCTTGCACGCCGGCGCCTCCCGACCCCATCATTGCGAAGGCCGCCAGCGCGAGGCCGGCCGCCATCTTTCGAAGCTTCATAGTAATCTCCTCTCGTGCATTGTTTTCAGCCGGGCCTTTGCCGCTCTCTGTCCCGGCGGCCAGTATCATACATGCAGGAGGGCGTAAAGCGCGCCGTAATCTTGCGCTACCGGTTCCGTCCTCCCGGCATCGCGACGTCCTAATGGCCCAATCGCAAGACACCGGAATTGGAGCTTGAGGCCGCCGGAAGGTCGCGTGCTATAATTCCCGCCGTAGGGTTTCAGCTTGCGCAAGGCGCCAGGTCCCGGGAGTCGCGGCCGGCGGGTATGACGACGGAGACCACGGAGAGGAATCCATGCCGATTAAGTACTACGAGAAAGTGTGGCACAACGGGGAGTTCATTCCCTGGGAAGAGGCCACCATCCACGTGGCCTCGCACGTGCTCAGTTACGCTTCCAGCCTCTTTGAGGGCATCCGCTGTTACGCCACCCCGAACGGGCCGGCGATCTTCCGCTTGCGCGAGCACACCGAGCGGCTGCTGAACTCCTGCAAGATTTACCGCATCGAGCTCGACTATTCGTGCCAGCAGCTTCAGGACCTGATGATCGAGTTGATTCGCGTCAACCAGGCGCCGCACGCCTACATCCGGCCGCTGGTGATTCGCGGCTACGGCGAGTTGAGCGTGAACCCGTTTAACAATCCTATCGAGGTCTACATTCTCGCCTGGCAGTGGGGCAAGTACCTGGGTCACGACTCGCTGGACAAAGGCGTGGACGTGTGCGTCTCGTCGTGGAACCGCATGGCGCCGAACACGCTGCCCGCCATGGCCAAGTCGGCCGCGAACTACATGAACTCGCAGTTGATCAAGATGGAGGCCATTACCAACGGCTATGCCGAGGGCATCGCGCTCGACGCCTCGGGCTTTATCAGCGAGGGCAGCGGCGCCAACGTGTTTGTGGTGCGCGACGGCAAGCTCCACACGCCGCCACTGACCTCCGCCGTATTGCCCGGCATCACGCGCGACACGGTGATGACGCTAGCCCGCGACTTCGGATACGAGGTGGTGGAGGAAGTCCTCTCGCGCGAGATGCTCTACATTGCCGACGAGGTTTTCTTCTGCGGCACGGCAGCGGAGGTGACGCCTATCCGGTCGGTGGACCGCATTGCGGTGGGCAAGGGAGAGCCCGGCCCGGTAACGCGCCGCTTGCAGGAGCGGTACCTGGCCGTGGTCAGTGGCCGCGCCGAAGACAAGTACGGCTGGCTGACGCTGTGCGGTCAGCCGGTGGCGGTCGCCCGCTAGCCGGGGCGGAACAGGCTATGAACCTCGACGAGTTGCTGCGCGCCGCGGTCGACAGCCGCGCCTCCGACCTGCATCTCAAGGTTGGCAATCTGCCCCACGTCCGCGCCGACGGCGAACTGCGGCCCCTCAGCCAGTTCGCGCGCCTGACGCTCGACGACATCCAGGCCCTGGCCACGGCCCTCATGTCGGAAAGCCAGCGCCAGAAATTCCGGCAAAGCAACGAGATTGACCTCGCGTACGGCGCCGCCGGCCTGGGACGATTCCGCGTCAACGTCTTCCGGCAGCGGGGGTCAACCGCCATCGCGCTGCGCCTGATTCCCAACGTTATCTCCAGTCTCGACGAGCTCCACCTGCCCAAGATTGTGGAGACCCTGGCCGAGGAGCGCCGTGGACTGATTCTCGCGACCGGCGTCACGGGCTCGGGAAAGTCCACCACGCTCGCCACCGTGATTGACCACATCAACCGGACGCGGCCCGCGCACGTCATCACCATCGAGGACCCCATCGAGTTCCTGCACCGCGACAAGATGGCCTTCGTGGACCAGCGCGAGGTGGACGTGGACACCGACAGCTTCAAGGCTGCGTTGCGCGCCGCTCTGCGCCAGGATCCCGACGTCATCCTGGTGGGCGAGATGCGCGACGCCGAAACCATTCAGACGGCGCTGGTGGCGGCTGAGACGGGTCACGTGGTCTTCTCCACGCTGCACACGCTGGACGCCACCGAGACCGTGCAGCGCATCATCGCGGCGTTTCCGCCCCACGACCAGCAACAGATCCGATTGCAACTGGCCGCGACCCTGAAGGGAGTGATCGCCCAGCGGCTCCTGCGGCGCAGTGACGGCGAAGGACGCGTCCCCGCCGTTGAGGTGCTGGTGGCGACGGACTACATTCGCGACTGCATTGTGACCCCGGAAAAGACTCACCTTATTTCTCAAGCCATTGCCGCCGGCGCCTCGCAATACGGCATGCAGACTTTCGACCAGTCTCTCCATTTGCTTGCCACGCGCGGCCTGATTACCTGGGACGATGCGTTGCTGCAAGCTTCCAAGCCGAGTGACTTTCGGCTGCGCATGGAAGGAATCGCCAGCGTGCCCGGGAGCACGGGCGAGTTTATTCCCACCGGCGGCAAGGGGGAACGCTTTGGCGGGTAACCGGCCGTCGTCAAGAGCGCGCCGGGCGGCCGAAGCGCCACAGGATGCTTTCTCGGCCGGGCTGGCCATGCTCGCCCGGCGTCCTTACTCGGTGGCCGAGATCCGTCGCGCACTCGAACGGAAGTTTTCCGCCGGCCCCAAGGTCGAGACTGCGATTGCCCGTCTGCGCGAGCTCAAGTACCTGGACGACAGGAAATTCGCTGAGCTTTATGCCGCCTCCCTCGTCCGCAATCGGGCGTTCGGCCGCGCCCGCACGCGTCGCGAGCTGAAGGCGAAACTGGTGGATTACCGCACGATCGAGCCTGCCCTCGACGGAGTCTACCAGGACGCGAGCGAATCCCAATTGCTCGAACGGGTCCTCGACCTGAAACTCCGCACCAGCCTCCATGGGCGCCTGCCCCTCACCCGCACTCGTTTCTACACCCTCTGCCAAAGCTTGCTGCGCCGCGGATTCCGCTCCGATGATATTATGAAAGCTGTGCGCTCCCGGCCTGAGCTGAAGCCCGTGGCTGAAGATGTCGAACCTGCCGATTTGGAAGCGCCGGGCACGAATTGAGTGATTGAGTCATCGGGTCATTGAGCCATTGAAAGACGAGATGGGACGCCTGACACCGCCGGGGACGGTTAAGAATTCTTCCACTGACTCGATGGCCCGCTGACTCGATCGCTCGATTCCCTACTCACTTGAAGAGCCTATGAAAGCGGACGACATTCGAAGCAAGTTCCTGGCGTTTTTCGAGGAGAAGGGCCACCGTGTGGTCAAGTCCTCCTCGCTCGTTCCCGCGAATGACCCCACGCTGCTTTTTACGAACGCCGGCATGAACCAGTTCAAAGACGTCTTTCTGGGCCGCGAGAAGCGCGACTACTTGCGCGCCACGACCGCGCAGAAATGCGTCCGCGCCGGAGGCAAGCATAACGACCTCGAACAGGTGGGCCGCACCACTCGCCATCATACGTTCTTCGAGATGCTGGGCAATTTCTCCTTCGGCGACTATTTCAAGAAGGAAGCGATCCCGTGGGCCTGGGAGTTGGTCACCAAGGATTTTGCGATTCCGAAGGACAAGCTCTACGTAACGATCTTTGAAGGCGCAGCGATTCCTCACGCCGATATACCACGCGACACCGAGGCATACGAGTGCTGGCGAGATGTGGGCGTTCCTGCCGACCGCGTCTTCGAACTCGGAATGAAGGACAACTTCTGGCAAATGGGCGACACCGGACCGTGCGGTCCCTGCTCGGAAATTCATTACGACATGGGTCCGGCGGCGAGCGACCTTGGCCACACTGACTGCAAGTTCCCCTGCGATTGCGGGCGCTACGTGGAGTTGTGGAACCTGGTTTTCATGCAGTACGACCGAAGCGAGGATGTGAAAGATGGCGTGACATCGTACAAGTTCTCACTGCTTCCGAAGCCATGCGTAGACACCGGCGCAGGACTTGAACGCCTTGCAGCCGTTCTTCAAAGCAAACTCTCGAATTTCGACACCGACCTCTTCCGCCCGCTGATTCAAGAAGCCGCTGCCCTGGCGAACGTCGAGTACGGGACCAACCACGATGCCGACGTCTCGCTTCGCATCATCGCCGACCACGCCCGCGCTTCAACGTTCCTGATTTCCGACGGGGTGTTGCCGTCGAACGATGGCCGCGGGTACGTGTTGCGCAAGATTGTGCGCCGCGCGGTCCGCCACGGGTACCTCCTCGGCTTGAACGAGCCGTTCCTCTACAAAGTGTCGAGACACGTCGTGGACATCATGGGGGACGCATACCCAGAACTGGCGGAGGGTGCCCAGCGTGTCGCGCGTGCCATTAAGGGCGAAGAAGCTAGATTTGCAAAGACTCTTTCGACGGGCTCCGAGGAGTTCAGGCGAGAGATGCGGCATTTCTTGAAGGTTTACTCTAAAGAATTGCGTCATATGGCGACTCAAGCGGGGGATTTGCAGTTCATTTCCGAGCTTGAGACACTTAACGACGTAGAGTCTGTCGCACGGCGCGCAACGGAGCTATTCCGGCGGAATGCCGTGGTGCCCACGTTCAACGGCAAAGCTGCGTTTTACCTGTATGACACCTATGGCTGGCCCCTGGACTTTATCGAGGACGCCTGTCGCGATTTCGGTTTCCACATGGACATCAATGCGTTTGACCGCGCGATGGCTGAGCAGCGCGAGCGGGCTCGTGCCAGTTGGAAAGGTGCCGAAAAGAGAGCCGCGTCGCCCCTCTACCTGCTTCTTGGCGACTTCCCGCAGGAGCAGAACACCGTTTTCGAGGGCTATACGCAGACCGAATCGAGGGACTCCCGCTTCGTCACGCTGGTCGTGAACGGGCAGATCGTCAACGAGGTCAAGCCAGGACAGGAAGCCGAGATCGTCCTCGACCACACGCCATTCTACGGCGAAGCCGGTGGACAAGTCGGGGACACGGGGTACCTCCTCGACCCCGAATCGGGCGAGCACCTGGCCCAGGTCCTCGACACATACCGCCCTGTCGCCGGCTTGATCGCACACAAGGCGGTGGCGCGAGAGACACTGCGCGTGGGCGATGTGGTAACGGCGGTAGTGGACGCCGAGCGCCGCGACTCCATCCGGCGCAACCACACGGCCACGCACCTGCTGCACGCCGCCCTGCGAAACACGCTCGGGACGCATGTCAAGCAGGCGGGGTCACTCGTCGCGCCCGACCGCTTGCGGTTCGACTTCACCCATTACGCGCCGTTGGGCGACCAGGACCTGCTCGACATCGAAGACCTCGTGAACGCGCACGTTCTCAGGAATGAGGAGGTGCGTACTGAGATCATGGACGTGGACTCGGCGGTGAACTCGGGCGCCATGGCCCTGTTTGGCGAAAAATACGGTGACCGGGTGCGCGTGGTCTCGATTGCCGACGGTTTTTTTTCGAAGGAACTCTGCGGCGGGACGCACGTGCGCCGGACGGGTGATATCGGATTGTTCAAGGTGGTGAGCGAAGCGAGCGTCGCGGCGGGCACGCGCCGCATCGAGGCGCTGACCGGCACGGGCGTGCTCGAACATGTGAGAAGAGCCAGCGAGACGCTGGCGCTACTGAGCGACACGCTGCGCGCCAAGCCGGACGAGCTGGCGCAGGCGGCCAAAAAGCTGGAGGAATCCGAAAAGAAGCTGCGGAAGGAACTCGAAACCGCACAGATGAAGCGTGCTGCAGCGTCTGTGGGTGACTTGGTTGCCGACGCCAGGGAAGTCAAAGGAGTGCGAGTGGTGGCCGCGCGCGTGGACCTCACCGACCGCAACGCCATGCGCCAGATGGTGGACAATCTGCGCGCGCGGCTTGAATCAGGTGTGATCGTCCTCGGCAGCGCGACGCCGGGTGGTTCAGATGGCGGGCCTGGCAGCCCTGGCAGTGACGCTGGGCACGTGTCGCTGGTCGCTGCCGTGACAAAGGACCTTACGGGCTGGCTCGATGCGGGGAAGATTGTGAAAGCCGCGGCGGCCATCGTCGAAGGCTCAGGCGGCGGACGCAAGGACCTTGCTGAGGCCGGCGGCAAGAATCCTGCCAAGCTGGACGAATCGCTTGCCGCCGTGGCGGGCATCGTGGAGGGAATGTTATGAGCACGCGCTTTCGTCAAGCCCTGGCTCTCGTTGTTCTCTTGGGCGCGGTGGCGGCTGCGAGTCTCGGTCAGACGCTCGCACGGGCCGCGCAGCACGCCAGAGAATTCCATCAGGCCCAACAGGCCGGGCAAGCCGAGCAGGCCGAGCAGGCCGAACAGAACGATTTCACGCTCGACGGCAAGATCGTCGAGATAAACAAGAACCGGCTGACTGTGGACACCGGCGGCAGCATCATTTTTCACGTCACCTACAATGACAAGACCGACATCAAGCGCAAGGACGGCTCCGCTGGCTCCGCCAAAGACCTGCGGGTCGGCGCAAAAATCCACGTCGTGGGCAACCTGAGCGATTCCGGCGACGTGGTGGCGGCGCGGATCGATCTGGAGTAACTTCGGCCCCGGCTCTCGCGGCAAAGCCGCCAAACGGTCCCAAACAAGTTAGGATGCATACCGCTCACCACTATGACGTGGCCGTCATCGGCGCCGGATGCTTTGGTGCCTGGATGGCCTTCGAGCTACAGAAGCGCGGCCAGCGGGTCATTTTGCTCGACGCCTACGGCCCCGCCAGCAGCCGCTCGAGCTCGGGCGGTGAGTCGCGCATCATGCGCATGGGTTACGGCGCGGACGAAATCTACACCCGCTGGGCCATGCGCGCGCTTCCTCTCTGGCAGGAGTTTTTCGAGCGCGTCCGCCAGCCGCTTTTCCACCAGACAGGCGTCCTTTGGCTGGCACATGAGGGCGAGAAATACAACGAGCACAACCTAGCGGTGTTTAAAAAGCTTGGCGTGCCACACGAGCGATTGTCGCGTCGGGACATCGAAAAGCGCTATCCGCAGTTCAGTCTTGACCCGGGCCATGCTGCGACCCAATGGAAGGTGGTCCCGCTGCGGCCCGTCACCGGGGGCATTCTCGAGCCGGAGAGTGGCGTCGTCCTAGCGCGGCGCGCCGTGCAGGCGGTGGTCGAGGAAGCGGTGAAGAACGGCGTGGAATACCTGCAAGCCGCAAGCGTCGCACCCACAGGCAAGAGGAAACTTTCCGCGGTAACCGCGCAAAGCGGCACGGAAATACACGCCGGAACTTTTGTCTTTGCCTGCGGCCCGTGGCTACCCAAGCTGTTTCCGGAATTGCTGGGTGGCCGCATATTCCCGACGCGCCAGGAGGTATTCTTCTTTGGGGCGCCAGCCGGCGACGCGCGGTTCATGCCACCGGCCATGCCCACCTGGATCAACCTGGGCGATGAGCACTACGGCATGCCCTCGCTCGAACATCGCGGGGTGAAGATCGCCTTCGACCGTCACGGCGCGCGTTTCGATCCTGACACCGGGAAGCGCGTAGCAAGCTCCGAGGGTTTGCAGGAGGTGCGTGAATACCTCGGCGCGCGACTTCCTGCTTTGCGAGACGCGCCCGTGGTCGAGACGCGCGTCTGCCAGTATGAAAATACGTCGAACGGCGACTTTCTGGTTGACCGCCACCCCGATTTTGACAATGTGTGGCTGGTGGGCGGCGGCTCGGGCCATGGATTCAAGCACGGGCCGGTGATGGGTGAATACGTCACCGCGCAGGTGCTCGACGGCGGGCCGGCTGAGCCGCGCTTCTCACTGGCGACCAAGGCCAAGGTGCAACATCGGTCGGTATTTTGAGCCAACAGAAGTCGTCTACAAGTCGGCGGTGCTAAGGTAAGGATTCGCACGCCAAGTTTTCCCGGGGGCGTTCATGCCTGGAGTTCACATACGCCCGCTCCAGCGCCACGACGAGTTCCAAGCCTGCGAGCGCATCCAGGAGAACGTCTGGGGCGCGGCGGGCGTAGGGAGTGAAGCGCTGGCGGTGACTCAGAGATACGGTGGCGCGGTGATTGGCGCCTTCGTCGGCGGGCGGGTGGCGGGATTTCTCTACGCTTTCATCGGTCGGCGGCGAGGCCGGTTGATTCACTGGTCTCACTTGATGGCGGTCGCGCCGGAGTTTCGCGATCTTGGTTTGGGCTTCCAAATGAAGCTGGAGCATCGCCGGCGGGCGCTCGCCCAGGGGATTCGTTCGATCTGTTGGACGTACGATCCCTTGCAGAGCCGCAACGCCGCACTCAACATTGCCCGGCTGGGGGCTGCGGCCGAAGAGTACGTGGCCGATTGCTACGGTCGGTTTCCTAGCCTCATCGAAAAGGGCTTGCCCAGCGACCGGTTTGTGGTCAACTGGCGGATCGCAACCCGGGCCGTCGCGCGGCGTCTGGGCGGCGGCCCTCCCGAGCGGCCTTCGTTGGACTTGCCGCGCGCGAACGAGACCCGACTCAACGCCGGGGGCTTTCTTGAGAACAGCCGCATCACTCTGGGCCTCCGTGACCCGCGACTGCTGGTAGAGATACCCGCCAATACCGACGTGATGCGAAGCCAGGCTCTACGGCTGGCCAAGCGGTGGCGGGCGGAGACGCGCCGGATTTTCCAGCGATACTTCGCGGCGGGCTTCCGGGTGAAGGATTTCGTGCCGCCTTCCCGCGCGGAAGGCCGCTGCTTTTACGTTCTCCGAAGCCGGCGCCGGCTTGGATAGAGATCTCCAATGGCCACAGACGTGATTTTCACGCGGTCCGGCTCGGCGGCAAACGTCATTGAGGAGCTCATTCGCCAGGCGAGGTTGACTGTTGACGCCGCGCTCTACCGGTTCAGCAATCGGAGGCTCGCCCGCGCTCTTGGTGACGCTGCGGCGCGGGGCGTAGCGGTTCGGCTGGTGCTCAACTCGAACGATCATTACGAAGAAAATCGCGCCGCGCAGGAGACGCTGCGGGATTACGGAATCGCTTTCCGGCTGTCGCGAGGCCGCGGCGGGCCGGGCTCAAAGATGCACCACAAGTTCGCCGTGTTCGATCGGCGGTGGGTAGTGACCGGCAGCTACAATTGGACGCTGGAGTCTGAAGGCAGCAACTACGAGAACCTGCTGGCGCTCGGAAGCCGGCGAGTAGCTGTGGAGTACTCGCGGGAGTTCGAAAAGCTATGGGCCGAAGGTGGCGCATCGGCGGGCTCCGTGAAAAATCAGGATTGAAATCAATGGGCGAAGAGGGCAGGGAATATGTCTCGCGATCCATCGGTGGGTGAAGAAGTCCGGACCGGTCACGAACTCTACTTCATGCGTCACGCCGCGGCGCTCGCCGGAGATGGCAGCGTTTTCGATGATGCCAAGCGCCCGCTCACTCCGGACGGTAAGGCGAAGCTCAAGCAGATCGCGGGCGGCCTCCGCCGGCTGGGCTTCCCCGTGGATTGGATCGTCACCAGTCCTCTGGTTCGCGCTGTCGAGACCGCCGAAATTGTGGCCGAATCTGTGGGTGACGTCCCGGTGGATTTCTGCGATGCGCTGCGGCCGGGGGGGGCTGCCGAGGCGCTTGTGGCGTTTCTCGCCAAACAGCCGGTCCGCAAGCGGATTCTGCTGGTGGGTCATGAGCCTGGACTGAGCGAACTCGCCGCGCGTCTTCTTGGCGCCGGCCGTCACGCCGGCCTCAGTTTCAAGAAGGGCGGCTGCTGCCTGATCACCTTCAGCGAATTTCCGCCCAAGTCGCCGGGGCGGCTGGTGTGGTGGCTCACGCCTCGGGTGATGCGCAAACTAGCAAACTAGCCTAGTTGCCTAGCGCCCGTCGTCATCTTCGGAGCGCGTGTCTTGGTGCGAAAGGGGGGACTCGAACCCCCACCCCTTGCGGGACCAGATCCTAAGTCTGGCGCGTCTGCCAGTTCCGCCACTTTCGCTCAATAACCTACGAGGCTCGTTGCAATCGGGTGGCTCTTTTGGTGCCCTTCGCTCCGCGGTTCGCTGCTGCCACAATGCAAGCACCGGGTCAAGTGCGCCTGTCTCTTTCAACCACCGTCACACAGCGACAGCCAAGTTTCTGGGTGCAAGCGGCGAGTGGAAGCTCCGGGCAATCGTCGATTGGCCATCGAGTGTTGTGGAAGCCTGCACACGAAGCGCACGCCTGCCATCTAGCGCTTGGGAGAGTTGAGGCCGGCGTGACTCCGATGATCTTCACTTGGTTAAATCCGAAGCGTTTTGCGTTCTCGATCTCTTGATGGTGCCGAAAGCAGAAAACAACCATCCGGACTGCCGCGTCACCGTCCATCGCCACGCCACTCTTGAAGTCCGGCGGCAGGAACCTCATGCCACTCGGACCGAAACCGAGAGCGCACATGGCCGCTGCGAACTGAAGGGCGCGTAGGTTCTCATCTGACACCATGGCTAGAATCCGCGGGCGCGTGACTAGGAGCGCCGCGATCTCTTCGTCGCGCGCCGACAGCACCATGCCGGTGGCATCGGGAAAGATGCCGTTTGAGATCCGTACAGCCTCCGCTAGATCACCACGCCTGAGAGCCGCAGCCGCCAGTTGCGCCTCCCGCTCATAATTCACTGGCGTTCTTCCCCCCCCGCCTCGATTAACTGTGCGAGGAGGATTTGGCTCGCCTGTTTTCCGCATCAATGATGCCCCGTAACAATTCTTGGTGGAATGCCGCGGTGATCCTTTGGTGCGCTTCCAAATACTCTAAAATCGCCCGTATGCAATACCGATTGTCGGTCATCAACTCCTTATCTGCAGCCTCTAATATCACCTGCTTAGCCTCGGGAGTAAGTCGCAAGAAGATGACGTTCTGCTTGTCCTGCTTCGGCTTCCTAGTCGCTGCACTGCCTGAATCCATGTAGCCTCCCTGGTTCCGGGTTGTTCTCTAACGTGAGCGTCTGCCGGTTCCGCCACTTTCGCTCTGACTGGCATTATAAATCAGGACCAGAGTGGGCGGCTCAAGGCAAGGTGGAAAGAAGAATCGCGTGCTTGCTCTTTTGCGTCGAGCGCCTTCTGGAGCCGGCGAGAGGAATCGAACCTCCGACCTACGGTTTACGAAACCGTTGCTCTACCGACTGAGCTACGCCGGCTGACATGAAAATGCTCACCCGGCGAATCCAGCAGCGTCGCCAAACTCGCGGGTGAGCATTTAGGAGAAGAGAATAGAATGGCGGACGCGCCCCGCCACCTAAACCCGACAGCGAGTCTAGATAAAGCAGGTGTGGCTGTCAAGGAGTTTTTCCCACTTTTTTTATTGAAGTAAGAGTAACGATATCAATGTATTACAGTTGCTTAGCATCTGCTGGTGCGGATTTTTCAAAAATGCACCAGGAATGGTGCAATTTCTTGGCATGAGTATACTAAAGCATGTATTATCAATCACTTGACTACAGCAAGTTCAATGTAATGATGCTCCCGTCGCCCGACCCCGGCAAGCCTGACTGTGAGAGCCGTCTTCGCGCTAGGCTTTTCGACAGAAACACCAGAACTCCGCCCACCACCGAGAAACTGACCAGAATCGCCACGAGCATCAGGTTGGCGAGAACCAATTCCACCATCTGCAGCACCACGTTCTTGTCACCAGGATAGCGCTGGTCCCAACTCACCTGCTTGGCCACCGTGAATTGATCCAGAAATCTCTGCGCGGCGGATTGCGAATCGGCGCCGAGCGCCAGCAGCACGAAGGTGCCTGCGCGCCGCGAGTAGACCCCCGCCGCGCCGTGATCCTCGTTGAGCGCCATTGCCTTCTGGGCCTTCTGGATGGCGGTGAAGCGCTGGATGGCGAGCTGGACGGTGGGGCAACTGATCTCGACTAGGGTGACCACAGCCGCGCCGCCGTGGCGCGCGCTGGCGGCGGTATAAGCGCCGACCTGGACTTCCGCACCTTGGTCGAAACCGAGCAGCGCGACAGGGAACTGCGGCAACACGCGCCGCGCCGTCTCGGGGCCCACCAGATATTTTTCCGAGCCCGGCGCGAGTCCCTGGCTTGGCAACGGAGCCGGCAGTGATTCCGTGACCGTGGGCGAAGGCGGCGGCCCGCCTGCCTCGATCAGCAACGCACGGAGGTCCGCCTCCGCGAGCGGCGGATTGGTGAGTGGCGATACGCGAATGAACACCGGGCCGCGCGCCATCAACGCGCCCTGTTCGCCGCGGCCTTCACCGATGACGGTGAGCAGCATGTTGCCGAACGGAGCCATCTTCCTGCCAGGCGCGCCGGCCGGAGTGGCGCTCGAAGGTGCGCTCTCGTAATAAGTCAGCAGCCCGTAGGCGGACGAAGCGTCGGCGGCGGGTTCGAGCAACACCTGAGCCGTGTGATTCTCGAACTGGTAGGTTCGCTCCGTCACCGACTTCACCCCGTACTCGCGCTCGACCGCCGGGTCTCCGCCCCATTTGCGCACGGCATTAAGCTCCGCTGGTTGCGACGATACCAGTCGCCAGTCAGCGGCAGGGATGAGCGGCATCACGGAAGGATTCTGCGGTGGCTGCTGCGCCCTAGCACCCAGAGGCGCAAGCAGGAGAACCATCACTATTCGACATTTCCGCGAAACTGGTTTATCCAATGTTATCAATAAGTTGACGGCTTTGATCAAATAAAAATCTTATTTTCAATAAGTTGACGGCTTTCGCTAGTTCCTGAAAACGCCGATGCTTTGTTTTCAATATGTTGACGGCTTCGTTCGTAACATTTTGTGTTTTTTTCACGCCTGCGCTCTCCTACGGCACAGGCATTGCTACTGGCCCTAGTCCGCAAGCTAAGGGTGCATAGAAGTACGCTCCAATCGTTCGTCCAGGAAAGCCGTAATGAGCACTCAGAACTGGTTCATTGCGACTTTCCCACACACTCGTAGTCGATTGAGTCGGAGCCGGTGCCGTTGATCGTCGCTTGGCCTGCCGCTTTCCCCGAAAACCGCACGGGATTATTCGCCGTGTTGTCGTTTCCAAAGCAACGATAGTTCGCGTTGGCGAATGGCAGGTTTGTCACCGTTACGACCCCACCCGACAAGGAAACCGTGCCGGTAATCACCAAGTGATTGGGAGCGAGCGTCTGGGCGCATACGGAAGTCGTCTTGCAGTTCACAAAGCTGATAATTGACGCCGGGTTCTCCGTCAGGAGGTCTGCGGCTAGCGTACTGAACGGCGGGTCACTGATTGTCAGCACGTTGCTCGATGCGTCCGTGGTCACGGCGGCTAAGACGTAAGGCAGAGCAGTCTCGACGCTGGTGCTGTGAAGGAGCGCGGTCCCGGTACCAGGATAATAGACGTATTCACACGCATCCGTTCCCGCAAAGAGGGCCGCGAGCGTACATGTTCCCTGGGAAGCGGCAAAGGCATTCAGCGAGCCGGTGTTGATAGCTTGTGATGTGCCCTTAACCATGACGGACCCGGGGCCGTAGGTAAGCGTGCCTCCATTCTTGGTCCAAGCGGGGGTCTGGCTCATGGCCGAGGGCGCGAAGGCCAACATGAGAAACAGAAGTTTTCTTGTCATGGCGTCACCCAAGCGTAGATTGGCTGTCGTAATGTGCTGTTAGCGATGTTGCTAATCATCATGATGCTGGAAGGAAGCACGCCCGCCGTACAGTTATCGGCCATAACTGCGTCTGCGCCCCACGTGTGGGGAACAATGGCGGAAGAACCGGCCGTGGCGAATACGATATTTGAGCCGTTAAGCTTGGGTACGGTGCTGTCCGCACATGTGGCGAAGTAGTAGGTTCCAGGGTTCATCGTTACCGACCCACCAGACACCGCCTGCGTATAATCGCCGCTATTCTGATTACAATCAATCGATCCGGTGTGCCAGAGCCGCACACCGGCAGTATTGAACATCCCGATATCGCAGTGCGTCCCCGTGCCTCCCGCCGTGCTGATGTGAAAGGCTACATTCGTTGCCGTCGCGGTGAAAGGCAAAACGAACTCGAAGAAATCCGGCTCATTAGCCATGCCAACTAATGACGCGCCTGAGTTGGTTATAGGCACGCTGATGAACACGGGCACGAAATAGCCCACGCCGCTGGTTGTAACTTGCGCCACGCCGCCGTTTGCCGGGGACAGTGGGCTGGTCAGCGACAGGCTGGTCGCGGTCAGAGCCGTCGCGGTGATCCCCGACGTGTCCCAAACGACGCTCGAGTTCGTGGTATCTCCGTTCATAATCGGGGTCGTTCCGCCCAGCCCTCCCATCGGCCCCAGGACGGCATTGGTGCATTGCAAAGTGCTTTGGATTCCTGTGTTGTAGCCTCCGCTGGACGCGCTGTTGATGTTCTCCACGATGTCATATTTGCAGTTCGAGTTTCCGCCTTGAGCCGTGCCGCCATCAATAAGCCAGACGGCCCCACTCGGGGCCTTGACTCCCATCCCGGCGTTAACGTCCTCCACGCGGACCGGTCCGGAGACAACACAGTTTTTGCAATCGACAAACTGCCCAAGATGCAGCGGGTAGTTACGCATCGTACCGCCCATTATATTGATGGTATCAGTCTGTCCTCCGAAATCTGAATTGGTGCAGGTCATCGTGCAGTCTGCGCCCTCAACCAGGATGCCGACCGCATTCGAGCTGTTCGTGTCGTTACCGGGGCCGCTCAGGGTGAAGTGGTCAATCAGCCAATCCGAGTTTCCACTCGGCAGAAAGATCCCGTTGTAGCAAAGGATGCAGTTGAAATAATCGACGTGGTTTCCCTGCGTGACGGTACCTGATCCGACGTAGCCGACGAGACCGGAGCCTCGGGTGAAATTGACGTTTGTGGTGCGGTACTCGTTGAAGCCGACTGTCTGATTATCCTCAACGGCTCCCCAGGTGTTGCCGTAGACAGCGGTGGTAAGCTGCGTTCCGGCAACATCGATGAATCCCATATCCTGAATCGTGTCATTCGAGCCGGTGACGACCGCAATATAGTCGTCGGCATTGGAGACAAGAGCCACTGAAGGCTGAGTTGGGAATACTCCCTGGATGCCACCGAGGTAACCGATAAAGCTCGGTACCTGCGGCATCGTGCTGCCTTGAATCGTCATCGCGCCCGATGTAACCGCCCAATGTTGGTTTACCATGACTCGGCCGGTATGCGTGGCGCTGCCTTGCGTAGCCGAAAATTGCACCCTGCATCCTGGGAGTGAGCCGCTGGTGATCGTGAAACAGGCATTGTTCAGCGTTATCAGCGCCTGATCATTGTTCGTTCCCCACGAGACCGTAGCACCTCCGAAGGTCTCAGCCGTGGGCGCCTTGTCGGTCAAAGTGGCAGTAGCGGTTGGAGGACTGCTGACTGAGGCGATCGTTGTCCGCCATTCAGCTTGCAGCGGCGGGCGGGCTCCGGCAAAGGCAATCGGCGCGCTAATCGTCGCTGTGCCGGTGGTCGTGCAGTAGTTGCTTAGCACCCCTGTTCCCGCAATGCACTGGACCGAAGGGTCCTGGGCGGAAATGAACCGCTCGCTCAACGAACCGAAACTGTAGGTGACTCCGGAGAGGGGAGTTGACAAGGAACAGGAACCTGATACGACTGTAAGGCTTGTCGATGTTGGAGCAGTACTGGAAACGGTACAAGGCACACCATTGATGTTGATCGTGCCCGAAGCCCAGGCGGGGCTAAACTGCTGGCCAGAAACCCAAGTCACCGTGTAGGCCCCGGTGCCGGTAACGTTCACTGTTCCCAGGCCCGCGCCAACATACAGGGCGTAGGCCGTCGCCGTTTCGCCGTTCTGCATAGAACAATTTGTATCGCCGATAACACTCCCGATCGTTAGGTTTTGACCACTTGTTATCGTCTGGGACTTTTCGGTCGAAGCAAGTCCCACCGACCACTCTGTCGGGACACTCGAAACGAAGACAGTCCCGACAACGCAAGCCTGCCGGACGTAGTAGGTTCCGGCAGGCAAGGTTGGCGAGCCAGTGGTCGAGGTGCTCAGCGCGCCGCCGGTTGGAGCCGCGAATCCTGCCCCGCTAATGCCGATGAGCTTGCCAACATCGCCCGCGACGAAGACATTGGTGGTCGCTGTCACACTAGCTCCGCCAGTCGGTACCGTACCCGTGTTGTTGTTCTGCTCGTCGTCGACGACGCCGAAGGCCGACGCTGCCGCGCTAAAATAAGGAATGGGACCGCCAACGAATAGATTTCCCCCGACGGTCCCATCGAGGCTCGAAGTCGTCTTCTCAATGTCGCTCGCCCCGTTCCAGACCGGTATGTTACCGGCTGTTCCCCCAGAGTTCGTCGTGACGTTCGGATCTTGCGCTCGCGCCGCCACCACGGAAAACCAAAGACACAGAGTGATGCCGAGTACTTTATTATTCATCAAGGTTCCTTTCTTCCAACCCGGACGCCAGCTCCCTTTAAGGTACCTGTTGATGCCCTCGCTTCGCCGCGGCGCATCGCTAAGGCGTGAGCTCGAACACCACACCGCACCCACCGCTGCAAGTAGTGGAACTGCCCCCGAGACTCGTGGGGCCGTAGAGGTTGCCCGCCGCATCACGCGTCACGCCCGCGAGGGGCTGCGCCCCGTCGTTGCCATTGAAACTATGCAGGACCGTTTCCGTACCGGTCGCACTCAGCTCAAAAATGGTCCCTAAGTTCGAGGTTCCACCGGCGTAAGTGGTGCCGTAGAGATTGCCCGCAGCGTCCATGACTAAACTCGAGACGGGCAACCCGCCGTCCGTCCCGCCGGTGAAGTTGTATAGAATCGTCTCCTTTCCGCTCGCACTCAGCTTGAACACCGTCCCCTTGCAGTGTGTGCCGCCTAGCTCTGTGGTGCCGTAAAAATTGCCCGCCGAGTCCATAAGCAGACTGGCGAAGGGAAAATGCCCGTCCGAGGCGCCGCTGAAGCGGTGCAGCACGTTCTCTTTGTGGAAAGTGTTCAACTTGAACACCGTTCCGCAAATCTCACCCTCAAGGCGGCAACCACCGTACTGTGTTGTGCCATAGAAGTTCCCTCTTGTGTCCTGGATTAAACCCGCGAAGTGAGGAGTCCCGGCGTCCAACACATCTGTGAAGGCATGCAGGATCTTCTCTGTGCCGTTAGGAGCAAGCCAAAATACTGTTCCGAAGCCGGCGGAGCCGCCGGTCAGGGTCGTGCCGTAAAGATTGCCCTGTGCGTCGAGCAACAATCCCGACTGAGGGTCCTCCCCGTCCGGGGGAAAGGTGAAAGTGTGCAACACTGTTTCGGTGCCGGTCGGGTCCAGTTTGAACACCGTTCCCTTGTCAGAGGCACCACCGGCGGACGTGGTGCCGTAGAGGTTACCCGTCGCGTCGGCTATCACGCTGGCCTCAGGATTCGCCCCATCTGTTCCCCCTTGGAAGCTGTATAAAACGGTTTCCGTGCCCGTAGTGTCCACCTTGAACACCGTTCCAGACCCGAAAGCGCCGCCGAGGTAGGTGGTGCCTTCCAGGTTGCCGGCCGAGTCGAGGAGCAGAGCGGCGTAAGGATATGCCCCGTCCGTCCCGCCGGCGAAATTGTAGAGGACCTTGTAAGTCTGCGCCGCCGCCGACGGTGTCGCCACGACAACGGATACGAGCAGCGCCGCGAACGCCAGCGCCGCACTTACCGCCCGCGGGCGTATTCCTGAGATCAGGATTCGACGGCCCCGATGCTCCATCTTGTGTGTCATACACTTGCCTCCGTTCTGTCGCGATAATGTCCAATGAGCGAAGCGTAGCACATGAATCTTGACACGGCGCCGCGGCAAAAGCAAGCGCAGACTCGCCGCGGCGAGTCTGCGGCTTTCATGTGCCAGTCTCCGCAGAAAGTGTTCGAGTCACAATGCGGCAGTTACACCCCTCGTCGTCGTCAGGTATAGTGCGAGTACGTATGGACGCGGCACAGGCCGAAACCCCCTAACGGCTTGTCTGCTGTTCGCGCTGACCCCCTCACCCGGCTCGCTCCGGCTGATGAAAGCGCCGGCAGCGGTCCACCCTCTCCCCAGCGAGAGGGCTACGGTGAATTGGACTCGCGTCGCGTCTGCGCCATCCGTCCCGTCACCGGCCTAACGATTCGGTGGATCGGCGCCATTGGAATTGTCGGACTCGGCGGGCGGGTGGCGGCGGCTGGACGCGCGGGCGGGCGATCCGGCAAGGTCGCTCGCGGCGCGTGGGCTAGACTTCCTGGCGATGCGGACAGTGCCCAGCGTCTCGACGTATTGCGCGACGCCCCGGTACAAGCCCTCGGCGATCTTTTGGCGGTACTCGGGGCGCTCGAGCAGGCGCTCGTCGCGGGGGTTGGTGAGGAAGGAAATCTCGGCGAGAATCGAAGGCATCCGGGCGCCGATGAGGACCACGAAAGGCGCCTTCTTGAGGCCTCGGTCGTCCTCCACGGCGCCGGCGCGGGTGGTGGCGGCATAGAGCGACCGCTGCACGTCGCCCGCAAACTGGCGCGATTCCTGAATCTTCTCAGTGAGCGCAATCTGCTTAATCAGGCTCTGGAGCTGGTGGACGGATTCCTGCGAGGTGGCGTTTTCGCGCGCCGCGGCTTCCAGGCTTTCGGGGTTGGAGGTGAAGTTGAGGTAGTAGGTCTCGATGCCGCGCGCGCTTTCGTCGCGGCTGGCGTTGGCGTGAACGGAGATGAAGAGGTCGGCGGCGCGCTGATTGGCGATGGCGGTGCGCTCTTCGAGCGGGATAAAAGTGTCGTCGCTGCGGGTCATGATAACCTGGCTGCCCATGCGGCGCTCAATCAGCTTCCGGAGCCGCAACGAGACGTCGAGCACCACGTCTTTTTCGCGCAAGCCGCCGGGGCCGATGGTGCCGGTGTCGTGGCCGCCGTGGCCGGGGTCAATCACAATGCGCGCCACCTTGAGGCCGAGAGCCCGGGTGAGCGTGGTGGAGCCGGTGGAGAGCGGGGCGGCGGGCCCCGATGAGATCGGGGCGGGCCTGGCAAGGGCGGCGGCCGCTCGCGAATTTGAAGCTTCTGATTCGCCCGCCGCGCCTCGGGCGGAATCCGAAGCTTCAGGGCCGGAAAGGTCCTCCCCACTGACGCCGGAAGCAGGGGCGGACGCGGCGGCACGGGTTGCAATCGAACCACTGCCGGACGTGCCCGACGTGGCGGAAGTGGAAGAGGTCCGGGCCGCGATGGTGCGAGACGAGGCGCCGGGCGGGCCCCGATATGATCGGGGCGGGCCGTGGATGTCAATCACCAGGCGGAAGGGATTGGGGAGCGAGAAAACGGAGTAGTCCTCGATCTTTTGCACGTCGAGCACGACGCGCGTGACGGTGGGCTGGTATTGGGCCACGCGCACCTGCTGTAGGTAGCCATTCTCGACGGGGAAGGTGCGGCCGGCGAGGGCGGGGCTCAAGCGCGTGCCTTCAAGGTCAAAAACGATGCGGTCAGGATTCGCGAGGCGGCGGGCGTTGAACTTCACTTCGTGTTCGAGGCCGATGACGACCCGAGTGTATTCGGGGCCCTCCCAGTCGCGGATGTCAGTGAGTTCGGGATTGCGCGCGATGGCTCGCGGGTCATAGACCCGCGCTACAGTGGGGGCCGGCGCGGCAGCGGGAGCTCGCGGGTCATAGACTCGTGCTGCAGCGGGAGCCTGGCGGCGCGGAGGACGTTCCTTTTCGCGGCGCGCCAGCAGCCGGTTGATCTGGTTCAGCTTGGCACGCGCCTCGGCCGTCTGCGGCGAGCGAGGGTAACGGTCAATAAAAGCCGCGAAGGTGTTGCGGGCCTGGTCGGGGTCTTCGAGATCGGAGCGGTAAATCTCGCCCATCGTGAAGAGCGCGTCGCGCGCAAGCAAGGCGTGGGGATACTGCGCGATCAGGAACTGATAGGCCTTGACGGCGGCCGAGTAATAGCGGTCGTCGGAGAACTGGCGCCCCATTTCCTCGTAAAGCTCGGCGGCGCCTGCCAGGGCCGCAGGTGTCTTGACGTAGGCGGGGTCGAGCTGATAGACGAGCTGGAACGATCGGATCAGTTTCTGATAATCTTTCAGCGGGCGCCCGCCTTCGGGCCGCGCCTCGAGCTCGACCCGCATCCGAACAGCGCGCCTGTACGCCCCTTGCGCCTGCGCCCGCTTGCTGGCAGAAGCCAGAGACAGAGATGGGACAACCAAGGCCACCAGCAGTGCGACGGCCACTGACACCCAACTCCTGACCCCTGACCCCTGATCACTGTTCAAAGTGCACCACGCCTTGCGAGTCCACATAACTGTAGATTCGAGGTTCAGGATCCGAGATGCGCGGCTGAACGCTTCGGTTCGCAGTCCCCGAATCCTGGTCCCTGACTCCTGACACCTGATTGTAGGCCGCTGTCACCTTGCGAACGTAATCGCGAGTCTCCGGAATCCGAGGCAGGCCTCCGTCACGCGCGACGGAGCGCAGCACGGAATGTTCCCCGGCGTTGTAGGCGGCGAGCGAGCGGGGCACGTCGCCGGAGAAGAGTTGGAGCAGATAGCGCAGGTAGCTGGCGCCGCCTTCGATGTTCTGCCGGGGATCGAACGGGTCGTGGACGCCGAACCGTTGCGCGGTCGAGGGAATGAGCTGCATCAAGCCCATGGCGCCCTTGGAGGAAACGGCGCGCGGGTTGTAATCGGATTCGACGCGGATGACGGCGTGAAGCAGGCCGGGGTCGAGCTGCAATCGCTCGGAGGCCTGTTGGATGAGGCCCAAAAAGGAACGCGCGCCGGCGCGCGAAGAAGGCGGAGAAGGGAAGGCGTTGACGTAGACGATGCGGCCCTGCTGGTCCCGAACGGCGGCGAGATGATCGCCCGGCGCGGCACGCGCCGGGCGCGGCGCAAACAGCGCGCCTCCGACTGCCAGTCCGCAGGCGAGCCAGGCGAAAGAGACCCGGTGCAGCTTGTTTGTTTCGCTCATTGAGCTCCGCGTTCCGGCCGCCCGGAACCTGAGAACTCATCCCCTCGCGTTAGTCCTCCCGCTGGTCGTGGATCCCGCCTTGGGCCGGCGCCTGACTGCCCGTGGCGGGTTGGCGCCCACGATCTGACCGGGGAGCCCCCCAGTTCCCAGGTAGTATACCACCTGCCCCGTCAAGGGCAAGTATTCACTTGGCAGACGGCGCGTTACGGCAGGGCGGCGGCGCGCAAGAGCGCGTTCGGCTTGACCGGGCGAAGATACTTCGGCGCGCTGGTGAGGGCGATGGACAAGCCGTGTCTGCCGGCCTTTACAGGGGCGAGCCGGGCGCCCAGGTAGCTGACCTCATCGAACTTGCCGTGGCTGGCGGGAATCAGGACCTTATGCGGCGAGCCGGTGGTCCACGCGGCCAGACGCAGGTCGTTGCTTTTCGTAAACAAGAGCACGTAATCGGCTGGCCCACCGCTTGGCTTGGCGAGGTCGAGCCGCTTGGCGAAGCGGAAGCCGGCGAAGAAGGAAGTCAAGGCGCGGACGGCGACGTACGCGGGCTTGGGCGTATAAACCGGATCGCGGCTGCCTTTATAATCGGAGAGCACCAGACCGAAATGCTGCTGGTAGTTTTTCGGATCCGTCCCTTCGTCGCGCCATTCGTACCAGATGGTCAGCGGCACGCCGTCGGCGAGGTCGACGAGATACTCGCGCGCCAAGAGCTCGGCCTGTTTTCCGGCGTTGATCCCGTCCCAGTTCCAGACGCTCGGGTATCCCCACTCGCCGGCGACGATAGGGATATCCTTGCCTTTCGGCGCGTACTTCGAGATTAGCCCGCGCACATAGGCGAAGTCGCGGGCGGTGGTTTCCGGGTTCTGCTGGCGGTAGGGGTGAACCGTCACCGCCGACCAGTAGTTGAGCAGTCCGGCCTTGAAGCAGGATTCGAGAAACGGCGGGTCAATCACGGCCGCGGCCGGGCCTATGTAAGTCTCGCCGGGCGCAGTTTCCTCGATCGCTTCGCCCACCGCCAGCGCCAGCTTGATGTAGTCATCCACGTTCGGCTTTGGTCGCCAGAAGGCAATCCAGTTCGGCTCGTTGTACATTTCCCACAGGACGCCACGTCCTTCGAAGTGCTGCACTGCCGCCGCCGCCCAATTGACGAATGCCTGCCGTCCCGCGTCAGTGTATGGCGAACGGTTCTGGTCGTAGAGCGGGTTGGTGTAGTCGAAGATGAGCATCGCTCGGATGTGATACGGCGCGAGCGCCGCCATCAGCCGGTCGTAAGCCGAAAAATCGTACTGCCCCTTCGTCCGCTCGGTGTCCACCCAGGTGAGGTCCATCCGCACCCAATGGACGCCTGATTCCGCCAGCATCTTCATCTCGCCCGGCCGAGGGTCGGTGAAGTGGATGTTGACTCCGGCCGATTCGGGCACCGTCGGGTGAAGGTCGATCTGAGCAGGCAGGGAAGACGGAGACAGTAGGCAGAAGGCAGCAGGCAGAAGGCAGAAAGCGGAAGGCAGAACGCTGCCCGTTCGGGTGTGCGTTCGCCAGCCTAACGCTATAACTGCTTTTATTTTCAGCAATCTGACGGCTTTCCGAGGCGATAGTTTTTATAAGTTGTTTATTTTCAGTATATTGACGGCTTTACGTGCCAATAGACGAAACCTGCGCTGATTCTAAAAGACATTCAGGGTTTGTTTTTCAAAAAAGCATTCTTTTTTCGTCACTCAACTTCCCGATGAACGCCCTCAACCGGGACGACGGCTGCCTCCCCTCCACCGAGTTCGCAGCATCAGCGATACTTGCCAAGCCGAAGGCGGTTGGGGCGCCAAAGTGCATAATCAAACAATAATACAAATCGGATAAGCTTGTCAAGGCCCCGACCCGTCCAAAGTGACCCCGCCCTGGAATGGGGGCGGGGCGCGGCAAGCCGCGCCCCTACGGTCTGCTGAGGCAGTATCAAGGCAGGCACTTGCGCCGACGAGTCGATGGGCGTATAAGCGAGAGGCGCGAAGGGGCAAAATGCGGCAGGCAGTCGCCCAGGCAGATGCTGCCCTCCCGCTGCCGTCCTTCAAAGGAGGGTCATGAAAAACGTCGACCGGTGGGTTCGCTGTGGAGTGCTAATCTCGGTCGGAGTCTTCGTCCTATGGCTCCTCTGGAAGCCCGTGCGGTCTGTTGCTTCCGGACCTTCGGGCACAACGAATCCCGTGCCGCTGATTAATCAGCCGCTCGTTCCGGATGCGGTAGCGCCGGGCGGGGCGGGTTTTACTCTGACCGTGAACGGCACGGGCTTTGTGTCGGGCGCTGTCGTCACCTGGAACGGCAGTCTTCTACCGACGACATTCGTTAGCGGCTCGCAGGTCACCGCGACGGTTTCCGGCGGTCGCATCGCGACCGCCGGCGCTGTGTCAGTCGCCGTCGAAAATCCGCGTCCCGGCGGCGGAGTTTCCAATGTAGCGTTCTTTTCCGTTGCCAATCCCCTCTCACGCACTGTGCTGGTGGGCAGCGGCGGAGGAAATGTGGGCCCGAATCCGGTTGATATCGTGGGAGGCGACTTCAACAAGGATGGCAAGGCCGACTTGGCATTCTTGAATTCCAATTGCGGCACCCCGTGTCGCCAAGGTTCGGTGACGGTTCTGCTGGGGAACGGCGACGGGACATTCCAACCCGGCGTAAGCTATCCAACCGACCGCGGTCCCGCACACATGGTCGTCGGCGACTTCAACAACGATGGAAATCTTGACTTGGCGATCAGCAACAAAGACTACGACGCGGTGACGGTGCTCTTAGGCAACGGCGACGGCACTTTCGGGGCTCCGACGGATTCGAGCGTCGTCGAAACTGAAGGTGTTGTTACCGCTGGCGATTTCAATGGCGACGGCAAGCTGGATCTTGCCCTGCTCACCACGGAAACCACGATTGAAGTCCTGTTGGGTAACGGCAATGGAACGTTCCAAAGTCCCGTCTCATACGCTACTCCACCGGGCCCGAGCAGCGTTGCCGTGGGCGACTTCAACGGGGACGGTTACCTCGACCTGGTCGTGCCCGTCGCCCAAGGGATTTCGGTGTTTCCGGGCAACGGCGACGGCACTTTTCAAAGCGCGGTTGTTTCAAACTACAATTTTGTGAGCGGGCCGGTCGTCATCGCGGCTGATTTCAACGGGGACGGCAAACTTGACCTGGCGATCGGGGGCGGCGCGGGCATAAATGTTTTGCTCGGCAATGGCGACGGAACATTCGCGCCACCAAACTTCTATCAGACAGGTAACGCCACGTCGGTCGTCACCGGAGACTTTAACGCCGACGGTAAGTTGGATCTGGCACAAGTAGGCGTTAATTTTAACTTCGTACAAATCCTTAATGGCAACGGCGACGGAACGTTTCAATCGAGTGTCGCGCCCTCCGCTGTTTGCCCGGTCGCTCTCGCTACGGGCGATTTCGAAAACGACGGCTTGCTGGACCTCGCTTACGTGGGCAGACTCGAGTACGGCACGTACACCGAAATCACGACGCCGCTGGTTAGTATATTTCCCACCAGCTTGACCTTTTCCACGCCCCAGATAGTTGGTACGGCGAGCCCGGCGCAAATGCTCTTCCTCACCAACACCGGCAGCCAGCCACTTTCCCTCTCAAGCCTCACGTTCACGGGAAATGGCGCCGCAAACTTTCAGAACACTACAACCTGCGGCAGGACGGTTGCCGCAGGTGCTCAATGCACATTCAGCATCTATTTCAGGCCCGTGCAGCCGGGCGCGCACACGGCGAATTTTACGATTATGGACGACGCCCCTGACAGTCCACAAATGTTCCCCGTCTCGGGCACTGGGACGATTGTCAGCCTGTCGCCGACCAGCCTCAGCTTTGGGAGCGAACCGGTAGGAATGACGAGTGCGGCGCAAACCGTTACCGTGACCAATGTTTCCCTGACCGCCGCCTTAACAATTTCCCAGATCGCGATACCGGGTCCAGTCAACTTTGCCGAGACCAACACCTGCGGCGTGAGCCTTCCTCCGCAATCGAGTTGTACGATCAGTGTCACTTTTACGCCTCTGAGTAAGGGAGGCAAACTCGCCAGCCTTTGGATATTCGACAATGGGGGCGCCAGTCCGCAGGCCGTGACGTTGAGTGGGACGGGAACGTGAAGAAGCAGTTGCCAGTAGCCAGTTGCCAGTTGTCAGCGGGCGGTCGAGAGCGCCCGCGCAGCCGCATTTGGTGCACCTCTGCTCGCTTCGCCCTTATGCGGGCCGCAAAAATGGCGCTTGACAGGCATGGCGTAATTGCTTAGAGTGTCCGCTCACTGGCTTTGGGGAAGCCCACACATTCTAACGAGGAGAGGAGATCAAAAAGCATGATGACGAAATCGCAAGTACTTTCGCACTTGGCGGGGAAGGCGGAGATTTCCAAGAAAGCCGCGGGCGCGGTGATGGACGAGATAGCGGCGCTGGCCACGAAGGAATGCAAGAGCAGCGGGCAGTTTGTGATTCCGGGTCTCGGCAAGGCCGTGAAGCAAAATCGCAAGGCGCGGATGGGCCGTAATCCGCAAACCGGGGAGGCCATCAAGATTCCGGCCAAGACGGTGGTGAAATTTCGCCTGGCCAAGTCGTTCAAAGACGCCGTGGTTCCTCCCAAGAAAAAGTAGCGCGTATGCGGAAAGCGATGCGGCTTGCCCCGATAAGATCGGGGCAAGCGACGGGCGCGGCAGGCCCCGATAAAATCGGGGCTTGCCGAGGGTAACGGTTCGCAATCAATCGATACTGGGCGCCGTAAGTCGGCGACCAGCGTTTCTGTAGCGACGCTCTCCGAGCGCCGACATGGCGATGGCCAGGGGCCGTCGCCACGGCGTAGACCGTCGCCGACTTGTGTCGTTATGTATCGCTCGAGTCACAGAAGGCGGAAGCAGGGAGTGTGATGAGCGAGAGGAGGCCTATGAGCCAGGTGCAAAAATTGCAGCAGGCGGGATTGATCCCCGATCCGAGTAAATTGACCGATGCCGACACCGCCAAGGTGAACGCGCTCAGCGACGCTGAGGTGAACGCACTCATCTCGGTGAAACAGCAACTGGGCGACGATTTCCTGACTCAAAATGTCGTGCGCTCCGCGAACTGCTTCATTTAGGTGGCCTGTGCCCCGCGCGCTTCGCCACAGCGAACGGCTGAACGGCAAGATCGAGTTGGTCATCTCCGGCTTGAACGGGGCGTCGCTCAACTTCTGGCGGCACCCGCGGGTTTGCGAACTTTATCCGGAACTGCTGTTCAACATCCACTGCGTCATCCGCGCCAGCGTTCCGCTGATGGAAACGGCGCGGCGGGCGGCGCTCGACCGGGCGGGTTCGGACGCGGTGGCGGCGCTCGTGGCGGCCTACCTGGAGCGTCACATCCCCGAAGAGATGCACCACGACGAGTGGCTGCTCAACGACCTGCGGGTGCTGGGCAAGGACCCTGCGGAAGTCCTGATGCGGGTGCCTCCGGTTACGGCCGCCGCTCTGGTGGGGTCACAGTATTACTGGGCGCTGCACGCTCATCCGGTTGCCATCATGGCGTACCTGGCGGTGCTGGAGGGGAATCCTCCTTCGGCGCCCTTTCTGGAGGAAGTGATCGCAACGACCGGACTGCCGAGGGAGGCTTTCCGGACCTACTTGAAACATGCCCTGCTCGATCCTCATCATGGCGCCGAGTTGAACACGACGCTCGACGCCATGCCGCTCAGCGAGCAACATGCCGTCCTCCTCGGCGTGAACGCCTTTCAAACTGTCGCCTCTCTTCAAGCGATGTTCAGGGAACTCGCCGAACAGGCGGCCGCGCAGCCTGCCGGGGTTCGCTAAGTCCGCCGTTGCTCCCATGAGTAATCTCAACAGCGCCGAAGCCGAGATGATCGGAAAGACCTTCGCTCCCTACCGGATCGTGGAGCGGCTGGGGGGAGGCGGCATGGGGGTGGTGTACAAAGCGCGGGATTTGAGGCTCGAACGCTTCGCGGCGCTCAAGTTCCTTTCTTTCGAGCTCCGCGCCGACGATGAAAACCAGCGCCGGTTTATTCAGGAGGCCCAGGCGGCTTCGGCGCTCGATCATGCCAACATCTGCACCATCTACGGCATCGAGGAGACGGACGATCAGGTCTTCATTGCGATGGCGTTTTACGACGGCGAAACCATCCAGAAGAAGATCGGGCGTGGGCCGCTCGCGCCGAGTGACGCGCTCAACTTCGCCATTCAGGCGGGCGAGGGCCTGGCCAAGGCTCACGAGAAGGGGATCGTTCACCGTGATATCAAGCCCGCGAATCTCGTAGTGACGCGGGACGGGGTGGTGAAGATTTTGGATTTTGGGCTGGCCATCCTGCAGGGCAGCCCACGGCTTACCCGCGCGGGGACGGCGACCGGAACCGTAGCCTACATGGCGCCGGAGCAGGCACGGGGCGGGGAGGTCGATCACCGCGTCGATATCTGGTCGTTGGGCGTGGTGCTCTACGAAATGCTGGCGGGACAGCTCCCTTTCTCGAGCCGGTTCGACCAGGCCGTCATATACTCCATCCTGAACGACCCGACGCCCAGCGTGGAAAGCGCGCGAGCCGGAGTTCCTCCCGGACTCGACCGGATCATCGCCCGAGCGATGGCCAAACATCCGGACCATCGTTATGAGTCCGTCCAGGAAATGGTGGCGGACATTAGAGCGGTGGAAACGCCCGGGATGGTGGACTCGCTGACGCCCGGCGACTCTTCCACGCCCGTTCCGCGGCACACGTCGAGCTTACCCTCGCGCCCCGGACTGCCGTCCATCGCGGTGCTGGCTTTTACCAATCTCACCCGCGACGAGGAGAGCGAATACTTCAGCGACGGCCTCACCGAAGATCTCATCACGGCGCTTGCCCAGCTCGATGGGCTGCGCGTGGTCTCGCGTACGTCGGCGTTCCAGTTCAAGGGCAAGGCCGTTGACATCCGGACCATCGGCCAGCAGCTCAACGTGAGCTCGGTGCTCGAAGGCAGCGTGCGCCGCTCCGGCGACCAGCTGCGCATCACGGCGCAGCTTGCCAACGTCAGCGACGGCTATCAGATCTGGTCGCAACGCTTCGACCGGCAGATGAAGGACGTATTCGCCATCCAGGATGAAATCGCGCAGAATATCGTGGGCGCGCTCAAGGTGAAGCTGAAGGAGGACGAAGGCGCGCCGCTCGTCCGCGGCCGGACAGAGAATATGGAGGCTTACCAGCTTTGCCTCAAGGGCCGCTACTATTGGAACCAGCAGACTCCCGAGGGCCTGCAAAAGGCATTTGAGTGCTTCCAGCAGGCGATTGCCGAGGATCCCAATTATGCTTCCGCGTATGCCGGCATCGCCGACTACTACGCCGCGCTGGGATTTTGGAGCGTGATGCCGCCCCACGAGCTCTGGCCCAAGGCGCGGGAATCAGCCCTGCGCGCCCTCGAGCTGGACGACCGGCTCGCCCAGGTACACATCTCCCTCGGCATGGTGCGGATGTTTTGCGATTGGGACTGGACGGAGGCGGGGAACGAGTTTCGCCGCGCTCTGGAGTTGAGCCCCGGCGACTACAACCCCCATTACTTCTACGCCGTCTACCTGACCCAAATCTCGCGCTTTGAGCAGGCCCTCGCCGAGATGAAGCGCGCGCTGCGGGCCGACCCGCTGTCGCTCCACGTCAACAGCGGCTTGGCCTTCCAATACTATTACAACCGCCGCTACGACCGGGCCATTGAGCAGGCGCGGCGCACCCTGGAACTGGACCCCAACTATTTCGAGGTGCAGATTGTTCTCGGGCTTGCCGAAGCCGAGCAGGGCAAACTGGCGGAGGCCGTCGAGCTCTTCGGCAAACTGCGGCCTCTCTCCGGCGACAATCCGATGATCCTTGGATTCCTGGGCGAGTACAACGCCCTCTCAGGCGCGCGGGACGAGGCGCTCAAACTTCTCGAGGTCCTGGCGGAGAAAGAGCAATACGTGATGCCGATTGCGCCGGCGCTCATCTATACCGGCCTCGGGGACCGAGACCGCGCCTTCGAGCAATTGGAACGGTCGGCGGACAACCGCGACGCCCTGCTGTGCTATCTGAACGTGCTGCCCTGCTTCGACACGCTGCGGCCCGATGCGAGATTCGCCCGGCTGCTGGCCAGGATCGGCTTCCCGGAAGACGAACGCCCGACCGTAGCAAGGTGAAATCGACGTGGACATTCTATTCGCCGTCCTTCCCTTCGCCGACCTCCAGCATCCCGCCATCGGGGTCAGCTTGCTCAGCGCCGGGCTCGAGCGCTCGGGGTTCTCGTCTGCCGTGCGGTACTTCAACTTCGACCTCGCCGAAACTATCGGAGCGCCGCTGTATGAGTGGATTGCCGAGCGCAGCGACCTGATGCTGCTCGACACCTCCACGCCCGCCGTGTCGCTGGTGGGCGAATGGTTCTTTGCCGACCTGGTGTTTCCGGGACGGCTTCCCGGCGAGCGAGAATATCTGGCGAACTTCCTCATGCCCGAGCCGGGGGCGCGGCAGCGGATTCCGGAGATTCTGCAGGCCCGGCGTTGCCGCGAGGCGTTTGTGGACGAGTGCGTCCGCGAGATTCAGCGGAACGCTCCGCGCGTGGTGGGTTTCACGACCACGTTTCATCAGACTTGCTGCTGCCTTGCGGTGGCGGAAGCTCTCAAGCAGACTCCGAATCCGCCACTCATCATTTTCGGCGGCGGAAATTGCGAAGGCGAGATGGGCCAGCAGATGATCCAGTCGTTCCCGTGGATCGACTTTGTCTCGACCGGCGAGGGCGATGAGACCGTGCCGCTCTTTCTGCGGCGCCTCTTGCGCGAGGGCGATGCGCGGCCAGTGGCCGGGATCCTGCAGCGGGGCCAACCGGACCTCACACTGCCCGTCCCGGTCACGAACCTGGACGCGCTGCCGGTTCCCGACTACTCCGGCTACTTCGAACGCCTGGGAAGGTCACCCTTCAGGAATCAGATCGATCCCCGGCTCTTGATCGAGACGGCGCGCGGCTGCTGGTGGGGAGAAAAACAGCACTGCACGTTCTGTGGATTGAACGGCCAAACCATGGCCTATCGCAGCAAGTCGCCCGGCCGGGTGATCGAGGAACTGAAATCGCTGACGGAAACCTACGGCCCGAAGCGAATCGACTGCGTGGATAACATTCTCGACACGCGGTACCTCCAGACTTTGTTTCCCGAGCTCGCCTGCAACGGTCCCGAGGTGAAGCTTTTTTTCGAAACCAAGGCGAACCTGCGATTCGAGCAGCTTCGCACCCTGCGCGAAGGCGGAGTGCGTTGCGTGCAACCCGGTATCGAGAGTTTCAGCAACGAGGTGCTTCGCCTCATGCGTAAGGGCTGCACGGCGCTGCAGAACATCCAGTTCCTCCGCTGGTCCGACGAACTCGGCCTGGCCGTCATCTGGAATGTGCTATACGGATTTCCGGATGAATCCACCTCGGAGTACGCGCGGCAGGCTCGCGTCATCCCGCTCATCACCCATTTGCAGCCACCTTCGTTCTGCATCCGCGTGCGGATGGACCGCTTCAGCCCGCTTTACCGCGAGGCCAGCCGTTTCGGCCTTGCCAATGTGCGCCCCATGCCGGTATACGGCTACGTCTTCCCCCTGCCGTCGGAGGATCTCGCGCGCCTGGCCTACTTTTTCGAGTTTGACTACGCTGACGGCCGGCGGCCCGCTGACTATGCGGGCGAACTGGTTCGAGAGATTGCGGCGTGGTCGGAGGCGAGCAACGCGGCGCCCCCGCAACTCAATCTTTTCGAAGCGGGATCTTTGGCGCTCGTCAATGATACGCGGCCTTGCGCCGTGAATCCCACTCACGTTCTCAGCGGACTCGAAGCGAAGGTCTGCCTGCTTTGCGACACGGCGCACACGGTTCCGGGTCTCCTGCGGCAACTGGGGGGAGAGGCGAGCGAGCTCGAAGTGCGCCGGGCGCTGGCTCGGTTGGAGCAGGACAAGCTGGTGCTCGAGATGGAACGGCAGTACTTGAGCCTGCCGGTGTTTCGAAATCGCACCCCGTCTGTTGCCGTCCCCGGCCGGCTCGCCATCCAAGAGCCGGCCGTCGCCTCTTTGATCTAACTACTAAACGCTATTCTGCGACCGCGGCTACTGCACGGTGATGTTTACCGGAGCGGAGGGGATGCCGTTGGTCACAACCTCGAGAGTACTGGCTCCCGTTTCCGCAGCGGCCGGGACGTCGAAATGGGTGCCGATGATCGTGCTCCCGGTGGCAATCTTGCTGGTGTTGGGGCCGTGAGTGGGGAAGAACATAACATCGCCGCTGGAAGTGTTGGTGACGCGAACGAGCGGAAAGTTGGTGGCCATCTGGGCATCGTCGCCGTAGGCTGCGCCGGCGGAGAGTCCGTTGAGCTGAGTCCCGGCGAGGACATAGGTCTTGCCGCGAGTGACGGTGGTGGGGGCGGAGGTGATGGTCGGAGCCCACGCAGCCTGAAAGGTCCCACTCGGGGTGTAGATTTCGACGTCCTTGGAGCCGTCGGCGAAGAGCACCTGGCCGGTGGGAAGCAGGAGCATGCGGCCGAAGTAAGAGGTGTCGTTGGGGGCGTTGGGCGGAGCAGGAACCGAGTTGATGTTGGTTCCATCGAATTCGTAGAAATAGGTGGGCTTGTTAAAGATGCCCGGGCTGGTGTCCATGAGCACGTTGCCGTCGGGAAGCAAGGAGGCGGGAGCGTCGGCCATGTCGAGCTGACCCTGGGCGCTAACGGGGAAATCCGGGCCCTGGACCCAGGTGCCGGGCTCGCTCGGAATCGCCGGAGGAGTGTACACGGCGGTGTTCTTGGTGCCGCCCATGGCAAAGACGGTGCCGTCGGGGCGCAGGATCTCGGGGCCGATTTCGAGGGTACCGGCGTCGGCGAGAGGGACAATCGTGCTGCCCGCATTGATCCATTGCGTTCCGAGCAACTTTTCCGCGTTGGTACCGTTGTTGGTGTCCACGGTGAGCACGGTGCTATCGGGAAGCAGGGCCCAGCCTTCCTCGCTGTTGCTGTCAGCCTTGCCTTTGCTTATGACGGTCCACGTCAGGGTGCCGGCGTGCAAGAGCGCCTGCTGGTTACTGCAGCAATTGCCAAGCATAAAGGTTCCGTTGCCAAGAATAATGCCGGAGGCATCGCCAATGTTGGCCCACTGGCTGCCTTTTGGAGCAGCGACAGTAGCCCACGTGTTGGCGGACGGAGTGTAGATAGCGCCAAGATTACTTTCGCTCTGGCTGTGTCCATCGTATTCTCCGCCCATGACGATGAGACGGCCGTCGGGAAGCACGGCGGAAGCGTAGTACAGCGGAGCATATCCGTTGGGAAGCGACGCCTGCTGGCTCCACGTGCCGTTGAGATAACTGCCCGTGCTGTCCGGAGTGAGGCGCCACCAGTTGCTGGTGCCGTACCCCTGCGAGTCTTCCGACTGCATCATCACGGTACCGTCGCGAAGCAGCAGAGCGGTGCCGCCAAAGAAGGGCGCTGCGTTATTCAAGGTCTGCCAAGTCTGCGCGCGCGCCAGGCCGGGTAGCGTCAGTAAAGCAAGGATCATAATTGCCAGTATCTTTGGTATTTTCACCTTTCCCCCTTTGTGAATTTTAGATACGGCCGGATTCCCGAGTCAGGTAACGCCGGACCGCGCGCCAGTATACACCGGAGCCGGTGCTGCGTCCCAAGATTTTTACATAGGTAACTAACTAAGTGCCCGTGCCCGTCAGGCTCACGGTCTGCGGACTGCCGCCGCCATTGTCCTGAATCGAGATCGAGCCCGTCCGTGTTCCGGTCATGGTAGGCGTGAAGGTGACGCAGATGGTGCAACTCGCCCCGGCCGCCAGGCTGGAGGTGCAAGTCGTGGTGCGCGCGTAATCCTGCGGATCTGTGCCGCCAATACCAATACCCGTAATGCTGAGGCTGACGGTGCCCACGTTGGTCAAGGTAACGGTCTGCGGGGGGCTGGTGGTGCCCACCATCTGAGCCGCGAAGGTCAGAGTGTTCGGAATCACCTGTGCGATGGTGCCCGTGCCCGAGAGCGGCACTGTCTGCGGGCTGCCGCTGGCGTTGTCGGTCACATTCACCGTTCCCGAGGCGGAGCCGGGGGCGGTGGGTTTGAAGTCCACCGTAATCGTGCAACTGGCGCCCACGGCCAGGCTCGAGCCGCAGTTATTCTGCTGCGCGAACGGGCCGGTGACGGTCACGCTGGTGATGAGCAGGGTCGCCGTGCCCGGGTTGGACATCGTGACCGTTTTCGTCGGACTGACCTTGCCCACAACCTCAACCGGGAAGGAGAGGCTGGTGGGAGAAAAGGAGACCTGCGGAGTGCCCGCAGTTCCCGTTCCGGTCAGCGCGACGTTCTGCGGACTTGAAGGAGCGTTGTCCGTCACGCTGAGGCTTGCGGTCCTCGACCCGATATTGGTGGGCGTGAAGGTGACACTGGCGGCGCAGTTCGCGCCCCCGGCAATGCTTGCCGGGCAAGTGTTGGTTTCAGCGAAGTCACCGCTGTTGGTACCGGTGATGGAAAAACTTGTGAAGTCGAGGGGCGCAATGGCCGGGTTGCTGAGGGTTTCGGTGAGGGGCAGGCTGGTGGTTCCCTGCGTCTGGTTGCCAAAGTTGAGCGCGGCGGGGGAAAGCCCGATCGTGGCGACGTTGAGAAAAACCGAGATATTGTTGCTCGTCGTGTTCACCACGGCAAGGTCAGGCTGCCCGTCATTGTTGAAGTCGGCCGCCGCAACCCACAACGGCCCGGCCGGAGTGTTTCGCGTGAAGCGTGGCAGGAAAGTGCCATCACCCTTTCCGAGCAGCACTCCGATGTTGTTGCCCTGGTTCGCGGTCACCACGTCCAGGTTGCCGTCGCCGTTGAAATCGGCCACCGCCGCCCAGAACGGTCCACCATCCACGTTGTACTCCACGTGGGGCTGGAACGTGCCGTCGCCGTTGCCAATCAGAATGGAAACCTCGTTGGGTCCCTCGTCGGACACCACCAAGTCCAGGCGGCCGTCGCGGTTGAAGTCACCCACCGCGATGCCCTTGGGACCGGCTTGGGTGGGGAGTGGAAGCGGAGTTCCCTGCGGCAGAAACGTGCCGTCGCCCTTTCCGATGAGGATAGAAACCGTGCTGTCTGCCTGGTTGGCGACGGCGAGATCAAGAATGTTGTCACCGTTGAAGTCCCCCACGGTTACCGCGTAGGGCTTGTTGCCGACGGCGTAGCTCACGGCACTCTGAAACGTGCCGTTGCCATTCCCCAGGAGGACCGAAACCGAGTTGGCGGCAGTGTCGGCGGTGATGAGATCGAGATTGCCGATGTTTCGAAGATCCGCCCCGATCACCGCCCGCGGGCTCGCCCCGGTAAGGAAGTCCGTGTGGCTTTGAAACGTGCCGTCCCCATTTCCCAGCAGGAGTGACACCGTGCCCGTGCCGCCGGCGGTGACGATGTCGGCGATGTGATCGTTGTTGAAATCACCGACAAAAACAGAGTTGGGCGACGCAGCGGTGGCGTAGTCAACCTTGCTCGCAAAGCCGCCTTTGCCGTTGCCGAGGAAAACCGAGACCGTACTGGAGCCGGTGTTCGCAACCGCCAGATCCGTGTTGCCGCCGGCGGTGAAGACGCCCGTGGCCACGGCGCTGGGTGTGGTGCTGCCGGCCAGCACGGAATCAGGAAAAGTACCGTCACCGTTGCCGAACATGACCGTTACCCCGCCCTTGCCGTTGTCGACAATCGCCAGGTCGAGCTTGGCATCAAGGTTGAAATCACTGCTGGCGATGGCGACGGGTGTGAGGCCTGAGTTGTAGACCGCTTGGGTCGCGAAGGATCCAGTACCGGTTCCCAGGAGCACGGAGATCGTGTTACCGGTGGAATTGGCCACCGCGAGATCGGGGAAACCATCGTCGTTGAAGTCACCGGCAACCAGGCAAACCGGGCTTGCGCCGGTCGCGAAGTCCATTTTGGGGTTGAAACTGCCCCCTGTTTTCCCCAAAAACACCGACACGGTGTTCGAGCCCTTGTCGGTGGCTACCATGTCTGGAACGCCATCTTTGTTGATGTCGGCAATAACGAGGCCTGTGGGAGAGGTACCGGTGACGTAATTGGTGGGAGACCTGAAAGCTCCGGCGCCCGTGCCGCGATATACACCGATGGTGTTCGAGCCGCTGTTGGTGACTGCCAGATCCACTTCGGGCTGCTGGCCAAGCGCCGCCGCCACCACCGTGACGGGCGCCGTGCCTGTCGTCAGAGTGACACCGGCGCGAAACTTGCCCGTGCTGCTGCCGAGGAAGATGCTGATGCTGTTGGAGCCGGTGTTGGCGACGGCGAGGTCCGGGTGGCCATCCATGTTGAAATCGCCGACGGCCACTGACGAGGGAGTGGTGCCGGTTGGGTAATCCACTTTTGTCTGGAAGGTGCCGTCACCATTGCCAAACAGGATGGAAACTGTTGCGGCCTTGCTGTCGGCGACGGCCAGGTCCAATTTGCTGTCGCCGTTGAAGTCGGCGACGGCAATGAACAGGGGGCCCTTGCCGGTGGAGAATGCCGTTCCGGCCCCAAAGGTGCCGTCGGAGTTGGCGAGAAAGATTTGGACCGTGTTGTTGCCGAGGTTGGCGACGGCGAGGTCCGGGCGGCCGTCGCCGTTGAAATCGGCCACCGCCACCGCGACGGGCGTCGCGCTGCTGGTGGCGAGGTCGGCGCCGCCGAACAGGTACTGCTGCGCGAAGACGCTCCTGCCGAAAAGCGCCAGCCACAGCATCGCCCCGAGCGCCGCCACGGTGCTCCGAACTCTTGCCCGTCGTTCTGGCTTCATCGCGTCTTCCTCCAACCTTTGCTCCACTCTGGTTCGATTCCGCTCCGTGGGTCACTCAAGGTTGGGGCTGGCGGGAAAACCTGTCAAGTGCCACTCAAGCCATCACTTACTCTGTCAATGTCTGCTTGCCGCCCATGCGCCCGCGCCAGCGGCCATTTGCTCCGCTGCCGCTTTACAGGCCGCAGGGTTCGCCCGTGAGGTCCCTCCGCAATTGCCCGACGTTCTGAAATCGAATGCCGCGCATGCCGCACTGGCGGGCGGCTTCGACGTTGGCCGCGCGGTCGTCAATGAAAAGGCATTCCCCCGGGCGGCGCTGCGAGATCTCGATCGCCAGCCGGTAAATCCCTGGGTCAGGTTTTCTCACGCCCAGAAAGCAGGAGCTGAAAAAGACGCTGAAGCAGCGCCTGAGGCCGAGGCGCTCGATCCGGCAGAGATTGAGCTCTCTCGACTCGTTGTTGAGCGTCGCCATGAAGTACCGGCGCGAGGCCGCGATTTCCTGCATGAGGGCGAGCGACTCGGGGAAGGGCTGGGACTCCGAGAACATGAAGTCGCGGAACTCGGGCAGGGTGAAAGGGCGCTCGCGGTGGAACACGGTCTGCCGCAGGTAATCGTCCAGGCTGAGCTTGCCGCACTCGAACGCGTCCGCCAGCCGGGCATGGCGCTCCTCGAACTCCGCCGCATCCAGGTGGAAAAGGTCGGCCGCTTTGCGCCGCGACTGATGATCCCAGCCGTTTGAGCCGAGCACGCCTCCGACATCGCTGAAGATGGCGGTGATTCCTGGCATTGACGATTGATGATTGTAGATTGAAGATTGCCCGCGAGCCAAGCCCCGCCGTCCTCCATGAAGTGTTCCCTGCAACCTATCACCTGTACTGCCGGGCCAGGACCTGGCGCAGGCGGCGGCTGACATCCGAGGGCAGAGGCGCGGGGCGGCAGTTGCAGAAGATTTCGATGGTACGGCGCGTGGTGGAGACCACCACGCGGCAATGGCGGCAGCCTTCGAGGTGGCGGGCGAGGTCATGGACGAGCGCGGCATCGAGCTCGCCATCGAGGTACTCGGAGAGTTGCTGAATGACTTCCTTGCAAATCAACTTGACCAAACCTGGCTTCCTGAGCGGAGAAGACTGCCCGGCGCTCTAAACCTGATCCGCCGGTGTGGACTGCGCCGGACGCCCTACCCATTTTCGTCCGGCAGCTTATCGGATGAATCCTCTGGGGAAGTCGATGCATACAGTGCTGCCACTAAGTCTCTGTAAAGAATCGTCCTGGTGCGAAGACCGGATTGCGCTCACGACTCAAACCGGCTTGCCTCCAGTGGGGGGGGGGGCAAATCGGGCCTGCTGTGTTCGGATTGAACTTACGTATTTTCAGTAACATTCCCGGTTTAATCGTCATTTCTCTCTTCCGTCCACACCCCTCGCTCCGTCCGTGCGGAACGGCGCGCGCGAGGCTGCCGCTGGAAGCGCAAAGATGGATAAGTGTAGGGGTCAAGAAAGTACGTTACCATACGTGTATAGTGTTGTCAAGAGTGCAATATTGATACCAAACCCGCGGCTTTTTGTCCCCAGAGCCTCGGACTTTCTGTTAAGTAATGCACGTGGGAGATGCCGACGTGAGCTTGCTCGATTACAAGACGGTTTTGTATCGCCAGGAAGATGGTTCCTGGGTGGCTGAGATTCCCGCCATCGCCGGCTGCTATGCCCTCATGCCGACCCGGGAGGAAGCGCTCGCCGAGCTCGCCGGCGTTTTTGACATGATTACCGACGAGTACCGGGAGAAAAGCCTGCCCTTGCCTGCCGACACCACCGAAATCGTCCACGCCTAGCGCCAGCGCCCGCGAGTTTCAAAAGGCGGCGCGACAGTTGGGCTTCTCGAAGACACGCCAGACCGGAAGTCACGAACGCTGGAATCATCCTGACGGTCGCGCCGTTACCATTCCCCTCCATGGCGGCCGGGAGATCGGCCCGCCGCTCTTCTTCAAAGCCCAGCGAGCGCATAACGTTTAGGTATGGCCGGTGGGACCACCCCGACGGCCGCGGTGTTACAGTTCCCCTCCATTTCGTTCTTTCGGTGCTATAATTCTCCCTATGAAGAAGCCAGCCGGAAAGGCCAGGGTGCGTGAATTTACCGTGGTCATCGAGCGAGACGAGGATGGTTACTACGTGGCCAGTGTTCCCGCGCTGCATAGCTGTTATACGCAGGCACGCACGCTGGAAGAATTGGCCCCTCGCATCCGCGAAGTTATCGCCCTTTGCCTGGCGGAACAAAAAGCTCCGCGCATGAAGTTTGTGGGCGTTCAGCAGGTCGAGGTCAGCGCTTGACCCGGCTCCATCCCGTCCGCGCGCGGGAAGTGGTCCGCTTCCTTGAATCTTTGGGCTTCGTGCAAACGCGCCAGCGAGGCAGTCACAGGTTCTTCCGGCACGCCGACGGGCGCACGACAACGGTTCCCGACCACCGAGGTGAAGATCTCGGTCGCGGAATTTTGGCCAAGATTCTCCGCGACGCCGAAAGCCGCCCGGAAGAGTTTCTCACCTGGCTCTTGAGCTAGCGATTTCGGTTTGTGGTTGCCGAAGCCCGATATTTCCCCGTGCCGAGAAACTCCACAAGCCCCAAGTCTCTCAGTTGCTGAAGCTGCTGGCGGATTTTGTCGCGGACGTGGCGGTTGTGCGGATGCAGCCGCGCCAGCGCGTCCGCCTGGGCGCAAACCTCGGCCAGGGAGAATTCGGCTTGGCCCAGAGAGCGCACAACGTTGAGGACGCCGGTGAAACCGCGTTGCACAACGGACGCCCCCTGTGTCATTCTGTTCGAGCGGGGCGAGGATGAAGCATGAATACCTATAAGGCCGTCCTTCGAGGCAACAGTTTGGAATGGAGTGAGGAGGTCCCCGAGCGTTTGGCCCAGGACCGACCTGTCGAGGTCAGGGTGACCATCCTGGAACCCAGTGCCGGACAAGGTCAAAGAATGGCCGAGGCGCTGGAGAGGCTGGCCCGCCTGAATGCTCTCTCCTCAATCGCCGACCCGGTGGCCTGGGAACGCCAGCAGCGTGAAGACCGCGAGCTACCCGGCAGAGATTCGTGACATTGATCGACAGCAACATCATCATCTACGCTGCCCGGCCCGAACACTCCAAACTCCGAGAACTCATCGCCCAAAACGCCCCGGCGGTCTCAGCCGTCAGCTATGTTGAGGTTCTCGGTTATCCTCACCTCAGCCAAGAAGAGCGCCGCCACTTCGAGGCATTCTTCGCCTCCGCCACAATCCTTCCCATCTCCGAGGCCGTTCTCCACGAAGCTGTGCGGCTCCGGCAGCGGAGGAAGATGACTCTCGGTGACGCGCTGACGGCGGGAACGGCGCTGGTGCACGGCCTGACTTTGGTCACGCGCAATACGAAGGACTTTGATTGGGTCGAGGGCCTTCCTCTTCAAAACCCCTTGCAGCCGTGAACGCGCCGCTACGTCAGCCGATATCGGCCCCGCCCGAGGAATTCCACAAAACCCAGGTCGCGCAACACCTGAAGCTGCTGGCGGATTTTGTCCCGGACGTGGCGGTTCTGCGGATGGAGGTGCCCTAGTCCTTCCAGGATGGAATCCACCGGCCCTGCGGAGTTGCCATGAGCCGACGCCAGTCGATCGTCTCCGATCCGGAGAACGGCCATTCGTCCGGTTGCCCACAGAGTCCTTTGCGGACGGGATTCATCCAGATGTAATAGGCCACCGCCTCCCAGCGCTCGCCGGGCCTCAGGATATGGTCGTAGGACTTGTGCTGCCAAAGACGTTGCCCCGTCGCCTGCTTAAACTTGAAGCCGGAAACCTGCTTGAATCGGTTGATAAAGGTCAGGCAATCTGACTGGTCGTCGCTTCCGCTGGCAAGCAAATGCAAATGATCGGGCATGAAACAGTATGCATGGACCTCAAAGCGCAGGTCCTTCGCCCGTACGCTCAGCAACTCCAGATTCTCCGCAACGAGGCGTGCATCGCGGAACCTCGGTACGCGTCCTTGGGTACATGCGGTCAAGTAATACCATTGGCGGCCGATGTAGGACGAAGCAGGCAGCCGGATGTTCTTGCGCTGGAATCTCACCGGCCCAGTGTAGCGCCAGTAGCAGTAGCTCATGTAGCGCCGCCCTTTAGGGCGGCACATGCCTCATGTAGCGCCGCCCTTGTAGGGCGGCACATGCCTCATGTAGCGCCGCCCTTTAGGGCGGCACATGCCGGGCTAAAGCCCGGCGCTACTCTTGTGAGTCGGTTCCGGGGAGGTTGGAATGGTTGCGGCCCCACGCGTACCCAATGTCGTAAGCTCGCGCGGCACACTTGTGGCGCTGCAGGCCCGCCTGCGATTCATGCAGCTCGTCTAATGTCTCGCCTGGAGCGATTTTTCGGTGCCAGCAGTGATTCTCGGCCATCTGATGTAAACGAGGACTACCCTCGTTGGTCAAGCGCTAGCCCAAAGTAAAGCCGAAGCCACGGTTCAAGGTCGCCGAATTCCACGGCTTTGCCCGTGGAAACTAGATAGGATTTCATGTTGGCAGTAAAGCCAGGCCCCGCGAACACTACCAAGCCATCAATCGGCCAAGCGGCCATGTCCTGAATGGTCGTCGGGATCTTCTCCTCAGCAGTTCCAGAAACCTCTTGGTATTTGCATTCAACTCCGAGAGTCTTGCCGTTGGCCGGATTCCTTAGCACAACATCTATCTTGCGCTCCGCACCCCACAGCCGGCGCGCAACTTTGTATTGCTCGCGAGCCTCCAGCCCCAGTCTTTCGGCCAACGCCCTGACCTGCTTTACTAGCTCGTCTCCGCCGTGAACGGCCTTCGCTCCGCCTGCCATTTACACTCCTCCGATCGCGACGCTTCTCCCGGAGCACTCACTTGCAGTGTAAAGCTGTGCTTTGGGGCTCATTCCCTCTCTTAACCTCTTCAAACTGATTTCAATCCAGTGCGGATCGACCTCGAGGCCCACAAACTTTCGCCGGAGCATCACGCAGGCCAAGCCCGTGGCTCCGCTGCCCATAAACGGGTCGAGCACCAAATCGCCTTCATCCGACGCCGCCAGTAGAATCCGTCTGAGCAACGCCACCGGTTTCTGCGTCGGGTGCTTGCCGAAACGCTTTTCGTCGCGCTCGGGAGGCGGAATCTCCCATACGCTTTTCATCTGCTTGCCGCCGGCAAGCTGCCGCATCAGCTTGTAATTGAACGTATGCCGGCTCTTGCGGTTCTTGGCCGCCCAGATAATCGTCTCCGTGGCGTGGGTGAAGTAGCGGCAACTCAGGTTGGGCGGCGGGTTGGGCTTCACCCAGGTGATGTCGTTCAGGAGCTTCATGCCGAGCTGCTGCATGGCGAAGCCGACGGAGTGAATCACGTGGCTGGTGCCCGAGACCCAGAGCGTGCCGTTGGGCTTCAAGACGCGCTGGCAGGCGGCCAGCCAAGCCCTATTGAACTCGTGGTCGAGGTCGGGCCCTCGGGACTTGTCCCACTTGCCCTTGTTGACGCTTACCATGCGCCCGGCGTGGCAGGTGATGCCGTCGTTCGAGAGGAAGTAGGGCGGGTCGGCGAAGACGAGGTCCACGGTGTCGGCGGGAATGGCGGCGAGGATCTCGAGGCAATCGCCCTGATAAATCTTGATGTGGTGCTTGGGGTCGTGGAAGACGGGCGGGGGCAGGCCCGGACCCGTTCGGGGCAGGCGGGGCGCGTCAAGTCCCGCGGGTGTTGCGGGCTCCTGCGATTTGGATGGCGTGCCCACGCGTTTGATTCGTCGGCAGCTTTCTGCAGCGGCGAGCGGCGTTTACCCCGCAGGGGCGGGGCTCGCCGAAAAGCCGGCGACGGCCCCTCGCCGTTACCGCGACGGATCGGATCGTTGATCGATAAGGCACGCTTGTCAAGGCCGCGCCTCGAGCCGGTGGGAGGGGGGCGAAAGGTATTTCACATAAAGTACTTGACAAGTGGATTACTGATGAAGTACTATAGTTGTATCTCTCGTGGGAGGCCGCGGGTGGTTTTGGCGCGAGCCACTAGCCCGGAGTTGTGGGCGCAAGCGGCCCGGGGGGGAACCCGGGTGAAACGAGGACCGCCGGCCCGCTTCAAGGAGAGGGGACAAAATGATGGAATTCTTCCGGCACCTTTTCGATTCCGACTTCATGCCGCACGGCATGTGCTACTTCTGGAACCCGCAGATCGTGTGGCTGCACGTGGCGTCGGATTCGCTGATTTTTCTAGCCTACACGTCCATTCCCATCACGCTGGTCTACTTCGCGCGCAAGCGGCGCGATTTGCCGTTCCGTTGGATGTTCCTGATGTTCGGCCTGTTCATCGTGGGCTGCGGCGCCACCCACCTGATGGAGGTCTGGACGATATGGCACGGCACGTACCGGCTGACGGGGCTCGTGAAGGCGGTGACGGCGCTCGCTTCCGTCTCCACGGCCGTGCTGCTGGTGAAGCTGGTTCCGGAGGCGCTGGCGCTGCCGAGTCCGGCCGCATTGCGCGTGGAAGTAGCCAACCGCAAGAGGGCGCAGGAAGAGTTGGAGAGGGCCAAAGAAGGGCTGGAAACAACGGTGGGCGCGCGGACCCGGGAGCTGAGGGAACTCAACGAGCAGTTGACCGCCGAACTGATTGAGCGCCGGCGCGCGGAAGAGGAACTGCGCCTCCAAACTCAGGCGCTGGAAGCCGCCGCCAACGGCATTTTGATCACCGACCCGGAAGGCAGGATGGTTTGGGTGAATGCGGCCGTCACAACGCTGACTGGTTACACCGCCGGCGAACTCCTGGGGAAGAACCCTCGCATCCTCAAGTCCGGCCAACAGGATGAGACGTTCTACCGCGACCTCTGGACAACCATTCAGGCCGGGCAGGCCTGGCGAGGGGAGATCGTGAACCGGCGCAAAGACGGAAGCCTGTACGCGGAGGAGCAGACCATCACGCCGGTCCGGGCTCAGAACGGAGCGATCAGCCACTTTATCGCCGTCAAGCAGGACGTGACCGAGCGCAAGCGGACGGAAGAAAAAATCCGCAAGCTCAACGAGGAACTGGAGGAGCGGGTGCGGGCGCGCACCGCGCAACTGGCGGCTGCCAATAAGGAGCTGGAGGCCTTCAGCTATTCCGTCTCCCACGACTTGCGCGCGCCACTCCGCCACATCGCCGGGTTTTCCAGGATTCTGGTGGAGGAGTACGGACCGGGTCTGGATGCTGCGGCGCGGGGTCACCTGGAGCGCGTGCAGGCAGGGGCGCAGCAAATGGGGCGGCTGATCGACGACCTCCTCAACCTGGCGCAGGTCGGGCGTTTGCAACTTTCCTGCCGCGTGGCCGGCCTCGATTCGCTGGTGGAGGAAGTTCTCAAGGATCTCGGCTCCGACGTGGGCGACCGCGAGATCGACTGGCAAATCGGCGAGCTGCCTTCCGTGGAATGCGATCCGGGCCTCGTGCGGCAGGTGTTTGTGAACCTGCTCTCGAACGCCGTGAAATACACCCGGCCGCGACCGCGAGCCGTAATTCAAGTGGGCCAGACGGCGGTGGGCGATGAGGCGGCGATCTTCGTGCGCGATAACGGCGTGGGTTTCAGCATGAAGTATGCCGACAAGCTCTTTGGTGTTTTCCAGCGTCTGCACCTCGCCGAAGATTTTGAAGGCACCGGTATCGGCCTCGCCACGGTGCAGCGTATCGTTCACAAGCACGGCGGGCGCATCTGGGCCGAGGCCGAGCTCGATAAGGGCGCCACGTTCTATTTCACGTTGGGACCGAGGGGTGGGGCAGACGAAACGCCTGGCCCGCCGGAGCCTGCGCTGGCTTCGGAATACTGAGGAGGTCAGAATGCCTGAAGGCGAAATCGAGATTCTTTTGGTTGAGGACAGCCCGGCTGACGTCGAGCTAACCCTTTATGCTCTCCGGCGCCATTGCGTGGCGAATCGAATCCACGTGGCGCGCGACGGCGAAGAGGCGTTGAATTTCGTCTTCTGCCGCGGAGAGTACGGCAAGCGTTCCATCGCTGAAGCTCCGAGGCTCATTCTACTGGATTTGAAACTGCCCAAGGTGGACGGGCACGAGGTCTTGAAAGCGATCAAAGAAGACCCGCGCACGCGGGCGATCCCGGTGGTGATTTTGACGTCTTCGAAGGAGGAGAAGGATCTTTGCGCCTCCTATGAGCTTGGGGTCAACAGTTATGTCCAAAAGCCGGTTGATTTCGAGGAATTCCGGCAGACCGTGACGAAACTGGGCCTCTATTGGCTGCTGGTCAATGAGCCGCCGTCGCGACCGGGTGTTGAGCGTGAAGCGGCGGGGTGAGCACCGCCACATGGAGCCGATGCCTGGCGGAGCTAAACGGGGAGTTCTGACGGCCTCCAGCCATCTGACGCCGATGATGTCCTGAAAGCGATATGGAAACCGCAAAGCCACGCCCTAGCAGAGAGCCCTTGCGCGTGCTGCAAATTGAGAACGATGCCGCAGACGCGGAACTGTGCCAGGCGGAGTTGCAGAGGGCCGGGTTTGCTGTCGCCGCCGATGTGGTGCAAACCTTTGAGGAGTTTCGCCAACGCATCGGCTCGGAGCCGTACGGCGTGATTCTGGCGGACTACAACCTTCCGGGCTGGAAGGGCACCGAGGCGCTCGACTACCTGCGACAGGAGCGGCGTGACATCCCCTTCATTCTGGTTACTGGCGCCATGGGTGAAGAGGCGGCCGTGGAGTGCATCAAAAACGGCGCCGCCGACTACGTTTTGAAGGGGGGGCTGGCGCGCCTGCCCATCGCCGTGCGCACGGCGCTTAAGGAAAAGGCATTGCGCCAGGAGCGGGCCCGCGCGGAAGCGGCGCTCAGCGACTCAGAACTTCGTTACCGGCGACTCTTTGAAGCAGCACAGGACGGAATCCTGATTCTGCGCGGCGATACGGGAGAAATCACCGACGTTAACCCTTTTCTGATGGAGCTTTTGGCTTCTTCTCGCGACGTGTTCATTGGAAAGCATCTTTGGGATATCGGGCTCTTCAGGAATGAAGCGGCATCCATGGCTGCCTTTCGGGAACTGCAGGAGAAGAGATACGTACGTTATGAAGATTTGCTGCTCGAAAAGAGCGATGGACGGGAGATTGAAGTCGAGTTTGTCAGCAACGTCTATCGGGTTGACGGCCGGGAGGTGATTCAATGTAACGTCCGCGACGTCACGGAACGGAAGCGGGCGGAAGAGGAGATCCGCAGGCTCAACGAAGAGCTGGAGCAGCGGGTGGTGGAGCGCACGGCGCAGCTCGAAGCGTCGAACCAGAAACTGGAAGGTGAAATCCGGGAGCGCCGCTGGGCGGAAGACGCGCTGGAGCGCCTGCGCCGCGAAAACGAGCTTATCCTGAACTCCGCCGGCGACGGAATCTGGCGCGTAGATGCGGAGGGAAAGTGCACTTTCGCCAATCCCGCCGCCGCGCGCATGGTGGGATGGGACACGGGGGAGTTGTTGGGCAAACGTCTGCATGACCTCCTGCATCACTCCCGCCCCGACGGATCTCCCTTCCCCATCGAGGAATGCCCGCTTTATCGCGGCCGGATGGAGGGAACTCTCTGCATCCGGAGTGACGACGTCTTCTGGCGGAAGGATGGCACGAACTTCACCGTGGACTACATCAGTACGCCTTTGCGTGAGGGCGACAAAGTGGCCGGCGCCGTCCTCACCTTCCGCGACGTCACCGAGCGCCGGGAGGTGGAGAAGATGAAGGACGAGTTCATCTCTGTGGTCAGCCACGAGCTGCGCACGCCTCTCACCTCGATTCGCGGAGCGCTCGGGTTGCTGGCGGGCGGACAATTGGCGGCGCAGCCCGAGAAGGCGCAGCACATATTCGATATCGCGGTCAGCAACACCGACCGCCTGGTGCGCTTGATCAACGACATTCTGGACATCGAGCGCATGCAATCGGGCCGTTCGACCCTGGCCCGCGTCGCCTGCGAGCCGACGAACCTCATGGCGCTTGCAGCAGACGCCATGCAAGGGCTCGCGGAGAGCGCCGGCGTTATGCTGTCGGTGAGCGCCGTGCCGGGGCAGCTTCTCGCGGACCCGGACCGCATCATCCAGACGTTCACGAATCTGCTCGGCAATGCCATTAAGTTTTCGCCGCGCGGCGGGAGGGTTTGCCTGGAGGCGGCGAGGCAGGGCGACATGGTGCTGTTTCGGGTCACTGACCAGGGGCCCGGCATTCCCCACGACAAACTCGAGAGCATTTTCGGCCGCTTCGCACAGGTGGACGCCTCCGACTCGCGCCGCAAGGGCGGCACCGGCCTGGGCCTCTTCATCTGTCGCAACATCGTGGAGCAGCACGGCGGGCGCATCTGGGCGGAGAGCGTCCCGGGCAAAGGCAGCACATTTTATTTCACCCTGCCGCTGGCTACTCGGGCGGGAAACGGTGCAGCAATCGCCAAACCACAGGATTTCATCCAGCAACCCGATGGCGTGTAGCGGCGGCTTTATGCCGCCAAGCTAATATAGCAAAGATTCGAGGTATGGCGACGTAAAGTCGCCGCTACGCCTCAGCCCGAGGTTTTCAGCAGCCCGTTCATCCAAAATGGGACCCCACACTGTGAGCCGGCGCATTCTGATCATCGACGACGAGGAGGACATTCGGGAGATCGCCCAGGTGTCGCTCGAAGCCGTGACCGGATGGGAAGCCATCACCGCGGCTTCGGCCGACGAAGGCATGGAGAAGGCCGAGCGCGAGCAACCCGACGCCGTATTGCTCGATGTGCAGATGCCCGACATGGACGGCCCCGCCACCTTCAGGCTTTTGCGCGCTTCTCCGAGCACCAGTCGAATCCCGGTGATTATGCTGACCGCGAAAGTGCAGGCTGCTGACCGCCGCCTGCTTGCCGGCCTGGGCGTGGCCGGCGTCATCCCTAAGCCATTCGATCCCATGAAGCTGGCGGCGGAGGTGGCCCGGGTGCTCGGATGGGTGGACGGCGCCACTTCAGAAGAGTTGAGAGACGGCGGATGACGGTAGACTCCAATCCACGGGCCCAGGATGCGGCGGCGATTGCGCCCGTTGTCTTGATCGCGGGCGCGCCCGGCGCCCTCCCCGCAGACCTGTCACAGCGATTGAACGGCGTCTCGGTGCGGACGGCTTCCTCTGGCGACGCCGCTCTCAGCGAACTCAAGACCGGTGACGTCTCCCTGCTGGTGCTCGATCACAGCATCAGCGCCCCACCGGCGATCGAAGTGCTTTGCCAGATTCGCGCCACGGCGGAGTTGGCGAGCTTGCGTGTTTTCTACTGTCTCAGCCAGGGTCCGGAATTGCTCCGCAAGCTCGTACAAGACCTCGGCGTTGACGAGATTCTGTTCCAACCCGTTGACCCCGAGGAACTGGCCCGGCAGGCCAGCGGCGTCCTCGGGCTGTCTGTCCTGCCGCTCTCAACCACAGAGAGCGAAGAAGAGTTCCACTCCGCCGTGGCGGATATCTGGGAGCGCTCCCGGGCCGCGAAGATCGAGAGCCTGGAGATACTGGACGACGCCGGCGCGGCCCTCCTCGAAGGCACCCTGACCGGCGCGGCGCGCCAGGCGGCAGAGCGAGAAGCCCACAAGCTCGCTGGGTCTCTGGGTACTTTCGGTTTCGCCGCCGCTTCGCGTTTCGCGCGCGAAATGGAAACCACGCTGCGAAGCGGCACTCGGGTGAGCGAGTCGCAGGCGCTGCGGTTCTCGGAGCTGGCGGTTGCTCTCCGGCTGGAGCTGGAGCGAACTCCGAACCCAAACCCGGTGCCCACGGCGCAAGAGCAGCCCGACAGCCGCCAGGCCGCGCTCCTCATCGTCGCCGCCGATCAGGATCTGGCCACGAAGCTCGCCGAAGAGGGCGTGAGCCGCGGACTGCGTATCGAGACGGCTTTTGACCTGGCGGCGGCACAAAGCTTCCTGGCATGCGAGCGGCCGGAGATCGTGCTGCTGGCTCTCGATGGTTCGCCCTGGGCGGAGGAAGCGTTAAACCTGCTCGACGAGCTGGCCGGAGCCCAACCGCCGGTGCCGGCGATGGTGGTGACCGGAAGCAACTCTTTAACCGATCGGGTGGAGGTTGCACGCCGCGGCGGCCGAGGCTTCGTGTCGAAGACCCTGGCGCCTTCCGAGATTCTCGACGCCGTGGTTTCTTTCCTCGACCGGCAACGGCCTGATCGCACGCGGGTCCTCGCGGTGGACGACAGCACCGAGGTGCTCAACGTCCTGAAGGCGATGCTCGAGCCGCACGGTATTCTTCTCACGACTCTGCAAGACCCTTTGGGGTTCTGGGACGCGATTGAAACCTGCTCGCCGGAGATGGTGATTTTGGACGTCGATATGCCGCACCTGAGTGGCATCGAACTCTGCCGCGTGTTGCGCAGCGACCCCCGCAGAGCCGGGCTTCCCGTGGTGTTTCTGACCGGTTTCTCGGACGCCGAAACCGTCTCCCGGGTTTTCGCCGCCGGCGCCGACGATTTTGTCTCGAAGCCTATCGTGGGGCCGGAGCTCGTGACGCGAATCCTCAATCGTTTGGAGCGGGCCCGCTTGTTCCGCACCTTTGCCGAAACTGACTCGATGACCGGGGTGGCCAGCCGGCGCAAGTTCTCCCGCGCGCTTGACGATTTCCTGCGCCTGGCGCATCGCCACGGCGAGCTGTTGGCGCTCGCGGTGCTGGAGCTCGAGGGCTTGTCGGCGCTGAACGCCCGCCACGGACACGCGGTGGGAGACGAAGCGCTGCGTCATCTCGGGCGCTTGCTGGGTCGTGCCTTCCATAGCGAAGACGCCGTCGGGCGATGGGGCGGCAGCGAGTTCGTGATCGGCATGTATGGCATGTCCCGCTACGACGGGGTGCAGCGGCTGGGGGATCTGCTGGCCGACTTGCGGGCGCGTCCCCTCAAGATCCCCGAAGAAACCGAGGCTCGCCTTTCCTTTGGCGCCGGCGTCGCGGAGTACCCTTGCGACGGGGGCGATCTGAGATCGTTGTATGCTGCTGCTGCCTTGGCCTGCCGCCAGGCTGCGGCCGGTGGCGGCGGGCGCGTCCTGCCCGCGGGCTGGAACCCGCAGGCGCGGGACGCGCTTCGCAGTGTAGACGTGCTCCTCGCGACGGGCGATGAAGCTGAGGCGCTTCTTCTGCTCCACGCTCTCGAAGCCCAGGGATGCCGCGTCCGCTGGCTGCGCGACGGCCAGTCGGTGCTGAGACTTCTGGGTGGCGCCGAACCTGACCTGCGGGCCAAAGTCATTTTCCTCGACGTGGACCTGCCGGGCCTCGACGGACTCAGTCTCCTGAAACACCTGGCCGCAGACGGTCTGCTCGGCGAGACCCGGGTCGTTATGCTCACCGCGCCGGCGATGGGTGACGACGCCCCGGCGGCGCTGGCGCTCGGAGCCGTGGACCATGTGGCCAAACCCTTTAGCCTGCCGGCCGCCATCCGCCGCATTCGGCGCGCCCTCGAAATGGACGGGGCCGCAGCGGGCAGCCGCCAGCCCCCAGAGAGACGCAATGACCTACCAAGCCGTAATGTGCCTTAGAATCAGTGAATTGGGTAAGTACATACCGAGGATTGACGCACCAAGCCGCAATATGCTTTGGAATCAATGGAATCCACGGGTGTATCTCCCAAGACGAAATCACTCTATTGCAGAATCACCTGCCGCAGCCGGCTTGAGGAACGTGGTATGCTTGCGGGGAAAGGAGAAGCCGTTCGGCCCCTTGCCGCGAACGGTTGGCATCGCGCTTGAAGAAGGAAACCGTCATCACGGCTGTGGTTTTTCTGAGCATTGGATTCCTGGCCGGATATGTTTTTGAAGCCGAGCGCGCCGCTAGCCCGGCGGAATCCACCGTCGCGACGGCCGGGCAATCTGACTCGGCTGACTCGACGCCCGCGAGCGGCGTGACATCCTCGCTTCCCCCGGCGGATGCGCCCTCGGGGCTTCCCCCCGGCCATCCACCGATCGCGAACGCGGCCGTGATCAAGACCTTCACCGACCAGGCGGCGGAAAATCCAACCGATCCCAAGCCTCGGCTGGAACTGGCCGACTATTACTACGACCAGCGCCAGTTCGAGGCAGCGGTTGATTGGTATCAGAAAGCGCTCGCTCTCGATCCATCGAACACTGACGCCCGCACCGATCTCGGCACCTGCTACTTCAACCTGGGAAGGTTTGATGACGCACTCGCTCAGTTCAGCCAGGCGCTCAAGATCGACCCCCAACACAAGCCGACGATTTTCAACGTTATCGTTGTGAACCTGGAAGGGAAGCGCGACTTTGCCGCGGCCCAGAAGGCCTGGGACCAGTTGCATGCCCTCGACCCTTCCTACCAGGGACTCGACCAGTTGAAGCAGGCTCTGGACGCGGCTCGCGCCTCGGCCAGTACGCGATGAGCTGGTTACTGGCAACCAGTCACTAGCCACTAACCACTAACCACTGGCTACTGTAATGGGCACGCTCCTCGAGTACGTTCTCGACGTGGTTACCGCGCTCATCGTGTTGCGGGCGCTTTACGCCGCCCTGCGACAGCTCTTCCGCGGTTCAAGGCTGGGCGCGTCGGGACCGCGAGGTGATCAAGGGGCGAACCCCTTTCGCCCCGGTGGGGCGCCTCAACCGGCCTCAGGCGGCCAGATGGCGCGCGACCCGGTCTGCGGCATGTTCGTGTCCACCGAGGTTTCTCACCGTCTGAGACGCGACGGCGCGACGGTGCACTTCTGCTCCCAGGAGTGCTTGGAGGCCTATGTAAAGCAGGAGTCAGGAGTCAGGAGTTAGGAATCAGAAGATGGTCGTTACCGCGCAAGCGGGAATCTACTGGAGACCAAAGGGCCGGTGAATCATTCCGCTCATCACTCGACGAACGCGGCGCTGCCCGTGGTTCTCACCATTGCCGGCTTCGACCCTTCCGGCGGCGCCGGGATTGCGGCTGACCTCAAGACCTTCGCGGCGCACAACTGTTACGGTGTCGCTGCCCTCACCGCTCTAACCATTCAAAACACCCAAGGCGTTACCGCGTCCCATGCCGCGCCGTTCGCGAGTTTGCGCGAATGCATCCAATCGCTTTTTGACGACAGTCCGATTCGCGCCGTGAAGATCGGAATGCTCGCGACGCGCTCAAACGCCGAGGTGGTGGCCGAAACTTTGGATGCTCACCCCGATCTTCCGTCCGTGCTCGACCCGGTCTGGCGCTCGTCGAGTGGTGCGCCGCTGTTGGACGAGACCGGGTTCGCTTATCTGCGGGCCAACCTGCTGAGCCGCGCCAGCGTGGTCACGCCAAACCTGGAGGAAGCCGCCGAGCTCACCCATCTCAAAGTTGAAGACGTGAACGGCATGCGAGTGGCGGCGAGCACGCTCATCGAGATGGGCGCGCGGGCGGTGGTGGTAACCGGAGGCCACCTCGCCGACAAGGCGCCCGACAAGGCTATCGACGTGTTCGCCGATGAGACCGGCATCGAGACTTTCGTGGGCGAGCGCATGAAGCCCGAGAATACCCACGGCACCGGCTGCGCCTTCTCTTCCGCCGTCGCCGCCAACCTGGCGCTCGGCCGCCGGCTGCGTGAGTCCATCATGCTGGCCAAAGCTTACGTGGCCGAGGCTATCCGTAGAGCCTACCCCACGGGCGGAGGACGCTTGCCGCTGAACCATTTCTACCGCGTGCAGGAGTCTCCACGCGTCACCGATCACGCCCCTGCTTTGGCCGAAACGGCGCATTGAATCAGCAGGAGGCCTTGGCTGCGGCGTGATAAAATCTCCAAGAGCAAGTTTCTTGCTGTTGGCATCGTATAAAGGAATGAAGCGGCTCGCGGCGGCGAACGCTGAGGAGGACGGACGTGCGACACCTGCCCCTGATCCTGAAAAACTGCTGGCGCAACCGGCGCCGAACGATCCTCACCATCGCCAGCGTGGGTGTCTCCTTGTGCCTCCTGGGAGTACTGATGGCGATCTATCATGCCTTCTATTTTAGCGATCCCGCACCGGCCGAGAGCCTGCGCCTCGTCACGCGCAACCGGGTGTCGCTGGCGCTGCCCCTGCCGCAGTTTTACGGCGAGAAAATCAAGCAGATTCCGGGCGTCCGCGATGTGGAGATCGAGCAGTGGTTCGGCGGGCAGTACATTGATGATCGTCCCGAGCACATGTTTGCCCGCATGGCCGTCCAGCCCGACAAGTTTTTCGGCATCTACGGCGAGGTCCAGATGCCGGAAAATCAAAAGAAAGCATTTCAGCAGGAACGCACGGCCTGCATCGCGGGAAGGGAACTGGCGGAGAAGTACCACTGGAATCTGGGCGATAAGATAACACTCAAGGGGGACATTTTTCCCTACAACATGGAACTGACGCTGCGGGGCATCTTCGATTCCCCCGATAACGCCTTCATGGCCCGGACGCTCTTTTTCAATCGTGAATATCTGGAACAGAGCATGCCCGTCTCGCGCCGCGGCAGGGCCGGCACGTTCGCCATCCTGGCCGCTTCCACCGATGACGTGCCGAGGATCGGGGCCGCGGTGGACAGCATGTTCCGCAACTCGCCGGTGGAGACCAAGACCGAAACCGAGAGCGCCTTCGCTTTGAGCTTTGTGGCTTTTCTCGGCAACGTCAAAGCGATTCTGCTGCTGGTGTGCGCCGCCGTCACCTTCACCATGCTGCTGGTCTCGGCCAACACCATCGCCATGTCAGTGCGCGAACGAGTGCGCGAAGTCGGGGTGCTCAAGACGCTGGGCTACACGCGTCAAACCATCCTGGGGATTATTTTGGGCGAGGCGGTCGCCGTATCACTCGCCGGCGCCGCACTCGGCCTGCTTCTGGCCTCCGTGATGACAATCGGCGTAAGGAGCATGCCCACTTTCAATGCCCAGCTCGAAACGCTCAGCATTGCGCCGTCCGTGGCCGTGCTGTTGCTGGCGGTCGCGGCGGCCATTGGGCTCGTGAGCGCCTTCATTCCGGCCTATAACGCATCGCGGATTTCGATTGTGGAGGCGTTGCGAAGTAGCGATTGAAAAATCAGAAATCAGAAACTAGAAATCAGAACCATTTTTACAAGTACCACGGCACAACGGCGAGGTTTCTGATTCTGACTTCTGATTTCTGCCTTTTGAGTTAACTATGGCTATCCCTCTCGCTTACAACCTGCGTAATCTCATCGTCCGCAAGACGACGACGATCATGACGGCGCTCGGTATCGCGCTGACGGTGGCCGTGCTGCTGGCGGTGCTGGCGCTGCTGCACGGCCTCACGGTTTCACTACAGTCCACCGGCAATCCTCTCCACGTCCTGGTGCTTCGCAAGGGTTCGGAAAGCGAACTGGTGAGCAACTTCGGCCGGGAAGGATTCCAGACGCTCAAGACCGAGCCGGGCATCGCGCGCGATAAGTCCGGGGAACCTCTGGCGTCGCTCGAACTGGTCACCGTGATCAACCTGGTCAGCGTCGATGCGCCTGACGGCATGAATGTTACCGTGCGTGGGCTGCTGCCGGTGGGGATTGAGTTGCGCGACCATCTGCGGCTGGACTCCGGCCGTTGGTTCGAGCCCGGCAAGCGCGAGGTGGTGGTGGGGAAATACATCGCGAAACGCTTCCCGCAGGCGCATCTCGGCAGCAAGCTGCGTTTCGGTACGGGTGATTGGGACGTGGTCGGGGTCATGTCGTCGGGCCAGAGCGCCACCAACAGCGAGGTTTTTGCCGATCTCAACCAGCTCGGCGCCGATTTTCATCGCACCGAAGTGTTGAGCTCAGCCCTCGTCGGCGCCACTGATCCAGTTGCTGCCGATGCGCTAGTGAAGAATATTTCAGATGACCAGCGGCTCAACATGGACGCCATGTCGGAGAGGGACTACTACGACAAACAGACTTCGTCCGGAGCGCTGATTCGCTATTTGGGCACGTTCGTCGCCATCATCATGGCGGTCGGGAGCGCGTTCGCCGCCATGAACACGATGTATGCGGCGGTCAGCCGCCGGTCGGCTGAAATCGGCACGCTACGGGTGCTCGGATTCTCGAAGGGCAGCATCCTGTTCAGCTTCCTTACCGAATCGATCCTGTTGGCGGGTTTCGGCGGGCTGGTGGGCTGCGCTCTCGTGCTGCCGCTCAACGGCATGACGACAGGCGTCGGAAACTTCGCCACCTTCGCCGAAACGTCTTTCAATTTGACCGTCAGCCCGCAGATCATGCTGGCGGGCGTAGTCTTCGCCATCGTCCTGGGAGCGGCCGGCGGCTTGTTTCCGGCGGCGTCGGCGGCGCGGAAGGAAGTCATCGCTGCCTTGCGCGAAGGATGATGTCGGTAGACGCTGCCGTATGCCGTCTACCGTGTGTTGTGGTGATATGGAACCCGAACTCAAAAGCCTGCAGATCGACCGCAAAGCGCGGCGTCCAAAACAGCCTTCGAAGTGGGCGACCCGATGGATCATCGCTGGGGTCGTGCTTCTGGTGCTGCTCGGCGCCGGGCGCTTCGCTTACAACGCGCTGAACGCCGCGCCAGAGGTGGAGACCGTTCGCGTCCAGGCGAGCCCGTCCGGTGCGGGCGGCGACCCGGTGGTGCTCAACGCGACCGGATACATCGTGGCGCACCATGAGATCGAGGTCGCCTCGAAAGTAGTCGGACGCGTGGCCTGGATCGGAGTGGAAAAGGGCGACCATGTGGAGCAAGGCCAGGTGCTGGTGCGCCTGGAAGACGACGAGTATCGCGCCCAGCTCGAGCAAGCTCAGGGTCAGCTCGCGGACCTCCAGGCGAAACTGCTCGAAGACGAGCACGGCTCGCGCCCGCAGGAGATCGCTGAGGCGAAGGCCAACCTGGAACAGGCGCAGGCGGACCTGGCCGATGCCCAGGTGACCCTCGACCGCACCAAGCGGCTGGCGGCGCAAGGAGTGGTCGCGCGGCAGGCGCTTGACGACGCCCAGTCGAAGTACGAGGACGGGGTGGCGCGCGTCGCCTCGCTCGACAAGTCCTACGAGCTGGCCAAGCTTGGCCCGCGCCAGGAAGAGATTGATGCACTTCGCGGCCAAGTGGAGCAGGCCAAAGGCGCCGTAGCCTACGCGCAGGACCAGCTTGACAATACTGTGATTCGCGCCCCCATTACCGGCACCATCCTGGAGCGCGCCGTCGAAAAAGGCGAGTTCGTCACCAACGGCTTTGTCGGCGACAAAGGCGCCAAAGGATACGTCGTGACTCTCGCCGACCTCAACGATCTGCAGGTGGAGCTCGATATCGCTCAGAACGATTTCGCCAAGCTACACATGAGCCAGCGTGGCATCGTGACTACCGACGCTTATCCCGACCGTAAGTACGAAGGTGACATCGCCGAGATCTCGCCCAAGGCCGACCGCCAGAAAGCGACCGTGCAGGTGAAGGTGAAAGTGCTCCACCCCGACAGCTACCTGCGTCCGGAAATGAACGCCAGTGTAGCCTTCGTCTCGGACGAGAAACCGAGCGCCTCCGGTGCCACCCCGCCGCCGTCCATCATCGTGCCGGCCTCGGCGGTGAAGGACAACGCGGTCTTCATCGTGCTCGGCGGCAAGGCCGTGCGGCGGCCCGTGAAGCTGGGCGGGACCAACAACCAGAGCGTTCAGATTCTAGAAGGGCTCTTCGGAGGCGAAGACTTGATTTTCAACCCGCCGTCGGATTTGAAAGACGGCGAACGCGTCAAGGCCAAGGGGTCGTAGGAAGTGAGTAAGTCAGTTGGTCAGTATTTCAGTTAGTCAGTTGTGTCAGTTTGCGGGCTTCTCAACCGCTGAGCTGCCGATGAACTGAAATACTGACCAACTGAAACACTGGCTAACTGAAATACTGAACTACTGGCAAACTGAGAACCTAACCATGGAAACAGTGATCCAAACGCGCCACTTGACCAAGGAATACCTTCGAGACGAATTTCACGTTGTCGCACTGAAAGACGTGAGCCTTGACGTGCAGCAGGGCGAGTTCGTCGCCCTGATGGGACCCTCCGGCTCGGGCAAGTCCACGCTGTTGCACCTCATCGCCGCCATGGACGTTGCCACGGACGGCGAAATCAGCGTGCTCGGTGAGAATCTGCGGCAGTTGAGCGACCGCGAGATCGCCCACTGGCGCAATGAGAACGTCGGCTTCGTGTTCCAGTCCTTCAACCTGATCCCCGTGCTGACAGCGCTCGAGAACGTCGAGCTGCCCCTGAAGCTGACGAACCTCGGTAAAGCCGAGCGACGCGAGCACGCCGTGACGGCACTGACGCTCGTGGGACTCGGCGACCGGCTGGGCCACTACCCGCGCCAGCTTTCCGGGGGCCAGGAGCAGCGCGTGGCTATCGCCCGCGCCATCGTCACCGACCCGAAACTTATCCTCGCCGACGAGCCCACCGGCAACCTCGACGCCGCCTCTGCCGACGATGTGCTCAATCTGCTTTCGCGCCTGAATCGCGAGTTCTCGAAGACCGTCGTCATGGTGACCCATGACCCGCACGCCGCCCGTATCGCCACCGTGACGCGGCACCTGGAGAAAGGCGAGCTGCTCAATGGATTGAGTCATTGAGCGATTGGGTGATTGAGTTGAATGCGTGATGAGGCGATTGCATGATTGAGCGACTCGTCTGGCGACTCACCGGCACAATCACTCAATGGCTCAATCGCTCGATCACTCAATAGACGCGGCGTTCATGCGCTTGGCGCTTCGCGAAGCCCGGCGGGCCTTCGATGAGGATGAAGTGCCCGTCGGCGCGGTGGTGGTGCAGGATGGCCGCGTCATTGCGCGCGCTCACAACCGCCCGATTCATCTCCATGACCCCTCGGCGCACGCCGAGATCCTCGCCCTGCGGCGCGCCGCCCGCAAACTGGGCAACTACCGCCTTACCGGCTGCAGCCTCTATGTTACAATTGAACCTTGCGCGATGTGCGCCGGCGCGATTGTCCAGGCGCGCTTGAAACGAGTGGTCTTCGGCGCACCCGACGCCAAAGCCGGCGCGGCGGGCTCAGGGCTGCGAGTGCTCAACCACCCCAAGCTGAACCATTGGGTGGATATCCGGCGTGATGTCCTGGCGCCCGAGTGCCGCGAGATTCTGCGCGAGTTCTTTCGCAATCGTCGAGAATTGATTCATTGAGTCAATGAGCCATTGAATCAATGAGTCAGTTTCCCGGAGAGGTACCGAAGTGGTCATAACGGGGGCGCCTCGAAAGCGTCTTGCCTGCCAAAAGCGGGCACGTGGGTTCGAATCCCACCCTCTCCGCCATTCCCAATTGACTCCTTGATTCGATGATTCACTGAATCAATGCTGGTCGTCACGGCGAGCGCCTTTCTCGCCGTGGGCTTTTCACTGCCATACGGAGTCAGTCCCTATCGGCTATTTACTATCGCCCTCGATCTCCTGGAGCGCGCGCTGTGCCGCCGCGTGGTTCGGATGCCGCACGAGTAGTTCGTGCAAGGCGTCGCGGGCGTTCTTGCGGTCGCCCTCGGCTACATAAGCGCGGGCCAGATTCAGGTAGGCTTGGTCGAAGTCAGGCGTCGAATGGATGCACTTCTCAAAGGTCGCAATGGCTTGGGCCAGCCGCCCGGTGCGCGCGTAAAGAATGCCAAGATTGTTCAGGGCTTCGGGATAGCCCGGCCGCAGCGCGAGAGCTCGTTCGAGCAGCGGCTCGGCGCGCGCGGTCGAATCCTGCCCGGCGAACACCATGGCGAGGCTGTAGTTGGCCTCGGGATCGTCCGGGTTAAGTTGCACTGCGCGTTCGAGCGCGGATTGCGCCTCAGCCCATCGCCCCTGCTGCCGGTAGAGGTTGCCGAGGTTTTCGAGCGCCACCGCGTGGCCTGGATTGAGCCGTAGCGCTTGCTGAAAATCACGGACTGCCTCATCAGGATGCTTCTCCTCAATGGAGAGCAGCCCGAGGTTGTTCCAGGCGTTCGGCCAGGTGTCGGAGTAACCCGGCTGCAGTTTGAGCGCGCGCTCAAAGTTGACGCGGGCCTGGGCCGGGGACTTTTGTTGGAGCGCGATGCTTCCCAACAAATAGTAAGCCTCGGCGCTCTCAGGAGCGCCGGCGAGAACCCGTCGGCAAGAGGACGCCGCGGCGTCGAGATAGCCGCGCTCGAGAAAAGCGGCAGCGTAGGTGAGTTCGTTGCGCTGGAAGTCGCCGCCGTACCAGTCGCCCGGAAACGGCAAGGCGCGCTTCATCCGCCCGGCGCGGCTGGTGGGGATGCGCCGGAAATCCTCGGCGAATCGCTCGGGACTGACGACGCCCTGGTAGACCTTCACGATGAAACCGCGAGCGTCGAGGAAAAACGTCGTGGGAATAGGGCAATCCTGCTGGCGGTCAAACAGGTAGCGATAGAGAATGTTGTAAGTGGCGGCGATGTCCTCAGAGGCCAGCAGAACGGGCAACGTAAACCGTTGTGCGCGCGCCGCGGCACGCACTGTTTCTGTTTCGCCTGCAGCGTCAACGTTGATCGCAAGCAAGTTCAGACGTGCGGCCGTCCGGCGACGCTGGTATTCATCGAGAAGCCTCAATTGCTGTTGAGAGGGCGGCGACCACGTGGCCCAGAGAGTCATGAGCAGTGGCGCGCCGCGGAAGCCGGCGAGCGTCTGGGTGCGCCCGCCCAAATCGGGAAGAGAAAAGTCTGGCGCCAAAACGGGAGCGAGCATCCAGGTTTCAAGCGGCGAAGGCAGAGCGTCTGAGTATGAACCGGTTGCCGCGACCTTGCTATCACCATCAAAGCTTGAAGGGGCGAAACCCGAAGGAGCCGCCCGGAAGGGCTCGGCGCGAAAGTCCGCCACGCCTTCCTCGAGCTCGATGCGGTGTTCGACGGGAAGATTATCGAATCGCTGCGTTGTGCCGCCCGGCCAGCGGACGGTGACCGTGACCGGACCCTTCTCGGCCCCAAGCCCAAAAAACATTTCCTTGGTGTGCTGGGAGAGAAAGCCCGATCCGGCTTGCAGAAATCGAACCTGGCGCAGCCCGCCCGCTTCGAGAGTCACGCGGGCGCCGATCGAGTCACGATTGCCTTTCGAGCCGCGCAAGCGGAGCGCGATGGACCCTCCGAGCGAACGCATGACGTTTTTCAGAACGCGGACCTGCGGCGCGTTGCGGTTCTTCAGAAAAAGCTCCAGCCGGCCGTCGTGGTCGAAATCGGCGAGCGCAAAGGAGCGGGAGTCCTCGATGAAGTCCAGCCCCACCGCGCCCGAAACGTCGGCAAACGTGCCGTCGCGGTTGTTGGCGTAAAAAGTGTTTCGTTCGTAGCCGGCCCAGGTGCCGCCGGAGCGGATGAGTTGGTTGATAGCGTTCCACGCCCGCTCGTAAGCGGGCGCCGGTGCCGCTGCGAGAGGCGTGCGGGTGACCACCTGCCGCCAGAAGAAGCTGGCAAGGTCGTACGAGTCGGGGCCCGAGATCATGCCGTTGGCGATGTACAGGTCGGAGTAGCCGTCGTGGTCGAAGTCCCAGGCGTCGCTCGACCACGACCAGCGTCCCATTTCGACCCCGGCCGTCGAACTCGCGTCTTCGAAGCGGCCGTCACCTCGATTGCGAAACAGCGAATTGCCCCGCGCGTGCTTGCGAACGAGGGCGCGGGCTTCCTTCGGCGCGCCGCGCATGAACTCGTCCTGCGCGCTCACGCGCTCTCCCGCCGCCGACCACATGTCGGCAACGTAAAGGTCCGGGCGGCCGTCGTTGTCGTAATCGAGCCAGCACACACTCATGCCCGCGCCCACGTCCTCCACTCCCGTGTCGTCGGCAACGTCGGTAAACGTCCCGTTGCCGTTGTTGCGGTATAGATTCTTGCGTCCGAAATCGTTGGCAACGTACAGGTCGGGCCAGCCGTCGTCGTTGTAATCGCCCCAGCCGCAGGCAAAGCTATAGCGATCGTTGTTGTGATTCATGCCACTCGCTTCGGTCACATCCTCAAAGGTGCCATCGGTGTTGTTGTGCAGCAGGAAATTGGGCGGGCCGTTGCGGGCGTCATAGACGGGCGTGGGAGACTGGTACTGATTGAGGCCCTGGTAGTAGCTGTAAAGGCAGAAGTACAGGTCCGGCCGCCCGTCGCGGTCATAGTCGGCCAGGGCGGCGCCGGTGAACGAACCCTGGGGGGAGCGCGCGAAACGAAAAGCATCCGGCTGCAGGTGGTAGCGGCCTCCGCCCTGATTGCGAAAGAGCAGCGGGCCTTCCACGCGCACCACAATCAAATCCTGGTGGCCGTTATTCTCAAGGTCGGCGAAGAGGGCGCAGGCGGTGTTGTCGAGTACACCCACTCCGGCGGCTTCGGTCACGTCTTCAAAAGTGCCGTCGCCGCGATTGCGATAGAGCCGGTTGGGAATTCCAGAAGGCTGGCAGACGTAGACGTCATCGAAACCGTCGCTGTCGCAGTCGCCTACCGCGACTCCATTGTGGCCATACACGTCAATGCGGCTGGAGGCGTCCAACCTGGCGCGCCAGTAATCGGTTCCGTGGAGCATCTGCTCGCGGTAGGAGGCGTTCGCGCCCAGCGCCGCTTCGCTGATGTCCACGAAAACCGGCCCCGACGCGCGGCTTTCGGTTTCCTCTGTCGTCGTCCATCGCACGATGCTCCAGTGGCCGTCGTCCGTGCGTTCCCACTCCAGGTTCCAGTGCCCGACACGCTCGCCGCGGAAGAATTGAGCGCCCGAACCCACCAAGTCGTACCGCACGCGAACCTGGACCCGCGGCGCGGAGGACGCCGCCGAAAGGGAAATGCCGCTGATCAGGAACTCCGCCGTGTCCAGACGCGCAAAGGCGCTGAGCCATGCCGTCAAGTCGCTGATGAACTCCCGGGCGCCCAGGGCGGGCTGACCCGCGAACCGGTTGCGATACACCTCCAGGGCCGCGCCCCGGCGCAAGGGTTCCCGCTGCGACGGCCGGAGGCTCGACGCCTGCAAGCGCGGTGAAAGCACGATACTGATTGGCTGAGTGTTGGGTGGAGACTCCCGAAGTCCCTGGGTCCATTTCGCGAGGACCGCGCCGAGCTCTTCGGAGTACTCCTCGGTCAGAAAGCCGTCCAAGCCGGGGTGAACGTAGCGAAGAATATCTTTCAGCGGGGAGCGCAGGCGATAGTGCGGAGTGAGCCGGTATTCAGTCGGAGCAAACGGCGAAGAAGCCACAGGCTCTCGCACGCCAGCCGGCAAGAACAGACTCCAGCGGCCCGGCTTTACCGGCAGCAGCACGGCGGAAGTCCACTGGCAGCTCTTTGCCAGAAACTCGCGGCGGCTGGCGGCGCGCGGCGACTGGGGTGTGTGAGAGAGGTGGCGAGGGAAGCGTGCGTCGGACATAGGCGGTCTGCTAGACTGGCCGAGGTCGAAATAAGACGCTGTTGCTCGGCCAAGTCCTTATCGAGAGGAGACAACAACTATGGTTGCCGTAGCCTTGCTGGTTCGGCTGGAGGCAAAACCCGGAAAGGAAGGTGCGGTTGAAAGCTTCCTGCGCAGCGGCCTGCCACTCGCCCAAAACGAGCCGGCCACAACATCCTGGTTCGCCATCCGTATGGGACCCTCCACGTTCGGAATCTTTGATGCCTTTCCCGATGAATCAGGCCGTCAGGCGCATCTCTCAGGACCTATTGCTGCCGCACTGGCGGCCAAGGCCTCCGAGCTTTTGGCCAAACCACCCGTCATCGAGAAGGTTGACGTTCTCGCAGCCAAGCTTCCTGGGTAACTAATGCGGCATCGCCATTTGAAAATGGCTGAACGTCTTGCTCACCAGAGTTGAGGAGTCAAGCCATGGTGGCGGTGTCGCCATCAGGTTATCGGGCCGGGGCTGGAACGAAATGCCTGGGATCACAGGCAGGCCGTCGGACTCATCAACCACCTTCATCGTCGGACTCTCTGACGCCTTGAACTGCAGCGTCAGCGCGATGCCCTGCTTCGGTAGTCCCGTATATACCAGGCTCCAGTGCTGGTTCCCCGGCTCGTTGCCGGTGACGGGCACGGCGCCCGAAACCTTCCTGCCGTTGACCTCGGCCTCCAGAATCCTGGCGTTTGCGACCTCAACCCAGAGTGTGCGGGCCTGCCGTGGCGACGTGATTTGCAGGCGCAGTTCGCGAATATCACCGAAGGTGGCGTCGCCCGTGGCCTCGACCACCGGAGGCGCTAGCGGAAGGACAGGTGCGTGCGCGCTCAGGGTGGGGAGCGCCCACAACGGCACGAAATCACTTAGCTTGCCATGGGCCAGGGTGCCTTTGAGCAATTGTGACGCCCAGGCGTCCGGCGCCCGGTCGCCGCTCGCCCACACGGCCTTGCCCGTGTCCGCGTCGAGCGAGTAGAGGATGCTGTCGGCGCGCGGATGGTCGGTGTTGTAACCGCTGGTCGCCGCGCCGGCGATGAGCAGAATCACCGCAGCCGTGGCCGCCGCGCCAGCCAGCCACCACCTCCGGCGCATCGTGATGATGTGAATCTGCGGCGCTAGGTACCCGACCAGCAGCGCCGTGGTCAGAAGGATCGGGAAGAGGCCCGTCGTACTGAGCAGCATCAGCAGGAAGTAGGGTAGGCTGGCGAACAGCATAATGCCAACGATGGCCGGAAGCGTCCAGACGAGGGCGCTTTCCTCTTCACCTTCGGGGTCACGGCGCAGGAAGGCGTAGCCGAGTTCGAGCGCGCTGGCGAGAAGAGGCCAGGTGAAAAGATAGCTTCCCCCCGGCGCGTAGATCGCCGCAGCCACGGCGAGGATCGCCCACCAGACCAGCGCCCCGAGCGTCATTGCGGCAACGCTGGCCTGACGGCCCAGCAGCGCGTAGAACGCCACGAGCACGGCGATGGTGAGCGCCAGAAAGGCGTAAGCGTAAAGATCGCCGTTGTAGGCCATGCCGTACGGCAGGAAGGAGACGAGCGGAGTGTGCTTGAGCACCAGCCACAGCAGCTCGCAGATTCCGAGAGCAGCGCCCGTAGCCACGAGCCAGCCGACCAATCCTGCCAGAAGGCCGCGCCAGGTGAGCAGGCGCTTCTTGAATCCCAGCGCCAAGACGGCGAGGAAGAGCAACGCGGCCAGGATGGCGAGCGGAATGGCCGCCCTTTGGGGATAGTGGATGACCCGGCCGAACAGGCTGAAATACACTGCATCGGGCGCCTTTGTGTGCGTCAAGTCTTCATTGCCGAAGCGGCGCGCCAGGGCCAGCGCCTGCGAGCCGTCGTGCTGGACACTGCGCTCGCTGATGTGAGCGAGGTCGTCGCGAGCGGTATGGTAGCGCGGCCAGCAGCCGACGTAAGCGAAGTTCAGCCCGGCCAGGCCGGCGTGCTTGAACACCGTGAGATCGGTGTCATTGGGCAGCCGCTTGTAAGCCTCGTAGGTGAATGAGGACGTGACAGCGTGCGGCGCGGCGCGGGCGAGCTGCTGGATGAGCCAGCCGTTGCCGGCGCTCGTTTCGAACATAAACGACGGCCCGCAAGCGCCGCGCGCTTCGAAGTTCAAGACCACGCCGACATCCTTGGCCCAGGCGTGCTGGTCGACGAACGCCTGCGACCCGAGCAATCCCAATTCTTCGGCGTCGGTAGCCAGGAAAATCACATCGTTCTTGAGCCGCGGACCAGCCTTGAGCGCGCGCGCGGTTTCGAGCAGCGTCACCACGCCGGAGCCGTCGTCGCTCGCTCCCGGGCCACTCGGGACCGAATCGTAATGCGCCACCAGCATCACGGCTTTGGAGCTGTGCGTCCCTTTCATCCGCGCCACGATGTTCTGGACCGTAGCGGCGGCAATCGGTCCATGCCACTTCGGTTCGGTGCGGGCAACCGTTGTCACTTGCACAAGCGGCTGCAGTCGCAGCTTGATGAACTGCCGCACGATGTAAAGCCGCACCTGATCATTTTCCGGCGACCCGGTGGGATGAGGCCGCTGGGCGATGGACTTCAATTGGCCGAGGGCGCGCCCGGAAGAAAACTCCGTGGGTGGCGCAGCCAGGGAAACTGGCGCGGGCGGCCGAGTCGGATCGATGGCGAGAAACAGTAGCGCTGCAATCAGCAGCAGGGTCATCACGGCGGGGAGCGCGGACAATGGGGGGGAAGTCGGGGCCTGAGCTGCACGGGTCGTGACCGGAGTATTGACCCGCTGGCCGCTCTTTTTCCTCTTCCCCATCAGTTAGCCTCCGACTCTGCACGGCCCTCGAACCTAGCAACTCCCCGGCGTCAAGTCAACCGGCCGGGTGGGGAACTTGGCGAGCATGACTTCGCTGCGACCAGGCTTGACCCACGCCCCGCTGTTCTCTAAGATGACGGAAAGGCAAACGGGGGAACCTGAGCACTCTATGGGCCGGGAACGAAAGCCGCGAAGCGGTCGCCAGACTACAACACTCCTGGCAGAGGTGTTTATTCCCGACAAGCTGTACTTTCGTATCGGAGAAGTGAGCGAGCTGACACACACCAAGGCGTACGTCCTGCGCTACTGGGAGACGGAGTTCCCGGCGCTGAAACCCAGCAAGGGCGCCACCGGACAGCGTCTCTACCGGCGCCGGGATGTGGAGACGGTGCTTGAGATCAAGCGGCTGCTTTACGAGCAAGGATTCACCATCGAAGGCGCGCGAAAGAAGCTGGCGCAGGATTCCCGCCCCACAGAGCCGGCCGGCGAGCGCGAAGATGGCGCCCAGAAACACCTGTTCCGGCCGTCATTGGACGGTCCGCAGGTGAAGGCGCTGAAGCGGGAACTGCAGAGCATCTTGACAATCCTTTCGCGCAAGTGTTAGAAATAGTTGTCAGTGATCAGTCATCAGTTGTCAGCAATCACTGCGAAGCGCTTCGCTGATGATCGAAAGGCCGAACTGCAGTCTGCGTGGTCGCTGGCAACTGAAAACTGGCAACTGACAACCGATTTCGGGACGTGGCGCAGCCTGGTAGCGCACTTGCTTGGGGTGCAAGGGGTCGCCAGTTCAAATCTGGCCGTCCCGACCAGCCAAAAGCAGTGGTGAGTTGCTAGTGGTAGTGGCAAGACGGCGAGGCGTGGCTTGGGTGTTTACTAGCCACTAGCCACTATCCCTCTGTTCTTATCGGGGCGTAGCGTAGCCTGGTAGCGCGCTTGGTTCGGGACCAAGAGGTCGGAGGTTCAAATCCTCTCGCCCCGATTAATCTCCTTCGTGATTCCTCGTCCGTCCATTGGCGCGGCGGGGCCATTTCGCAGCCGGCCGGGTCGGCACACACCTTCACGACTGCGGAGAACGACTCTTTGCGACTGGTCACCTTTGAGCGTGATGCAACTTCGGCCCGCATCGGGGCGCTCGCCGACGGCGGCTGGATCGTCGATCTCACCGCCGCCTACGCACTTTTGCTGCGCGACGCTGAGGGCGAGAACGCCTTCTACCGCGTCGCCGAGGCTGGCGTGCCGCCCAACATGCGTTTGCTCTTTGCGGGTGGCGACAAGAGCCTGGCGGCGGCGCAGGCGGCCCTGCGCTACGCGCTCGAACGAGGCGAGGGAACGACCGGGCCTTCTGGCGAGCCCATTTTCTACCGTGCCGAACAGGTTAAACTCAAGGCGCCGATTCAGCCGCGCAAGTTCTTCCATACCGCCGGCAATTTTCGCGAACACCATGAAGAAGCGCAGAAATCGGGGTTTTCGCACCCCGTCCTGCCGTGGATCGTCTTCTTCCAGAACGTGGACGCCATCATCGGCCACGAGGAGCCCGTGGTGTATCCAGAGCACCTCACTCGGGAGCTCGACTACGAGCTCGAGCTTGCGGTCGTGCTCAAGAAGAGCGGCAAGTACTTCACCGCGGAAGAGGCGACTGATTACATCGGAGGGTACGTCATCTTCAACGATATTACCGCCCGCGATATCCAGAGACAGGAAATGAAATCGGGCGTGTTCAGTTTTTGCAAAGGGATTGACACTTTCTGTCCTCTCGGACCACACATCGTGACGGCGGATGAGATTCCTGATCCACACAACCTCAAGATGGAGCTGCGGGTGAACGGCGAAGCGCGCCAACGGTCGCATTCGAGCAAGATGTCCGTGATCATACCTGAAATCCTGGCGCATTATTCGCCGATGGGATACAGCGCCGGCGACGTGCTCTCCACCGGCACCGTCTCGGGCGTGGCGGCGTTCAGTGGCGATCCCACAGCGTGGTATCTGAAACCCGGCGACGTGATGGAGTGTGAGATCGAAGGCATCGGGGTCCTGCGCAATCCGGTGATCTCGTGGGCCGAGGCGCAGCGACGGAACCTGGTTCCTTAAATGCCAACCGAGAGATCGAGAGAAGGAATCTGGGTGAGCGAGCTGAACGCGCGGCCGGAGATCCGGGCCGCGTTCGATCGGGCTGCGCCGGTCCGCTTTTACGACACCACGCTGCGCGACGGCGAGCAAACCGTCGGCGTCGTGTTCGCGCCGCACCAGAAGCTGGAGATTGCCCGTAAGATCGACGAGTTGGGCGTCGGCCGCATCGAGGCGGGCTTTCCGCGCGTCTCGGCCGATGACGCCGAAGCCTTGCGTCTCATTCTTGCCGCCAAGCTGAAGGCCGAGGTGTGGGGATTTTCGCGCGCGCTGCGAGCGGACCTTGATGAACTGATTAAGCTGGGGGCGCGCTCGACGATCATTGAGGCGCCGGTGAGCGACATCAAGCTCGGCGCTTACGGAATCAGCCGGGAGGAGGTGCTGCGACGGGTCCGGGACGCCACCGGCTATGCCAAGACGCACGGCCTGACGGTCGCCTTCTTCGCCGTGGACGGTACGCGCGCGGACCTCGCCTACCTCCAGGCGGTTTACGGGGAGGCACTCGAAGGCGGCGCCGACGAGCTTGTGGTCGTTGACACCATCGGCGGATGCGGTCCGGAGGCCGTCGAATTTCTCGTGCGCGAAGTGCGCCGCTGGGCAGGTGATGGCGTCCCGATTCACTTTCACGGCCACAACGATTTCGGCCTGGCCACAGCGTCCGCCATTGCTGCCGTGCGCGCGGGCGCGACCTGGATTCACGGCACGATCAACGGCATGGGCGAGCGGGCGGGGAACGCCGACCTGGGTGAGATCGCGCTGGCGTTGCGATGCCTTTATGACGTTCCGGTTGAACTGGACCTCACGAAGATTCGAGAGGTCTCCGAGCTGGTGCGAAAGGCTGCGGGCTACGAGCTGGAAGCCTGGAAGCCCGTCGTCGGCCGGAATTTGTTCGTCCGCGAAAGCGGCGCCGTGGCCAGTCAGTTTCATACTCCCGAGGCCATCGAGCCGTTCGCGGCGGAACGGGTGGGCGCGCGGCGGGCGATCGTGCTGGGGAAAAAGAGCGGTCTCGACAGCCTCGCGCTCAAGAGCCGCGAGCTCGGATTGAATATTCCCGAGGAACAGCGGGCGCCGGTGCTCGCTGCGGTCAAGCGCAAAGGAATTGAGAAGCGCGGCCTGGTGACGGATTCCGAGTTTGCTGAGATCATCCACCGGGTTGCAAGCTCATCCCGAAGCGAGAAGTCTTCTGGCTCCTAGCTTCTGAAATGCGGCAGCACTGCCCCGCCGAAGAGCCGCGCCTGCTCTCTCCGATTTTCTCCCCAGATCTCAAGCAGGATATGCGTGCAGCCGGCGTTGCGATAACGCTCGATAGCCTGGACGCACTGCTCCGGCGTCCCCGCAATCGGGCAGACCTTGTCGAGCACCGCGTCGGTCACAGCGCGCGCCGCGGCTTTGCGGCCTCCAGTTTCCATGGCCTCGGCGATCGGCCGGATTTCGTCAAACGTGAGGCCGGCCTTTTCGAGCAGCACGTCGGCGGAGCCGCGGATGTTCTGAACTTTGTTGGCCAGGTACATGGCCGCCATCTCGCGCGCCCCGTCGCGCGCCCGCGTTCGATCCTTTCCGATGCTTCCCACGATTACAGAACCTAGGTCGAGAGTCGAACGGTCTTTGCCCGCTTGGCGCGCGCCTTCTTCCATCCGCTCGCGCGAGTAACGGACGAAATCGGGCGTCGTGATGCTGGCCGTGAGCAGGCCGTCGGCGTCCGAACCCGCCATCCGCTGCAGGACCGGCCCGGTGGCCCCGATGTAAATGGGCGGCGGGCGGCGCGAGATGTCGGCGTCCGAGCGCAGCGCCGGCGCATGGGCGGAATAAACCTTGCCCTCATAATTCACTTCCGCGCCCGCAAGCATGGCGCGAACGATCTCGATGCACTCTTTCATCACCGTGGCGGGGCCGGCCGTCTTGCCGCGTTCGCCCTCGCCAATCTCCTTCATGAAGATTTTCGAAGCGCCGAGGCCAAGCAGGAAACGACCTTCGCCGGCCACGTCCTGCATGACGCGCGCTTCCATGGCGATCTGCACGGGATGGCGCGTGTAGGGGGAGACGATGCCCCAGCCGATGGCCATGCGGCGCGTTTCGCGCGCGATGATGGCCGTAATGGCCGTCGAAGAGCGCGCCTCGAAGGAGTGCTTGCGCCACCACGGGTAGGCTTCAGCCACCCAAAAGGTGTCGAAGCCGGCCGCTTCGCAGGCCCGGGCCATGCGGACCGTTTCTTCCACCGGCTCCATGCTGAGTTGCAGCACGCCAATTCTGAAAGGCACACTCATCAGGACTCCGCGCTCTCGCCAGGCTGAGGGATTTTTAAAACTGAAAATCGAAATTCGAAACTCGCATTCGCCGGCTCCTGATCACGGATTGCTCCACGAGTGTTCGAGGCCCTTCACCAGCGCCCAGAGCGCCTTGTTCAATGGAGTTGACACGCCGGCCTTCTCGCCCCACTCGACGATGGCGCCGTTCATAAAGTCAATTTCGGTGGGCCGGCGAGCGAGGACGTCCTGCAGCATACTGGCCTTGTGTTCGCCCGGCGCCGCCGCGCCCTTGCGGACCATTTCGCGCGGGTCGCCGTGCAAGGTGATGCCGAGCGCTCGCGCCACCGCCGTGCCTTCCTCGATGAGCGCGTCAAAGAGGGCCGCGGTGGGCGCGAAATCGGCGGCGGCGCGGTGATGAAGCAGGGTGAGGGCGCCGACCGGATTGGTGGCGGCGTTGAAGATCAGTTTGGTCCACTGCGCGCCTCGCGCGTCTTCGAGCGCCACGGTGTTCATACCGCTGCGGGTGAGCGTCGAGGCCAGTTCTTCCACCATGCGCATTGGCGTTGCGGTAGGTTCGAAAGGGCCGATCCAAGTGTCGCCCTGGATATCGTAGGCTACATGGCCAGGCTCGACGAGGTGTCCGGCGGGAAACGTGGTGCCCCGGACGACATAAGGCACGTACTCGGCAATGATCTCCTCGTTGCCCACGCCGTTCTGCACGGAGCAGACGGCGCTCGCGCGGTCGAACGATCCGCGCACCGCGGCAATGGCCTGGCGCGTGTGAACGCTCTTGGTGGCCGCGATGCCGTAGTCGCAGCACGGGATTTCGCCGGGGTCGGTGGTGGCGTGAAGCCGAGCGGTGAAGTCCGCCGCGCCGGAAATCCGCAGGCCCCTTTCGTTGATGGCCGTGACGTGATCGCGCGCCACATCGTAGGCGTGAACCTCGACGTCGCCGAGGCGAGCGAGATGCGCCGCAAAAATGCTTCCGACTGCGCCGCAACCGATAATGCAGATTTTCATGCTGGCCCGAGCCATTCGTCTTATCTAATTAGTTGTATTATCAACATGTTGACGGCTTTCCGAGTGGTGATAACGAGATAACACTAGTATTTTCAATATGTTGACGGATTTCTCTGGGTCACTCTAAAACTCGTGCTGATTTTAAAAGACATTCAGGCTTTGTTTTTTAAGACCACCTTTTTTTCTGCAGGCCGTAGGCTGCGATTCTCGTCAACTCTATCTGAAAGACGCGCGCGCAGCCCGGTTCGGCAAAAGGGCGACATAATCAGAGAGTAATATAACCGGGCTCCTTTGTCAAGTCCCGCCTTACATTGGGTTTTTGCCTCCCCGATGTCTCCTGGCCCAGACGACATAGGCGAGAGAAATAAACGCCAGCCAGGGCAGTCCGGCGAGCAAGGTGTTGCGCATCCCTTCCACCCACCACGTCGTGACGAGAATCGCCAGCAGCAGAAACGCTCCCAGCAGAGAAGTATAAGGGTATCCTGGCATTCGGACGGCGAGCTTCGGAAGCGCAGCGGCGCCGACGCGATGCGCAGCGGTCCACTTGGGGCGAAAGAAGAGATGCGTGATGAAGATCATCAGCCAGACGAACAGTCCGCCGAAGAGCGCGATGCCGAAAAGAATCACAAAGGCGCTGGAAGGGTAAAGCGCGGCGACGATGGTGGCGATGACCATGCCAGCGGCGGAAACGAGAAGGGCGGCGACCGGCGTGCCGCGCGACGAGACACGCCCGAAGCGCGCCGGAGCGTAGCCGCCGCGGGCGAGCGAGAACATCATGCGGGCGGTGAGGTAGAGGTTGCAGTTCATGCTGGAAAGCGCCGCGGTGAGCACGACGAAGTTCACCAGGTGAGCGGCGGCGGGAATCTTCACGATGTCGAACACTTTGACAAAGGGACTGGCGGTGATGCCGGCGCCGGGTTGAATCTGGTTCCAGGGCACGATGCCGACCAACACCGCAATCGCGCCGACATAAAAGACGATCAGGCGGCCCACCATGGAGCGCATGGCGCGCGGGACGGCGCGGTTGGGGTCACGCGCTTCGCCCGCCGCGACCGCAATCACTTCGGTGCCGATGTAGCCGTAAATAACGAAGACGATGGCCATCCACGCGCCGGTAAGACCTCGCGGAAAGAAACCTTCGTGCGCGGTGTAGTTACGGAGCCCCAACGTGGGTGAAGGTCCGGCGAACCCGCCCAGCACCAGCGCCCCGAATACGATGAAGAGGACGATGGCGACGACCTTGATCATCGAGAACCAGTATTCGAACTCGCCGAAGCTGCCCACGGTGCGGGCGTTGACGTAGATGAGCAGCGCTGAAAACAGCACGATCCAGAGCCAGGCAGGAGTGCGCGGAAACCACCACCGGCAGTAGATGGCTACGGCTGTAGCCTCGCCGCCGATGGCGATGCTCTGCACCGCCCAGTAAGTGTAGCGCACCACGAATCCGGCCCAGCGCGAGACGTAAAGCTCAGCGTAGACGCCGAACGAGCCCGCCGTGGGGTGGGCCACGGCCATTTCCGAGAGCGCGCCTATCAGCAAGAGAGCGATCAGGGCGCCGAGCAGGTAGGTGACGATGACGCCCGGCCCCGCCTGGCGGACGGCCAGCGAGCTGCCGAGGAAGAGTCCGGTGCCGATGGCGCCGCCCAGGGCAATCATGGCGAGCTGGCGGGAGGTGAGTTCGCGGGAGAGGCCGTGCTCTCGATCTACGACTGGCGAGGGATTTTGGATTTTAGATTTTGGATTTTGGATTGGAGCGACCCCCTCACCCGTCCCGACAAGCCGGGACACCCTCTCCCCCAAAGGGGGCGAGGGTCGTATGCGTT